>JBBASA010000011.1:0-86097 GCA_040399515.1 Cyanobium sp. | reverse complement strand
GCGATCAACGTCAACGACTCGGTCACCAAGAGCAAGTTCGACAACCTCTACGGCTGCCGCGAGTCCCTGGTTGACAGCATCAAGCGAGCCACGGATGTGATGGTGGCCGGCAAGGTGGCCCTGGTGATGGGTTACGGAGACGTGGGCAAGGGTTCGGCCCAGTCCCTGCGCGGTCTTGGTGCCACCGTGATGATCGCTGAGATCGACCCCATCTGCGCCCTGCAGGCCGCGATGGAGGGCTACCGCGTGGTGCGCCTGGACGACGTGGTGAAGGACGTGGACATCTTCGTGACGGCCACCGGTAATTTCCAGGTGATCCGCCACGACCACCTGATCCAGATGAAGGATCAGGCCATTGTTTGCAACATCGGTCACTTCGACAACGAAATCGACGTCGCTTCCTTGAAGCAATACACCTGGGACAACATCAAGCCCCAGGTGGATCATGTGATCCTGCCCAGCGGCAATCGCATCCTCCTGCTTGCTGAGGGCCGCCTTGTGAACCTGGGTTGTGCCACCGGCCACCCCAGTTTTGTGATGAGCAACTCCTTCACCAACCAGGTGCTGGCTCAGATCGAGCTCTTCACCAAGGGCTCCCAGTATGGGAAGGAGGTCTATGTGCTGCCCAAGCACCTTGATGAAATGGTGGCCCGTCTCCACCTCGACAAGATTGGTGCCAAGCTGACCGAGCTCTCTGCTGAGCAGGCGGCTTACATCAACGTGCCGGTTGAAGGGCCCTACAAACTGGAACACTATCGCTATTGATAGAAAACTAGCCTGTTTATTCGGGGCTGGACATCAAGTCCAGTCCCTTTTTTCTTTTCAGGTAAGGCTAGAGAGCTGAATTCTCTCTGGGCGCTTGTGGAAGATGCAATCCCGCACTTGATGATCAGTGGCTATCGAATTCGTCCAGCAACTTCCCGTTTTCATTGGCAATGCGGTGGAAGCGAATCCATGGGCTGGCTATGGAGCGATTTTTGCGGCGATGTTCCTGGAAAATCTTTTTCCGCCCATTCCCTCTGAGTTGATCATGCCCCTTGGGGGGTTTTATGTGCAACAAGGCAAGCTCGCATTGATTCCTGTCGTTCTTGCCGGCCTACTCGGCACCGTGCTGGGGGCCCTGCCCTGGTACGGAATCGGACGCCTGGTGAATGAGGAGCGGATCGAAGACTGGCTCTCTCGCCATGGCCGTTGGATTGGTATTAGCCCCCAGGAACTGCGGCGATCGCGCACCTGGTTCAATCGGCACGGAATGGCCCTGGTGTTCTGGGGACGCCTGGTGCCAGGCATCCGCACATTGATCTCCGTTCCTGCGGGGATCGAGATGATGCCAATGGCTCCTTTCCTCCTCTGGACCACCGCCGGCAGCTTGATCTGGACCCTGCTGCTCACGGTGGCCGGGCTCCTTCTTGGCGAGAGCTACACCCGGGTTGAGCTCTGGATCGAGCCCGTGGCCAAGCTGGTGAAGATTCTGCTTGTCCTGGCGGCCCTTTCTGTCCTTGCATGGATGGGGCTGCGCATCTGGAAGAAGCAAGGATCTCGCTAGTTCAGGGATCGGGCCATCCATTAAAAAGCGCCCCAGAGGGGCGCTGCGCTGGTGACGGATCTCGCCCGAACGGGGGACGAACCGATGGTTTCAGAACGGAACTTCTTCATCACTGGGTTCTCCCCCACCAAACCCCCCTTCACCGGTTTCGGCGTCGCGCCGGCTTCCGAGGAGTTCCAGCCGATCCACACGGATGACAGGTTTGCTGCGCTCCTCGCCGCTGGTGCGATCGGTCCAGCGGTCGAGCTTGAAGGAGCCGATGATGCCGAGCAGGGAGCCTTTGCGGACATAATCCGCGGCCACCTGGGCCTGCTTGCCCCAGATTTCCAGATTGAACCAATCGGGTTCGTCGTCGCGGCTGCGGCGGTTGACGGCCAGCGTGAGGTTGGCCACAACGCTTCCGGATTCGAAATAGCGAACTTCTGGGTCGCGGCCGGCACGGCCCACAAGGGTGATGGAGTTGACGCCCATGGCGAAGGTTTCGGTGGATGAGGGATCAGTGGTGGGCCACCCCGTTTGGGGGGCTTACTCCTCCAGTTCCACCACTGATCCAGGTTGTCACATTCTGCTGCACAGGAACTCTGGATTTCCGGCGAGCCAACCTTATGATCCGCCCTGACGCCTCCTGGTCGCGTGTTTCTCAGTCGCCTTCAGTTTTCCCGTGATATTGGAATCGATCTGGGAACCGCCAATACGCTGATCTGGGTTTCTGGTAAGGGCATCGTGCTCCAGGAGCCTTCCGTCGTGGCGGTGGATCTCAAGCAAAATGCCGCAACCCTGGCCGTGGGCGATAAGGCCAAGCCCATGCTTGGGCGTACACCAGGAGACATCACGGCAGTGCGCCCCTTGAGCGATGGGGTGATCTCCGACACGGAAGCAACGGCGCGCATGCTCAAGGCCTTCCTGCAGAAGGTGCACGAGGGACGGGATGTGATGGCTCCCCGGATGGTGATCGCCATTCCCGGGGGGGTGACGGCGAGCGAACGGCGGGAACTCAGGGCGGCCAGTGAAGCCCATGCCCGGCAGGTGTTCATGGTGGATGAAGCCGTGGCTTCCGCCCTTGGCGCCGGGATGCCTGTGATGGAGCCCGTGGGCACCATGATCGTGGATATCGGAGGAGGCACCACCGAAGTGGCGGTGCTCAGCCTCGGACGCACGGTGTTGAGTGAATCGGTGCGGGTGGCAGGGGATGAGCTCACCGATGCCATCAGCATGCACCTCAAAAAAGTGCACAATCTCGTCGTTGGGGAGCAGACCGCAGAGGACATTAAGGTCCGTCTGGGCTCTGTTTTTCCTGATGATGCCCATGACCAGCTCACCATGGACGTGCGAGGCCTCCACCTCCTCTCCGGACTTCCGCGCACCATCAACGTGCGGGCTGGAGAGATTCGTGAGGCCATTGCCGAGCCCGTCAACGTTATCGTCGAAGCGGTGCGGAGAACCCTGGAGCGCACCCCCCCCGAACTGGCCGCCGACATCGTTGATCGCGGCATCATGATTGCTGGTGGTGGTGCACTGGTGAAAGGGATCTGTGATCTGGTGAGCCAGGAAACGGGAATCCTGAGTCACGTGGCGGAAGACCCCTTGCTCTGCGTGGTGCGCGGTTGCGGCATGATCCTCGACGATTTCAAGCAGTACGAGTGGGTGGTTGAGGTTCCTGATTTCGCCAGGCAAGCTGCCTGATCCATGCCCCCCTCCCGCCGGCGACGCCCCGCAGCGCCCCGGGGGAAGCTGCAATGGCCCCTCCTGCTGCTGTTCCTTCTCCTGCTCTTGGGCGTCCGCCTGAGCAAAGGGGCCCTGCTTACGGATGCCTTTGCCGCCTTGAGCCTCCCGTTCTGGCCTGGCCCTGCCCAATCCGAGTGGTTGCGTTCCGCCCGAACCGTCGAGGATCGAGCCAGGATTGAGGCTCTCACCCAGGACAACGTGCGCCTGCGGGAGATGCTCGCCCTGCAGCAATCACGGGATGGTCAGACGGCTGGGCAGACGGTCTCGGCCCCTGTGATCTCAAGGCAGAACGGGGGATGGTGGCAACAGCTGGTGATTGGCAAGGGCTCCTTGGCCGGGGTGCGCGCCGGCCAGCCGGTTCTCGCTCCCGGGGGGCTCATTGGCATGGTGGCCAGTGTCACCCCTGCGACAGCCACGATCACCCTGCTCACGGACCCTTCCAGCCGGGTCGGGGTCTGGCTGGGTCGCACCAAGCACCATGGCCTTCTCACCGGGGTTGGAACGGCCCGTCCGGTGGTGCGATTCCTGGACAAGGATCCCGAGGCCCGCCCTGGGGATTTGGTGGTGACCTCCCCTGCCAGCACCCTTGTGCCTCCCAACCTGCCCGTGGGGGTCATCCAGAGTGTGGATGCTTCTGCCGATCCTGCGCCCACGGCTGTGGTGCAACTGATCGCTCCGGTGCAGGCGGTGGATTGGGTCCAGGTGCTCCGACCTTGATGGAGCTTCTCAACCGCCAGCCCCTTTGGGCCACCAGTCTGTTGGTTGTGCCCCTTCTCACCCTAGCGGCCCCAACCTGGTTGGCCCTGGCTGATGTTCCGCCGTGCTGGCCCGTTCTCTGGCTGCTTCCCTGGGCGCTCGCCGATGGACGGCGGTCGGCCGTACTGCTCGCTGGCGTGCTGGGACTGCTCATGGATGCCGTGCACCATGGCCCCATTAGCTGGCTTCCTGGCCTCCTCCTGCTCGCCTGGTGGTGGGGCCCCCTCAGCACGCGCCGCCCGGCCATCGAGGGGCCCTTCAGCCTCGGGCTGCTCGTCTTGATGGGCACCGTTTTGCTGAATGCCACGCTCATGCTCCAGTGGCTCGCCTGGAGCTGGCGCTTCCCCTTTGGCAGGGGGGAAGGGGGCCCCAATCCCTCCGACCTGGCCCAGCCAGGGTGGACCTGGCAGGATCTCTCCACCGCCGGCCTCCATGTGCTCCTGGCCCAGACCCTCCTGACGGCCCTTTTGGCTCCGTTGATCTGCACGCCCCTGTTGCGGTTGTGGCGACGGGCCCACCCAGGCTGGCGTGGTTGATTCCAGGTCCTTGCTGAAGCGCCGTACCATCCTGCGCCACCTGACCCTGGGTGGCCTGGCGCTGGGCAGCGCCGCCTGCGGGGTCGGCCGTTCCCGCGCGCCCCAACCCCCGTCTATCCTCCAGTTCTGGACGCTCGATCTGGCTCCCAAGTTCTCGGCATACATCCAGGCCGTTACGGCGGCATGGGAGCGGGAGCGCCCCCCAGGGACCCCCATGCGGGTGCGCTGGACCGATGTGCCCTGGAGTTCTGTGGAACGAAAGTTGCTGGCCTCGGTCTATGCCCGCACGGCCCCGGACCTGGTGAATCTCAACCCCATCTTTGCCACTGGGCTGGCCAGCAGGGGTGGCCTGGTGGATCTCGAGCCCTTGCTCCCCCCGGGCGCCTCATCGGCGTACTTGCCGGGAGTGTGGTCGTCCGGCCAGCTGGCCGGTCAGCAATTCGCCATCCCCTGGTATCTCACCACCCGGTTGACCATGGCCAACCGTGGGCTGTTGCGACAGGCCGGTTACGCGGCCCCGCCCCGGCGCTGGCAGGAGGTGCCGGCCTATGCCGAAGCCATCCGCCGCCGCACCGGCCGCTATGCCCTCTTTGTCACGGTCGTACCGGAAGATTCCGCCGAGCTCCTGGAATCGCTGGTCCAGATGGGTGTGCGCCTCCTGGACAACCAGCACCAGGCGGCTTTCCTCAGCTCTGCCGGTCGGGACGCCTTCGCCTTCTGGACGGACCTCTATCGCAAAGGATTGCTCCCCCGGGAAGTGGTGAGCCAGGGCTATCGACGGGCGATCGAGCTCTATCAGGCGGGTGATCTGGCCCAGGTGGCGACGGGTCCCGACTTTCTGCGCAACTTGCAGACCAATGCGCCGGGGGTGGCCTCCTTGAGTGAGCCCCACCCTCCCCTGCAGGGGGCCTCTGGACACACCAATGTGGCGGTGATGAACCTGGTGGTTCCGCGGGGCAGCGCCGTGCCGGCTGCCGCCGTTGATCTGGCCCTGTTTCTCACCAATGCCACCCATCAGCTGGCGTTTGCGGAAGCGGCGCGGGTGTTGCCCTCCTCCCGAGAGGCCTTGGCGAAGCTGGAGCGCAGGCTGGGGGCCCAGAAGCCCGAATCCCCCCAGGAGCGGTTGGTGCTCCAGGCACGCCTTCTGGCCATTCAGTCGCTGGCGGGAGCGCGGGTGCTCGTGCCCCCCACCCCAGGCTTGAAGCGCCTCCAGACCATCCTCTACACCCATTTGCAGCAGGCCATGCTGGGCCAGACCTCCAGCGACCGGGCCCTGGAGTCGGCGGCCCGGGAATGGAACGGCTACGCCGCGTCCCGCTGGCCAGCCGGCCTTCCGTCCGGCGATGGGGGATCCGCTAGCAGCCCTTCCCGCTGAGGTCTGTTTCCGTAGAAATGCTTAAAAATCCCCCCATCCCAGGCTGCGCTGAGGATTGAGGGGATGACCCCAGGAACGGCTCAACGGTATGGTTGCGATTCTTCATCAGGCGCCCCGCCCATGAGTCTGGAGGATCGTCCCGAGCTGTCCTCTTCCCCTTCGGATCCCTTCCGACCGGATCCACTGGACCCAGCTGAGGGGCTCCTGGAGAGGGATCTGGCGGGTGGGGATTCTGGCTCGACCCCCAAGCCCACCCTCCTGGTGGTGGATGACGAGCCAGCCGTGCGCAGGGTTCTGGTGATGCGGCTCCAGTTGGCGGGCTATCGGGTGGTCTGCGCTGAAGATGGAGAGCAGGCACTGGAGCTCTTCCACAGCGAGCAACCTGATCTGGTGGTGCTGGATGTGATGCTCCCCAAGCTCGATGGCTTTGCGGTGTGCCGCAGGCTGCGGGCCGAATCCTGTGTGCCGATCATCTTTCTCTCCGCCCTCGATGCCATTGCCGAGCGGGTGGCTGGCCTCGACCTGGGGGCCGATGATTACTTGCCCAAACCCTTCAGCCCGAAGGAGTTGGAAGTTCGCATTGCCACCATTCTCCGCCGGGTTGGCCGGGGCTCTGCGGCTACCGAGCCCCGCGATGTGCCAGCAGGAAATGGCGTGCTCCGACTTGGCGACCTGGTGGTGGACACCAACCGCCGCCAGGTGAGCCGGGAGGGTCAGCGCATCGCCCTGACCTACACCGAATTCAGCCTCCTCGAACTCCTGTTCCGTGAACCGGGCCGAGTGGTGCCTCGTGCGGAGATTCTCGAGCAGCTCTGGGGCTATCCCCCGCGCCGGGCGGCCGATCTGCGGGTGGTGGATGTCTACGTAGCCAGGCTGAGGGGCAAGCTCGAACCTGATCCTCGCAATCCTGAGCTGATCCTGACGGTGCGGGGCACGGGCTACGCCTCCCAGCGGATGGGGGATGGCCCCCTGGCAGCTGCCGGTTGAGGCCTCAGCCCGACCGGCTGTCCTTCAGGATGGCTTTCATCTCCTGAACCCCCTGCCGCCTTGTCGGATCTGCGCGCGACCCGCCTGGAGAAGGCCCGAGCCCTTGAGGCCCATGGCCACCTCCCCTATGCCTTCAGCTATGCCCCGAGCCACCGGGCAGCGGAGTTGCAGAAGGCCCATGCCGATCTTCCCAATGGGGAGGAGTGCTCTGAGAAGGTCTCTCTGGCAGGGCGGCTCCTCGCCCGGCGCGTAATGGGCAAATTGGCTTTTTTCACCCTGGCCGATGAGAGTGGCCCCATTCAGCTCTTCATCGAGAAGGCTTTCCTGGAGTCGGTTCACCCGGACCAGCCGGATGGGTTTCTCCATCTCACCACTCTCACGGATATCGGCGACTGGATCGGGGTGGAGGGAACCCTCCGACGGACCGATCGGGGCGAGCTCTCCGTGAAAGTGGATCAGTGGCACATGCTCAGCAAGGCCCTTCAACCCCTGCCCGATAAATGGCATGGGTTGGCCGATGTGGAGAAGCGCTATCGGCAGCGCCATCTGGACCTGATCGTGTCTCCCCACACCCGCGACACCTTCCGTAAGCGGGCGGTGCTGGTGAGCACCCTGCGCCGCTGGTTGGATGATCGGGGGTTTCTGGAAATCGAGACCCCCGTGTTGCAGACCCAGGCGGGGGGAGCGGATGCCCGTCCCTTTGAAACCCATCACAACGCCCTCGACCTGCCCCTCACCTTGCGCATTGCCACCGAGCTCCATCTGAAACGCCTGCTGGTGGGGGGCTTTGAGCGGGTGTATGAGCTGGGCCGGATCTTTCGTAATGAAGGGGTCAGCACCCGCCACAACCCGGAGTTCACCTCTGTGGAGATCTACCAGGCCTATGCCGACTACCACACGATGATGGAGCTCACGGAGCAACTGGTGGCGGAAGCGGCCCAGGTGGTCTGCGGCACCACCTCCCTCACCTACCAGGGCACTCCGATCGATCTCACACCCCCTTGGCGGCGGGAGACGATGCACACCCTGGTGCAGCAGGCCACCGGCCTGGATTTCAACGCCTACACCAGTCGCGATGAAGCGGCGGCGGCCCTGCTGGCCGCTGGGCTGGTGGTTCCGGAAGCGGCGGACAGTGTGGGGCGGTTGCTGGTGGAGGCCTTTGAGCAGGCCGTGGAGGGCTCCCTGATCCAGCCCACGTTCGTGCTGGATTACCCCGTGGAAACGTCTCCCCTGGCCCGTCCCCATCGCTCCAAACCTGGCCTGGTGGAGCGCTTTGAACTTTTCATCGCCGGTCGTGAGACCGCCAACGCCTTCTCCGAGCTCATCGACCCCGTGGATCAGCGCAGCCGGCTGGAGCAGCAGCAGGAACGGCACCGGGCAGGGGATCCGGAAGCCCAGACCGTGGATGAAGACTTTCTCGATGCCTTGGAGGTGGGCATGCCGCCCACGGGTGGGCTGGGGATTGGCATTGATCGGCTGGCCATGCTCCTCACCGACAGCCCTTCCATTCGGGACGTGATTGCCTTTCCCCTCCTCCGCCCTGAATTCCCTCAGCGGGAGGTGGCCGATGCAATGGGATAATGAGATGTAGTAAGTTCTCTGCCCCAGGATGAGTGGTGAGCGGGTCGGTTTTCGCTTCAAGCACGCCGATGCGGTTGTGAAGCGCAACCCCCAGGGGCGATCCCGTCGCGGCTGGGTGATGGAGCCCGTGGAGCAGACCACGAGCCGGGGCACCAAGATGCCGGCCTACCGCATCCGCTGGCGCGACAGTGAGCGTCCGGAGATCGTGCTGCAGCACATGCTCATCGCCGATCCTGACCCCACTCCCCCGCCGGAGGGGGTGAGCCTGGTGCCTCCAGCCCCGAAGGGGTAGGCGCCCCTTCACCCCTGCATCTTCCGCCGGAGGGCGTCCAGCTCCTGCTGGGTTTCGAAGGCTGCCCAGTCTGCCTCCAGGTCGGGCCCGGAGGTTTGCGCTTTGGGCTTGGCTTCTGGTCCCGCCGCAGCTTCCGAGGCAGGGCCGCTGGGGTTGCCGCCCAGGTGCTGCAGCTCCCGTTCCACCGCCGCAAACCGTTCCCCCAGCTCATCGAGGGTTTGCCACCGAGCCCGCCCCTGGTCCATCAGGGTGGCGATGTGCGCTTCCGCCCGCCCCGCCAGTTCCAGGGCTCCCGCCCCCTTGGCCCGATCCACCCGTTCCTGCCAGCAGCGAATGTCCTCCGCCAGCCGCAGGAGGCCCTGGCGCTGGAGTTCCGCTTCCGCTTTCAGAGCCAGCCGATCCCGGCGCAGCTGTTGCTGTCGTTCCCTGGCCTCCTGTTCCGCCAGCAGGCTTTCCTGTTGGGGATTGGCCTGAAGGAAGCTTTCCAGGGTTTCCTGCAGACGGACCTCCAGCTGGTCGAGCCAGTTTCCCGATCCCGCCATCAGGCCCCCTCCGTTGGACGGCTGCCCGGCGCGTAGGTGATCAAGGGCGCTTCGATCTCCTCCTGCAACGGCGTGATGGCGGCCTCTCTGGAACGCAGCAGCAATTGGGTGAGGCGGGCGATGGCCCCCTCCCCCAGGTCCACGTCACTGAGGCGATCAAAGGCTTGGCGATATAGCGACTCGAGCTCTCCGATCAGACCTTCGCGCACCAGGCGCACGGCCTCCCGTTGTTCTTCGCGGCTCATGGGTGAATCCTTTGGGCTGCATTCGGCATGGACAGCCCTCAGTCTGCCCGCTCCAGCAGGTGGAGGGAGAGATCGTCGGCGTCATCGCTCCATCGGGCGAGGGGGCGCCACCCCGCTTCCCTGGCCAGGGCGAGAAACCGCTCCGGGGAATACTTCACGCTGTATTCGGTGATCAAGGGCTCACCGGCAGCGAAGGCATGGGTCTCTCCCGCCAGCGTCACCTCCTGTGCCACCTGGCTCACCAGGGCCATCGCAATGCGGCTGTTGGCTGCGTCCCAGTGGGCGCGATAGGCAAAGCTCCCGGGATCAAAGGTTCCCCCCAGCTCCCGGTTGAGGCGATGGAGAAGGTTGAGGGCGAAGGCGGCCGACCACCCTGCCGCGTCGTTGTAGGCCGCCTCCAGCCTGGTCACGGCCTTGGGTTGGTCGAGCCCAATCAGAAGTCGGCTGCCTTCCCCCAGCAGCCTGGCGAATTGCTCCAGAAGGCGCCCTGCCGATGCGGGATCGAAATTGCCCAGGGAACTCCCTGGGTAGAAGCCGATCAGGGGCGGTTGGATCAGGTGGTGGGGCGGCAGGGTGGTCAACGAGCTGTAGTCGCAGCAGATGCCCAGCACCGGGATTGAGGGATGGCGCTGCTGGAGCCGATCGCAGGCGTCGACCAGGTGTTCGGAGCTGATATCCAGGGCCACATAGGCACTCTGTTGTTGTGCTTCGAGCAAGGGGCTCACCTTGCGGGCGCTGCCTGCGCCGAACTCCACCAGGGTCCCTCCGCCGAGGGCCGCGGCCAGTTCAGGCCCCAGCCGTTGCAGCAGGTCTGTTTCGGTGCGGGTGAGGGAGTATTCCGGTTGCTGGCAGATCAGCTCAAACAGACGGGAGCCTTCCTCGTCATAGAGAAACCAGGCGGGGAGTTGCTTGGGCGTGCGCGCCATGCCCTCCCGAACCAGCCGGGCCATGTCGGCGGGCTCCGGGTGGAGATCGAGCAGTTCGGGTGGGCGGAGGCCAACCTCGCCTGGAGAGGGGGCGCTCATGGGGTGTCGGTGGCCAGGCGCAGCCCACTGGCCATCCAGCGGCTGGCGGGGCTGAAGAAGTTGCGGTAGGTGAGTCGGGCGTGGCCGGGGGGCGTGAGGGTGGCGCTGCCGCGAAGCACGAACTGGGAACTCATGAACTTGCCGTTGTACTCCCCCACCGCTCCAGAGGCCGCCTGGAATCCGGGATAGGGCCGATAGGGGGTTCCTGTCCATTGCCAAAGGCTTCCGAAGGCTCCCTGAAGTAGCCCCGTGCTGGCCGCCACCTCCCATTCCGCCTCACTCGGCAGCCTGGCTCCCGCCCAGCGGGCGTAGGCATCGGCTTCAAACCAGCTCAGGTGGCGCACGGGCCTCTCGCCCTGCAGGGGCTGGCGCCCTCCCAACGTGAATTCCCAGTTCCCATCCCGCCAGTAGCGGGGTGCGCTCCAGCCCCTCTCCTGCATGATTGCCCAGCCCTCACTCATCCACAGCTCCGGCCGGGAATATCCCCCATCGGCGATGAAGGCGGCATAGTCGGCATTGCTCACAAGCCGCCGGGTGATGGCAAAGGGTTCCAGCCAGAGCCGGTGGCGGGGCCCCTCATTGTCAAAGGCGAAGGTCTGAGGTTCCCCATGGCCCATCTCCAGCAGGCCGCCAGGATGGTCCAGCCAGAGGGGCCCTTCCTCCCCGATCGGGGGGGGATCCAGGGAACCTTCGGGGCCCAGCCCATAGGCCGGCTCCAGAGGGTTGCGACTGAAGCCATCCAGCACATCCATGAGCAAGAGCTCCTGGTGTTGCTGTTCGTGGTGCAGACCCAGCTCGAGGAGCTGGAGCGGTCGGGCCGCCTGCTCTGCTGACGGCTCCTCCAGCTGGCTCAGCAGATCATCCAGCCCCCTGTCCACCCGCTGGCGCCAGGCCAGCACGGCCTCCATGGCCGGCCGGGTGAGCAGACCCCTCTGGGGACGCGGATGGCGGGCGCCGACGGCGTCGTAATAGGAGTTGAAAAGGAAACACCACTGCCGATCGAGAGGCTGCCAGCCCTGCAAATGGGGGGAAAGGACAAAGGTGTCGAAAAACCAGGTGGTGTGGCCCAGGTGCCATTTGGGCGGGCTCGCATCCGCCATCCCCTGCAGGCACAGATCCTCCGGCTCGAGGGGGGCGATCAGGGCCTCACTGCGTTGGCGCACCGCCTTCAGCCGTGCCCGCAGGGTCGAGGCAACCATCGTCGGGGTGGCAGGGCCGATCGCTGGCACCATTGTTTTTGAAGAGCCTAGGGATAGTCCCTACGATCCTCGGCATGCACATGCCAGGCACGGCCAACGGAATGGGGGGGATCACCGAAGGTTTTTCCGGCGCTGTGGGCCACACACCACTCATCCGGCTGCGGGCTCTCAGCGAGCTGACGGGTTGCGAAATCCTGGGGAAGGCTGAATTCATGAACCCTGGCGGCTCTGTAAAAGACCGGGCGGCATTGGGGATTCTTCAGGAGGCTGAGGCCAGTGGCCTCCTCCAACCTGGGGGCACGGTGGTAGAGGGCACGGCGGGCAACACGGGGATCGGCCTGACCCATCTGTGCAATGCCCGGGGGTACCGGGCCCTGATTGTGATCCCGGAAACCCAGTCGGCCGAAAAGATCGGCCTGTTGCGCAGCCTCGGGGCGGAGGTCCGCACCGTGCCGGCCGTGCCCTATGCCGACCCCAACAACTACGTGAAACTCTCCGGCCGCCTGGCCGAGGAGATCCCCGGAGCCCTCTGGGCCAACCAGTTCGACAATCTCGCCAACCGACGGGCCCATTACGCCACCACCGGCCCGGAGATCTGGGAGCAATGCGAGGGTCGGGTGGATGCCTGGGTGGCCGCCACAGGTACCGGTGGCACCTATGCCGGCGTGGCCTTGTTCTTGAAGGAGCGCAACCCTGCCGTGCGCTGCGTGCTGGCCGATCCCTGTGGCAGTGCGCTCTACCACTGGGCCACCTCGGGGGACCTGCGCAGCGAAGGCAACTCGGTCACCGAGGGCATCGGCAACAGCCGCATCACTGCCAACCTTGAGGGAGCGCCCATTGATGATGCGGTGCGGGTGGTGGATCAGGACGCCCTGCAGACGATTTATTCCCTCCTCTGGCAGGAGGGATTGTTCATGGGGGGGTCCGTGGGGATCAATGTGGCCGCGGCCGTGGAAACAGCCCGTCGCCTCGGCCCGGGCCACCGCATCGTCACCGTTCTCTGCGACAGCGGGGATCGCTACCGCTCCCGCCTGTATGACGCCGATTGGTTGTCCTCCAGGGGGCTGAGCCAACCCCACCGCAATCCCATGCCGGTGGCTCAGTGATGGGCCCCACACCCTCTGCAGGCCAGTTGATTGGCGGTCGGTATCGCCTGGAAAGCCCCCTCAGCGAAGGCGGTGGCGCCCAGGGGGATCTCTGGCAGGCCAGCGATACCCTCGCTGCCGATGCCCCTGCGGCGGTGCGGCGGCTGGGGCCCGGCAGCCATCAGCAGCAGGCCCGCCAGCTCTGGGCCCGGCTCCAAGGGGTGTTGCATCCCCAGGTGCCCAGGGTGGGTGCGGCGATCAGCGAGGGCGAGGATCTCTGGCTCGTGCGCGAGTGGCAAGCGGGACGCACTTACCAGGAGTTGCTGGCCACCCGTCAAGAGCGCCAGTTGGTGTTTGGAGCGGGGGAAGTGTTGCTTCTCCTTCGCCAGCTGCTCCCCGTGCTGGTGGCGCTCCACAGCCAGGACCTGTTCCACGGGGATCTGACACCCGCCAATCTGCTGCGCCGGGATCGGGATGGCCAGCCGGTGCTCCTGGATTTCGGCCTTCTTGGGGGTGCGGAAGGGGGGCTGGTGGGGGCGACCCCGGGCTATGCCCCGCCCGAGCTTCTCCGGGGTGTCTCTCCCCAGCCCTGGATGGATCTCCATGCCCTGGGCGTGACGGCCTTGGTGCTCCTCAGCGGCGATGGCCCGGAGCGTCTGCTCGATCCCCAAACCCTGGAATGGCGTTGGCCCTCCGCCCTGGATGGGGAACCGGCCTTTCGACAACTGCTGGCGCGGATGGTAAGCCCGGATCCGGCCCAACGGTTCGCAAGTGCGGCCGAAGCGCTGATGGCCCTGCAGGAGTTGCCCATGCCGGAGACCACGGGGCCCGTGCCCCGGGCCGACCGCACGGTGGTTCTGGTGCCCACCTCCCCTCCCCCGCCCCCCCTCGAGGCCCCTTCCGATGCCCAGCCTGGTGTTGCCACCCCCACTCCCACCCCGCCAAGCGAACCGGCCACAGCCCCAGATGACGATGGGGATGTGGAAGACGACATGTCCTCCCGTCGACGGCATTCCGCCCCGCCCACCCCTGCCCGGGCCCGCCAGCTGGAGCGGGAGGAGCAGGCCGAGGGCGGACTCTGGCCCGTGCTTCTGGCCCTGATCGTGTCCGCCGTGGCAGGCACGGCCCTCGGTTGGTGGTGGCTGAGTCGTGGCGGTGGAGCTCCCCCCAGTCCCGCGGGTGCCCCCTCCATCACGGAGGCCGCTCCCAGCCTCCCCCCCGGAGAGGTGGATCAGCGGGAGCAACTCATCAGTCGCCTGCGGGCCCTGCAGATCGACCGTGGCTGGTTTCTTGATCTGGTCAATGCCAGCCTCCTGGCCCAATACCCCGAACGGCGCGGACGTCTTCCCAGCGATTCCCTGGAGGATGCTCCCCTCCGGAAGGCCTGGAACGGCCTGGCGGACGACTGGCTGGCCAGGGTGGAGCAGCTGCCCATGGCCCTCCGTCGACGGCTTGGCAGTTTCTCGGCGGCCGATTGGGATCAGCGGCAGAAGAGTCTGGCCCAACAGGGACTGAGCTCTGAGGTGTTGCAGCAACTGATTTCTGGCAGTGCCCAGAACCTGCTGCCCGGCCGATCCAGCGGTGGAATCCCTGAGGAGCCCTACCGACAGCTGTGGTTTGCGGCAGCCATCCAGATCCTGGAAAACCTCTCGATTGAGCCCATCGAGGCCCGTCCCCAGGTCACCCAGTTGCTGGCCGCGGACGTGCCGGCCAATGGGGCCCGGCTGTTTCCCATTCGCCTGCCCCAGGGCCATGCCTTGGTGCTGGGGGTAAATGGCACCCCCTTGCTGCAGATGAGTGTCTATGCCGCCGATGGGCGCTCCCTGGCCCCTCGGGGCCCCCTGCGGGTGGTGAATCTTGGGGTCCAGGACAGCTCGCCCGTCCAACTCCTCGTCACCAACGAGGGGGTTGCGCCGTCACGGATCAGCCTGTCATTACGGGCGGATCCCACGGTGGCGGAACCCCCCACTCCCTCCCAGGCGGCCCCAGGGGCGCCGGGCGCTCCGGGAACCCCGGCGGGCGAGGCGGCTGTCCCCGGTCCTGGCCCTCTCCCAGCCCCGGAGACTCCCGGCGGGGCCTCATCCCCCAAACCACCGGCCCCTGGAGAACCCTCTCCCTCTCCTTCCCAGGCCCCGGAGCCACCCCGCCCCACCGGCCCACCCGCCGTTCCTCCTCCTGCCAGCCCAGCCACCCCTCCATCCCCCCAGCCTGAACCCTGAAGCCGGCGCCTTTGGGTGGCCAGGCTGGGTTAGATCCGGGCGATGGCCGCCCGTGTCTCCTTGGCTTCCTGTCGGCGTTTCTCTTCGTGGCGTTTGTCATGCAGCTTGCGTCCCTTGGCCAGCCCCAGCGTCATCTTGATCCAGGACCCTTTGAGGTGAAGGTTCAGGGGAATCAGGGTCAGTCCCTTCTGGTCGAGGGCGATGCGCAATTTGTCAATTTCCCGCCTGTGCGCCAGGAGCTTCCGCACGCGCAGTGGCTCATGGTTGAAGAAGCGACCCGCATGGCTGTGGGGAGAGATGTGCACGTTGTGCAGCTGCAGTTCGCCGTTGCGGATCAGGCAGAACCCATCCCGCAGGTTGCACTGCCCGGCCCGGATGGATTTCACCTCCGTTCCCAGCAGTTCGATGCCCGTCTCCAGGGTTTCGAGAATCTCGTACTGGTGGCGGGCCAGGCGGTTGTCAGCCAGCAGGCGCTGGGAGGGATCTCCCTTGGCTGTGCCACCCCGCCTGCCGGGCCCCTTGGCCATCGTGCCTCCGTGGATGGTTTGACGTTAGGTGAGCCCTGAGGGGGGCAGGGCTCTGGCTGGGCCCGTTACCCTCCCTCCATGGCCATTGTTTCCTCCCAAGCCAGCCCATCTCCCCCGCCCAAGGGACCGTCGGGGGGACCCCGTTCTGCGGGAGGGGCAACCCGCCTGGTGGACCCGGCGGAGCGCAGGGAGGATCAGGAGGCGGAGCGGGACGGGCCGCGACGGGAAGACGGTCTGCGCCCGAAGCGCCTGGCGGATTACATCGGCCAGGAGGAGCTCAAGCAGGTGCTGCAGATTGCCGTGTCCGCCACCCGGGGCCGTGGTGAAGCCCTCGATCATGTGCTTCTCCACGGACCTCCTGGACTGGGTAAGACCACCATGGCCCTGGTGCTGGCCGAAGAGCTGGGAGTGCAGTGCCGCATCACGAGCGCGCCCGCCCTGGAGCGCCCCCGCGACATCGTCGGGTTGCTGGTGAACCTGCAACCCCATGACGTGCTCTTCATTGATGAAATCCACCGGCTTAACAGGGTTGCGGAGGAGATCCTCTATCCGGCCATGGAGGATTTCCGTCTCGATCTCACCGTGGGCAAGGGCACGACCGCCCGCACCCGCAGCCTGCCGCTCGCTCCCTTCACCCTGGTGGGCGCCACCACCCGGGCGGGGGCGCTGAGTTCCCCGTTGCGGGATCGTTTCGGGTTGATTCAACGGTTGGAGTTCTATGGGTTGGAGGATCTCCAGGCGATCGTGGAGCGGGCCGCCCGGCTCCTGGCCATGGATCTGGAGGTGGCGGCGGCCCGGGAGGTGGCCCGCCGATGCCGGGGAACCCCTCGCATTGCCAACCGTCTGCTGCGTCGGATCAGGGATTACGCCACCGTGCAGGGGTTGCCATCGATTGGGGCGGAGGTGGTGGCCACGGCGCTCCAGCTGCACCGAGTGGATGCCAAGGGGCTGGATGCCAGCGACCGCCAGCTGCTGCGCCAGCTTGTGGAGGGCCACGGCGGTGGCCCCGCCGGACTCGATACCCTGGCGGCAGGTTTGGGCGAAGATCCCACCACCCTGGAAACCGTCGTGGAGCCGTTCTTGTTGCAGTTGGGCTTTTTGCAGCGCACGCCCCGGGGCCGGGTGATCACGGAGGCGGGGCGCACCTATCTCGCCGAATCGGGAGGACGGTCGGCATGAGCCCGCGCCGGGGCCTGGGAGTGGCCCTCATGGGTCTGTTGGTGCTGTGGCTGGCCCTGGCTTCCCCCGCTGCTGCGGCTCCGCAGGAAGCTGCGGGGACTGGGGGGCCGGCCCAGCGGTTTGAGCGGGCCCTGGCCGCCACCCGGGATGGACGGCTTCAGGACGCTCTGACTCTCTGGACCCAGGTGGTGGAAGCCACGCCAGGGGATGCGGCGGCCTGGAGCAACCGGGGCAACGTGCGTTTGATTCTGGGGGATCCGGAGGGGGCGATCGCGGATCAAACCCAGGCCATGGAAATCGATCCGGCCCACCTGGATCCCCATCTCAACCGGGGCACCGCCGAAGAGGCCCTGGGGCGCTGGCAGGAGGCCGCCGCGGATTATCGCTGGATCTTGGCTCGAGACCCCCAGGAAGCCGCAGCCCTCTACAACCTCGGCAATGTGCGGGGCTCCCTGGGCGACTGGGAGCAGGCCCGCGCCTGTTTCAATGCCGCTGCGGAGGCCCGCCCTGGCATGGCCATGGCCCGCTCCAGCGCAGCCCTGGCCGCTTTTCAGATGGGCGATCTCGCCACGGCCGAACACGACCTGCGCTCCCTGATCCGTCGCCACCCTCTCTTTGCCGATGCCCGGGCGGCCCTCACGGCCGTGCTCTGGCAGCGCGGGGCCAGCGGGGAGGCTGAAAGCAATTGGGCCGCGGCCTCCGGGCTCGATCCCCGCTACCGCGATGAGGAATGGCTGCGGCAGATACGGCGCTGGCCCCCGGAGGCGGTGCAGGCTCTGCAACAGTTTTTCTCCCTTTCGGCCTGATGGTGCACCACCCTGCCCTGCCGGATTGGTTCACCCTGGGGCTGGAAACCAACCTCCAGGAGGCCCTGCCCGAGCTTGTGCAGGTGCGGCGCCACCTCCATCGCCATCCGGAGCTGAGCGGCCATGAGCAGCAGACCGCTGCCCTGGTGGCCGGTGAGCTGCGCCGCTGGGGGTGGGAGGTGCGCGAAGGGGTGGGCCGCACGGGGGTGACGGCGGAGCTGGGCCCCAAAGGTGCCCCCTTGGTGGCCCTTCGCACCGATATGGATGCGCTGCCCATCGAGGAGCGCACCAACCTGCCCTACGCGTCCTGCCAGCAGGGGTGGATGCATGCCTGCGGGCACGACATCCACACCACCATCGGCCTGGGCGTGGCCCAGCTCCTCGCCCGTCGGCAGGAGCTGTTGTGCTCGCGGGTGCGCTTGCTGTTTCAGCCGGCGGAGGAGACGGCCCAGGGCGCCCGCTGGATGCGGGAGGCGGGGGCGATGGACGGGGTGGAGGCCCTCTTTGGGGTGCATGTGTTTCCCAGCCTGCCGGTGGGCACCATCGGGGTGCGCACGGGGAGCCTCACCGCAGCGGCCGGCGAACTGGAGATTGAGGTGCTGGGGGAGAGCGGCCATGGTGCCCGGCCCCACCAGAGCACGGATGCCATCTGGATTGCGGCCCGGGTGGTGAGTGGCCTGCAGGAGGCGATCAGCCGTCGGTTGGATCCGCTCCATCCGGTGGTGGTGAGCTTCGGGCGGATTGAGGGGGGCAAGGCCTTCAACGTGATCGCCGACCATGTGAGGTTGCTGGGAACGGTGCGCTGCCTGGATCTGGAGGTGCACGATCGGCTCCCGGGATGGATCGAGGACACGGTGCATGCGCTCTGCCGCGGCCATGGCGGGGAGGCCAGGGTGCACTACCGCTGCATCTCGCCTCCCGTGCACAACGAAGGGGTGCTCACCCAGCTGGTGGCCGATGCCGCCGAGGATGTCCTGGGCCGCCAGCAGGTGCTCTGGCTCGACCAGCCCTCTCTGGGTGCGGAGGATTTCGCCGAGCTGCTGCAGAGCACGTCCGGAACGATGTTTCGACTGGGTGTGGCCGGCCCCAAGGGATGCACGCCGCTCCATAGCAACACCTTTGCGCCGGATGAGGGGTGTCTGTCGGTGGGGGTGAAGGTGCTCACCCTCAGCCTGTTGCGGTGGGGAACCCTGCTGTCATGAAACAGCGCCGGACGACCCCGTCCTCAATCACAGCGAATCTGTTGGCTCTCTCCTCGCCCCTGCTGATCCTGCTGGCTTTGGCGGCCATGGTGTTCGGGAGCCCTTCGGCCCGGCCCCAGGCCCTTCCAGCCCTGTTAATCGGCTGTGGCTTGCTCGTGTTCAGTTGGTGGCGCCGCAGGCGCCGCCGCTCCATGCTGCTGCGGGTGCTCCGGGAACCCGGCGCTGAGCGGCCCTGAAACGATTGCTAGGCTCAAAAAGTGCCCCCGTTTGGCCTCCACATTGGCGATAGATCTACCAGCCATTCGTGATGCCATCTCTTCAGCTGATCCGTCCCGCGCCATGCCGGCCCTGGTGGGTCTGAGGGATTACACCGTGGAGGAGGCCACGCCCCTGTTTCTGCTGGGTCTGGAGCAGAGCCCCTTTGTGATTCGCTCCATGAGCTGCGCTGGCTTGGGGATCAAGCGCAGCGCCCAGGGCCAGCAAGCCCTGGAGCGGGTGCTTCAGGAGGACGGCGATGCCAATGTGCGAGCGGAGGCGGCCAATGCCCTGGCCAGCTATGGGGTGGAGGAATCCTGGCCGGTGTTGCGCCAGGTTTTCGGTGCCGACACCCAGTGGCTGGTGCGCTGCAGCATCCTGGCGGCCCTGGCGGAGCAGCCGGCGATGAGCCCGAGCCGTCTGCTGGAGCTGGCTCTTCTGGCCGTGGAGGATGGGGATGGCACGGTGCGGGTGGGGGGCGCGGAAGTGCTGGGGCGGATCCTCATGGAAGCCCAGGACCCCAACGATCCGATCGTCCAAGACGCTAGAGGGGCGATGCACGCCCTCCAGAAGGATGGGGATCACCGCGTTGTAGGTGTGGCGCTCAACACGTTGACTGCCCTCTGATTCCAGGCCCCAATAGGTGAAGGGCGGCTCATCTGAGCCTTGCTAGATTGATGTCATCACTAGGGGTGCCCATCCGGGCTGAGATCACACCCTCCGAACCTGATCCGGGTCATGCCGGCGCAGGGAAGTGCGGCAGACCTCTCCTGGCGGCACCCCTTTCCCCCCTGGGCCGTCATGCGCACATCCTGGATTGAGAAGCGTCGCGGCGACGCCAATGTCACCCAGCTCCATTACGCCCGAACCGGCGTGCTCACCGAGGAGATGGCCCACGTGGCCCGGCGGGAAAACCTTCCGGAATCCTTGGTGATGGAGGAGGTGGCCCGGGGACGCATGATCATTCCGGCCAACATCGAACACCCCAACCTGGAGCCGATGGCCATCGGCATCGCCTCCAAGTGCAAGGTGAATGCCAACATCGGCGCCTCCCCCAATGCCAGTGATATCGCCGAGGAGCTCCAGAAGCTGGAGCTGGCCGTGAAATACGGGGCCGACACCGTGATGGATCTCTCCACCGGCGGCGTCAATCTCGATGAGGTGCGCACCGCGATCATCCAGGCCTCCCCCGTGCCCATCGGCACGGTGCCGGTATATCAGGCCCTGGAGAGCGTGCACGGCTCGATCGAAAAGCTCAGCGAGGACGACTTTCTCCACATCATCGAGAAGCACTGCCAGCAGGGGGTGGACTACCAGACCATCCATGCCGGCCTGCTGATCGAGCACCTGCCCAAGGTGAAGGGTCGCCTCACGGGGATCGTGAGCCGCGGCGGCGGGATCCTGGCTCAGTGGATGCTCCACCACCACAAGCAGAATCCGCTATACACCCGGTTTGACGACATCTGCGAGATCTTCAAGCGCTACGACTGCACCTTCTCCTTGGGAGATTCCCTGCGACCTGGCTGTCTGCATGACGCCTCCGATGAAGCCCAGCTGGCGGAGCTCAAGACCCTCGGGGAGCTCACGCGTCGGGCCTGGGCCCACGATGTGCAGGTGATGGTGGAGGGTCCCGGCCATGTGCCGATGGACCAGATCGAATTCAACGTGCGCAAGCAGATGGAAGAGTGCTCCGAAGCCCCCTTCTACGTGCTGGGCCCCCTCGTCACCGATATTGCCCCCGGCTACGACCACATCACCAGCGCGATCGGAGCTGCCATGGCTGGCTGGTATGGCACGGCCATGCTCTGCTATGTCACCCCCAAGGAGCACCTGGGCCTGCCCAATCCGGAGGATGTGCGCAACGGACTGATCGCCTACAAGATCGCAGCCCATGCGGCCGATATTGCCCGCCACCGCCCGGGGGCCCGCGATCGGGACGACGAACTCAGCAGGGCTCGCTACGCCTTCGACTGGAACCGGCAGTTTGACCTCAGCCTGGATCCGGAGCGGGCTCGGGAATATCACGATGAAACCCTGCCGGCTGATATCTACAAGCAGGCGGAGTTCTGCTCCATGTGTGGGCCTAAGCACTGCCCGATGCAAACCAAGATCACCGATGAGGATCTGGAAGGGCTGGAGCAGGTGCTGGCCGATCAGAAGGCTGCGGCCCAGGGAGCAACGGTTTAGGGTCATTCGGCCGCCCATCCAAGCCGGGCGTCATAAAAAAAGCCCCACCATTGGTGGGGCTTTTTGGTGAGGTTGTTCGACGGGTGCTCTGGCCAGCCCCGCTCACCCCAGAGCTTTCGCCTTCGCCACCACGTTCTCCACGGTGAAGCCGAAGTTCTCGAGGCAAACCGGGCCAGGTGCTGAGGCGCCGAAGCGGTCGATCGACACGGTGTCGCCGTCGAAGCCGCTGTACTTGTGCCAACCGAAGGAGCCGGAGGCTTCTACCACTACCCGCTTGCGGCAGGCTGCGGGCAGCACGCTCTCCCGGTAGCTGGCATCCTGCTCCTCGAAGAGCTCCACGCAGGGCATCGATACCACCCGCACGTTGCGGCCTTCGCCCCGGAGCTGGGCAGCGGCCTTCACGCACAGATCCAGTTCGGTGCCAGTGCCGATCAGGATCAGATCGGGGGCGCCGTTGCTGTCTTCCAGGATGTAGCCCCCTTTGGCAACGGCGCCCGGCGTGGAATTGGCCTGGTTGGCCATGGCCTGGCGGCTTAGGGCCAGCACGGTGGGCCGCTTGCGATTGGCCACCGCCACCTGGTAGGCCCCCATGGTTTCGTTGCCATCGCCAGGACGGATGACCAGCAGGTTGGGGATGGCGCGCAGGTTGGCCAGGGTTTCCACCGGCTGGTGGGTGGGCCCGTCTTCCCCGAGGCCAATGGAATCGTGGGTGAGCACGTAGATCACACCGAGTTCGCTCAGGGCCGAAAGGCGCATGGCGCCGATCATGTAGCCGGCGAACACCAGGAAGGTGCCGCCATAGGGGATGAGGCCGCTGTTGTGGTAAGCGATGCCATTGAGGATGGCCGCCATGGCGTGCTCCCGCACCCCGAAGTGCAGGTAGCGATTGGCTTCGGCCCCCTTCTGGAAGCTGGCTTCACCCTTGATGTCCGTGAGGTTGGAATGGGTGAGGTCGGCGGAGCCGCCGATCAGCTCAGGCAGCTTGGGGCCAAAGGCGTTCAGGGCGTTATAGGAATGCTGGCGGGTGGCCAGGCCCTTGTCGGCTGGGGTGAAGGTGGGGAGGCTGGAATCCCAGCCCATCGGCAGCTCGCCCCGGAGCATGCGTTCAAATTCCGCTGCCTCTGCGGGATAGGCCTGCCGGTAGGCCGAAAGGGTGGCGTTCCAGTCGCCTTCGGCGTTGGCCCCGCGCTGAATGGCCTGACGCCAGTGGTCGTAAGCCTCCTGGGGCACCTCGAAGTCGCCGTAGGTCCACTCGAGGGCCTTGCGGGTGAGCTCTGCCTCATCGGCCCCCAGAGCAGCTCCATGGACCCCTGCGGTGTTGGCCTTGTTGGGAGAGCCATAACCGATGGTGGTGGTGACCTTGATCAGGCTGGGCTTATCGGTGACTGCCTTGGCGGCCTCCAGGGCCCGCACAATGGCGCCCACATCGGTGTTGCCATCGCTCACGTGCTGGACGTGCCAGCCATAGGCTTCGTAGCGCTTGAGCACGTCTTCCGTGAAGGAAACGCCCGTGTTGCCGTCGATGGTGATGTGGTTGTCGTCGTAGAGGGCAATGAGTTTGCCCAGCCCCAGGTGGCCTGCCAGGGAGGCGGCTTCGGAGGACACCCCCTCCTGGTTGCAGCCGTCACCCATGAGCACATAGGTGGTGTGGTCCACCAGGGTGTGACCGGGCTTGTTGAAGCGGGCCGCCAGATGGGCTTCCGCAATCGCCAGCCCTACCGCATTGGAGATGCCCTGCCCCAGGGGGCCGGTGGTCACCTCCACTCCAGGGGTTTCAAAGGTTTCGGGATGGCCAGGGGTTTTGGAGCCCCACTGGCGGAATTGCTTGATGTCCTCCAGGGTCACCGCGTCGTAGCCGGTGAGGTGCAGCAGGGCGTAGAGCAGCATGCAGCCGTGGCCGGCGGAAAGCACGAAACGATCCCGGTTGAACCAGCGGGGGTTCTTGGGGTTGTGCCGCATCACCTTGTCCCACAGGGCAAAGGCCATGGGGGCACAGCCCATCGGCAGGCCGGGGTGGCCCGAGTTGGACTTGTTGATCGCGTCGACCGCCAGAAAACGGATGCTGTTGATGCAGAGGCTTTCGGTGGAGGTGGTGGGGGCGACGACCATGGCTGGCACAGGTGTGGAGGGCAGAGAAGGGGCGGGGATTTAGGGCATCCGGCGGAACGCCAGGCAGACATTGTGACCGCCAAACCCAAAAGAGTTTGACAGCACCACATTCACGGGGTGCTCACGGGCGGTGTTGGGGACGACATCCAGATCGCAGGCCGGATCCGGATTGGCGTAGTTGATCGTGGGAGGCACGACATTGTTGCCGATCGCCAGAACGGCAGCTACCGCTTCGATGCCGCCGCTGCCTCCGAGGAGGTGGCCTGTCATGGATTTGGTGGAGCTCACGGGGGTGCGGTAGGCCTGCTCCCCGAGGGCCGCCTTGATGGCTGCGGTTTCGTTGCTGTCGTTGGCTTGGGTGCTGGTGCCGTGGGCGTTGACGTAATCCACGGCTTCGGGCGCCAGGCGGGCATCGGCCAGGGCCAGCCGCATGGCTTCGGCGCCGCCCACCCCTCCGGGGGAGGGGGCGGTGATGTGGTGGGCATCGCAGGTGGTGCCATAGCCCACGATCTCCGCAAGCACGTTGGCGCCCCGCTGCTGGGCATGTTCCAGGCTTTCCAGCACGATCACCCCGGCCCCCTCGCCGATCACAAAGCCATCCCGCTCCAGATCGAAGGGGCGGCTGGCGGTGCTGGGATCGTCGTTGCGGAAGGACAGGGCCTTGGCGCTGGCAAAGCCGGCCACACCGAGGGGGGTGATGGCCGATTCCGCCCCACCGCACACCATCACATCGGCAAGGCCGAGCTGGATGAGGCGAAAGGCATCCCCGATGGCGTTGGATCCGGCGGCGCAGGCGGTGGCCACCGCACTGCTCGGGCCCTTCGCCCCCAGGGCGATGGCCGCAAGCCCCGTGGCCATATTGGGGATCATCATCGGCACACAGAAGGGACTCACCCTGTCGGGGCCCCGATCGGCCAGAACGTGGGCCTGGCTCTCCATCATCAGCAGACCCCCCACGCCGGAGCCGATGGAGACGCCAACCCTTTGGGCATTGCTGCCATCGATGACCAGCCCGGCGTGCCCAATGGCC
The DNA here is from genome assembly GCA_040399515.1 of Cyanobium sp. Classification (GTDB taxonomy): domain Bacteria; phylum Cyanobacteriota; class Cyanobacteriia; order PCC-6307; family Cyanobiaceae; genus Cyanobium. The sequence goes on along the minus strand of JBBASA010000011.1, from coordinate 61,689 downwards.
TGCTTGGCGGCCACGACCCCAAACTGGCAGAAGCGATCCCAGCGCTTGGCCTCCTTGGGTTCAAGCCAGCCGGCGGGGTTGAAGTGTTTCACCTCGGCCGCGAAGCGGCACGCGTGACGGGAAGGATCGAACAGGGTGATTCCGGCGACTCCATTGCGCCCGGAACACAGACCCTCCCAATACTCCTTAACGTCATTGCCGATCGGCGTGACGGCTCCCAGGCCGGTGACGACGACGCGGCGGAGTCCCTCCACCATCGAGCGCCTCAGGCAGTTTTCTCTTGAATGTATTTCACGGCATCAGCCACGGTGGTGATGCCTTCAGCAGCCTCATCGGGGATCTCGATGTCGAAATGCTCCTCCAGGGCCATCACCAGTTCGACGGTGTCGAGGGAATCGGCGCCGAGGTCGTTCTGGAAGTTGGATTCGGGCTTCACTTCTGCAGCATCCACGCTGAGTTGTTCGGCGACGATGCCGCGCACTTTTTCGAAGATCTCTTCCTGGGACATGGAGGCTGAGTGGGAGGGAGCATCCTATGGGGTCGCCGGTGCCGACCCTTTCCCGTATGAACAAGGGTGACGGCAGCAGGGTGGAAGGCCCTCGGGATGGCCTGCCCTGCTTACCTTGGCACCACGCCCACTGCGCCCTTCAAGCCACTGAGGTCCATGTCTCACGCCGTCAAGATCTACGACACCTGCATCGGCTGCACCCAGTGTGTGCGCGCCTGTCCCCTGGATGTGTTGGAGATGGTGCCCTGGGATGGTTGCAAGGCGGCCCAGATTGCTTCCTCGCCCCGCACGGAGGATTGCATCGGCTGCAAGCGCTGTGAAACCGCTTGCCCCACAGACTTCATCAGCATTCGGGTCTATCTGGGCGACGAGACCAACCGCTCGATGGGCCTCTCCTACTGATCGGCCTGCCCTGGTGCTGAGCACCGTTCCCCCATAAGCTCATGCTGGTTGTGGGGACCGTATGTGCGGCATCGTTGCCTTGATTGGCTCGAGGGAGGCGGCGCCCCAGTTGCTTGAGGGCCTACGGCAGCTCGAGTATCGGGGCTACGACTCGGCTGGAATCGCCACCGTGGATGGGGCAGGCCTTCACTGCCTGAAAGCCGAAGGCAAACTCGTGAATCTCACGGCCCGCTTCGAGGCCGAAGGAGCCCCGGGACACTGCGGCATCGGTCACACCCGCTGGGCCACCCATGGCAAACCGGAGGAGCGCAACGCCCATCCCCACCTGGATGGAAGCGGCGAGCTGGCGGTGGTTCAGAACGGCATTATTGAAAACCATCGCCTGTTGCGAGAGCAGCTGCAGGCGGAGGGGGTTGAGTTCCGTTCCGACACCGACACCGAGGTGATTCCCCACCTGGTGGCGCGGCGTCTGGCCCAGTTGGAGGCTGAGGGCCTGGACCCTTCTGCGCCCCTTTTGCTGCGGGCGGTGCAGGAGGTGCTCCCCATGCTCCATGGGGCCTATGCCCTGGCGGTGGTGTGGGCCAAGGCGCAGGGGGCCCTGGTGGTGGCCCGCCGGCAGGCGCCTCTATTGATCGGCCTGGGGGAGGGGGAGTTTCTCTGCGCCAGCGACACCCCCGCCCTGGCGGGATTCACCCGCACGATTCTGCCCCTGGAGGATGGGGAAACGGCCCTGCTCACGCCGCTGGGCATCGAGCTCTACGACGGCCAAGGTGGCCGGGTGCAGCGCACCCCCAGCCTGCTCACGGGCACGGAGCACGTGGCGGACAAGCGGAGCTTCCGCCATTTCATGCTCAAGGAGATCCATGAGCAGCCGGAAACGGCGGCCCTCTGGGTGGCCCGCCATTTGCCGGAAGGAGCCCTGGTGGCACTTCCCCTGGATGAGGCGGTGTATGCGGGGGTGGAGCAGATCCAGATTCTGGCCTGTGGCACCAGCCGCCACGCGGCCCAGGTGGGTGCCTATCTGCTGGAGCAGCTGGCGGGGATCCCCACCAACGTGTTTTATGCCAGCGAGTTTCGCTATGCGCCCCCGCCCCTGGGGCCCCATACCCTCACGATCGGGGTCACCCAGTCGGGGGAGACGGCCGACACCTTGGCCGCCCTGGTGATGGAGCAGGAGCGGCGCCAGGGGTTGGCCGATCCGGCCTACCAGCCGCGCTTGCTGGGGATCACCAACCGGCCCGAGAGTTCCCTGGGCCGGCTCGTGCCCCACCTGCTGGACATCGGTGCAGGCATCGAGGTGGGGGTGGCAGCCACGAAAACGTTCATGGGCCAGCTGCTGGCTTGTTATGGCTTGGCCCTGGCCTTTGCCGAGCGGCGCCAGGGCCGGCCCGGGGTTCCGGGCCCGGAGCGGCTGGCTGCCCTGGCGAGCCAGCTGCGCAGCCTGCCGGAGGTGATGCGCCGACTGGTCGACGACCACGATCAGCGCTGTGCGGAGCTGGCCCACCTGTTTGCCGACACCCAGGATGTGATCTTTCTCGGCCGGGGCATCAACTATCCGATTGCCATGGAGGGGGCCCTCAAGCTCAAGGAGATCAGCTACATCCATGCTGAGGGCTATCCGGCAGGGGAGATGAAGCATGGCCCCATTGCCCTGCTGGATGCCCGGGTGCCGGTGGTGTCGATCGCGGTGCCAGGCACGGTGTTCGACAAGGTGCTCTCCAATGCCCAGGAGGCCAAGGCTCGTGATGCCCAATTGATTGGGGTGGCTCCGGCCTGTGGTGATACGGAGTTGTTTGATCTGCTGCTGCCCCTGCCGGAGCTCGAGGAGCTGCTGAGCCCCCTGCTCACGGTGATTCCGATGCAGCTGCTGAGCTATCACATCGCGGCTCACCGGGGCCTGGATGTAGACCAACCCCGCAATCTGGCGAAGAGCGTGACGGTGGAGTGAGGCGGATTAGCGCCTTCTCCCGGGGAACTGTCTCCTGGCCTTCATGTTGATCAAATCCTCAATCAGGCGAGGTTTGCCGAGGGCCAGGAAGCCCAGGCCGAGTGCCAGGCTCTGGAGGGTATTGCGGAAGGCGTCTTTCAGCCAGAGCTGCAAACGATTGGAACTTCCAAGATCCTGGTTGTTTTTGGCGGTATTGATCGATTTCTCGAACTGGGCCAGAACGTTGGACTTGGCCACCGAAAGCGGCACAGTGAGGCGGCCAAGGGGAGGCTGATTGGGCAATTGGCCCAGGGCTTGACGGAGCTCAATTTCGGAGGTGGCGTCTCGAACAGCCTTGGAGATGCGCTCCAAGCCTTGAATCTGCTGTAGTTCGCTCTGACCCTTGCTGTTGAGGAGCCGAGCGCCAACGAAGAGTTGGAGGGGGATGAGAAGGATCCAGCCGAGGGCCACCCAGGTGGCAAGCCTGCGCACGAGCCGGGAGCGTTTAAGAAGTTGGCGATCGCTTTGGTTGAAGGTTCGTGCCAGGCAGATCAGCAGGGCTCCGATCAGGGCGAATCCCCCACTGCCGAGCAGAAGGCCGATCAGGTTGAGCTGCCACCCCGGGTCGAGCAGACGGGGTGGGGCTGCATTGATCAGGTTGATCAGGAAGGAGCTGAGCAACGATATGCCAATCCAATAGGCATAGCGAGCGCCCGCCTCCCATTCCTTGGTGGAGCTTTCTTGGTGAATCTCATCAGGGGAGGCCACCGTGCCAAAAAGGCCACTGCTAGCTAACGCGTCAAAGTTATCAGGATGTTCAGGCACTAAATCTGGTCGGAGGTGGCTTTAATTTACCGCCAGATCTTCCAAGAGAGAGGTAGGCCTCCAAAAAAAACCGCTGGCGCGGGGGCTGGAGACTTGATTTCAGTCATGTTATTCATCCTGCTTGATGAGGGAAGAAAACTTACACAGCTTGCGCAAGGAGCCGAAGGCCGCGGCGCATACTCGAATCTGTTCCCTGCGATAACCCCGAAATCCATGGTCGGGATGAACACTGCAGCAAAGTTTGTCCGTAATTTTACACATTGGGTGAAACCTTTTCTTTGAGATCTGGAAAAACTGCACAAAAAAGCCCCCGTCAAGGCGAGGGCTGAACATCAGAAAGGACGCAAGGATGAATTAACCCTGCTTGATGAGGGAAGAAAACTTACGCAGCTTGCGCACGGAGCCGAAGGCCGCGGCGCATACTCGAAACTGTTCCCTGCGATAACCCCGAAATCCATGGTCGGGATGAACACTGCAGCAAAGTTTGTCCGTAATTTTACACATTGGGTGAAACCTTTTCTTTGAGATCTGGAAAAACTGCACAAAAAAGCCCCCGTCAAGGCGAGGGCTGAACATCAGAAAGGACGCAAGGATGAATTAACCCTGCTTGATGAGGGAAGAAAACTTACGCAGCTTGCGCACGGAGCCGAAGGCCGCGGCTGCACCCAGAATGGGCAGAGGGCCGGGGGTAGGACTGGCCTCCGGCTTCAGAGCTTGACTAATGGAATCTGTAAAGACATCCATCCTGCCTCCAGTGACATTGATGGTTCCAGTGAAGGCAACAGGACCTGGTTCAACACTGGGATACATCACGGCATTTCCGATAGTCGTGTCAACAGCTGTAGAGGCAATGCCAGCAGGGTTCCCAGTGAGGGTTTTCGTGCCCACTAAAGGCAATGTCACCTCAGACGAGGTGGCAGACGTGCGATAAGCCTGAATACCAAATGAACCATCCGTGAGGGTTACCAAGTAGCTGTAGCTTGCCACGTCTCCCGGGGTGAAGTTGAGGCCAGAAGCACTGAAGGTGTGCTGTTCAGCTAAAGCCGTTACGGAAAAGGTGGAGGAGGCTTCAAAGCCGGTAAACAGAAAATTCGAAAAGACTTTATCTGCCACCTTGCAACCCGTGGCTCCGTATCCTGTGTACTGGGTTATCCCCCCGGGCGTGCAGGCTACTTGGGCAAGAGAAGGGGATCCGGCAGTGAGCGGGGCCACAATGGCTACCACTGCGATGGTTGAAAAGAGTTTCATGGGTGAGGCTGCCGGAAAAACCGGGGATTCATTTAAATGCATCCTAGCGCAATGTCTACCCATTTCGGCAAAATTACAGATTCCAAAACCTAATTGGTGTTTCTCGATGCAAGACGGCTAACAGTCGTTGGCCCATCAGCACTCCCAGGCATCTGGAAAAATCCCACAAAAAAAGCCCCTGCCACGGCAGGGGCTTTTGATCATCAGCAGAATGGCGAGCTGATTCAGCTCTGCTTGAGAGCAGAGGAGAACTGACGCAGCTTGCGCACGGAGCCGAAGGCCGCGGCTGCACCCAGGATGGGCAGGGGTCCGGGAGTTGCGGATGCTTGGGGGGTGATCTGCTGGACAAGGGTGTCGGTAAAGACATCCATGCGTCCGCCGGTCACGTTAATGGAACCTGTGAAGTCGACTGGTCCTCCAATCGTTGGGGAATAGGTCACCAGGTTGCCAGAAGTTTCATTGGTACCAGTGGACGTAACTCCATTGGGTGTGCCGGTGAGTGTCTTGGTGCTAGCCAAGGGGGTGAACACATCAGAGGTGGTGGCACCCGTGCGGTAGGCAAGGAAACTGGCGTCGGGGTTGCCGGGAGCGATGGCCACTTTGTAGCTATAGGTAGCGGTTGTGCCAACACCAAAGTTCAGGCCGGAGGCGCTGAATGTGTGCTGAGGGCCAGCATCAGTAACGGATAGAGCTGTGGAAGGAGCAAAGCCGGTGAACACAAAATCGGAATAGATTTTGTCGCCGCTGATGCAGCCCACTGATCCGAGGCCCGAATAGCTGGCGATAGTGCCGGGGGCGCAAGCGCTTTGGGCGAAGGATGGTGAAGAAAAGGCAACCGGAGCAGCGAGGACTGCTGCAATCGCAGCTTTGGATAGCAATTTCATGAGAAATCTAATGAAGGGTCAATGAGGCCCATACTCACTTTACACCAAAAAGCGCATTTTGCGCAACATGGCAAGGCTTGCTTCTGGATCTCCAGAGACGCATCTTGAGAGTGTCTCCTTGCCGATGGCCGGAACCAGGCTAAAGAGCAGGGGGGTCGACTAGCGGTTTCTCCTTCGAAATCCTTCCTCGGCCTGGCTTTTGGAGGAATCCTCGAGGAGCCGATGCTTGCCGAGAGCCAGGAAACCCAGGGCGAGAAGGAGGCTCTGAATAGAATTACGGAAGGCTTCTTTCAGCCAGATCTGTAACCGGTTGGAGCTTCCCTGGTCCTGGTTGTTCTTGGCCGTGTTGATCGTTTTCTGGAATTGGGCCAGCAGATTGGCCTTGGCCACCGGCAGGGGCACCGTGAGGGTGGGAAGGGGGGGTTGGTTGGGGACCTGGGCCATGGCTTGCCGCAGTTCAAGCTCCGAATTCGCATCTCGCACAGCCTTGGCAACGCGCTCTATGCCTCGGATCTGCTCCAGTTCGCTGCTGCCCTGGCTATTGATGAGCCGCACGCCGAGAAACAATTGCAGCGGGATCAGGAGCAGCCAGCCGAGGGCCACCCAGGTGGCCAGCTTGCGCACGAACAGGGCACGGTTTTGGATCTGGCGATCGCTCTGGTTGAAGACCCGGGCCAGGCAGAGCAGCAGTGACCCGATCAGGGCCATTCCCCCGCTCCCCAGCAGAAGGCCGATCACGTTGAGTTGCCAGGTTGGGTCGGCGAGGCGGGGCGGGGCTGCATTGATCAGACTCGTCAAGAAGGAGCCGAGCAACACAACACCCACCCAATAGGTATAGCGAGCGCCTGCAGCCCATTCTCTGGTTGATCCCTCTTTGCGAATGTCATCCGGGATGGCTGCCTCGTCGAAAAGGCCGCCGCCTTCGAACAATTCTGCGTCTTCAGGCACCATTCACGATCTATCTCAAATTAAGTTAGCGCATGGATCAAGCACTGGCCAGAGGTTGTTGATCGGAACGGCCATAGCGGTCTTCAAATCGCACGATATCGTCTTCCCCGAGATAAGCACCGCTCTGCACCTCAATCAATTCCACAGGAATTTTGCCGGGGTTGATCAGGCGATGGCGGGCGCCTAACGGGATGTAGGTGCTTTGGTTCTCACCCAGCAGCTCCTCGACTCCGTCCTTTTCCACTAGGGCCGTCCCCTTCACCACCACCCAGTGCTCTGCGCGATGGTGATGCATTTGTAGGGAAAGAGAAGCGCCTGGTTTCACCTGAATTTTCTTCACCTGCCACCGATCACCTTCCACCACCCCGTCGTAGTGGCCCCAGGGCCGGTAGATGCGGCGGTGAGCCTTGCTTTCTGGAGCCCCCTGCTTCTCGAGCTGGCCCACCACCGCTTTCACATCCTGAGCCCGGTCGCGGTGGGCCACGAGCACCACATCGTCGGTTTCCACCACCACCAGATCGTCCACCCCCAGGCCCACCACCAGACGGTGTTCGCTGCGGAGGTAGCAGTTACGGGAATCCTGGCTGATCACCCGGCCGCGGAGCACGTTGCCCAGGCTGTCGCGATCGGCCGTTTCCCAGAGTGCGCTCCAGCTGCCCACATCACTCCATTGGGCATCCAACGGCAGCACACACCCCCGCTCGGTGCGCTCCATCACGGCCACATCAAGGGCCACAGAGGGGCAGCCCGCGAAGGCCTCCCGTTCCAGGCGAAGAAAATCCAGATCGGCGCTGTCGTGCTCCAGGGCGCTGCGGCAGGCGCTCACCACCTCCGGAGACAACCGTTCCATCTCGGCCAGGATGGCGCTGGCGCGGAAGAGGAACATGCCGCTGTTCCAGGTGAAGCGGCCCGTGGCCAGGAAGCCTTCGGCGGTGCCCCGATCCGGCTTCTCCACGAAGCGGGCGATAGGCACCGGCTGCTGGGGGTTCAGGGGTTCGGTGGATTCGATGTAGCCATAGCCCGTTTCCGGCGCCGTGGGCACAATGCCGAAGGTCACCAACTCGCCAGCGGCAGCGGCGGCGATGCCGGCGCTCACCGTTTGCCGGAAACGATCGTCCTGGCGGATGACGTGATCGGCGGCCAGCACCAGCAGGAGGGGGTCGTCCCCCCGGGCCGTGGCGTGCAGGGCGGCCACCGCAACGGCTGGGGCCGTGTTGCGGCCCACAGGTTCTAAGAGGATGGCCGCAGGATCCACATCGATCTGGCGCATCTGCTCGGCCACGATGAAACGGTGGTCTTCGTTGCACACCAGGATCGGGGGAGCCAACCCAGGCAGACCAGTCAGGCGTTGCTGGGTCTGCTGCAGCAGGGTGGCGTCGCTGGTTCCGGCAAGCGGCCAATACTGCTTGGGATAGGAGGCGCGGGAGAGGGGCCAAAGACGGGTGCCCGTGCCACCGCAGAGGATCAGGGGAACCAACGGTGGGGTGGCCATGGCAGGCGAAGGCGGGCGATGTCGTGTGGTGCCGCCATTCAAGCGAGAACGCACTGCCCAATAGTGGCGCTTGGGCCAGAAGCGAGGCCAGTTGCTCAGGCCTGCCGAGGCTCAGGCTTCCGCCTTACGCTCATGATCAGTTGACCATTTGGTGATGCGCAGCATTTCGGCTCTGCTGGATGCGGTGGAAGCGGGCAAGGAGGTCGTGATCACCCGGCGAGGCCGGCCAGTGGCGCGGGTGATCCGTGAGAGCGCGGATGCCCAGGCCACGGATTGGGTGGCGCGGCTGCGGCGCTTCCATGCCGACAGCCCTGGGCTGGAGGGTTCGGCGGTGGATCTGCTGCGGGAATTGCGCGACCGTGAGCCATGAGCCCTGTGGGGCGAGGCTCCTACCTCGACACCTGTGTGCTGGTGTCGTTGTTCCACAACGATGCGGCAAGCGGAAGCCCCCCTGAGCTGGGCGAGCGGGCGATAATGGACGTCGTTGTTTGGCATCCTGATGGCCGCTCCCGTCGCCAATTCCCTCGACGCTCCGGTCATCCTTCCCGGCAGCCTGGTGACTGTGAGCGACGCCACCTCCATCTACCGGGGCTACAAGGGGATCGTGCAGCGGCTGAGTGGCGATCGGGCTGCTGTGCTTTTTGAAGGCGGATGTTGGGACAAGTTGGTGACGTTGCCCTTGCGGGCACTGGCGCTTAGTTGAGCTGTCTTGATCTGGAGGCCTCAGACGCTCTGCTCGTTTTCCGGGGTCTGAGGTTCGCTGATCAATGCGAGGAAGGTTTGCAGTCGGGCTCGGTTGAGCTCGGAAGCGTCTAGCTGGAATCGGGCGGAAAGCAGAGCCGCCTGATGGAGGCGCTCAAGGCTTTCTCCCTGGCGTTTTCGCGCCTCAGCTGCTTGCTGGAAAAAACTGTGGGCACAAAAAAACCGGGTGGGCACCCGGTTTTATTGATTTAGCCCTAGAGGGAGGCAATCAAGCAGAGGCCTTGATGCGATTTCTGAGCTTGCGGGAGAAGCCAAAAGCAGCGCCGACGCCTAAGACTGGCAGGGGGCCGGGGACGGTTGTAAAAGTAGTTGTAAAAGTATTGGTAAAATCGGAGGCTCGTGCCGTAGAGTTACTGCTCGTGAACGTATCTGTAACGAAAATTTGACTGCCAAAACCCGTAAGATCAAGGATACCGCTGGTGCCTGTATCAAGAATAGGAGGTGTAATCACGCATGGGGCAATTGCAAAGCCGCCTGAGCAAACCTGCTTTGTAAAGGTGATACCAGGGAAACCGGCAAGAATATTAGATGTCAGCTGGGCTGTAGACCAAGTTTGACCATCTAAGAGCGTTAGATCATACCGGAACGTTTGAGGGCCCGCAGCTGGCGTAACCTGAACTGTTGGGGCAAAACCAGTTTTTACAGAATAAGTGTCAGTAGCATTATTCTCAAGGGTTACCATTCCAGAACCTATACTAGGTCCATCTTGTGTAGTTCCTAAGTAAGGGTCGAGAATTACTGGAGGTAGATACAAAGAAGTCAAAGGATCCCCAGGATTTGAAAAGGAATCCATTACTGCAGTCGCGTGAGCTGAGCTCACAAAAACAGAACCAGCAGCTGCCGAGAGTCCGAGCAGGATGGCCGCGTGACGAAGCGTACGCATGGGTAAGGAGGTAGACAACTGTGGAATGCTCTCAGCAGAGAACCACCAGTCAAAATTTACCCCTCAGTCCACAGGTGTTGCGCAAACGCAAAGAAAAATGTTTGCCTCCTGACAATCTCAAAGAGACACAGATGAGACTCAATTTTGTTGTTTTGCGCTGTTCAGGAGCCTGAGTTTCTCCAAAGCTCTTTGCGCTGCTTGTTGCTCTGCCATGCGGCGTGAACGGCCCCAACCTTCGCCAAGATTGTTGTCGTTAGTGCCCTTGGTCCGTTGCTTGTCTGAGTCGAAGTGAACACGGCAATAAAAACGCATGGGGTCTCCATGTGCAAGGGTTGCTTCATGGCATTCGTAAGCCGGAAGTCCTAATCCTTGGCTTTGGCTCCATTCCTGTAACGCAGATTTCCAGTTCCGAAGATCGGGATCGGAAAGCACCTCTTTCGCCGTTTTGCGCCAATGGGGGCTTAGCCACCCCAAAACAACCTCCAGGCCGCCAGATGGGCCTCCCCAGGCCACATACACTCCCCCCAACAGCGCTTCGGTGCATTCCGCGATCACCGTTGCCCGCCCTGCCCGATCTCCACTGGCCATCGGGCCAAGACGGATCACATCCTCGACCCCCCATTCATACCCCAGCATCGCCAACCAGGCGTCGCTCACAATCTGCCCCCGGAGAGCTGATTGCTCGCCCACCCGAAGGGCAGCCTGTTCTTTCCGCAAATATTCCGTGGCAGCGAGTCGTAACACCGCATCACCAAGAAATTCCAACCGCTCATGGTTGCGGCTCTCCCCCAATGAGCTATGGCGAAGAGCTTCATCGATGGGAGCCAAGCCCCTGCTCGTTGCTCCAGGGCCATCGGGGGCCGTTGGATTGAGGCCCAGTTTGTGGAGAAAAGCAACGAGCTGGGCGATGCGCTCAGGGGGCAACGGCTTATCCAACAGCCCAATCAGGCAGCAGCCCTGATGCGCTGGCGCAGTTTGCGGCTGAAGCCAAAGGCGGCAGCAGCTCCCAGTATGGGAGCGGGTCCGGGCACGGCCTGGAACGTGTTGGTGAGATCGGAAATCTGGGCTGTGGTACCAGAAAGGCTCTCATACTTATTGAACACATAGGCCTTGTTGGCGAAGCCAACGAGAGACACGAATCCGTCCGTGCCCGTGTCTGTTGTGGTCAAGGTTTTGCAGAGTCCAGTGCCGTAACCCATGCTGCACACCTCCTGGGTGAATTGCGCCCCTGTCATCCCCGCCACCACATTGCTGGTCATGCCAGCTGCCGACCAGACCTCGCCAGGTTGGGTCAAGGAGAGGGTATAGGCAAAACTACCCACCGCCCCTCCGGTGTTGAGAGTGGGCGCAAACAAAATCTTCACCGAGTAGGACTGGGGGCCTGGATGTTCGAAAGATACCAGGCCACTTCCAGATGTGGGACTGGCGTTGGGGTTAAAGGTGGCGCCAACAAACGATCCACCACCCGACAGGGCGGGTATTCCTTCGGGTCCAAAAGGGAAAACAGTGGCATGGGCTGGCCGCTGGCTCAGCAGACAAATCCCTGCCAATAGGGCCCATCGATGCAAGGTAAGCATGGGTTGGAAATGGGAATAAGCCCGAGCGTTTATCACGCCCTGAGTTATTGAACGTGCAAATCAAATCGCAAGTCATTTCCATGTGCAAGGGTTGCACTTTCCTGCTTGTTTCTACTGCTGGCTGACTGGATTAGGGGGAAAGCAGGCCGTAAGCCGGGTTCTGTTCCCCACCGCCCCCCCCAGCACGGAGCTGACGGGACGGTGGTGGTGGATCATCTCTCTCGAACCGCCGTTACCGGCGGCCTCCAGCGGCGCGCTACAGACGGAACGGGACCATGGCCAACCCTTGTTCCGTGGGCCGAAGCCCTGGCCTTGCTCCCGGCCGGGGTTTACCGAGCCGGCACCTCTCGGTGCCGCTGGTGCGCTCTTACCGCACCCTTGCACCCTTGCCTGATCCCGGGCGGCAAGCGCCCGGGCCATCGGCGGTGTGTTTCTGTGGCACTGTCCTCACGGTTTCCCGCACTGGGAGTTACCCAGCAAGCCTGGCCATTGGGGAGCCCGGACTTTCCTCAACCGGTTCCACGGATTCCTCGGGCTGAGCTCCAAGGGAGCTGGGCCCGAGGGGGTGGCCGATCGCGATCACCTCACCTGCTTTCCAGTACCAACCTTAGGAGCGGCCCGCGATCCGACGGCGCAGCTTGCGAGAAAAGCCAAAAGCTGCTCCGGCTCCCAGGATAGGCAGGGGGCCTGGCACCGGTGGAATGGCCGTCTGGGTGATCACCTGGGTCCAGGTGTCGGCACTGGCCATGGACGTGGAGTCCACCTGAAGGGCGGCCATCAGGGAGAGGCTCTGAACGTTGGGCGTGATCGAGGCCGGCATGGAGGGGTCGGATGACATCCCATCGTTCATGTAGCTGGCCATCACGGTCATGGGGTCATCCATCAGCGTGGACATCAGATTGAGGTCCATGGGGCCGAAGGCGTTGGAGCCGGCGTAGGTGGAGATTTCGGAGATCGTGGGTCCGAAGGCGGTCACGTTGAAGGCGAGATCCCAGGAGCTGCCTGGATCGAAGGTGCCTGTCACCTTCACAAAATGCTTGTTGTTTTCGGAGGACAGCACGAACTGCAGGTCGTCCGTCACGGGCTTGCCGCTGAAGTCCGTGAACAGTTTGTCGCCCACCTGGCACTGGAATCCAGGAGCCGTGGCCTGGGATCCGGTGAAGACGTAAGCATCGCCTCCGAACGTTGCATAGCTGGGGTCGAAGGTGCACTGCTGGGCCGAGGCAGGCGCGGCTAGGCTCACGATTCCGGCCAGAGCTAGACAGGCCATTCCCAAGCTGCCCCTGGCGACGCCAGTCGCGCGGGAGCCATTGATGGAAAGGGTGGGCATAACGAAATGGGCTTGAGAATCACTTTGGATTTGGAAGCCGAAGGCTTCTTTTTCAACTCTATTCAGCGTGATTAAAAAGTCAACATCATTTCCGGGCTCGGCGCAAGCCAAGTTTTCCTCGCCTCTGCTGGGGGTGAAACGGCCTCTGGCGGGATCAGCTTGTTTAGGATTCCTGCACTGGGGCTGTAGCTCAGCCGGATAGAGCGACGGTTTCCTAAACCGTAGGTCGTGGGTTCGAGTCCCGCCAGCCCCGCTTCAGCTCACCCAATCCACTCCAACGGAGATTGTGAGAGCATCCTTAGGACAATCAAATCCATTGGAACTCATGGCTTGATTGCCTGGCCAAGAGCCGTACCCTTAGCCAAATTTGGCACGTCCATGAGCCAGCTCCATAACCTGCGTTTGCGCTTGCTGATGCAGCAGGAGAGAGAGCAAGTCACGGCTTGCCAGCCGGAAGACCTTGATTTAGTGCTGGTGCAGGCCAAAGCCCTCTGCTGGCTTGCCCTGCTCGCGGATGTCCATGAGCACCAGGCTTCTGATGCGGAGTTGAGCGGTGATGCGGAGCAGGCCATGGGCTGGTTTGCCGATGCCATGCGCCTGCGCGATGTGATTCAGGTGGTGAGCTCCATCGAAGTGCCCCCTTCCCAAGATCTGATCGACGAGCAGCTGGCCGCCTGAAGCCTCCCCAGGCAACAGGCCGTGTCGAATGTCATGATGGGGAATGATCAATCCAAGGGAAGCGGTGCCAGAAGAGCCCTGCCAATGCCCTGACTGCCAACGGTTCTATCGGGAACACGACCGGCTGATCCGTGAAAATCCCAGCCTGCGTCAACAACAGGAACTCAACTGGGCCGCCCTCCAATCCTTCCGGACCCTGGCCGGCCGCGTGCTGGAAGAGCTGCAGAAACAATCCAACGACAGTGATGCCGCTCCAGCGGCTCCCCAGGTGGACAGCACCATGGCTGCTGGTGGTTCCACCACCCCTGCAGGCACGGCCGAGCCGGAACCCGATGCGATCCAGCAGGCGATGGCTGATCTGGAAAATATCAACGCCCATCTTTTTTCCATCGAAGCACTGATGGAGCGCATCTTTGATGTGCGGGTTCCAGAGGATGTGGAACAGAAATTCCGTGAGGTGGCTGGAGAACTGGCTCCCGATCCGCTGAACGCCGATCGGCTGCGGCTCAACCGCCTCCTCCATCAGACGCCTGACCTGCCTGACCGGGATCGAACCTGAGCGTTGTCCTCAGATTCCACCCACGCCCAATGAAGGCCGCCAGGGATGGCGGCCTTCATTGGGCTACTCCAGTTCGCAGGTGATGGTGACCGGGAAGGCCTCTGCCCGCCAGATGTCCTTGGCGTATTGCCGGATGGAGCGATCGGAGGAGAAGAAGCCCGTGCGGGCGGTGTTCAAGAGGGCCATCCGGTTCCAGCGGTTGGGATCGGCCCAGGTCTGGCTTACCTCCCCCTGGGCTCGCAAGTAGTCGGCGAAATCCGCCAGCACGAAGAACGGATCGGAGCCGGTGAGATTCTGGAGCAGGGGCCGGAAAAGCTCCTGGTCGCCATTGCTGAAGTGGCCCTGCTCAATCAGGCGCAGGGCTTCGGCTAGTTCGGGCATCGAGGGGATCAGCTCCCAGGGGCAGTAGCCCTCCTTGGCCAAGTCGGCAATCCCGGCCGCGGTGTGGCCGAAGAGGAAGAAGTTTTCCCCCCCCACCTGTTCGCGGATCTCCACGTTGGCCCCATCCAGCGTGCCGATGGTGAGGGCGCCATTCATGGCGAATTTCATATTGCCAGTGCCCGAGGCCTCCTTGCCCGCCGTGGAGATCTGTTCCGAGAGATCGGCCGCCGGATACACCCGCTCGCCAAGCTTCACGTTGTAATCCGGCAGGAACACCACCCGCAGCAGCCCATCCATGTCCGGATCGGCGTTCACCGTTTCGGCGATGCCGTTGATGAAGCGGATGATCAGCTTGGCCATCGCATAGCCCGGCGCCGCTTTGCCGCCGAAGATCACCGTGCGCGGCACCATGCCGTCGGTCTGTCCATTTTTGATGCGCAGGTATTGGGCCACTACCTGGAGGGCATTGAGGTGCTGGCGCTTGTATTCGTGGATGCGCTTCACCTGCACGTCGAACAGGGAGGCCGGATCAACCAGCACGCCCGTGTGGCTGTGGATGTAGTGGGTGAGCTCCCGCTTCACCGCCAGCTTGGTGGCCTGCCAGCGCTCCAAGAATCCCCCATCTTCGGCCAGGGGCTCGAGGGCGCGTAACTGATCCAGGTCCGTCACCCAGCCTTCGCCCACCGCTTCGGTGAGCAGGGCCGCCAGCTTGGGGTTGGCCAGGGCCACCCATCGCCGTGGCGTTACCCCATTGGTGACGTTGGTGAATTTCTCTGGCCAGATCGCGGCGAATTCCGGAAAAAGATCGCTCTTCACCAGGGTGCTGTGCAGGGCCGCCACCCCATTCACATGATGGGAGGCCACCGTGGCCAGGTGGGCCATGCGCACCGCTTTGTTGCCCTCCTCGTCGATGATCGACACCTTCCGCAGGATTTGGTCGTTGCCGGGATATTTCAACCGCACCTGCTGCAGGAAGCGGCGGTTGATTTCGTAGATCAGCTCCAGGTGGCGAGGCAACAGGCTGCCGAAGAGATCCAGCCCCCATTTCTCGAGGGCCTCCGGCAGCAGGGTGTGGTTGGTGTAGGAGATGCTGCGGCAGGTGATGTCCCAGGAGGTGTCCCAGTCGAGGTGCTTGTCATCCAGCAACAGGCGCATCAGCTCGGCCACGGCGATCGCCGGGTGGGTGTCGTTCAGCTGGATCGCCCAGTGCTCAGGAAACTCCTGGATCGGCAATCCACGCATGTCGAGGCTGCGGATCATGTCCTGAAGGGAGCAGCTCACGAAGAAATGCTGCTGCTTCAACCGCAGCCTGCGGCCCTCATCGGTGCCGTCATTCGGGTAGAGCACCTTGGAGAGGGTTTCACTGGCCACCTTCTCCTCCACGGCTCCGTAGTAGTCACCGATGTTGAAGGCGTAGAAATCGAAGGATTCCGTGGCATCGGCCCGCCATAGCCGCAGCCGGTCGCAGGTGTTCACCCGGTAGCCCAGCACCGGCACATCGTGGGGCACCCCGATCGCATGCTCCGCTGGGACCCAGCGCACCCGGTAGGTGCCGTGGTCGTCCTGGTACGACTGGGTGCGGCCTCCAAAGCCCACGAAACAGGCCTGGTCCGGATGGGGGATCTCCCAAGGCCAGCCCGCTTTCAGCCATTTGTCCGTGATTTCCACCTGCCAGCCATCACGGATCAGCTGGTCAAAAATCCCGAACTCGTAGCGGATGCCGTAGCCCGTGGCCGGGATTTCCAGGGTGGCCAGGGATTCAAGGAAGCAGGCTGCCAGCCGGCCCAGGCCCCCATTGCCCAGGCCCGGTTCCTCTTCCACTTCCAGTATGTCTTGGAGGTTGTTGACGCCAAACCGCTTCAGCGCCGCTGCAGCTTCCTCTTGGATGCCCAGCATCAGGAGATTGTTGCTGAGCTGGGGACCGATCAGGAATTCCGCTGATAGATAGGCCACCACCCGGGTGGGCGTGGCGGCGATGGCTTCGTTGCCCGCTAGATAGCGCGTCATCAGCCGGTCGCGCACCGCATAGCTCAAAGCCATGTAGAGGTCGTGCCGACTGGCGCTGGGGGCCAGTTTTCCCAGGGTGTAGAAGAGATGTTCCGTCATCCCGTCGAACACGTCTTCCGCCAGGAGGCCGCTGCGGTCGGGATCGGCGTAGCACCCAGGGGTGGGAAGACGCAGGTTGCGGGGTTGTTGGATCGTCATTTCTCGCGTTTTCTGACGATGGAACAAGACTTTCAACTCGACCGTAGCGTTACCTACCAATTCCTGCTTGCAGGGTGGGGGGCCGAACACCGACCGCATCCCTCTAGCCCCGCAATCTCCCTACCATCCAACCAAAGGATGGCGCTGGCATGACTCCCATGGATTCCTCCGGTGAAGGGCCCTGGAGGTTCGCGGGATACCCCGTCTATTCCCTTCACCAAGCCCCCACCCAGCCCGAGGGGCCTGCCCTTCTCCTGGTACACGGCTTCGGCGCCTCAACCGACCACTGGCGCCATAACCTGCCGGTGCTGGCCCGGAGCCACGAGGTGCATGCCATCGATCTGCTCGGCTTCGGCCGTAGCGCCAAGCCCGAGGGCCTGCCCTATGGCGGCGCCCTCTGGCGGGATCAGCTGGTGGCCTATGTGAGGGAGCGCATCGGCCGTCCCACCGTGCTGGTGGGCAATTCCCTGGGGGGCTATGCCGCCCTCGCCGCCGGCGCCGCCCTCAACTCCGCCGAGCTGGGCGCGGCGCCCCTGGCTGCGGGGGTGGTGCTGCTGAATGCGGCTGGGCCCTTCAGCGAGGAGCAGGCTGCACCCAGTGGCTGGGGCGCCATCGCGCGGCGCACCGTGGGCCGGGCGATCTTCACCAGCCCCGTGGTGCAGCGGCTGCTGTTTGAAAATCTGCGCAGGCCCGCCACCGTGCGGCGCACCCTCCAGCGGGTCTACGTCGACCAGACCAATGTGGATGATGCCCTGGTGGAATCGATCCTGCGGCCCTCCCGGGATCCGGGAGCTTTCGGGGTGTTTCGCACGGTGTTCGACATTCCCCGGGGCGAGCCCCTCGATGCTCTCTTTGCCCAGCTGGGGGCGCCCCTGTTGCTGCTGTGGGGGTTGCGTGATCCCTGGATCAACGCCGAGGGCCGCCGCGCCACCTTCGCCCGCTACGCCCCGCCCCACACCACCGAGGTGCTGCTCGATGCGGGCCACTGCCCCCACGATGAGGTGCCCCAGCAGGTGAATGCCGCCCTGATGGAGTGGCTCCCTACCCTGACCCCCGCCACCCCCTGCCTGCCATGACCCTCTGTCGCCGGGCGAGAGCCTCAAGCTGACCTGCCGCTACCACGCCGGGATGGGTTGAGCGGGCCTGGCCACCCCGGGCAGGCGCCCTGGGGAGAGTTGGACCAGGGGATCAAATTGCCGCTTCACGGCTTCCATCAGCCCCTTCGCCGGGGCATCGGGCCAGGCCACCAGCTCGCTCCCTTTCGGTTGGAGCAACACCGTCAGGTGCCCCCCCAGTTCCTGGCAAAAGTTGCGCAGGGCTTCCACCCCAGCGGCTGGGATGGCCTCTTCGCTCCAGGCCATGCCCAGGCCGCTGCCCGCTCCCAGCTCCAGCTTCAGGCCGAGGGCGGCCCCCTTCTCGAGAACCAGAGGGCCCCCATCGGGGTTCACCCCCACCCGCAGCAGCCAGGCCGGTTGCTCGGCCGTCAAGGAGCCGCCACGCGCTTCCTGCAGCAAGGCCTCCATCTCCTCCCCAGACAGCGCTCGGCTGGAGAGCTCGGTGAGGTTGGCCACGGCACCCAGCTGATCCTGGAGGCAGGAGGCCTCCACGCTGGCCAGGGCAATCAGCAGGGCGGGTGCGGCATCCAGTCCGGCCGCCTCGGCGAGAGGACCACTCCACCAGTCGATGCGTTCAGGGGTGAGGGTCGATCGCGACAGGCCCGTGCTCAGGGCCGCCAGGAGGGTGGCCTCCCCCTGCACCAGCAGGCCCGCCCGATGGGGAGGCATCGGCAGGGTGCGGAGGGAAAGTTCCGTGATCAGGGCCAAGGATCCCCAGCTGCCCGCCAGCAGACGCATCAGGTCGTAACCCGCCACGTTTTTCACCACCCGCCCGCCGGCCCGTGCCACCGTTCCGTCCGCCCGCACCAGGCGGATGCCGATCAGTTGGTCGCGTAGACCCAAATACCGCTGGCGATAGCCCCCCGCCAGGCCCCTGGCCACAAGGCCACCCATGCTTCCGCCTCCCCCCGATCCCTGGGGATCGGCCAGGGGGTGGGTGCCCCAGGGGGGATCCACCGCCAGCCACTGCCCATGGCTGGCCAGCACGCGCTGCACCTCCAGCAGGGGGGCGCCCGCTTCCACGGTGATGGTGAAATCGCCGGGGTTGTGCTCCAAGATCCGATCCAGCCGGTCGATGCTCAGGCGTTCGCAGGGGGTCTGGAGCGGTGGCCCCCAGGCCAGCCGGCTTGCCAGCCCGGTGGGCAGCCAGGGGGTGGTCTCCCGGTGCCAATGGCGCACCAGTTCGGGCAGGTCGTCGCGGGTGGGATGGATCAACTCAAAACCTGCTCGATCCCCCCGAGCCAGGAGTGGGCCATGGCCTTGTAGCCCTCGGCATTCGGATGAAGCCCATCCACCAAATTCAATCCAACGGCCCGATTGAGGTCCACGCTGCTCACGCTGATGTTGGTGTAGCCCTTCCGCGACCGCAGGGCCAGAATCCGTTCGTTGTAGCGCGACGCCTGCTCCACCATCTCCGGGCTGATGGGGTCCCTCAGGGTTGGCTGGTTCCAGGCGTTCGTGAAGGTGGGGATCGTGCCGACGATCACCTTGAGTTGGAGGGCCGCTGTCCGGGCTCTCCTATCCACCTCTTTCAAGAGCGCCTGCAGCCGATCGCTAGCCGCCTCGGCGATGGTTCCCTGCTGTTCGCCTCGTCCGTCATTGCCTGCGTCCCCTGCCGGCACCGCCCCCCCCTTTCGCTCCACCACCTGGTGCACCACATCGTTGGTTCCCGCCATCAACAACAGCACATTGGTGGTGTTGCGATCGCGGGAGAAGTATGTCGGGGAGATGGCCTTTGGAATCTCCGAGAGCAGGCCCTTTCTGACCGCTCCATTGGGGCCCTCATTGGCCTGCAGCGACACGTAGCTACGGCCGCCAATGATGGCATCCGTGGCGGCGATGCCCACACCACGAATGCCCCAGTGATTCGGATCGCGGGTTGGATCGCCGCTGGTGCGCTTGGAGCCGACGAAATCCACGTCATAGCGCTTGCCGGTGAGTGCATCGACCAACGGCCGGCGATACCCTCCAGGAGCGCCCACCCCCTCGGTGATCGAATCTCCCATCGGCATGATCCGCAGCTTCTGCCGCTGGGCATTGGCGGACCGTTTCTTCATGGAGGGGGGCGTTGGCTCACGGCAGTTTCCCTGACGAGGCCCCAAACCGCCAACCGTTTCCAGGAATCGGGGAGCGACAGCTGAAGATCGTCGTGCTGGATGACGATCCCACCGGATCCCAGACCCTCCACGGCTGCCCCCTGCTGTTGCGCTGGGATCCGTTGGCCCTGGCGGAAGGCTTGCGACAGCCCTCTCCCTTTCTTTTCCTGTTGGCCAACACCCGGGCCTTGGGGGCCGCCGAGGCCGCCGCCCGGGTGCGCCAGATCTGTGCAGCCCTGGTGCCAGCCCTGGCGGCCGCCCAAGCCGAAGGGGTGATCGACGCTGCCCTGCTGGTGAGCCGGGGCGATTCCACCTTGCGGGGCCATTTTCCCCTGGAGGTGGAGGCCCTGGCCCAGGAGCTGGGCCCCATCGATGCCACCTTCCTGGTGCCCGCCTTCCTGGAGGGCGGCCGCACCACGGTGGATGGAGTGCACCGTCTGGCTGGCCAGCCCGTCCATGAAACGCCCTTTGCCCGGGATGGCCTCTTCGCTTATTTCACCAGCGACCTCAGGCAGTGGGTGGAGGAGAAGAGTGGCGGGCGCATCCCTGCCGGGGAGGTGGACCTCCTGGGCTGGCGGGAGCTCGAGGGGGCGGCCGCTGGGGAAGCCGGGCGCCAGGCCCTGCGCCAGTGGCTGGGGAGCCTCTCGGGCAACAGGCTGGTGGTGGTGGATGGGGAGCGGCCGTGCCATCTGGCGCTCTTCGGCTCGCTGGTGCGGGAGCTGGCGGGCCCCCAGCCTGCCGGTGGGGCGCGGCCCCGGCGGTTTCTCTTTCAATCGGCCGCCAGCCTTCTCAATGGCCTGGCTCCCCTGCCCCCCCAACCCCTGGGGGCCGCCGGCCTGGCGGCCCTGCGTCGCCTAGGCACCAGCACCCCCCTGGGGGGGCTGGTGCTGGTGGGCTCCCACGTTCCCCTGGCGGATGCACAGCTAGAGCGGCTTCTGGCCCAGGAGGGCTGTGAAGGGGTGGAAGTGCCCGTGGCCCGGGTCCACCGAGTTCTGGAGGGTCCCTTGCCGGATCGGCTTCTCCCCTCGCTGGAAACCGCCTGGATCGAGCAGGCCGAGGCCGTGATGGCCCGGGGCCGCACGCCCGTGTTGCACACCAGCCGGGGGGAGTTGCACTGCCGCCACCCCGAGGAGCGGCGGGCTCTGGGGCTGGCCCTGGCCGGCTCCATGGCCCGGGTGGCGGCGGCCCTCGCCCCCCGCTTGGGCTACTTGATCAGCAAGGGGGGCATCACCACCCACACCCTTCTGGCCGATGGGCTGGGGCTCGACTGGGTGGCTCTGCAAGGGCAGCTGCTGCCGGGCCTGTCCCTGGTGCTTGTGCCCGAAACCCCCAGCTCACAGGCGGCCGGCCTGGCCGGCCTGCCCGTGCTCACCTTCCCCGGCAACCTGGGCGATGCCCACACCCTGGAGATCGCCTGGCGGTGGATGGAGGGGGGCTGAGCGACGGTGCCTGAGTCAGGCCAGGCCGGCCGAGCGGGCCAGAAGCTCCATCGGGTGGGCCACCGGCAGGGGGCGGCTGGCTTCGCCCAGGTGGCGCCGCAGCTGAAGGGTGCAGCCGATGTTGGCGCTCACGGCCAGCTCAGCGCCGGTGGCGCCCAGATCCTCCGCCTTCAGCCGGCCGAGGGCTTCCGCCTCTTCCGGTTGCACCAGGTTGTAGATGCCGGCGCTGCCGCAGCACACCCCCGCCTCCGTGGCCTCCAGCACCTCCACATGAGGGATGCGGCGCAGGAGAGCCCTGGGCTGTTCCCCAAGGCCCTGCCCGTGGAGCATGTGGCAGGCATCGTGGTAGGCCAGCTTCAGGGGGCGTTCGGCGGTAGCGTCTTGGCCGTCTGGGTGGCTGAGGGGTTGGAGCTGGCGCTGAAAGGTGTCGCGTAGGCCCACCCGTTCGAGAAATTCCTGAATGTCGGCCACCTGGGCCGCAAAGGCCGTCGCATCGGGGTCGGCGTCTCCTTCAGGAGACCCTTCAGCCATTAGGCGGCCGTAGGCCTTGAGGGTATGGCCGCAACCTGAGGCCGTCACCAGCACCGCATCGAGGGGCTCGGGCCCGGCGGGCTTGCCGGGCCCCACCACCCCCTGGAAACTGGCCATCAGCGCACGGGCATGGCCCCGGGTGAGGTCCCCTTCTCCCTGGTGATGGGTGACGGCGCCACAGCAGCCCTGGTCGGGAGGGATGACCACCTCGATGCCGTTGGCGCTCAGCACCTGGATTGCCGCCTGGCTCACGGCCGGATCGAACAACCGCTGCACACAGCCCAGCAGGAGACCTACCCGATAGCGCCGTTCTCCCTGGGCGGGCACCACCACGGGGAGGTCGTCGCGAAAGGCCTGGGGCGCCAGGGCCGGGAGGAGTTGCTCCATTGCCGCGATCTGGGGCCCCAGCAGCCCTGGCAGGCCGGAGCGCCGCGCGAAGGCCTGGAGGGGCGTGCCTGCATAGGCCCGCAGGGGCTGCAGCAGGGTCCTCAGCCGCTGGGGATAGGGGAGCAGAGCAAAGAGCAGGCGCCGGAAGGCCCTCTGCGCCGGGCTGCGCAGCTCGGGGGCGTTGAGTTTGGGCCGGGTAGCTTCGATCAGGGTGTCGTAGCGCACCCCTGAGGGACAGGCGGTGACGCAGGCGAAGCAGCCCAGGCAACTGTCGAAATGGGAGGCCACGGTGGCATCCAGGGTCAGCTCACCGGCCTCCAGGGCCTTGAGGGTATGGATACGGCCCCGGGGGGAATCCATCTCCGTGCCCAGCACCCGATAGCTCGCGCAGGTGGGCAGGCAGAAGCCGCAGTGAACGCAGGGGTCGGTGGCGGAGATCAGGGCTGGGGTATTGCTCATGGCCGTGGCTCAGGCCGCCTGGGTGAGGGGGGCGCCGGCCAGGAAGCGGCTCACCAGCTGCAGATGGATGGTGACGCAGGGCACCATGTCGATGTAACGAAACAGCCCGCAGCGGCCGATGAAGGTTTTGTTGGCTTCCTGCTCGGCCAGGCTTCGGTAGCGCTCAAAGAGGGCCAAGCTGTCCGCATTGCGCACAGGGTAATAGCACTCGTTGTTGTTCTCGCTGGCGTCGCAGGGAATTTCCCGGGTGATCGTGTGCTGACCATCGCTGCGGCGCCCGGAATTGGGGATGAGGTCCCACTGGGTGCAGCGGGTGTAGATCCCGGTATCGGTGTAGTTGATCACCGTGGCGCTCTGCTCCCGGGTGGCCAGATCGGATTCAAAGCGGATCGAGCGGTAGGGAAGCCGTCCGAATTGGAACTGGAAGAATTCGTCGATCGGCAGGCTCAGAAAGACGTGGTCGGCGTGGCTGTCATGCTCCGGCCCATAGGCCTCCCCGAGGGTCACTTCGATCAGGGGGTGGTCGAGGATGCGCTCAAACATTGCCGTGAAGCCCTCCTTGGGCATGGCCTGAAAGCTATCGGTGAAATAACGGTCGTCGCGGTTGGAGCGCACGGGCAGCCGGGCTCCCACCGCAGCTTCCAGCTGGGTGGGGCAGACCCCCCACATCTTGCGGGTGTAGGGACGGAAGAACAGATCGGCTAGCTCGGGTCCGACGTTGGCCAGAAACACCTCATCGGTGTTGCTGGGCGTGAGGATGGGCACCTGGGCGGCCAGGAACGCCCGGGCGTCCTCCTCGCCGGGCAGCTCGACTCCAAACACATCCTCCAGGGTGGTGCGATTCACGGGGAGGGGGGTTGTGCGGCCATCGGCCAGCAGGGCCCGCACCCGGTGCTCATAGGGCACCCATTCGGTGAAACGGCTCAACCAGCGGATCGCCACCGAATCCCTCTCGCCATGGAGCAGGTGGGGGCCATACAGGTGGATGCGTTCCCCATGGCTGTTGATCGCATCGTGGGCGTTGCCGCCGAGGTGGGGTCGGCGGTCGATCACATGCACGCTGTGGCCGGCCTCGGCACACTCCCTGGCCACCACTGCTCCGGCAAAGCCCGCGCCCACCACGAGCACCCGCAGGTTGGTCACCATTCCCGGCCAAAGTGTGCGGATCCTAGGAGCAGAAAGGGCTTCCTCATGGTTCAGTGGTTGGTGGGGTGCCGCCCGCCCCCCTAGCCCCCGAAGTGACGCACCACGGCTTCGGCGAAGCCCGAGCAACTCACCGGCTCCACCCTGGGTTCCATCAGGCGGGCCAGGTCATAGGTGACCTCCTTGTTGGCAATTGCCGCACTCAGGCCGGCGGTGATCAGATCGGCGGCCTCCTGCCAGCCCATGTACTCGAGCATCATCACGCCGCTGAGAATCACCGAGCCGGGGTTGATGCGATCCAGGCCGGCATGTTTGGGAGCCGTGCCGTGGGTGGCTTCAAAGATGGCCGCGGTGTCGCCGATGTTGGCCCCGGGGGCCATGCCCAGGCCTCCCACCACGGCGGCGGCGGCATCGCTCACGTAATCCCCGTTCAAATTTAGGGTGGCCAGCACGGAGTATTCCTGCGGGCGCGTCTGGATCTGCTGGAAGATGCTGTCGGCGATCCGGTCGTCCACCATCACCATCTGCTTCCAGCGCCCTTCCCCATGGCTCGTGCCGATGGCATCGAGCACATCCTTCACCTCGTTGCAGATCGCTGCCTGTTTCTCGGGGGTGAGGGCGTCGTATCCGGGCTCGATCAGGCGCGCATTGCCCTCCAGGGTGAGGGAGGCATCGGAGGCCAGATTGTCGAGGATCCAGCTTTCGCGCTCAGTCACGCAAACCTCCCGGAATTCGCTGGTGGCCAGTTCATAGCCCCAGTCGCGGAACGCTCCCTCCGTGAATTTCATGATGTTGCCCTTGTGCACCAGGGTGACGTGGCGCTTGCCTGCCTCCAGGCGGAGGGCGTGCTGGATGGCCTTGCGGATGTGGCGCTGGCTGCCGAACTTGCTCACCGGCTTGATGCCGATGCCTGCCCCTTCCGGAATGCGCCGTTTGCCGAGCTTGCCGTTAGCGGGGATCACCACGTCGTTGAGGTGCTGGATCAGCTCGATGCACACCGGATCGCTCGCCTCCCATTCGATCCCCATGTAGATGTCTTCCGTGTTTTCCCGGTAGACGATCACATCCAAATCCTGAGGCCGTTTGTGGGGGCTGGGCGTGCCTTCGTAGTAGCGGCAGGGCCGCACGCAGCAGTAAAGATCGAAGATCTGCCGCAGGGCCACGTTGAGAGAACGGATCCCGCCCCCGATCGGGGTGGTGAGGGGCCCTTTGATGGCCACGCCGTAGGTGCGGATCGCCGCGAGGGTGTCTTCGGGCAGGTATTGGTAAGTGCCGTAGAGCTCACAGGCTTCATCGCCCGCATACACCTTGAACCAGGCGATCCGGCGGGCGCCTCCGTAGGCCTTAGCCACCGCCGCATCAAGCACCCGCTGGGTGGCGGGCCAGATGTCCACCCCGGTGCCATCGCCACGGATGAAGGGGATGATGGGATCGTCCGGCACGATGGGTTGGCCCTCCTCAAAGCGGATGGCGGTGCCGCTGGTGGGAGGGGTGAGCTTCTCGTAGGTGGCCATGCGGCTCAGGGACGGTCGCAGTGAGACTATGCCTGCAGGGGGGTAGGGAAAAGTTTGCCCAGATCAGCACCAGGGGATCCCTCTGTGCTCTGTTTTCGTTGGGGTGCTCACACCGTTTGGGCGAAAGCCAGTTGAAACTGCAGGATGGGGAGATGAACGCATCCGAGCAGGCCCGGAGTGTGGACCTGGCCCAGGCCATCGCTTCGGTGGTGAGCCTCTTTCGCCGGTTCTTCCCCGATGCCCGTGCCAACCTCACTCCTTGGCGGGATGATCCCCTCACCCGGCATTTTGCTGAGCAGGAAAGCCTGGATCTTTCCTTCCATTTTCCTGGCTGGAGCCCCCGCCTCGAGTGCCGTTCCCTTCTGGTGCAGCTTCGCCTGGAGCATTCCCCCAGGGGTCCCCAGGGCGGGCGTCCGCGGCTGCTGGGTGTCCTGCTGCGAGGTCTTACCTACGAATCGGAACGCTGGCGGCTGGCGACGTTGGGCGACTGGCAACCCTCGGGAACGCACCTGCCGTCGCCGGTCGTTGTAGAGGGGCTTCAGGAGCTCTGCCGGGAGCTCTTTGCCCTTTTTGATGGCGAGAACAGGAGTGCGGAAGAGGGGGAACGGGCGGCCTGAGTCCGTAATCCTTCGCAACCTTCGCGGGGGGATGACGGGGAAGGCCACTACGGTATTCGCACGGATTTTTATCTTGTTGAACCGATGGCAGTCGCCCTGGCTTCCCAATTGCGTGAGGGCACGAAGAAAGCCCACACCATGGCTGAAAACACCGGTTTTGTGAGCTGCTTCCTCAAGGGCGTCGTGGATAAGGCGAGCTATCGCACCCTGGTGGCCGATCTGTGGCACGTCTATAGCGCCATGGAAGAGGAAATCGGCCGTCTGGGCGACCATCCCGTGGTGGGCCCCGTCGCCTTCCCCCAACTGAATCGCCGGGAGTCTCTGGAGCAAGATCTGGCCTACTACTACGGTTCGGACTGGCGCCAGCAGGCCAAGGCCACCCCAGGAGCCCAGTCCTATGTGGCCCGCATCCGCCAGGTGGCCAAGGAGGCCCCGGAACTGCTGGTGGGCCACCACTACACCCGCTACATCGGCGATCTGTCTGGCGGGCAGGTGCTGAAAACCATTGCCCGCAAGGCCATGAATCTTGGCGAGCACGACGGCCTGCGCTTCTACGAATTTGCTGCCATCGACGACGAGAAGGCCTTCAAGGCCAATTACCGGGAGGTCCTCGACCAGTTGCCCATCGATCAGGCCACGGCCGATCGCATCGTGGGGGAAGCCAACCAGGCCTTCCATCACAACATGAAGATGTTCCAGGAACTGGAGGGCAATCTGGTGGCCGCCATCGGCAAGGTGCTGTTTGGCTTCCTCACCCGGCGTCAGCGCACCGGCAGCACGGAAGCCGTCGTCGCCTGAGGCCATCCTCCCGCCTCTGGGCCAGACTCAGCCGGTTTGCGCCACGCCCCCGGCGTTTCTCCCCCTGAGCGTTCCGCGTCTGAGTCCCGTTCGTTTCCTGGTGCCTGGCACCACTGGCAAGTTTCGCTGCGGAGGCCTGCTGGTGGAACTCCAGACCGCGGGGCTGGTGGGCTCCCTGCGGCCCACGGAGGTGGTGACCTATCGGCAGCGGGAGCCGGACCATCCGTTTCTGGCCGATTTGCTCAGCCAGGAGCCCTCTCCGGGGGCGGCACTTTGGGTGGTGAGCTGGGGCTTTGATGTGCCTGCCCTGTTGCGCCAGCTTCGGGGGCGCCCGGTGGCGTACCACGCCCACAGCAGTGGCTACGGCTTCTCTTTGGCTCCAGGAGTGCCCGTTTTGGCGGTGAGTCGAAACACCCTGGCTTATTGGGGGGAGAAGGCCTCCCGCAACCCCCTTTTCCTGGTGCCCAACGCGCTTCAATCGAAGTGGCTGGAGCGCGGCGCCCGGCCCTCCAAGGCCGGAGGGAGCGGGTTTCTTCCGGGCCGGCGTCCAATCGACGTGCTCATGCAGCGGCGGAAAACCAGCCGCTACGTGCTCGACCAGCTCGTGCCTGCGCTGCGCTGCGCCGGTCTCCAGGTGGAGATCCAGAGTGGCTGGATAGACGATCTGGTGGATCTCTTCAACAGCGCCACCGTGGTGCTCTACGACTCCGCCGACTACTGGCGGGGCCGGGGGGTGAGCGAAGGCTTCGGTTTGCCGCCCATCGAAGCGTTGGCCTGCGGTTGCGTGGTGTTCAGCAGCTTGAACCATGCGCTGGCGGACACCCTGGATCCAGGGGTGCTCGGCCATCAGATCGGCTGCGGCACCCTCGCAGCCGATGTGGAGCGCATCACCGCCGCCGCCCGCCAGCCCGAAACTTGGAGGGCCGATCCCGCCCGGCTCGAGGCCCTGCTGCGGGAGTGCTCCGAGCCCCTGCTCCTGGAGCGCTGGCGCCATGCCCTCGAGGCGATCGATGGCCATTGGCAGCGCTGCCTGATGGAGGGCAACCCCCCTCTGCGGGCCCTCCCGCCCTGGCGGCTGCGCTGGGGGCAGCGGGTGGGGCGCTTACAGGGGTGGCTCTCACGGCGCTTTGGGAGCAGATCACTCCAATAGCGTGCTTGAAAAGGGTTTGCAAGTAGACGCGTTGGCCAGCAGACAACCGCCACTCCTGCGGAGCAACACCCTTAGCCATCTCAAGAGATTACTTAATTATCTTCCGCGCGAAAGATTGCGGGCGTTGTTTCTTCTTTTGCCCTTGTCGATCGTGCCTGGGCTGGCTGATCTCCTAACGGTTTGGGTGGTGAGTCGTTTGTTTGGGGCCCTGGTTGGCAGCAAGCTTCAGGACCATCTTCCTGGGGTGAAGGTGTTTGGGGGGGATGGGTTCGATCAGAGCCTGTGGCTCATTATTTTGTTGATCAGCTTTGCCTGGTTGGCCTCCCTTTCGAAGCTTCTTCTGCAGTTTTTCCAGCAGCGCCTCACCGCAAAGATCTGGATTGATCTTTCTAACCAAGTCCATTCGCGAGTGCTAGCTCAGGATTACGAGTACCACCTGTCGAAGAGCACGGCAAAGCTCTCGGCCATGGTTTTGAGTCATGTCAAGAAAACCTCCAACTCCGTCGTTAACCCCCTACTGCGGATGGTGGGCAGCATTTTTTCTATCATCATGCTGTCTTTCGGCATCCTCTATTTAGGCAAAGGATTGGCGGCCCTTCTGATCGTCGCCCTGATCACCGCCTATCTCATTGCCTCGTTATTGATCACGCCCTACCTGCGTCATGCCTCCCGCCAGAAAATCAGATTAGAGGCCCGCACCGCCCATATTTTGCTTGAATCTCTTGGCTCAATTCGTGATATTCGGCTTAGCAATTCCGAGCGACATTTCCGGGAGGCGTTCTTGCATGCGGGTGAAGAGTCAAAACGCTTTGCCTGGGCTTCAGAACTGTTGCCCGTGGTGCCTCGCATGTTGATCGAGCCCTTTGGCATCACCATCATTTTTGCCGTGGGCGCCGTGCCGGCTTTAATGAGTGGCGATCGGGAAAAGGTGCTGCAGATTATTCCTTTTCTCGCCACCCTGGCCGTCGCGGCCCTCCGCCTCACCCCCCCCCTCCAGGACTTTTTTGCCTCCCTCACCCAATTGCGCAGCGGCCTTCCCGTGGTGGAGAGCATTCTTGCCTTGCTCGATCTCCCCAGTTCCCGGCCCACCCTGGCCACCCCCGGAGTGCCGACTCCTGAGGGCATCTTCCCCACCCGTTCGATTCGCCTGCAAAACGTTTGGTACAAATACCCCACCGGGGAGGATTGGGTTCTCCAAGATGTCACTCTCTCGATTCCCGTCGGGTCGCGCATTGCCCTAGTGGGCACAACCGGCGGCGGCAAGACCACCACAGCCCATCTGTTGCTCGGTTTGCTTGAGCCCCAGAAGGGATGTCTTCAATTGGATGGGATCCCCGTGAGTGATCTCGACCTCCCGGCCTGGCAGGCCAGTTGTGCTCAGGTACCCCAGTTCATCAATCTTCTGGACGCCAGCATTCTCGAAAATGTGGCCTTTGGTCAGTCGGAGGACGAACTCAACCAGGCCGAGGTGTGGGAAGCCCTCGATGCGGCCCAGCTCGATGAGTTTGTCAGCGAACTCCCTTATGGCCTCCACACCCCGATCGGAGAGAACGGCCTTCAGCTTTCCGGTGGTCAACGCCAGCGTCTTGCCCTTGCCCGAGCCTTCTATCGCCGCGCCCGCTTCCTCTTGCTGGATGAAGCCACCAGTGCCCTGGACAACCGCACGGAGAATGAGGTGATCGAGGCCCTGGAGCTGGTCGGTCGCCGCTGCACCACCGTGGTGATTGCCCACCGTCTCAGTACGGTGAAAAGGTGTGATCGCATCTATGAATTCGAGGGCGGACGGATCAAGGCCTTCGGCACCTTCGATGAATTGCGGGATCAGTCCGAAAGCTTCCGTGATCTTGCGTCCCTGGAGGCACGATCCGCCAGCTGAGCCCCCCTTGCGCCCCTGTCATTCCCCCGTTCCCGTTCTTGATGTCTGCCGCTCCCCTGACCCTGATTGCTGGTCCCTGTGTGATTGAAAGTGCCGATCTGGTGCTGGATGTGGCCGCTCGCCTGCAGGGCATCGCCGAGCGCCTGGGCATTGACGTCATCTTCAAGGCCAGTTTCGACAAGGCCAATCGCAGCTCCGGGGGCTCATTCCGGGGGCCGGGCCTGGAGGAAGGGCTAGGTGTGCTCGCTGAGGTCAAGCGCCGCTATGGCCTGCGCCTCCTCACCGACATTCACGAGAGTCACCATGCCGAAGCAGTGGCTCCGGTGGTGGATGTTCTCCAGATTCCTGCCTTCCTCTGCCGCCAGACCGATCTGCTGCTGGCCGCGGCGGCCGCGGTCCGCGGCACGGACAGGGTGATCAATGTGAAGAAGGGTCAGTTCCTCGCTCCCTGGGACATGGCCCAGGTGGTGGGGAAATTACGGGAGGCCGGCGTGGAGCACCTTTGGCTCACGGAACGGGGCACTTGTTTCGGCTACAACACCCTCGTGGTGGATTACCGCAGCTTCCCCCAGCTCAAGGCCCTGGGTTGCCCGGTGATCTTTGATGCCACCCACTCGGTGCAACAACCCGGAGGTCGCGGCACCAGCACTGGAGGCCAACGGGAGTTTGTGGCTCCCCTGGCCCGAGCCGCGGTCGCTGTCGGGGTGGATGGGCTGTTCATGGAGGTGCATCCCGATCCGGATCGGGCCCTCAGCGATGGCCCCAACATGGTGCCCCTCCATCGCCTGGAACCCCTGCTGGAGCAGCTGCTAGCCATCCGCGCCCCCCTGGTGGAGCAACCTGAGGCCGTGAGTCACCTCTGAGCGCGGATGCTGCGCACTCTCCACCGACGCTGGCGTCACCACCGGGCCTATCGCCGTTGTCGGGCTCAGCTGCGGCAGCTTCGCCTGCTGGTGCTGGATGTGGATGGGGTCCTCACCGACGGCGGCTTGTGGACGACGGAAAGTGGAGAAGTGCTCAAACGCTTTGATGTGCGCGATGGCCTTGGCATCCGCTTGCTGCAGCAGGCGGGATTGGAGGTGGCTTGGCTCAGCGGCGGCAAAAGTGGGGCCACCGAGCAACGTGCCAGGTACCTTGGCATTTCCCATGTGTTGACCGGGGTGCGTGACAAACCTGCCGCCCTGGCCGTGCTCCAGGGGCAGTTGGGGGTGACCAGGGAGGAAAGCGCTTTTGTGGGCGACGACCTGAATGATTTGGCCGTGCGTCCTGCCATTGGCCTCCTCGTCTGCACCGCTGATGCGGTGGTCCCCCTGCGCCAGCGCGCGGACTGGGTGCTCGACCGTAACGGCGGGGATGGGGCTGTGCGCCGGCTGGCGGAGGAGATTTTGCGGGCCCGGGGGGAGTGGGGCCGCCTGGCGAATCAGGGATGGCGCGACCGCAATGACTAATCGTTTCACCGAGTTGCGGTCCACGTTTCGCGGACGGCTGCATCAAGGCCTGAGGGCCGGCCGTTTCGGACCCCTAAATCGTCTGGCCAAGTGGGATCGCGACCAGTGGCAGGCTTTGGCGGCCTATCGAGGGCTTGTGCACCAGGCCTTTTCCGGCCGTCCTCTGGCCCCTCAGGTCTGTAGTGATCTCTGGGATCAGGGAGGCTTTCACGCGTCCGCCGACCGCAAGGCCTTTTTCAGCCCGGCCCGGCGGGAACTGGAGAATTCCTCCCATCACTACGGCCATGATGTGCAGCTCAAGCGCCACGCTGGGCTGCCGTTGATCGGTGCCCCTCTCCCCTGGTTGCTCGAACATGGCCTGAAGGTGAGCCGCACGGCCACCTTCGAGAGCCCCCGCCCCTGGACCCAGGGCTATCTCTGCATGGGGCCCCTCCGTGCCGCCTGGCTGCAGGAACGGTTTGCCCTGCCGGCCGTGCCGATCGGCCCCTGGGTGGCCTATGCCCGCCCGCTCCTCTCCTCGGAGGAGATCCAGCAGCTGCGGGGTCAGCTGGGCCCCACCCTCCTGGTGGTGCTCGCTCACAGCTGGGATGAGGTGGAGCGCAAAAGCGATATGGCCGCCTGCATCGAGGCGGTGCTCGCTACGGCGCGGGCGGGCGGCTACGCCTCCGTGATCTGGCTGCGGCATTGGAAGGATCCCCAGCTAGTGGGGTTGCCGAGCCACTGGATCGTGGCCTGCAACGGCCACCGCTCCAACCCCTGGTTTCTCGATGCCATGCGCACCCTGCTGGAACTCAGCGATGGGCTCGTGAGCAATGCTTTTGGCACCCACCTCGGTTATGGGCTGGCCCTCGGTCTGCGTCTCCACTGGCTGCCTGTGGACGCCGAGCAGGATCTCTCCACCTTGAAGTCGGAGAAGGCAGAAGAGGAGGCTGTTGAATGGGCGGAGCGTCAGCGGCTCAGTGCAGAGCTTGTCGCAGCCCTTTCCCTGTCGCCCCCCCAATCTCAGGCAGCCGTTCAGGCGTTGCTCGATCCTTACTGGGGATTCAACAACGTTCAGTCACCCGAAGCGCTCCGGATGCTGCTGCTGGAGCGGCGGCCACCCCGGACCTGAGCGATGGATCTGGTGGCTGCTGTCTTGGCCTTTCCCGAACGGGGCCCCTATCGCGTCGATCAGGTTCGTTCCGATCCGGCTGGCCTGATCCTGCTGTTTGCCCTCGAGCTGGCCCTGGCCTGGCTGATCGATGGGGCTTCCCGGCGCGGCCTTGTGGTGGCCCAGCGGGTTGGCGCTGGTTTGCTGGTGCTCACGGTGGGCTTGATCTTCATGCTCGCCAGTTGGGGGCTGGGGGATGTGACCCGCCTGAGCTATCTGCTGGTGGAGAACCCCTCCACCACCTTTGGCTGGCGTGAACCGTTCTGGACCCTGCTGGCTCCCCTCATTCGCTTCTTGCCTTACCGCTTCAGCTTTGTGCATGGGGTGGTGGCTGCCTGCTATGCCGCGGCCATCCTCTGGTTGGCCCACCGCCTTAGAAGTCCCGCATGGGGGGGATGGTGGGCTTTGATGGTGGTGCACAGCCCACTCCTGCGCAACTTCCTGCAGTCGGGTGTCACCAGGCAGGCGCTGGTGGCCCTTCTGCTGATGCCCCTCATGCTGTGGTGTGCGGGCGGACCGCGCCTCTCAGCATTGCGAACGATGGGGTTGACAACGTTGGCTGCCCTTTGCCACGGCAGTTATCTGCTGTCCCTTGGGGTTGCCCTTTCCCCGCTGGTTGTGACAGGGCCACACTGGCTACAGCAGCTGCAACCCTGGCTGAGCAGGCTTCGGAGGAGCCCGTCCCGCCATGCGGTATGGGTGGCTGGGGCAGGCTCTGTGGGCGTAGGGGCCTGGATGGTTGGGAATGCGGAGGGTCTGCTGACCCGGTTGAATTCCTATCTGTGGGAACAGGAGTATTACCCTCTTTTTTTGTTGCGACCAGAAGTTGACCAACTTCTTCTGTTTCTTGTCATGGTGATTATTGCTGTTTGCTATCTCAAGCGAATCGGCTTGACCGCTTGCTTGCATTCGGCGCCGTTCCTCTC
This sequence comes from Cyanobium sp., assembly GCA_040399515.1. GTDB lineage: Bacteria > Cyanobacteriota > Cyanobacteriia > PCC-6307 > Cyanobiaceae > Cyanobium. Next base: position 28,431 of record JBBASA010000011.1, on the reverse strand, counting down.
CATGGCCTTGTTTTTTGTTATCCTTATAATTTTCAGGTTTAGTATTCAATATGCCTGGATGCCACAGCTGACCAGTCGCTTTCAGGATGCGGTTGGACTTTATCTGTTAATCCTCTTTTTTGTCTGGATCTGCAGTCTTGATCTTCAGCGCGCAGCGGTTCTTCCCCTTGCTGTCACCCTGCAGTATTGGTTGTTTGATCGTTTGGCATTTAGTGGCTTGCTCGACTGTGGTCGAAATGATGAATTTCTCTGTGTGCCGGATCGGCTTCCCTGGCACGTGATCTATTGGAATTGAGGATGCGAGGTTGGGGTCTCCGGTCCCTCTGGGGGTTGATCCTGCTGGGGCTGCTGGTGCGTGTCCTCCGTCAGCCCACCATCGCGGGCACGTACAACCCCAGGCTGGATGAATTGCTCTATGCCGGCCAGCGTCTTCTGGAGGGACAGGTTCTTTATGACGGCTTGGTCAACGGCACCCTTCCCCTGGCCCAGTGGCTCTATGGGCCGTCCGCCTGGATGGGAACCCTTGCGGCCCATCGCCTGTTGATTCTTGGTCTCGACGTCTGCGGTGGTGGGCTTCTGGCGGTGACGTTGGCCAACCTGGCGAGGGTGGGTCTGCTGGCTTTGGCTCCTGGCTCGCTCTTGCCTCTGGCCAGTTCCATGCTCTTTGTGACCATGGCCCAGATGTTGCCCGGTGGGTCCACGGGCCTTCTAGAGCAGTTTGCCAACCTCTTTCTGGTGGTGGCTCTGTTCCTCCTCAGCCACGTAGCAGCTACGGCCAAAGAACGGGCCCCGCTCCACACCTTCCCACTGGCTGGAGCTGGAGCCGCTCTGGTGCTGGCGATGGCGGCCTGCCCGCGAGGCCTATCCCCGGTGTTGATGGTGGCTGTCGTGGCCCTCCTGGTCCTGGGATTTTCCTGCCCCCTGCCCGAACTGTGGCCCGTTTTGGTTGGCGGTTTGGTGGCGTTCAGCCTCCTCTTTGCCCCCTATCTGCTCGTTCCAGGCGGCCCTGGCCAGGCCTGGGCCGGAGCGATGCTGCTCCCTCTGGAACTGGCGCGCACCCTCCCCCCCGAGATCAACCGCTTCCTTCCCCTTCTGGGAGAGGTTCTCCGCCTCAGGGTGGCTGGCCTTCCCGTTTGGCTCCTGGCCAGCGTGCCGGCTTTGGCCTTGGTTGGCTCCGCCGTCAGATTGGCCCGTCAGCCATTCGGGCTGGCCGATCGGGTGCTCCTGATGCCGGCCCTGGCGATGGTGTTCCTGTTCGAGACCCTGCGGGCCTTTTTGAGAGGGGGCTTCGACATCGACGAGGTGCAATTGCTCGTGGTGCCCCTGGTGATCATCATGATCTGCGGCTTCGCTGTCCTGGAGGGCAGTCGTCTCGGGAGGCGTGCGACCGCTCTGGCGCTCATGCTGCTCTCCCTGATCCTCTTCAACAATGTTGTCGTCGCCAGCGTCTTCCAATCCCCCCGGCAGCCCCGTGCGGCTGTGCGCGAGCTGGAGGCCGATCGGGAGGCGACGCGGCGCATGTTGCTGGGGCAACCCGAGGGCCTTCGCGGTTTCACGGCCCCGCAGGATGTGGCCCTGCAGCGTCAGCTGCGTCAGCGCGCCTCCACCACAGGGATTGGGCCCCAATGGAGCCTCAACCAACACGACCTCCAACCCAGCTGGGCCACGCGACGCCTCGCCGTGCCGACAGATCAGGCCGCCGTTTGCAGGCAGCTCACGGATTCAGCCAACCACCATCTGGTGTGGATGCGCACGGATCCCGATGGCCCCAATACGGAGGCCTTTTTCCGCTCCTGCCTGGACCGTGAGCCGGGTCAGTGGCAGGACATTAGTGGAGAGCTCAAGCTCACCGGTGGCCAGTACCGGGTGTTTCGCCGGCGGCCACCTCCCCTTGTCCCCTCCCTGCCCGATGCCGGACCGCCCCGTTGATTGATCCATGCTGACCCCCTTCCCTGAAGTCGCCCCGTTCCGCATTGACCAGGTCATGCCGGCACCCCTGCCCATGGCCTATCTCTTCGTGGCTCAGGGACTCCTGGCTCTCCTGATCCAGATCGCTGGGATTCTGCAGCGGCGGCGGCTCTGGCTCACAGCCGTGATCACCTTCCTGGGCCTGGTGCTGGTGTTCTTCACCCTGGCCAGTTGGGGCAACAGCGACACCACCCGCTTTTCCCATTTCATGGAATGGGATCCCGATCGGGCCCCCCCCGAGCCCCTTTGGCGCCTCCTTAGGCCCCTGCTGCTCCTCCTGCCCTACCGCATGGCAGCGGTGCAGGGTTTGCTGGCCACGGCCTTTGCCGCAGCCCCGATCCTTCTGGCGGCCCACTGGCGGGCCTGGCCCTGGGCGGGCTGGTGGGCCCTCCTGATCACCTGCAACCCCCTGCTGCGCGGCTTTCTCCAGAATGCCCACACGCGCCAGGCGCTTGCGGTGGTGTTGCTGCTGCCCCTTTTCCTTCAGGCGGCACGGTTGGTTTGCTTGGATCGGCGGTGGGTGGGCCTCGGGGTGGTCCTGTCCGCCCTCACGCACAACACCTTCGTGCTCAACCTGCCCATCAGCCTTCTGCCCCTCCTGGGGCGGGTGCCCGAGGTGCTGAGCCGGTGGGTGGCCGCTCCCCCGACCCTGAATCTGGCCCTGCTCCGCCGGCGCTGGCCCTGGCTGCTGGCCGGCATCGTGGTGGTGGGCCTGCTGCTGGCCATCGCCCCAACGGCCCTGGATCGCTTCTTCGATTACGCCAGGGATGAGTATTTCAACAATTACAGCCAGCGGGGCATTGTGGGCCGATTCCAACGCGCCCTGGCCTATGGATTGGTTGTGGGCTGTGTGCAGGCTCGCCTGGATCCCCGCCGACTCCTGCGCTGCCCGATCACGATTTTGTTATTGGTTTTTGGCCTGCTCTATCTGGCAATTCAGGCCTCCATCGCCCATCTCTGGCTGCCGCAGATTACCAGCCGCTTGGCTGATGGGGTGGCATTCTTTATGCTAATCCTCTACATTTCCTGGCTCCATCGCCACCGGGCCTATTGGGGGCTTTTCCCGCCTCTCTATATTGCTCTCCAGTACTGGCTAGAGGGTCGCATTCTGTATTCGGCAACCTTCGATTGTGGGAATGATGATCAATTTCTCTGCATTCCCGATCGCTGGCCCTGGCAGGTGCGCTATTGACCCTGCGTTAGCAAGGCCATGCGGCTTTTCCGCAGGCCCCGGTGGAGAAATTCAAGGGGCTTTTTTCGATAGAGAGGATTGCCGCGCCACAGGGGCGCCATGGCCAACCAGCTCACCCGTGCCCTGGTGAGGGCGCGCACGCCATAGAGGGCGGAGGTCATGCCGCACACCACCATGCCGTCCTCCGGGCGGGCCTCCTGCAGCAGGGCGATCAGCACCTCCAGGGGCAGGCTGGAGCGCAGCGGGGGCGCCAGCCAGGGTTCCGTAAGGGGGCCGAAGCTGCCGCCCGCCGGAGCCTTGGGGTGATCCACCAGCTGCAGCCGGTCGATCCGAGGCTGGAAGCCCTCCCGCTGCAGATCGCTCACCCAGGAGCGCAGCACCTCCTGGGGCATACGCTCCCCGGGGAACTGGTGGGCCAGGTTGGGCACGGAGCAGAGCCACAGGGGCCGCTGGGGGCGGGCCTGTTGCAAGGCCGCCTCCAGCTCGGAGCGGCCCCGCTCCCGCAGAGCCTCCACCAAGGTGCCGAACAGCCTCCTGCGGCAGGCCTGGGGCGCGGGCTCTGGAGCCAGGGGGGGACGATGCCAGCGGGGTTGGTGGCCACTGAGCACATACCGCACCGTCCGTCCCGGCTCCCGGATCGGCAGGCCCAGCAGGCTGGGGACGAGCGCCCGCAGTTCCCGTGGGCAGCGGTAATACACCCCCAGCCCGTCGCCGCACACCACGATTTTCTGGATCCCCAGCTGGTCGATCACCTTGCGCTGGGTCTCCAGCCACTGGTTGTTGAGCAAGGCCCAGTCCCATGGGCCGGGCTCCAGGTCGGCTGGCTCCTCTACCAGCTGCACCCCCCCATGGCTCCTGGGCAGCGATTGCCGAAGCACGGCCAACCAGGCTCCGATCTCCCGATGGATCCCAGCCAGGGCCTCGGGTTTTCGGCGCAGCACCCCGGTGATCAGGATGTGGATCCTGGCTGGCCTTTCCCCTTCCGGAAACAGGGTGTTGGCCACTGCCAGTTGGTGCACCAGATGGATCAGCCCGCCGGTAAGCACAAGGATTCGGTGAGCTTGGGGCGCGCTGCTGCTCAAGGAGGTGTGGCCAGGGGCTCGATCGGAGCCAGCCGGGGATCGAGGATCTTGGGCCCCATGCCAGGAAACTTCACGGCGAGGGAGATCTTCTCGCCGGAGCCGAAGAGGTGGGTGATCGTGCCTACCCCGAAGCTGCTGTGGCTGAGCTGGTCTCCCACGGCCCAGGGATGGGACACTCCCCGACGTCTCACCGCATTGCTGGGCGCCCCTGCCATTCCGCCTCCGGCCACCTGCTTGCTTTCGGGCCGATCAATCCGGGTGAGCCGCTCCATCCGCTGCTCCCGCCGCAGGGCCGCCCCGCCGCTGCGGGGCACATCCCCCTGGAGGAGTGCCTCGGGAAGCTCGGAGAGAAAAACCGAGGGCACGGCCGGCTCCCGCATGCCGCCCCAGAGGCGCCGCTCGCAGGCGTGGGATAGGAACAAGCGCTCCCGTGCCCGGGTGATGCCCACGTAGCAGAGGCGCCGTTCTTCCTCCAGGGCGGCGGGATCGTCCAGGGAGCGATAGCTCGGAAAGAGCCCCTGCTCCAGCCCCACCAGAAACACCACGGGAAACTCCAGGCCCTTGCTGGCGTGGAGGGTCATTAACACCACCCGCTCCGAGGCCGTGTCCTTGTCGTCCGCATCGCCCGCCAGGGCGGCCGTGGACAGGAAGCCCTCCAGGGACCCCTCCTCGTTTTCCTCCTGGTATTGCAGGGCCGCGTTCACCAGTTCATTGAGGTTGCGGCGCCGGTCTTCCGCTTCATCGGTGGCCTCGCTGATCAGCTCCGCCACGTAGCCGCTCTGCTCCATCACCCGCTGCACCATCTCAGCGGGAGGGGCATCCTGCAGCCGCTGCTGAAGATCGTTGATGAGCTCCCCGAACTGGAGGAGCCCCTTGGCGGATCGGCCCGCCAGGGAGCGCACCGCCTCCGGGTCGCTCACCACTTCCCAGAGGGGAACTCCCAGCTGGTTGGCCGCATCGCTCAGCCGCTCAATGGTGGTCTTGCCAATGCCGCGGCGGGGCACATTCAGAACCCGCAGCAGGCTCACGGAATCTGCTGGGTTCACCAGCAGGCGCATGTAGGCCAGGATGTCCTTGATCTCGCGGCGGTCGTAAAACCGCAGCCCACCCACCACCAGATAGGGGATTCCCCAGCGCACCAGGGCCTCCTCCATGGCCCGCGACTGGGCATTAGTCCGATAGAGCACGGCCAGATCTCCCCAGGCCAGGTCGGGGTGGGCCGCATTCAACATGCGCATGCGATGCACCACCGCTTCGGCCTCGGCGATCTCGTCGTCGCAGCGGGTGAGGCTGATCAGCTCCCCCTCCCCCCGGGTGGGCCGCAACACCTTGTCGATGCGTTCGCTGTTGTGGGCGATCAGGGCATTGGCCGCCTGCAGAATCGTGGCGGTGGAGCGGTAGTTCTCCTCCAGCTTCACCATGGTGCGGGTGGCCGTGTCGTCTGCACCGTCGCCGAAATCGGCCTGGAACCCCATCAGGATCTTGAAATCGGCGGCGCGAAAGCTGTAGATGCTCTGATCCGCATCCCCCACCACAAAAACGGAGCGATCCTTCCAGTCCTCCACCTGGTCGGGATCCTTGCCATCGGCCACTAGAAGCTTGAGCAGCTCGTATTGAGTGCGGTTGGTGTCCTGATACTCATCCACCAGCACGTGGCGGAAGCGCCGGTGCCAGTAGCTGCGGATCTCCCCGTTCTGCCGCAGGAGCTCCACCGGCAGGAGGAGGAGATCATCGAAATCCAGGGCGTTGTTGGCCGCCAGGGCGCGGCGGTAGTGCCGGTAGGCCTCGGCCACCTTGCGATCCCTCTGTCCGTCCGCATTCGCCTCCAGCTGGTCGGGCAACCAGCCCTGGTTTTTGGCGTTGCTGATGGCCCAGCGCACCTTCTTGGGTTCAAAGCGCTTGGGATCGAGCCCCAGCTCCTGGGTGACGATCTCCTTCACCAGGCTCTGGGCATCGTTCTCGTCGTAGATGGAGAACTGGCGCGTCCACCGCAACCCCTCCGAGTCGTCGTACTTGTCGATGTCGAAGCGCAGCAGCCGGGCGAAGAGGGCGTGGAAGGTGCCGATCCAGAGGTCTTTGATCACCTCCCGGTAGATGCGGCTCCGCAGCTGCTTCTGCTCCACCAGGGGCAGGGTGGCCCAGGGCTGGCCGAACTGGCGTTGGGCCAGGGCCTGGGCCAGCAACACCTCCAGTCGCTCTTTCATCTCCCGGGAGGCCTTGTTGGTGAAGGTCACCGCCAACAGGGCCGACGGGTCGACGCCGTGGTGCCCGATCAGGTGGGCGATGCGATGGGTGAGGGCCCGGGTCTTGCCGCTTCCCGCCCCGGCCACCACCAGCAGGGGCCCGGTGGCATGGTCCACCGCCCGCCGTTGGGCCTCATTTAATCCGGCAAGGAAGCTCATCGCAGGATGGTATCCAGGCGCTTGGGCGCGATGCCACCCTTCCCCCTGGCTGGCAGGAGCGCATCAGCTGTGGCGGCCTCTGCCTAATCTCTGCCTCCTGTGATGCCCGGTGGTGGTGGGTCTGATGGCGCCAGCGTCCACTCCCCCGGGCCGCCCAGCGGGCTCCTATCGGCCCGACATCGACGGCCTGCGGGCCGTGGCCGTGCTTGCGGTGATCCTTTTCCACTTCAACGAGAAGCTGCTGCCCAGCGGCTTTCTGGGGGTGGATGTGTTTTTCGTGATTTCGGGTTTTGTGATCAGCGCGTCCCTGGCGCGCCGCCAGGAGAGCCGCCTTCGCCCGTTCCTGCTGTCGTTCTATGCCCGACGGGTGAAGCGGTTGTTGCCGCTGCTCATCGTTTGCGTGCTGCTCACCTCCTTGGTGGGCGCCCTGGTGATGACCCCTGGATCGGCGGAGGCCACGGCCACCTGGCAAACCGGGATCGGGGCGCTGTTCGGGGCCGGCAACGTGGTGCTGCATGCCCGCCAGCTCGACTACTTCGCCCCCGCCACGGGCCTCAATCTCTTCACCCACACCTGGTCACTGGGGGTGGAGGAGCAGTTTTATCTCCTGTTTCCCTTCATCGTTTTTGCCAGCGGCTTTGTCCAGGGTGCTCCGGGAGGGGGGCGCCGGCTGGCTTGGACCCTGCTGGTGATCAGTGGGGCGTCCCTGGTGGGGTGGCTTGTGCTCAACCAAAGCAACCCCGGCCTGGCCTACTACCTCTTCCCCGTGCGCTTCTGGGAAATGGCCGCTGGCGGCCTGGCCTTTCTGGCCTGGCGCGCCCGTCCCCCAGCCCTAGGCCACGGGCCTGCCCTGACCACGACCGCGCTGGGCCTTGCCCTGTTGGCCCTGCTCTTCCTGCCCAAGACCCAGGCGGTTCTCTCAACGGTGGCGGTGGTGGCCGTGACCGCTGGGTTGCTCTGGGCGCTCCAACCCCATCAAATCCCTGCCCAGCTTCTGAGCACGGCTCCGATGCGCCAGGTCGGCCTCCTCTCCTACGCGCTCTACCTCTGGCACTGGAGCGTGCTCTCCATCAGCGCCTGGACTGTGGGAATCCACCCCTGGACCGTGCCCTTCCAGGTGGGCCTGATCCTGTTGTTGGCCATCTGGAGCCATCACACGATTGAAACGCCCCTCCGCCAGGCCCCCTGGGGCCGGACCTACGGCCGCACCATCTTCTATGGCTTCATGGCGGTGGCCCTCTCCAGCCTCGTGATTTACGGGCAGGCCCATGGTTTGGAGGGGCGGCTGTTTGCCGGCGATGCCCGCAAGGTGGAGTCCACCCCCTGGGAGCAACGGGTTGGCATCGGAGGCACGCCTGTGTCTGGGGAGCACTGCAACACGGGGCCGGAGGTGGCTCCAGGCCCCTTCACGCCCTATCAGCGGCGCTGCACCACCCCCCGCCGCCCCACGGATCGCCACCGGCTCTTCGTTCTCGGCGACAGCCACGCCCTGGCCCTGCTGCCCCTGGCGGACCGATTGCACGATCAGCTGCCGCTCCAGATCACCCATTACTCCCGGAAGGGGTGCCCCATGCCCCCTTCCGCCTTCGGCCATGAATCCAGCGGGTGCTGGGCCTTCAGCCAACAGGCCCTGGCTTCGGTGTTGGCGGAGGTGGGGCCGGGGGATCTGGTGCTTGTGCACAACTATTTCCGCTCCCACTTCGGAACGGGGGAGGACACCCGCTCCATGCAGCTGGATCGGAACGGGCGCCACATCCGCCGGGAGGCCGATAAGCGGGAGCACTACATGGCCGCCCTGGCCTCCCTGGCCGAGGCCTTGGCCGCCAAGCGGGCCTCCTTGCTGATCGTGGCCCATGTGCCCCGACACCTTTCGCTGCAGGTGGATCGCAACCTCTGTGTAAAGCAGTGGTTCCGTCCCTGGCTGCCCCCGTCCTGCCAGCAACCCCTGCAGCAATCCCTGGCCTCCCACCGTGAAGACACGGCCCCCATGGCTCGCCTCTTCGCCGGCCTGGAGGCGGCCCACCCCAATGTCCATGTCTTTGATCCGGCGGCGGTGCTGTGCGGCGATGGGGTGTGTCGCACCCACGACTCCAGTGGGGAGCTCCTCTATCGCGATCGGGACCATCTCAGTGAGCGGGGGGTGGGGCAGCTGGCCGAGCCCTTGTCGAGCTGGTTGCGGACCCGCGGCCTCCTGACTCCGGGGAAGACACCCGTGGACAAGACGTAAATTGACCTCGCCAGCGCGAGGCCCCGATTGAGCCCTGATCCTGCCGTCCGCCCGATCCCGATCTTCATCGGCTACGACCCTCGGGAGCGGGCCGCCACCAACGTGCTCATCGACAGCCTGTACCAGCACAGCAGCCGCCCCCTGGCCGTCACCCCGATCGTCACGCCCCAGCTGGCCGGCGTGTTTGCCAGGGAACGGGATCCCAAGCAAAGCACCGCCTTCTCCTTCACCCGTTTTCTGGTGCCCTGGCTGATGGGATATCAGGGTTGGGCCATCTTCATGGACTGCGACATGCTCTGCCGGGGCGATATCGCCCAGCTCTGGGATCAGCGCGATGAGCGTTATGCCGTGCTCTGCGTCCAACACGAGCATGTGCCCAATGAAAGCGTGAAGTTTCTCGGGGAGGTGCAGAGCCCCTACCCCAAGAAAAACTGGAGCTCCCTGATGCTCCTCAACTGCGCCCGCTGCACCGCCCTCACGCCCGACTATGTGAACACGGCCACGGGGTTGGAACTCCACCGCTTCCATTGGCTGGCGGGAGACGACGAGATCGGCGCTCTGCCCGACCGCTGGAACCATCTGGTGGATGTGCAACCCGCCCCCCAGGCGGCTGCGGCGGATGGGGGGCCCACCCTCCTCCACTGGACCCTGGGGGGGCCCTGGTTCCGGGAGCAGCGCACCATGGGGGGAGGGCTGGCGGCGGAGTGGTTCAGCGCCCGGGATGAAGCTCTCCGCCTGTGGGATTGAGCATCGTCACGGTGTGCATGAACCGTCGGGAGCACCTGCTGGCCACGGCGCCAAAGGTGGCGGCCTGGCCCCACCATGGGGAGCACCTGATCGTGGATTGGAGCAGCACGGTGCCCGTCCGGCGGGAGGAGCTGCCCGCCGATCCCCGCATCCGGCTCCTGCGGGTGGAGGGCGAGCCGCGCTGGAACCTCTGCCGCGCTTACAACTTTGCCGTGGCTCAGGCGAGGGGCGACGGGGTGCTGAAGCTGGATGCGGACGCCTGGCCCACCCAGGCCTTTGATCCCTTCCTCCCCGCCCTGCGGTTACCGGGGGACGGCGGCCGTGGGGAGACTGGGGTGGTGTGCGCCTTCGGCAGCGGACCGGAAGGGCGGAAGGGGCAGTTCCTGATGGCGCGGGAATTGTTTGAGGCGGTGGGGGGATTTCATGAGCTGCTGGTGGGATATGGCTTTGACGACAAGGACCTGCTGGCTCGCCTGCTCCAGCACACGGGAGAGGAGGCCCGCTCCCTGCCGCCGGACTGGATCGGCGTGATTTCCCACAGCGATGCCGAGCGGGCCGAGCAGGGAGCCAGCGAGGGGGGGCTGGCGGCCAGCCAGGGGTTGGCGGCGATGCGGGCCACCCGCCTGGCCAATCGTCTCCTGGTGGCCCACTGTCCCTGGGGTTCCCGGCTGGGACGATCCGCCTACCGGGAGGAGGCCCCAGGGGTGTGGCGGCTGGAGCCCGGCACCCTGCCCCACCCTCCGAAGAAGGTGGCTGAGGAGGCGGAGCATGCCCGGCGCATGACCTTCTGGGGCTACTTCCTGGCCATCCCCGAGGTGTTTCTCGAGGTGCTTCCCTTCAGCCTCTTTCCCCCTGCCCGCGAAGGTCGCTGGTTGGTGGGTTGGTGGCATCGGCTCTGGTGGCACACGGGCCGGCGCTTGCTGGAGCTGCCCGTGATTGGGCTGGTGTGGGGCCGCCAGCTGCTCGCCGGCAAAACTCGCTCCCGCCCCCTGCAGGCCCGCCGATGAAGGAACTGAGCATCGTCACGGTGTGCATGAACCGCCAGGAGCACCTGCTGGCCACGGCGCCGAAGGTGGCGGCCTGGCCCCACCATGGGGAGCACCTGATCGTGGATTGGAGCAGCACGGTGCCCGTCCGGCGGGAGGAGCTGCCCGCCGATCCCCGCATCCGTCTCCTGCGGGTGGAGGGTGAGATGGACTGGGGGCCCTCCAGGGCTTACAACTTTGCCCTCCACCAGGCCCGGGGCACCTGGATGATGCGTATGGATGCGGACTGCTTCCCCACCCTCCACCTCCTGCCCGACACCCTCGTGGCCGCTGGCCCCGCCTGGGTGGGAAGCGGGGGGGAAGGACGTTTCGGCCAGTTCCTCATGGAGCGCAGCACCCTCGAAAGGGTTGGCGGGTTCAACGAATACCTCTCAGGCTGGGGCTTTGAGGACAAGGACCTGCGGGCCCGGTTGGAGGTGCAGCAGGGGGTCGGTCTGGGCCCCCTGCCAACGGAGGCCATCGCGGTGATAGAGCATTCCGATGAGGAGCGCATGGGTCAGCCCCGAGCCCGCCAGGGCCAGGCGTTGCGCCGCAGCCTCGGCCTGGCCACGATGCGCTCGTCCCGCCTGGCCAACCGCCTGCTGGCTGCCCATTACCCCTGGGGTCGGGTGACCCCCCGGTCCCGCTACGTGGAGGCGGCCCCTGGCCTTTGGCGGGTGATCCCGGAGTCCATTCCGCAGCCCTCCCCAGAGACGGCCGATGAAATCAACCATGCCGGGCGCCTGACCTTCTGGGGTTGCTTTCTCGCCATCCCGGAACTGTTTGTAGCCGAGCTGCCGATCAAGCTGGTGCCCCATCCCCGCCGCGGGGTCTGGCGGGTGCGTTGGTGGCATCGGCTCTGGTGGTACACCGGCCGGCGCCTCCTGCAGCTTCCCGTGACCCTGCTGAGTTCGACCCGCGGTTGCCTCGGGCCGCCCCCCTCGCCTGGCTCCGCCGTGGCGGATCGGTGATCCGTCTCACCCTGGCCTCCAATGCCCTCCACCTGGAGGCTGCCCGCCGCTTACGGGATGGCCTGGTGCCGAGCCGCCGGGTTGTGGACATTCTGCTGTGGGAGCCGCGGCGCTTTTCTCTCACGCCATCCGACCGGCGCCGCTGGCCCCTCCGTCTGCCGGTCCGGCCGATGAGTTATCTGCTCCTGGCCCCCTGGGCCCTCCTCGGGCTGGTGGGTGAGCTCCGTCTGCCTCACCAAACGGGAGCGGGGGTTGGCCTGCGGCTGATTCTCCGCCGAGCGCGGCAGGTCACCTTGCTCGACGACGGGCTGGATCAGTACAGGGCGTGCCCGAAGGCGGTGGATCCCGAGGCGTTCCCTGCGGGGATCGACTACTGGTTGTTTTCGGATGCCCTTGCCTGGCGGGCTCCCTGGTGTGGCCGTTTCCAGTGCCGTGACCTGGGCCCCCTGTTTGCCCGCTCTCCCCTTGCTGGGCCGGCGCTTCCCTTGGAGGGCACCTTGATCATCGATTCCCCCGGGATCGAGCGCCTTCAGGATCAGCCCTTGGCGTTGTCCCATCCCTGGTGCGTGATGCCCCACCCCGTGGCTGCCAAGCGATCCTGGAGGCTGCCCCTCAAAACGGAGGATCGCCTCGGGCAGGGGCCTCCGGAAGAGCTGCTGCCCCGCTGGAGCGGCACGGTGGTGGTGGGGGAGAGCCTGATGCTCCTGGCGGCCCTGCGTCTACGGGCTCCAGGCACCCATCTGGTGCTTGCCCTGCCCCGTTCCGTGGATCCCCACCTGCTGCAGTGTGTGGCCGCGGCGGCCTCCCAGGAGGAAGGGATCAGCCTGGTTTAACCCTGGGCAGTGGTGGCGAGCCGCCGGCTTCAAGCCACCTCTTTCAAGACCGATAGCACTTCCTCCGCCGTTCGATCCCAGCGGAAGTGGCCCGCCCGATCGGCACCGGCCTGGCCCAGGCTTCGGGCCAGATCCCCTTCCCGGTTGAGTTGGTGCATGGCTGCGGCGATCTCGGTTGGCCTGTGGGGATCCACCAGCAGGGCTGCGTTCCCCACCACCTCGGGCAGGGCACCGGCTCGGGCTGCAATCACGGGGGCCTCACAGGCCATCGCCTCCAGGGCCGGAAGGCCGAAACCCTCCCAAAAGCTCACCATCACCAGGGCTCGGCAGCGGTTGAGGAGCGCGAGTCGTTCTCCATCACTCACCCAAGCAAGCCAGTCGCAGCGCGCTCCGATCCCCAGATCCTGGGCGAGGCTCTGCAGGCGCGGGGTGTACCGCTCATCGTGGGGACCCACGAGTTTCAGGCGCAGCTCCCTGGCGGGATCTGGAAGGGCCGCGAACGCTCGGAGCACTCCCATCAGATTTTTGTGGGGGTCATGGCGACCCAGCACCAGGAAAAAGGGCTCCCGTTCCAGGCGCAGGGGCCTGAGCCGTCCCGGATCAAACCCCAGCCGGAGGGGCACCAGCCGCCGCAGGGGCACCCCCAGCCGGCCATGCACCTCCCGGGCGGTGGCCTCGGAATTGCACAGCACGCGCACAGCCCGATGCAACACCAAGGGCACGTAAGCCAGGTGATAGGCGAGCAAGGGGCTGGCCTGGGGGTAGCGGAGGGGCAGCAGATCATGGGCCAACACCACAGACCGCACCCCCCGCAGGAGGGGGGCTTCCGGCAAGGGCGACAGGAGCAGGGGCGCGCCGCTGGCCTTCACCAGCCCTGGCAGCTGGTTCTGCGTCCACAGCAGCCTGGCCAGATGGCCCTTGCGCCCATGTTCTGGCGACAGGTTGGCGGGGATGGGCAGGCTGGAAGGGCGCTCGCCGCCCAGGGGGTCGAGCAGGGGCACCAGCTCCGGATCGATGGCGGCCACCAGGTCGCGCGCCACCACGCCGATCCCCGTGGGGCGATGGCTCAGGTAGCTCCCGTTGAACAGGGCGAGGGGGGCCTTCATGGCTCCCCCCCCACCGGCTCCCCATGGCGCCAAGCCTCCAGGGCGCCCGCCAGCACGGCCCTGCTGCGGCGGGGCTGAAGGGGAAAGCGCAGGATGTTCACCGCCAATAGCCGCAGACCCCTTAGCCACACCACCCAGCTCGGACAGTGGCGCTGAAGAAACCGCAGATAGCTCACCGTGGAGAGCCTCCAGCGTCGGGGGGAGCGGCTGCCACTTCCCTGGCCCCGGCGATGGGTGATCCGGGGTTGGGGCAACCAGACCACTGGGGCCCCCTGGCGCGCCAGCCGCAGGCAGAGGTCCATGTCTTCGTAATAGAGGGGAAAGGCAGGATCAAAACGGGCCGATGGGTGATGGGCGGTGGGTTGGAGGACCAGGCTGCAGCCGCTCAACCAATCCACGCACAGCGGCTGCTCTCCGTTGGTGCTGCGGATGTCCAGCCGATGGGAACGGAAGCGCAGGCCGGGGGTGAACCAGCCCCCGCTGGCTTCCAGGCCCCCGCTGCCGTCCTCCACCGCGGTTCCCACCAGGCTGCGGGGATCGCGTGCGACCAACCGATCCACCAGGTGCTGCAGCTCATTTCCCTGGGGAAGGGTCGTATCTGGGTTCAGGAGCCACACCCACCCCCCCCATCCCTGGGCCTCCAGCCAGGACAAGGCCCGATTGCAGCCCGCTCCAAAGCCATCCCCTTCCTCTCCCCAGAGCATCTGCACGGAGAGACTTGGCCCGCCCTCGGGCTGCAGCAGCCGCGGCTCCACCGGGCTCGAGCGGGGGCTGTTGTCTACCACGATCCAATGGGCTGGAACCAGGTTCTGATGGGCGAGATCCCTGGCCAGAGCTGGCAACACGCCACCACTGTGGTGGGCCACCGTGACGATGGCCAACGGAGCCCCCTGGGCGGGGGATGGGGGTGTTGGCGAGGGGGCGCGGGTCACGGTGGGTTGGGGATAGGCTCCGGCCAGTGAAGGGGTGGACCGATGCGATTCGTGGTGGCAGTGCCGGCTCGCCTCGACTCTGCCCGGTTGCCTGGAAAGGTGATGGCGGACATTGGGGGGCGGCCGATGCTGCAGAGGGTGTTGGAGCGCTGTGCTCTGGCCCGCAGGCCCCAGGCTGTGGTGCTCTGCGCAGACACCCCCGCCCTGGTGGAGGCCGCGGAGCGCTGGGGTTTTCCGGCCCTGCTCACCTCTCCCGAGTGCAGCTCCGGCAGCGAGCGTCTGGCTTCTGCCCTCACCGCGCTCCTCTCCTTCGCCGGGGGGGAGGCGGGATCGGCTCTCGCGGAAACGGTGATCGTGAATGTGCAGGGAGACCAGCCCTTCATCGATCCAACGGTGATTGATGCGATGGTGGCCGAATTTGAGTGCTCCTACCCCGTGCCGGAGGTGCTGACCCCCATTTATCCCATGGGGGCGGAGAAGCTGCACAACCCCAATGTGGTGAAGACCCTGGTGAGCGCCGACGGGCGGGCCCTCTACTTTTCCCGCTCTCCCCTTCCCCACGTGCGGGGTGTGGAGCCAGACCAGTGGCACGTCCATGCCCCCTTCTGGGGCCATGTGGGGCTCTATGGCTACCGGGCGGATGTGCTGGCCCGCTGGTCGTCCCTGCCCCATTCCCCCCTGGAGCACATTGAGAAGTTGGAGCAACTGCGGCTCCTGGAGGCGGGGATTGGGATCGGCACCTTCGAGGTGGCGGGCGACTTTCTTTCTGTGGATACGCCCGAGCAACTGGAGCAGGCCCGGGCCATGGCGGCGGCAGAGGATGGGCTTTCGAGCCCCTGAGCTGGAGTGCCTCGGGGCACTGGGGTTGGTGTGTGCTGATACGTTGCCTGCCAGGTCGTGAACGGGGCATGGCACCAAGGACGCTGGTCAGCAAGATCGATTCTCTTGTGATCTGTGCGTCCCCCAAGGCGTCCTGCCGAAGCGTGGCGGATTTTGCCTGGGAGGTGAGCCAGCAGCAGCGTTTGCGGCTGGGAACGAGGATGCAGCTGATCGTGTTTCGCAATCCGTTGCGGCGTCTGGTCAGCGCCTACCTCAACAAATACATCGAGCACACCCGCTACAGGGAGGCCTCCCTGGCCCTGCGCCCCCAGGCCCAGCTCGACACCTTCGCGGACTTTGTGGAGGAACTCGACCGCCATGGCTTCCGCTGCATTGACAAGGTGCATTTCAAGCCCCAGCGGGCGCGCTACCGCTGGCGTTCCTTTGAACGGGTTTTCGATGCGGATGATCTCGAGCCCTTCCGGATGTTTGTGAACACGTTGTTCGGCACCCACCAGGAGATGCCCTTCCGTGTGGCCACCAATCGGCCGGCTGCCGCCCGCGACACCTTTGCAGTGGAGGGGAACCCAACCCTTGAGGAGCAGGCCCCCCCCTGGCTTCTCCCCAGGGACACCCTGAGGACGCAGATGGAAGACGGGAGAGCCCCCGCCTATGCGAGCTTCTACAACCCCGCTCTGGAGGCGGCGGCACGCCGCATTTACCGGGTGGATTTCGAATTCCTCAAACGCTCTCTGGAGAGGGGCCGGATGGAGGCCTCTCTCTTCGAGACCCTCACCCGCCTCTGAAGCCGGGGTCTCTCAGCTGGTGGTCAACCCCGCCTGCACCAGGTCGTGGAGCCGGAGCAGGCCCACCATGCGGGCCCCCTCCTCCACCACCGGCAACACGCCAATGGCCTTGCGTCGGTTGCGTTCCATTCGCTCCAGGGCGTGGATGGCCAGGAGATCCCCGGCAATGGTGATGGGATCGGCGGTCATCAGGTCTTTGGCGGTCAGGTGGTTCCAGGATTGGGGTGGGTGGCTCTGGAGGGCCCGGCGGAGATCGCCATCGGTGATTAGTCCCCAGATCTGCTGGCAGTCGTGGTCCTGCGCCACCCAGCAGGCCCCCACCCCATCGGCCGTGAGGTGACCGATCACCTCCGGCAGGGGGGTGGCCGCCGCAAGGGGGGTGAGGCGGGCCGCCGGCACCATCAGATCAGCCGCCGTGAGGGTGAGTTGCTTGCCCAGGGAGCCGGCCGGGTGGTTGAGAGCAAAGTCTTGAGGGGAGATGCCCTGCCGCTCCATCCACACGGCCGCCAGGGCGTCCCCGATGGCCATGGCCACGGCCGTGCTGGCGGTGGGCGCCAGGTTCAGAGGGCACACCTCCCGGTCCACAGAACCATCCAGAACCACGTCGCATCCCCTCCCGAGGCTGGAGCCCACCCTGCCCACCAGGGCGATCCTGGCGGTGCCGCGGCGGCGCAGGTGGGGAAGGATCTCCAGGAGCTCCTGGGTTTCACCGCTGTTGGAGAGCAGCAGGGTGACATCGTCTGGTGCCACCACCCCCAGATCCCCATGCAGGGCATCCAGGGGGTTGAGGTAGATGGCCATCAACCCGATGGAGGAGAATGTGGCGGCAATTTTGCGGGCCACAATGCCGCTCTTGCCCACGCCGGTGATCACCAGCTTGGCCCGCCTCTCGGCGCATCCATCCAGCAGGCTGAGGGCGGCCTCGACCTGGTCGCTGTCAAGGCGGGTGGCTGCCGCCGCGATGGCCGCGGCTTCTTCCAGGAGACAGCGGGTGAGGGCGGACAAGTGGAATATTCAAGCTTTGTCAGTCTATACTTTCTCACCCTGGGGGAAGTCGAAAGGATGCCATGTTTTTACTGAAAAAACAGATGAAAAAGAGTTGTTTAGGAGCCTTTCCCAGGCTTTTTCCTCGCGAAAACGTCTTTAGCTTAGTTTAAGGTTCTGCAAACCCCATGTTCTCTATGCAAATCAACTTTTATGTTTTACACATGTTGCCATCGACAATCAATGTTGCGAATAAGCGCTAATACGTATCAGAAATTGCGTCTCCTTTGACACGCCGTGCTTCAGTTGTATCATATGCCCCTATGGATTTAAAATTCCCCAAGGCCCTTTGGCATAACCGCGAGCTTTGGTGGAGGCTGACGCAGCGAGAGGTGCTTGGTCGATATCGCGGCTCAATCTTAGGGATTGGCTGGAGTTTCATCACACCATTGGCCATGTTGGCGGTCTATACATTCGTATTTTCCCAGGTTTTCAAGTCTCGATGGGGTGGGCTCGAAGCAGGCCCATTGGGGTTTGCTGTAAATTTATTTGCGGGATTAATTGTATTCAATTTGTTTAGCGAATGTGTAGGCCGCGCCCCAGGCTTGGTCGTGAGTAATCCAAATTACGTGAAGAAAGTTGTGTTTCCTCTGGAGGTGCTGGGCAGCGTTGTCGTGGGCAGCGCTGTATTCCATTCCATCACAAGCCTTCTCATCCTTCTGGTTTTTGAGCTGATCGCTCTGCGTCAGCTGCCAATTACCCTTGTATGGCTTCCTCTGGTGTGGTTACCACTAGTGTTAGCCTCGCTGTCTTGCACCTGGATTCTTTCAGCAGCCGGAGTATTCCTTCGCGATATTGGCCAACTGGTCGGAGTAGCTTTGAACATGCTGATGTTTCTTAGTCCAATCTTTTTTCCTGTTTCAGCACTACCAGAAAAGTGGCAACCTTTCTTAGCCCTTAATCCCTTGGCTCAGAGTATCGAACAAACAAGACGTACAGTCCTCGAGGGCCTCAATCCTGATTGGAGGTATGTCGTTCTGGGAAGTCTAACCGGCTTAGTGGTCTGCGAGCTCAGCTTCCGTGCATTCCAAAAATCCAAGCGTGCCTTCGCTGATGTTCTCTAAAGCAATTATGCAGGCTTGACATGGACACTATAATTAAATGTTCAAATCTGGGAAAGTGTTATCAGATTTACGATAGTCCCAAGGCGCGACTAAAGCAAGCGTTGTGGCGTGGAAAGCGCCAGTACTTCAGAGAGTTTTGGGCCTTAAAAAATGTTAGTTTTGAGGTAAAAAGGGGTCAGTGTCTTGGCATTATTGGGCGCAACGGCAGCGGAAAGAGCACTCTGTTGCAGCTGATCTGCGGCACTCTCACTCCATCTGAAGGAACTGTCCAAAGTTTAGGACGATTAGCAGCTTTGTTGGAGTTGGGGAGTGGTTTTAATCCTGAATTCACAGGCTTAGAAAATGTTTATCTCAATGCATCAATGCTCGGGCTAAGCAAAGAAGAAACAGATGAAAGACTTGATCTTATCTTATCCTTTGCTGATATTGGTGAGTTCATTCATCAACCCGTAAAAGCTTATTCAAGCGGGATGGTCGTAAGACTGGCTTTCGCAGTTATTGCCCATGTTGACGCCGAAATTCTTGTGGTAGATGAAGCGCTGGCAGTTGGAGATGCTATTTTTGTGCAGCGCTGCATGCGATTTATACGAAGAATGAAGGAGGAGAGATGCCTGTTATTCGTTAGCCATGACTCTGAGGCTGTGAAGAGTCTTTGCAGTCATGCCCTTTGGATCTCAAACGGGAAAGTCCAATCGATAGGAGACTGCAAAACGGTCACTCTTGACTATTTACGCTTTTGCGCAGCAACATCTTATGGTGAAGAAATTGCACTTTCAGTCATTGGCAATTCATCTATTTCTAGTGGATCTGATTCAGCAGCGATAGATTACGTAAGAGATGAATCTTTAGCCTATGTTGAAAGCCCCTACAACTATCGGACAGTATCTGAAGCTACAGACAATCTTGCACATGCAAAAGGCTGGAAAACCGGAGGAGCTGATCTGATTTCTGTAAGCCTTAGGCCGGCCAATTCAGGCGGACAAGAGATGCCTCTTTTAGGGGGAGAGGAAGTAGTGGTGAGGATTTCCGCGAGAGCCAATCAAAGCCTTGCAAATCCGATTCTTGGTTTTGTTCTAAAAGATCGCCTTGGGCAGGCCTTGTTTGGCGAAAATACTTTCTTTGCAAAAGATTCAATATCCAAAAAGCAGGCTGATCCGGGAGATGAGATTACTGCAATTTTTAAACTAGTGTTTCCAATGCTTCCCACGGGAGACTATACGCTGATGGCATCAATTGCAGAAGGCGACTTGACGTCTCATGTACAACACCATTGGACTGAAGATGCTGTATTAATTAAAGTCAGCTCTAGTAGGGTTCGCTATGGTTTAGTAGGAGCTTTCATCTCGCATGTTAGCATGGAAGTTGAGAAGCCAAAAAACCACTAAATCACTCTACATTCCAAAGCTTCGCAAAATGAACGATCATCAACTTCCTACTAGATGGAGTCGAATTTCAATCCTTGACTTGTGGCACTCGCAAGTTGCTTTGCACCATAACGAAAAGTACAAAGGTATTGGTTTTGCAAAGTTTCCGCAGGACCTATGGACATATGAAAAGCTCCTTAATTTGTCGGATCCAGAGGTTGTTCTTGAAATAGGGGTAAATGAGGGAGGGTTTACTCGATGGCTATATGATAGATTGTTAGCCGCACAAGTGGTTGATATTAATAGACGACCACGGACAATTATTGGCTTGGATATTGATATTGAAAAATCCACGTGTAATTTAAGCACTTTGCTAGGAACACCTGGTGTAGGACCAGATATCCGCCTGATTCAATGTGACTTGTTGGATCAAGAATCCCTAGAAAAAGCAAGAGATCAAATCCAATCAGTTGTCAATAGTCGGTCATTAATGATCATTGAAGATTCTGGGCACACTTACGAAACCACGAAATCTGCCCTGGATTGTTTCTCCAGTTTGCTTCGCCCAGGAGAGTGGTTGATTGTAGAAGACACCTGTGTTGATATCGAATCTCTCCGTGAATCTCTGGATTGGCCCAGAGGAGCTCTATTGGCAACTGATGACTTTCTTCAACAAGATCAGACGTTTGAAAGAACAGATTTCAATCACGCTTATGAGATAACTTGTCACCCTTTTGGATTTCTTCGTAAGAAGCTTGCACGCATTGGAGTTTAGACATGGCCCACAAGGAGCAGCGCGAATTTTTTGAGGAGTTAAACCTCCGCTTCTCTAGATTCTTTTTATCTGCCAATAGAGTTTTTGAGGTAGGTAGTCAAAATATTAATGGTACGGTACGCGATTTCTTTCCAAATGCCCGCGAATACTTGGGAATTGATCTTGGGATGGCACCCGATGTGGATTGGGTAATTCCAGGTGAATTAGCTGAATTATCCGATGGATGGGCTGATATTGTTATATCAACTGAATGTTTCGAGCATTGCGATAACTGGCATTTAGTTTTTTTAAATATGGCTCGTATTCTGGCTTCGGGAGGTTTGTTTGTTTTTACCTCTGCGGGGACAGGGCGAGCTGCACATGGAACGATTGATTCAGATGAGTATAGTTCACCTTTTACAACCTCTTATTATAAGAATCTAGATGTAGATCAGGTTGCGGAGAAAATCAAGCTTGGTTGTTTTTTTGATTCCCATGGATTTGAGGTCAATTCAAAGTCTGGTGATCTTTATTTCTGGGGTATTCGGAGCGGTTTGGTATTTAATGAAATCGAGAGTCATTGGTCTTCTCCGCTCGATCGTCTGGCTAGAGCCCAAGGTCAGCTTGCCCAGGCTGCGAGTAGGCATATTGCAATGTCATTGCAGTGTGCTCAGGCGAGGGAAGAAGCTGATCAAGCCAGGGAGGAAGCTGATAAAGCCAGGGAGGAAGCTGATAAAGCCAGGTTAGAAGCTGATCAAGCCAGGGAGGAAGCTGATAAAGCCAGAGAGGAAGCTGATCAAGCCAGGGAGGAAGAAAACCAGGCCCGAGCCGAGATCAATAGAGCAACGACCGAAATTGAGCACTTGAAGCATGATCTGAACCAAGCCATTGAGAAAGTAGAGGCTGCTGAATCTTATGCACGTTCAATAGTAGAATCTCGTTCATGGAAACTTGTGCGATCCCTGAGTCATGCGAAAAGCGTGCTGTTGAGGCCACTTCATTGATCCAACCTCTACGCCAGACTTAAAGTTTATGACTAACCAGCGTAACAAAACCTCTACCAAGGATAGACGCCAATGTTTGCTTAGATTGTATTCAGTGAGATTTAGGATGGTTAGCAGGGTGGATTTGATCTCAAGCAATATTCAAGGAATCTGCATTAGAAGTAAATGAATAACCGAGTTCGAATTGCAATTAAGAGATTTTTAAATATTATTCCGATGTTCAATAAGGCCATGGAATCAGATAAGCTGATTTCAATTTCTCAGGTCTTATCTTCTAAAGAAAAGGATTCGCGGCTTAATTTTGATCGAGACTATTACTTAAAATTATATCCTGATATTTCAGCGGCAAAAATTGATCCATATCATCATTTTGTGAACTTTGGTAAGGCCGAGGGTCGTCGAGGAAGTCCCTTTAATGCTCGAAAGGAATTAACCCCTTTTCTTGAGACAAGAAAGACTGTGTTAGTAGTGAGCCATGATGCTTCAAGAACAGGGGCTCCAATTTTATCATTAAATATTGCCAATGAATTAAAGAGAGAATTTAACGTTGTAATCCTGCTTTTAAATGATGGCAGCATTTCTGCCTTGTTTGAGTCAGCATGTAATGCACTAATTAATATAGATAGATCGGTTGTTGCAGATAAAGATTTCATGTGCAACCTAATTGCAAGTATCGTTCAGCAATATAATATCAACTTTTCAATTGTGAACTCAATAGAATCCCATAGTGTCTTAGAGCCTTTGGCAAAATATTTCATCCCTTCTGTTTTGCTAATACATGAATTTGCTGCGTATACACGGCCTTTGGATAAATTTAATGAATCGTTCTTGTGGTCTGGGGCTATTGTGTTTCCTGCAAAAATAGTCCAAGAAAATGCATCAAATACTCATGCTGCAGATATTATAAAAACAACCCAAATCTTATGCCAAGGCAAATCTAGCATGCCGTCGCAAACGCCTGAATATAATAAATACAATAAACTCACCGAGTCTCTGTTTAAAAGAAGTAAATTCGATTCCAAACCCTTCATTATCTTGGGGGCCGGCTCTGTTCATTATCGTAAAGGTGTAGATTTGTTTATTGCAACAGCAGCTGAAATTGAGCGAACTCTTCCGAATTGTAATTTTAAAATGATATGGGTTGGTTCAGGCTTTGATCCTCAACAAGATGTTTCTTATTCATGTTATCTTGATGAACAAATTAAGCGCTCCCGTTTGGCTGATTGTTTCTCATTTATAAATGAATTGCCTGACTTGGATGACTTGTACGAATTATCTAACTTGTTTTTCTTGTCATCTAGGCTAGACCCTCTCCCAAACGTTGCAATAGATGTAATGACTCTTGGGAAACCACTCATTTGTTTTGATGGGGGAACTGGAATCGCTGAAATTCTAGAGAAAGATTGTGATACAGCATCTTGCATTATCCCACATTTAAGTGTCATTGCTGCTGCACAGAAGATAATTCAATTCTATGAGACACCTGAATATTATTCATTAATTTCATCTAAAGTAAAACAATTGGCTCAGACTCATTTTGATATGAAGCAGTATGTTGCCAAATTAGTAGGCTTTTCGGAGCATCAGGCAAGGCGTTCACAACAAGAGTCATTGGATTGCATTGTATTAGAGCAATCTGATGACTTTAGAAACGATTTTTTTGTCAAACAAAACATGGATAGGCGCGATGCCATCAGAAGATATGTAAGAACTTGGCATAGTAAAGTTAACTTATTGAGAAAACCGTCACCAGGGTTTAATCAGATAATTTATGATACACACCATTCATTTCGGGATATTGAGAAGGAACCATTTGCAGATTACATACGTTCTGGTAAGCCTGTAGGGCCTTGGCAGGAAAAAGTAATCTTCCCCAAGCAAGTTAGGGAGTCTTATAATAGTCAATTGCAATGCGCTATTCATGTCCACGTATTTTATCCTGACATATTGTCAGACATACTGAACCGAATTCAGATTAATAAAACAGATATTGATGTCTATGTTAGCACTAGTGAATCCTCATTCATTGATGTTTCTCGTACTCTATCAGAATATAAGCAAATAAAAAGTATCCTTAAGGTTGTTCCTAATAGGGGAAGAGACTTGGGCCCGCTCCTCACTGAATTTGAGGATGAATTACAGGCGTATGACGTTATAGGTCATGTCCATACTAAAAAAAGTCTGGAGATCCAAAACTCAGCCTTTGCTCATGATTGGTTTTTTTTCTTAATTGAAAATCTGTTGGGTGGGCAGCATTTCATGGCAGATACGATTATTAATGAATTCAAGCAGGATACCAGGCTTGGGTTGGTTTTTGCAGATGATCCGCATTTGTTGGATTGGGGAGGGAATAAAATATTTGCACAAAAAATAGCAGAAGAACTAAAGATAGCTACTCTGCCCAACCATCATTTTAATTTTCCTGTCGGAACTATGTTTTGGGCAAGGCCTAAAGCTATTAGACCATTATTTGATCTCAAATACTCTTGGAACATGTATCCCCAAGAGCCATTGCCTTATGATGGCTCTATGTTGCATGCAATTGAGAGATTAATCCCAATTATCGGGGCGAGCCAAGGATTTACACAAGCAGTAACTTATGTCCCTGGATTAACTCGTTAGGCCTTGTATGTCAATGAAGTCATGGAGACTTTTACAACGCCATGAGACGTGTAACCTGCATACAGCGATAAGCCAAGATCCTCAATATCTTTTCATACCCATGATTGTATTCCCTGGCTAGAGATCCTATGAGGAACTTACACTCCTTGAAAGTACTGTGCAAAAAACTCATCAGCTTCTTTTCCTTGCGAGGCCTCTTTAGATCCTTATTTTCTCTTTCTCCTCCACGTCTCTCTCGGGACACTCATGGAGATGCTAACCGCACTCATGCTGTAGATGCCGAGTGCGGGCTTAGGCATTTTTTAAGTAGCAATTCGGTTATTCAGATCGGCCCTTTAGATAATGAAGTTGTTTCCGGTCCTATGGTCTCCTTGGTTGTTGTTCTCTTTAACCAAGCACCCCTTACGTTTGCTTGCCTTCAAAGGATCTCGTCTTTACAGTACAGGAATATCGAACTGATTATTGTCGATAATGCCTCCACTGACTCAACATCTGCGCTGTTAAGGAGTATCAAGGGCAGAGTGCGTATCCTTAGCCTAACGGAGAACTTTCATTTTTTGCGTGCTTGCAATCTTGCTTTTCGAGACCTTAGCCCAGAGAGTGCCT
The DNA here is from genome assembly GCA_040399515.1 of Cyanobium sp. Lineage (GTDB taxonomy): Bacteria > Cyanobacteriota > Cyanobacteriia > PCC-6307 > Cyanobiaceae > Cyanobium. The sequence continues at coordinate 3,863 of JBBASA010000011.1, read as the reverse complement.
ATGTGTCCCTTGTAAACAATGACGCCCTTCTTTCTAGTCAAGCCATTGATGAGGCCCTATCGGTTTTTTCACGTTGGCCTAATACTGGCATTGTCGGCGGTCAAATCCTTCACCTTGATGGCCAGTTGCAAGAAGCTGGGAACACTCTCTTCCAAGACGGTAGCTGTCGTGGCATTGGACGCCGCCAGAGTCCCTGGCATTCACTTGTGCAGGTGAGACGAAAGGTAGATTATATCTCGGGATGTTTCTTGATGATTCCTACCTCTTTTCTGCGCGATCTAGGCGGTTTCGACGAAAGATTTATGCCTGCATACTATGAAGAAACTGATCTTTGTGTTGAAAGTTGGAAGCGAGGTCGTCCTGTTGTCTATGAGCCGAGATGCCGTGTTTACCATGTCGAATATGCGTCTTCTCGGAAGGGTAATATTGATGCAATTCAGTTGATGCAGCGTAATCGCATCCTTTTTCATTCTAAGCATCAAGACTGGTTGATTCATCAGCGCAACTCCGAGCATTTTGCTGATCTCACCCAGATTGAACATTGTCTCCGACCACAGTCTTATCCAGCTCGCATCCTTTGGATTGATGATCGGCTGCCTGACCCTGGACAGGGGGCTGGCTTTGGGCGACTACAGGCCATCATTGAGCAGTTGGCCGACCTGGATATATTTGTTACTTTATTCGCGACTGATTTTCCTCCCGGAGGAAGCGAAGATCCTGATCTCCGATGTCATGCTGTAGATAGTGATTATGAACTCCAATGGGGTGGGAAGGATGACCTCCGGAAGCTTCTTGAGAATCGCGATGGTTTCTACACGCACATAGTGACTTCTCGACGGCACAACATCTCTTACTTAAAGCACTATCTTCGCTCCAAATGTATAAAAAGGATCCCACTGCTTGTTGGTGATATCGAATCCATCTTTAGTATACGTCAATTCTGCTTTCGAACTCTGCAGAAAACCAATGTCATAGCCAATGCAGTCGACCTTGCAAATGTTCCCGAGATCGAAAGTGAATTGCGAGAAGTCCAAATATTTGATCGTCTTATGGCCGTTTCTGAACAGGAAAAATCTTTGTTGCAAAAGCATACTTGTCTCCCGGTTGCCCGAGTTGGCCATGCTTTTTCAATCCCTCTTGAGCCACAATTGCCTCGTTTTGAAAATACTCGTGGATTGATCTTTATGGGTGCCATGAATTTTCCTGGTCTCCCTAATCTTGATTCTTTGGCATGGCTAGCAGACTCCATCCTGCCCGTGCTCCTCAAACTTGATCTCCTGCACCCTGAATCGGCCCCACTGACTATCATCGGCCCTTACAGCCGAGATCTAGCCCAACCATCCTTGGATCGAATTGCCAAGATTTGGCCCTTGCGTCATCTTGGTCGGGTTGAAGATGTCGAGGGCATATTGCGGAGCCACCGCCTGCTATTGGCACCAACACGGTACGCTTCAGGTTTACCACACAAAGTCCAACATGCTATCTCCCAGGGGCTGCCAGTTGTTACGACTGAATTAATCGCTACACAGATGGGGTGGACCCATGGGGAAGGGCTGGCCTACAGCAATGATCCCGAAGGTTTTGCACGAACCATCGCTCAGCTCTATACAGATCAGCCCCTATGGGAAAATCTCCAAACGACTGGCCTGCAACAAATCCGACAAGACTGCAGTCCGTCCATGCTTCGGCAAGCCTTGATTGATACTTTTCTCAGGCCATGACGGCGTTCATGACTGATCCTATCCTCAAGGACTCAGTCGCCTGCGGGTCCCTACAGCCATTGCCCTGGACAGCAGCTCTGCAGGCAGGAGACGGAGAGGAAGTCGCAGGGCGAGATTCCGAATCACAATCGGCCATTCCATTAGCCCTTCACGGCCGCAGCCCACAAAGAAATTTGTTTCAACCCACGCGTAATGCCAACCATGGCGTCGGTTGAGATGCGCTGGACCAACCCGCGCTAAAACAAGAGCCTCGGGTAAGTTGGCCAGCACGCACCTACCGTTATTTCTGAGTAATCTCAGCCAAAGGTCGTAGTCTTCAAATCCTGGTTTGGAGCGGTAGTTTCCTGCGGCCAGCACTGCGGATCGGCGCAGAATCACAGATGGATGGCTTAAGGGATTGCGCGCGGTCACCCCTTGCAGAATTTCTTGTTCTCCAATCGGCACTTTACGCTGTGATATGGGGTGATCGGGGCGCTTGTAGAATTCATCGATCAAGCACCCAGAGGCGAGTATCTCCGGATGGCAAGACATCCAGGAGACCTGTATGGCGCATCGATTTGGGAGGGAGATATCGTCCGCGTCTGCACGGATGACCAGCTCATTACTGCACGCTCTAAGTCCTCTTGCAAGAACTGGGCCAACTCCCTCTTCGCCAGGGCCGATGATTATATCCAAGGGTAAATCTATAGTCTCCAACAGATTTCTTAAGCCGGTTGATGGAGAACCATCGCAACTGATCACAATTTGATTGGGGGGGAGGGTCTGTTCCTGGAGACTGAGCAGAGCCTCGCTCAAGATTCCTGGTAATTCCCAGGGAGCCAGGGGCATCAGCACTGAATAGTGTGTCAATCCATTACGTTGTGTGCTCATTCCAGTTCCGGTGCTCAGAGCAATTGCGCCCGAAGGGCACTGAGAATGGCTTTAAAGTTTTCCTTCCTTAGCGGTTCATACAGCAGCCACAACCATGGCTTGACGGTCATTTTGATCAACTCTTTTAACTTGAGGTCGAGTGGGACATTACTCTGTCGAATGAGCCAGCGTAGATTACGAAGAGAGTAGAAGTGGCGTCTTGGCGAATAGAGCTCCATTCCCAGTTTTCGGCATAGCCAGTTTGGATGTCTCTCGCCGAACGACTGTAATAAGATCACCTCTGGGTGCTGCAGCAATAAAAAACCCTTTGACCCAGCATCAAAGCACCAGGCATGGTCTACAAAATCGATGACCAGCCACTCATGCATCGGCCCCAAGAGTTGCCATTCCACTGCCCTAAATGTTGTTCCAGAGCTAATTAGTAGTCGCGTAAGAATATAACCCCGATGGAATTTGCATCTCCTATGTCCATGTTTTCTTTGCCTTCTTCCATCCCAGATGGTTGGTCCAGCCATTATCATCTCACTTGACATTTCATTCCAGGGTTCCCTAAGACGTGCCAGATCATCGCCTGAAAGTTGGCTGTCTTGATCGAGCAAGGTGATCCATTGAGCACCCTTGCTTACAGCCCTTTCCACGCCCCGGTTGAAGCCTCCAGCCACACCCCCCTTGTTGTCATTCCAGAAACATTCAATATTTTCATTGTCTGTCAGTAGCGCCCTAAGATCAGTATCCATCCAGTCTGCTCCTCCTTGAGAGGGTCGTGGATTGTTCTGGACGAGCATTATACACAAGTCAAATCCTAGATAATCATTTAATTGATCGCATAGATGCGTGGGTTGTTGTCCATAAAGTGGTATAATCACAGTGTGACGCCCGCTCCACAAGGGGCGATCATTAGACGTCTCGCTAACTGGAAGCATTGGTTGGAACGCGGTTGTCTGCTTTGCCTCATCTGGCTCCGAAACGTCTCGTGCACGCATCGCATGCTGCGACGATGATTTCCCCAGTACCATCAAACACCTTATAAACGCTGCAACGCAAACAAGTTATGTTCGCCCCTCTCCAGCGTGCAAGCTTGTTACGAAATTTCCCGGAACCTGGCGATATTTTACTTTATCTGGTGGTTGCTCTGTAGACGCCAGTCGGCCTGAGGCCATACGTGTGCACCGGTGTGCGCCGCTGCACCGCGTTGCGTGCCCTCGGTGGTCGCCGCCAACCCATTGTCCGGGCCGGTCTTGCGAACAGGAGCCAGCATCCTCCGGTCGATTG
>JBBASA010000010.1:71551-86366 GCA_040399515.1 Cyanobium sp. | reverse complement strand
CCAGCTCCTGCACCTGACGTCCCAGCGTGATCTCCTGCTCATGGGTCAGCAGAGGAACCCGGCCGATGTCCCGCAGATAGGAGCGGAGGAGATCGCTGGTTTGAGCCTGGGAGGCGGAGGTGTCCAGAAAGATCGAGGGCATCTCGGCGAGGTTTTCGAAACCTTGTTGTTTCGTAAACATATCATTGATTTCCGTCTCGCTCCCCTTCGCCCCCCCTGGCCAGAGCACCCAGAATGGGGGGATGGCTCAGGAACGGCTCCAGAAACTGATCGCGGGCTCAGGAATTTGCTCCCGCCGCCAGGCCGAAACCCTTCTCCGGGAAGGCCAGGTACGGGTGAACGGCTGCGTAGCCCAACTGGGCGAACAGGCAGACCCGGAGCGCGACCAGATTTCCATTGCCGGCCAGCCCCTCGCCCCCGCCCCTGCTCCCCTGACCCTGCTCCTCCACAAACCACCTGGGGTGCTCTGCACCTGCCACGACCCCCAGGGCCGCCCCACCGTGCTCGATCTGCTCCCCGACCATTGGCGCCATCAGGCCGGCCTCCATCCGGTGGGTCGACTGGATGCGGACAGCCGGGGTGCCCTCCTGCTCAGCAACGACGGCGACCTGACCCTTCGCCTCACCCACCCACGCTATGGCCATCGCAAGACCTACCGGGTTTGGGTTGGAGGCCACCCGAGTGCAGCGACCTTTCAGACCTGGCGACGGGGCGTGCCCTTGGATGGGGTTGCCAGTGCGCCGGTGGACGTGCGCCCGCTCCAACACTCTCGCCACGCCACCCTGCTGGAAGTGACCATGCACGAAGGACGGAATCGCCAGATTCGCCGAACGGCAGATCTCCTCGGCCACCCCGTACGAGACCTGCTTCGAGTGGCGATCGGTTCCGTCGCCCTCGGCCAGCTGGCTGAAGGCCACTGGCGCCGTCTTGACCCCAGCAGCCTGACGTGAGCACCCCCTCCCCCCGTGCCAGGGCCTCCTACTGGCTGCATCAACTGAGACCCGGATTCTTCACCCGGACCACCCCCATCCCACCCCCCGATCCCCTTCGGACCACAGGTCAGCTGGTGCGTGAAGCCCGGGAAGCCAAGGGACTGGGTCTGCGCGATCTGGCCCAGCGCACCCGCATCAGCATTGCCGTGCTGGAAGCCCTCGAAGGGGGCTGGAAGGAACGTCTGCCGGAGGCCACCTACCTGCGGGCCATGCTTCCCCTGCTGGAGCACCAACTGGATCTGCCCGCCGGCACCCTGGAGCCCCTCCTCCCCCATACGGGGCAGCGGGCCCGAGGGGCTCCCGGTTCGGGAGGTGCCCAGGGCAAAGGGCTGTCCCCGTCCACCCTCCATCTTCTGACGAATTGGCAGAGCGGCCTCCTCTATGGACTGTTGCTGCTCGGCCTGCTCTACGGGGTGAACCTGCAACAGCAACGGCTGGCGGCCATGGGACGGCTGGTGGTCCGCCCGATTCCCCTATCCCCCAACCAGGCCCAGGCTCAGAGCATCCCTGGGGAGTCCTTCCCCGATCTGCGTCCCCTCCAGCTGGCGGCGTCCGGGCAAGCCATGGGCCTGCTCCGCAAGGAGACCAAGCAAGGAGGCCCGGATCGCAGCCTTGGGCTCCTCACCTTGACGATCAGCCAGCCGACCCGGCTGGTTCTTGAATCCCAACGCAGTGGGAACACCCAGCTGGATGGGCTGTCTGGAGACATCTCCCTGCCCGTGTTGCCGCCGTTTGAATTGCGCCTCAGCCCCCCACCTCCCGCAGCGGCGGTCCGTTGGAGAGGGCAAATGCTCCAGGAGAAGGGCCCCGGCCCTTCGGAGCCGCCCACGACGGGAGTCAAAACCACAGCCATCTATCTCGTGCCCCTGCCTCCTTCCCCGAAGCCGGCCCCACCTGCCCCTCCCAAGACGCCCTAACTCCGTTGGTGGCGGTGAGCCATCTCCCCCAATCCCTTCAAGGGACCCTGCAGGTCCGCCACGGTCCGGTCTAGGCGCCAGCTCCAGTTGCCCTCTGTGGTGCCTGGGGTGTTGAGGCGCGCCTCATCCCCTAACTCCAGGAGGTCCTGGAGGGGCACCACCACAAGCTCTGCGGAGGAGTTCAAGGCCACATCCAGCAGTTGCCAGCCAGGAGCGTGCACGTGGGCGCCCACCAGGGCCGCCACCTGACTCCGCCCCCCATCGTCCAGACCGCGCCACCAGCCCAAGGTGGTGGCGTTGTCGTGGGTGCCGGTGTAGACCACCCAGTGGGGGCCTTGGTAGTTGGCTGGGAGGTAGGGGTTGGTGGCCTGTCCATCAAAGGCAAACTGAAGGATCTTCATGCCTGACATCTGAAAGGCATCCCGAAGCTGCTCCACCCCCGGGGTGATCACCCCCAGATCTTCCGCAATGATCGGAAGCCTGCCCTCGGCGGTGAGGAGGCCGTGGCGTCGACACCTCCGCTGGAGGAGCCCAAGCAGGTCGGCCCCTGGCGAAGGACACCAGGTACCATCCTCGGCGGTCTTCGCCTGGCCCGGCACACTCCAGTAGGCCTCCAGGGCCCGGAAGTGATCGAGCCGGAGGAGGTCAAACAGATCCAGCTGACGTTCCAACCGATGCATCCACCAGCGGAAGCCGGTGAGGCGGTGGAGCCACCAGCGGTAGACCGGTGTTCCCCAGAGCTGGCCGGTCGCGGAAAAGTAATCGGGGGGCACCCCGCTCTGCTCCAGTAACCTGCCCTCCCGATCTAGGGAGAAGAGGCCTTGGCGGCTCCACACATCGGCGCTGTCGTGGGCCACATAGAACGGCAAATCGCCAAACAGGGTGACCCCCACCCGGCGAGCCTGCTCCTGCAGGCGCTGCCACTGCCGTTGCAGATGCCATTGCAGCAGGGCTTCCTCCAGAAGGGCCTGCCGCTCCTGGGTTGCCGCAGCGGCCAAGGCGCGGCGGGAGCGGCGCACCAGCTCGGGCGACCACTCCCACCAAGGCCGGAGCCCATGGCGGCGACGCAGGGCCATGAACAGACCATGATCCTTGAGCCAGAAACGCTGGCGGTAGGACCAGAGGCGAAACGCCCGGTGCTCCTCCGCCGTCTGTTCGAGCCAGCGCTGCCCCAGGGCTTGCCCCAGGGCCAGGGCTCGGGCAGCGGCCACCTCCGGCACCATCCGCTCCGTGCCTCCCCCCGGCAGGGCATGCAGATCGGCAGGCTGCAAGGCTCCACAGGCCACCAGATCCTCCCCATCCAGCAACCAGGGGTTGAGGGCTGAACCGCTGGGAGAGCTGTAGGGCGATCCCAGCCCATCGGGGGGGGCCAGGGGAAGAACCTGCCAAACCTTCACGCCAGCCTGGGCGAGGAGATCGATCCAGGCCCGGGCCTGGGCTCCCAGGGTGCCGCAGGCGGGGGTTCCCGGAAGGGAAGTGGGGTGGAACAGAACCCCTGCCGCCCGGGCCGTGGGCGAACTGGAAGCCTCGGGAGGATCACTCACGAGGAGGGCAGGCGATAGCGCCCGATGATGCGCTTGGCGAACGCAGGAATGTGTCGCTCGACCCTGTCACCGTGCTGACGCTGAAGCCAGAGGGCATTGCGGGTGAAATGGGAGTCGATCGAGAACCTCCCATATTCAAGCCCCTGGGGGCCGAAGCGCTGCACGAACCAGCCCACCGCCTCCGCCAGCCAGAGAGGCAACTTCAACGCCCTGTCGTAAGCCTCAATCCCTTGCTGCACCGCCTGCCTGCGGTCGCCGCGGCTCGTGACTGGGGCCTGATCCAGTTCGGCCTCCACCAGGGCCAACAGGCGCGCTCCTTTGGGATTGCGCACGGTGATCCACTGCCGACCAAAGGTGGCGCCCATGTACCCCACCACCAGATCTGCACCGGCATTGGTGTAGTCAAAACAACTCAGACAGCTTGGGGCGAAGACATCCTTGAGGGCGGGAGTGTCCAGACCGAAGAAGGGCACCGTCTCCACCGCCCCATCCGCATGGCGGAAGTGAATCCGGAAATCCTGCATGAATTCATAGTGCACCACCGTCTCGGGGGAACGGCTGGCACTGTTGAGGAAGGTCTGGAGGCCCTCCCGGGTGACGTTGTCCACGCAGGGCAAGCCCAGCACGTAGAGCGCCTCCAGGGGGAGGGTGGCTTCCACGGTGCGCAGGGCCTGCACCTGGCACCCCACCCCGATGGCCAGAAGCCGCTGGATCCCGCTCCCTGGGAGCTTCTCCAACACCCTGAGGTTGGGGGAGAGGGTGGGTTTGTTCACCCGGGCGGCCAACACCTCTTCAGGGGTTCGGGCCAGGATCGGCACGGGGGTGAACCGGTCGTCCGCACTCTGCTGAACGCACAACACCGCATCTACCAGTCCCGTTTCGAGGGCCCGCACCGCAATCCGACTGACGATTCCTGTCCACTGGGCCCCGTCGATCGGCTGGGTGAGGCGGGCCGTGAGCATGCGCTCATGCACCCCGAAGTAGAGCTCGTCTTCATCCTCCAGATCCCTGCTGCGACCATGGCTCTGCTGCTCCATGGCGTCAAAGTGCTGATCCAGGAAGGCACAGGCCTGGCCCACGTACGCCACCCAGCGGGTATCGCAGAGGCCGCACTCACTGCAGAGATCGCGGGCGGGCCGAGGGCTGCCCACGGCCATGGGGCGGGCCCGCAGGTGCCCTCGCGCGGAGGAGGGGATCAGGGGCTCGGAGGGCGGCTCAACAGCAGTCAAAGGCGCGGCAAGGGCGGGCCGCTCTCAACCTATCGGCTGGCGCCTCCCTTGGGGGAAGCAGGTGTGGAGTCGCTCAGCCAGAGTGGCCCCAGTCCTGCCAGATCGGGCACCCATGGCCGAACGCCGGAAACGTCGCTCTCCCATCCCCACCCCAGATCCCTCTGACGTGCTCCGCAAGCTGCCCAGCCGCCGGCCGTCCTGGCCTGGTGTAGGGCTGGCCGCCCTGGGGCTGGTCGGCGCCATCGCCGGCGCCAGCCTGTTGGGGGTGATCTGGCCCAAACCAGACCGCTCCGCCCATCTCCGGGAGGAGATCACCGCTGACAAATTGGCCCCAAAACCCACCGAGGCCGTCACGGTGCTGGTGATCGGAAGCGATGCTGATAATCTCCGCGCCACCAGCAACGGTGCCGCCCCTCCCGGCCCGCCCAATGGCGACACACTGCTGTTGGTGCGGGTGAATCCCCAGGGGCCGTTGCAGGTGCTCCAGCTCCCGTCGGAACTGGCGCTCTCCCTTCCAGGTCGACCGAGCCCGGTGGCCCTCGGGACGATCTATCGCCAAGGAGGCGTGGCGCTGACAGCCGAGACCGTGCGGGAGCTGCTCAACCTGGAACGAACGGCTCCGCAGCGGTATGTAGTGGTGCCCCGGCAAGCCCTTCGGGAACTGGTGGATGGGGTAGGAGGCGTGGAGGTGAGTCCGCCACGGCGGCTGAAATACAAAGATAAAACGATGAAGTACACCATTGATCTCCCCAGTGGCCTGCAGCGCCTCTCAGGGGCAAAGGTGGAACAGATGGTGCGCCACCGCGACAAATGGCTGGGGGAGGCGGGCCGGAGGACCAACCAGCAACTCATTCTGGACAGTCTGAGGCAACAGCTGAGCCGTTCGGAACAACTCGCCCTGCTCCCGAACCTGGTGGCCAGCTGGAGAGGTCAGGTGGACACCAACCTGAGCCCCCAGGAGATGCTCAGCCTCCTGGCCGCCGGACTGGACAAGGGCACCTCCCTCCAGTTCCGCAGCCTGCCCCTGAAGCCCGCGAGCAAGGAGTTTGCCGACTTGCGGCAGCTGGATCCCGCCGCTCCCCAGCCCCTCTGGCCCGAGCCCAAACCTTCTCAATCCCCTGAGTCCCCTGAGTCCCCGTCCAAGGACACGCCTTAGGAGGGTACGGGGAGATCGAGGAGGCTCCAGCGCTGCTGCAAGAGTCCAACCAGATCGCTGGTCGCGTCATTTCCCTCTCCGGCGGCTCCCTCCTCCAGGCGCCCCAACCAAGGAAGGCCATCCCGACGACGAAGGTCTCCTTTCCAGGCCCCCCCCCATTGGACCAGGCCCAGCAGGGGAACCCGCCACTGGCGCAGCAGGGCGGTGCTGGAAGCCGCCGCGCCACTGGAGAGCTGCTGGGCCCCAAGGATCACCAGGGTCGGCTGGCACCAGGCACCGAGGGCCTCGGCCCAGGTGCTGCCATCGGGCAGGGCCTGGCCCGGGTCCAGGGGAAGGCTGCCCAGCCAACCCTCTCCTGAGGCCTGAAGCTGCTGGAGCTGCCGATCGGGGGAGAGCGGATCGGGGATCGGGCGATGGGGAAGGGCAAGGGCCCGGGCCAGGCGGCGCGCGGCCAGCTCTGTCGGGCCGTCAGGTCCGCGGAGAAGGGCTTCTTGGCCGGATCCCACCACCATGATGGCCACAGGATTGGGGTGGAACATGGAAATTGGGGCTCGTCTACGGGAGCGTCGTCAGGGCACGCTCCTACGATCTACTCTGCCGCGTGCAGCCCGTGCCCGCCGTGACCACCTTCTCCCCCACCGAACGGCTGGAGCCCAGTGGCACCCAATTTCATGCCATGAATGACAGCAGACGCCTGAGGCTGTTCAGTGGCAACTCCAATCCCGAGCTGGCCAGGGAAATCGGTACCTACCTCGGCATCCCAGACGGGCCACGGGTGATCAAGCGGTTTGCGGATGGGGAGTTTTATATCCAAATTCAGGAATCGATCCGGGGCTGCGATGTTTTTCTGATCCAACCCACCTGCGCTCCGGTGAACGATCATCTGATGGAGCTGTTGATCATGGTGGATGCCTGCCGGAGGGCCTCAGCGAGGCAAATAACAGCTGTAATCCCCTACTATGGCTATGCAAGGGCGGACAGAAAGACCGCGGGTCGAGAATCAATTACAGCAAAATTAGTAGCAAACTTACTGGTGAAGTCAGGGGTGGATCGGGTGCTGGCGATGGATCTCCACTCCTCACAGATACAAGGATATTTTGATATCCCTTGTGACCACATTTATGGCTCTCCCGTTTTGGTGGACTACCTAAGCACCAAGCGGCTGCAGGATCTTGTGGTGGTGTCCCCCGATGTGGGCGGCGTGGCCAGGGCCAGGGCTTTTGCCAAACAAATGCAGGATGCTCCCCTGGCGATTATTGACAAGAGACGATCGGAACACAATGTGGCAGAAAGTCTCACCGTGATCGGCGATGTGGCGGGGAAAACAGCCGTTTTAATCGATGACATGATCGATACGGGCGGAACTATTTGCCAAGGTGCCAAGTTGCTGCGTCGCCGGGGAGCCTCTCGCGTGCTGTGCTGCGCCACCCATGCGGTGTTTTCCCCCCCATCGATTGAGCGCCTCTCGGAGCCTGGCCTCTTCGAAGAGGTGGTGGTCACCAATAGCATTCCCGTCCCCCCGGATCGCATGTTTGATCAACTCCGGGTGCTTTCCGTGGCCAACATGCTTGGGGAAGCCATCTGGCGGATTCACGAAGAAAGCTCGGTCAGCTCCATGTTCCGTTGAGCATTTCTTTCAATGGCACCCATGAACCTTGCGCACCGCCGGGCTGAGATCCTGGCCGAAAGGAAGGGGTTCCGTGTTCTCCACCGTTGTCTCGCGGCGCTTCTGGCTGGAGGATCCCTTCTCACAGCGACCCTTCCTGCTGGGGCTCAAACTGGACAATTACCCCAGCCCATGGGGCGACGGGTGGGGGTCTGGCTGACCAACAGCCCCAGTCCGCTCTATTACGACACCAATCGCATCGATCGGGCCGTCCAGGAGCTGGCTGCGGCCGGCTTCAACACCCTCTATCCCAATGTCTGGAGTCGGGGCACCACCTTTCACACCAGCCGCTACGCCCCCATCGAGCCGGCCCTGGCCCAGGTGAATGCGGGATTGGACCCCATCTGCCGCCTCACCCGGGCCGCCCAGAGCCAACGCATGCAGGTGGTGCCCTGGTTTGAGTATGGCTTGATGGAGCCAGCGGACGCCGCCGTGGTGCAGGCCCATCCGGAATGGCTGCTGCGCCGTGCCGATGGCAGCGCCCTCTACGCCATGCATGGAGCGAATTTGCGCACCTCCCCCTTGAAGGATCTGCGGGTGTGGCTCAACCCCGCCCATCCCCAGGTGCGCCAGCGCTTCATCGGGCTCATTGCCGAAATCGTGCAGCGCTGTGGAGTGGATGGCATTCAGCTGGATGATCACTTCGCCTGGCCCGTGGAGCTGGGCTACGACGACACCACCCGAGCGCTCTACCGCGCCCAGACGGGGCGGGAACCCCCCAGCGACCATACGGATCGCTACTGGATGCGCTGGAGACGCCAGCAGCTCACCACTCTGCTGCGCGACCTGCGGACACGAATCCAGCAAGTGTCCGGTGCGAAGCGCCTGGTGATCAGCCTCTCTCCGGGTCCGTTTCGCTTCGCCTACAACCATTGGCTGCAGGACTGGGAACTCTGGGCCCTGGGAGGTCTGATCGATGACCTGGTGGTACAGAACTATGCCTACTCCGTGAAGGGCTTTGCCAAGGATCTCGACCAGCCAGCCCTGATCAAGGCACGTGGCTGGGGCATCCCGGTGGAAATCGGGATCCTGGCGGGATTCGGCGGCCGCACCACCGACATGGCGACCCTGGGCAAAAAGGTCGACCTCTCCATGCGTCGGGGGCACGGCGTGATTTATTTCTACTGGGAGGGTCTCTGGGGACAGTTTTCCGGTGCCGAGGGGGCGGCCACACGGCAGGCCCTGTTCCGTCAGTTGCACCAGGAGGCCCTGGGCAGGAGCGGGGTGCGGCCGAATTTCGGACTGCGCACCCCCGCCACCGTGGTGCCGATGCCCCTCCCAAGCCGTCGACCGCGCCCTCCTCTGGCTCCACCCCCCCTTGCTCCACCGCCACCGCCCTTTCCCATCCAGCGACCACAGTCCCTGGATTGAGGCACTCAGGGGGCCATCCTCCCCATCTCCCAACCCTTCACCAGCCGGTACACCACGGGCACCACGAATAGGCTCAGGAGGGTGGCTACAAACAGCCCACTAAAGACCACGGTGCCAATGCTGATGCGGCTGGCGGCTCCAGCCCCCCTGGCCAGGAGGAGGGGGAGAAAGCCCACCAGGGAGGAGATCGCGGTGAGAAGGATGGGCCGCAGACGGGCCACCGCGGCCCCATGGATCGCCTCGCCGAGGGGGAGGCCCTGCCTGAGGCGCTGGTTGGCGAATTCCACGATCAGGATGCCGTTTTTCGCGGCCAGGCTCACCAGCACCAAAAGCCCCATCTGGCCATAGACATCCAGGGGAAGACCGCGCAAGGCCAACCCCAGCACCGCCCCCAGCAGGGCCAGGGGAACGGTGACGAGGATGATCACCGGATCGAGCACATTTTCATAGAGCGCCGCCAGGACCAACCCCATCACCAGGGTGCCGAGCACAAAGGCTCGGGCGTTGCCGCCCGCGGAGCGGGCTTCTTCCCGGGCCAGACCCACCCATTCCAGGGTCAGGGAATCGTTCTCTCGGCGGGTCTGCAGGTCTTGCAGCAGGGCCATGGCCTGGCCCGTGCTCACGCCGGGCCGGGGGAGGGCCTGAACCGGGATGGAACGGAGCAGGCGGGAATGCTGGATTGTGGTGGGTCCGGCGCTGCTCTCGATGCGCACCACCTGGGCCAGGGGGATCAGGCGGCCCTCCTTGGCGGGAACGCGCAGGGTCAGCACATCCTCCACCCCCCGACGGGCCGTGCCATCCAGCTGGACGATCACGCGGCGCACCTGTCCATCCTCAAAGCTGTCATTGACGTAGTCGCTGCCGAAGCTGGCGCTCAGGAGATCCACCACATCGGCCAGATCCACCCCAAGGGAAGCCATCTGCAGACGGTCGGGGGTGAGCCGCAACAGGGGCGAAGCCGCAGAGAAGCGGGTGGACACCCGCTCAAAGGCCGGCTTGCCCCCGAGGGTGAGGCCCTGGGCTTCGGCAATAAAGGTTCGCGCCTCCTGTTCGAATTGGTCCAGAGCCAACTGGCCGTTGCTGGTATCAAGCAGGTCGAGCTGCAGGCCCCCCTCCGATCCGAAGCCACGCACGGTGGGCGCTTCGCTGAGCTGCACCACTGCTCCTCGGATCTCCCGTTGCAGGGCAGCCTTGATCCGCTCCGCAACGGCAGCCGTGCTCTGGTCTGGGCGGGGCCGCTCCCGGATGGGGATCAGGCGCAGAAACACCTGACCCTTATTGGGACTGCTGTCATCGAAGGAGCGCCCGGCGAAGAAGTTGCCACTGGCTAGGAGGGGTTCCTGGCGGACCACCTGGCGCACCTTCTCCAATACGGCCTGGGTGCGCACCAGGGCTGAGCCCTCCGGCAACACCACCACACCCCTGAGCTGGCCCGTATCTTCCTGGGGGATGAAGGCCATAGGCCGGCTGCTCAACGCCAGGGCTGTGAGCAGCAGGCCAGCCATCAGCACGGCAAGCACGGCTCGCCTGCGGGCCAAAGCCCGATCCAGCAGACGGGCATAGGGCCGCTCCAGAGCTTCCAACCAGAGGCGGGGGGGATCGACCCAGCGTTTCAACCAGGCGGGTTCGCGCTGGTCGGCATGCAACAGTCGGCTGGCCGCCACGGGGGTGAAGGTGATGGCATTGATGGTGGAAAAGGCGATGGCCGCGCTGATGGCAAGGGCAATAGGGGCGTAGAGCCGTCCGAGGCTCCCCTCAAGACCCAGCACCGGCAGGAACACCACCACCAGCACCAGGGAGGTGGCCACCACCGCACTCCCCAATTCGGCCATGGCCGCCTGGGCCGCCTCCAGGGCAGGGGTGCCCGCCTCCAGGCGACGGCCGATGTCCTCACTCACCACGATGGCGTCATCCACCACCAGCCCGGAGGCCAGAACCATGCCAAAGAGTGAGAGGGTGTTGATCGACATGCCGGTGAGGCGCAGCACCGTGAGCGAACCGATCAGGGCCACGGGCACGGCGACAGCGGTGATCAGGGCCAGCCGGCTGTTGCCAAGGCCAAGAAGCAACACCACAAACACCAGCAGCACCGAATCCCGCAGGGCCTCGATGGCGCCATCGATGCTGGTGCGCACGGTTTCAGCCTCATCCACGATCACCTGCATCTCAACGCCCGGGGGAAACCTGGGGGTGATCTCCTCTAAGGCGGCCTCCACCTCCTGGCGCACCTGCAGGGCATTGCTCCCATCCCGCTGATACACCGCCACGGAAACGGTGCGCTGCCCCTTCAAGTTGGTGGCCAGGGATTCATAGCTTTCGGTTCCCAGGCTCACCCGGCCCACATCCTTCAGCACGGTCACCCCCCCTTCCCCGCTGCGCCCCACCACCAGCTGCTCAAACTCCGCCACCGAGCGCAAGCGGCCCTCCATTCGCAAGGGCAGCACCATCACCTGGTCTGGTGGGGTGGGGGCATCCCCGATCTGCCCCAGGGCGGCGAGCACGTTCTGCTGTTCCAGGGCCTGGCGGATCTGGGCAATGGTGAGGTTGCGCTGCTCCAGGCGCACGGGATCCAACCAGAGGCGAAAGGCCAGGGGACTTCCCCCAAAGAAGCCCACATCACCCACTCCCGGAACCCGCCGCAGGCGGTCCCGCACCACCTGATCCACCCAGCCGTTGAGGAAGGTGTCGCGATAGGTGGCGGCATCGGCGCTGAAACTCAACACCAGCAGGAGGTCGTCGGAGCTGCGTTGCACCTGCACGCCGAAACGGGCCACCTGGGAGGGCAACTGGCGCGCCACCACCGTGGCCTGGTTCTGGGTGTTGATCTGGTTGAGCTCTGGATTCCCGCCGCTGAACACCAAGGAGATGGAGCTCCCGTTGGCGGAACTGGTGGAGCGGATGGAATCCAGCCGCTCCAGACCGTTGAATTGTTTTTCCAGGAGGTTGGTGACGCCCTGCTCCACCGCTTCGGGCCCCGCCCCGGGATAGCTGGCCCGCACGCTGACCCTGCTGTTGGCAATGGGAGGCAGGTTTTCCACCTGCAACACCGGCAGGCTCACCACCCCGGCCAGCAGGATCAGCAGGCTCAGCACCATGGTGAGCACCGGGCGCCGAAGGAAAGGATCCGCGATCGACCTCAAAGCCATCCCCCTTGGGCATCCCTGCACTTAGGCCGTGGAGATCCTGGCAGGCTCGCCGCACGCCGGGAGCGAAGAAGAAGGCTCAGGAGGCTTCCCCCTGGGCGAGGGAGGCCGCCTGCTCCTCGCTCAGCCGGCCCGCCTGGAGAAGCACGCCGGTGATGCGGGGGATATCGAGAACGGCATGGAGCTGATAGCCCGCTTCCTCCAGGCGCTGGCGCCCATGAAGCACCTCTGCAGTCGCTCCGGGACTGGGGCCGTGGTCGATGAACACCACCACATCGGAAACCCGGAGGCCCGAGCTCTCCAGCTTGCCTATCCCCTCGAGCACGCTGCCGCCACTGATCAGGATGTCGTCCACCACCACCACCTGTTCTCCCTCCTGGAAGTCGCCTTCGATGAGCCTTCGGGCCCCATGGGCCTTCACTTCCTTTCGGGGATAGATCAGGGGTTTGTGGAGCTGGAGCGAGAGGCCCGTGGCCGTGGGCAGCGACCCATAGGGAATCCCCGCAATGCGATCAAAGGACAGGCCCTCCAGGCAGCCGGCATAGGCGTGGAGCACCCGATGGAAGAGATTGGGATCGGAGATGATCTGGCGCAGATCGATGTAGTAATTGAAGAGGGCTCCTGAGGCCTGTTTGTATTTGCCAAACAACAGACAACCCAGATCAAAGAGATCCACAATCAACTGCTCCATCGGCTGGCTGGCCTGTTCTGCCGGCAGCCAGAGGGTGCAGCGATCCTCTGCCTGTTGCTCCAACCGGGCTTGCCGATGGGACTGGATGCGTTCCTTGATCTGGCTGGCCCTCTCCTCCATGTCGTCCTCCACGAGGAGGTTCTGGGGCAGGGGCAGGAGGAGCCCATCGGCGGAATCGGTGAGGCCCGCCTCCAGGAGGGCATCCAGCCGATCCTCCTCCGCCCAGAGGCTGCGCAGGATCAGAAAGCGCTCTGGCGCCTCCGCCCGCACGCGAGCCAGGATGGCCGGGTCACTGGTGCCCACCTCCAGCAACAGTTGATCGGGGGTCGCCCAGCGTTGGGCCTCCCGCACGATCCGCAAATAGAGGGGATCCTCCTCATTGGGGTGATGTTGGAATTCCCGCGCTGCTGGATTGGAGCTGTGGCAGGTCACCACCACGGCCTTATCCGGGTAGAGCAAGAACGGTGCCGCGATGTCCTGCCCGGGCAGGGGAGAGAGGGTCACCGCATCCGCCCCCAGATCCCGGAACAGATAGTGGGCCAGGGCGGAGGAGCTGTTCAGATCCCCATGTTTGGCATCCACGATGAGGGGGGTGTGGAGGGGCACCAACTCCCGCACCTCCCGCAGCAGCTCCAGGCCGATCGGCCCCAGCGATTGGTAGAAGCCCAGGCTGGGCTTGTAGGCACACACATGGGAGCCCGTGGCCTCGATCACGGCCTTGATCCAGTGGCGGGCCTGGGAGAGGAACGAGCAGCCCGCCATGCCCCGCCGCAATGACCAGCTCTGCAACATTTCCGGATTGGGATCCAACCCGGTCACCAGAAGAGACTGCCGGTCGGCGATGGCATCGGTGAGCTGGAGAAAGAAGCCCATCGAGCTGGGAGGCACGGTTGCTCCCATTCTCCGCTTCAGGGCGAGAGGGTGGGATAAACGGGGTCCCAGCGATGGCTCTGCAAGCACTGCATCACCTCTTCCTCCGTGGTGGCCCGCCTGGCCAGCCCCTCCTTCAAGGCTGCAAGGGCCACGGCTTCCGCCACCCGCGTCGACACCTGACGCACTTGGTGGAGGGCGGGCATCAGGGGGGCCTCGGGGTGGAGGCTGGCGGGGATCTGGTCGGCCAGGGCTTCCACGCAGGCATCGATCATCCCCTCACTCACCTCGCTGGCCCCCACGGCCATCGCCGCAAACCCCAGCCCTGGGAACACAAAACAGTTGTTGCACTGCCCGATCACCCGCTCCTGGCCATGGATCTGCACCGGCGGGAAGGGACTCCCCGTGGCCACTAGGGCCCGGCCCTCGCTCCAGCGCAGGAGATTGTCCGGGGTGATTTCCGCCAGGGGAGTGGGGTTCGAGAGCGGCAGCACGATGGGGCGCGCCGTACCCCGGCAGAGGGCTTCCACCACGGGCTGATCGAAGGCTCCTGCGCAGGTGGAGGTGCCGATCAGCACCCCGGGCTTCACGGCCTCAATCACTGCCAGCAAACCGATCCGGCCCTCACCATCGGCGGGAAGATCCCGCACCAGCTCCGCCCGTTTCACATAGGGGCTGACCGCCTCACTCCACTGGGCCAGCCCGTCGTGCACGAGACCCTCCCGATCCAGCAGCCACAACCGGTCAGCCGCCTCGGCGGGGGTGAGGCCCTGGCGCTGCAGGAGCCGGCAGAGCCGCTCGGCGATGCCGCATCCGGCGCTGCCGGCCCCAAAGATCACGATCCGCTGATCGCGGAAGGGCTGGCCCAACCCCTTCAACCCCGCCAGCACCGCCGCCGCGGCCACCCCGCTGGTGCCCTGAATGTCGTCATTGAAGCTTGGCACCACCTGGCGGTAGCGATCCAGCACACGCCTGGCGTTGCCCGCCCCAAAATCTTCCCAGTGCACCAACGCCTGGGGGCACACCTGATGCACTGCGTCGATGAAGGCATCCAGGAAGGCGTCGTAGGTCTGTCCGTCCAGGCGGGGGTGCTTCCATCCGGGGTAGAGGGGGTTATGGCGCAGATCGGTCCGATCGGTTCCCACATCCAGCATCACCGGCAGGGCATGGGCGGGATGGAGGCCGGCACAGAGGGTGTAAACGGCAATTTTCCCCAGACAGATCTGGATTCCCCCC
>JBBASA010000010.1:0-71541 GCA_040399515.1 Cyanobium sp. | reverse complement strand
TCCCCCCACCCCCTGATCACCGATGCCCAGGATTCCCTGGGCATCGGTGATCAGCAGCAGTTCGGGCTGGCCAAAGCTGTCACAGGCCTGGCGCAGGAGATCCACAAGCCGCTCCTGATCGGGCGCCGCCAGATACACCCCTTTGGAGGGGCTGCGGTAGGACTGGCTGAATTGCTGAATCGCCTTTCCCACGGTGGGGGTGTACACAATCGGCAGGGCGTGATCGATGTGCTCCGCAAGGAAGCGGTGAAACAAGGTGAGGTTGCGCTCGCGGAGGAATTGCAAATAGGCAAAGCGTTCCAGATCACTGCCCATGGCTTCGAACGCCAGCCAGCAGCGCTCCACCTGCAGCTCAAGGGTTTCCTCCTGCCAAGGCAGGAGGGCCTCTAAACCGAACGCCCGGCGCTCCTGGCGGGTGAAGGCCGTGCCCTTATTGAGCAGGGGATCATTGAGCAGCTCTTCCCCTCGCAGGGAGGTGACCAGGGACTGTGCAGCCAAAGCGTGCAGGGAGCGCAACACCCAGTCTCCCAACCCGCCAGTCCCTCAGGCGCAGGCGGGCGTGGCCGATACCATGCGCCACGGCAACACCTGGCCCGCATGGAAGGGCACCAGCTCGATCGCCCGACCGGCGGCATCGTTGAGGTGGAGCCGGGGGGGCACGGTGTGGCCCTCGCGCGCCAGGGTGATGCGTTCCTCGTTGGGGGGCAGGCCATAAAACCGGGGCCCATGGAGAGAAGCGAAGGCTTCCAGCCGATCCAGGGCGCCCTCCTGTTCAAAGACCAGGGCATAGCTCTCCAGGGCTGTGGGTGCATTGAAGATGCCGGCGCACCCACAGGCGGCCTCCTTGGACGTGCGGGCGTGGGGCGCGGAATCGGTGCCGAGGAAAAAACTCGGCTCCCCCGAGGTGGCCGCCTGACGCAGGGCCAGACGGTGCTTCTCGCGCTTGGCCACAGGCAGGCAGAAAAAATCGGGCCTGAGCCCGCCGTCAAACATCGCGTTGCGGTTGATGTGGAGGTGATGGGGGGTGATCGTGGCCGCCAGCTGGGGGGCGGACGCCCGCACAAAGGCCACGGCCTCGGCAGTGGTGATGTGCTCGAACACCACCTTCAGTCCTGGGAACTGCCGCAGCAAGGGCTGGAGATGGCGGTCGATGAACACGGCCTCCCGATCGAACACATCCACGCCGTGGTCGGTCACCTCCCCGTGCAGGAGGAGGGGCATGCCCAAGAGCTCCATGGTCTCGAACACCTGGTTGAGCGAGGCCAGATCCCTCACTCCGGCGGCCGCATTGGTGGTGGCATGGGCGGGATAGAGCTTGCAGGCGGTGAACACCCCCTGGTCGAACCCCCGAGCAATCTCCTTGGGATCACTCTCATCCTGCAAATAGAGCGTGAGCAGGGGCGTGAATCTGCTGGAGTCCGGCAGGGCCTGGAGAATCCGCTCCCGGTAGGCCAGCCCCGCAGCCACCGTGGTGATCGGTGGGGTGAGGTTGGGCATCACGATGGCGCGGGCAAACACCCGCGCCGTGGCCCCCACCACGGCCTGAAGCATGGGCCCATCCCGCAGATGCACGTGCCAATCATCTGGACGGCGCAGCTCCAGGGTGGCGGGGGACTCAGCCATCACCACTTGGCGGGGGCTGGAGAGGAAGAAGACAGCCGCTGCAGGAAGGCCACGGTCACGTCGTCAGGATCGGTCTGAAGGTAGAGATACCCGGAACCATCAGCCAAAACGATGGCGCGGTAGTTGTAGGCCTTGCCCAGGGAATCGCGCTGCTGGATGGTGGCCAGACAATCGGGCTGCACAGCGATGGAGCCTGTGTAGGTGGCCTCTTCCACGGTGGGACCGTAACTCGAGATCGCCAAGCCCTTCACCTGGCCGCTCTGCCAATGTTCCCGTTGCACCACGGCGTTGGGTTGCCACTGGGAACCGCGCCAATCACTCCCCTGCTGTTGGCTCACCACCACCCCATCGAGCAGGGAGGCGGCACAAGCCTGGGCGGGTTGGGCAAACCAACGGGACACCATCAGCACATCCGGCAGGATTCCGAGGGAAAAGCGGGGACGGCCCTGGAGATCGAGAACGGCCTGGCTGGTGCTCACCATGTTGAGGTAGCTGCGCTCGATCGCCACCCGACAGTTGGTGATCGGGCGAAAGCGGCCTGTGTAGGTGGATTCGCGGTAGATGCGCCCACGGCGCTCCAGCCGCACGCCCTGCAAGGTGCCATCCGGATTCCAGGTTTCCAGAAGCAACCTGGCCAGGGGTTCGCCCATCAGGTCGCCCTCCCCCATCACCGCGTAGCGACCAGGCTGGGGAGCTGTGCAGGCGGGATCAGCAGGATTGGCCCTGGCCTGCAGGGCAGCAAAGGCAGGCCCCGCACTCAAAAGAAGGGCAAGGGCAAGCTGGCGGCGATGCCTCGGCCGCTGGCCATGGAGAGGAAGGGGAGCGGGAGAGGAATGCATGGAGGTGGATCAGGCCCTGCCAGGCATAGCCAGAGCTCGGCCCCTTGCCCAGGGGGTGGGCCGATGTTCAGAAGACATCCACATCCTGCAACACCCGTTCCGAGGCAGGGGAGGCCTCCAGCCGGCGCTGGGATTCCCCGCAACGGGCGGGGGTGGGAAAGATCTTGCCCGGGTTAGCCAGGCCCTTCGGATCGAAGGCCAGGCGCACCAGTTGCATGGTCTCCAGATCCTCAGGGGCAAACATCCAGTCGAGATAACAGCGCTTGTCGTTGCCCACCCCATGTTCCCCGGTGATGCTGCCGCCAGCCTCCAGACACAGGCGAAGAATGTCGGCCCCCAGGGCCTGCACCCGGTCTGTGGCCCCTTCCTCCTGGGCGCGATAGAGAATCAGGGGGTGGAGATTGCCATCGCCGGCATGGAACACATTGGCCACCGGGAGGTTGTAGCGGCGGCTGAGCTCTTCAATCGCCCCGAGCACCCGGGGCAGGGCACTGCGGGGCACCACCCCGTCCTGCACGTAATAGGTGGGTGTGATGCGCCCCACGGCAGCAAAGGCAGATTTTCGACCCTTCCAGAGCAGGGCGCGATCGGCCGGATCGGTGGCCCGGCGAATCGTGCGGGCTCCGGCCTGGCGGCACAGGGCATCGGCGATCTCGATCGCCGCGGCCACCTCCTGGTCCTGGCCGTCCAGCTCGATGAGCAGCACCGCCTGGGCGTCCTTGGGATATTCCTCGCGGCCGAAGAGATCATTCACCGCGTTGAGGGTGAAGTTGTCCATGATCTCCATCCCCGCCGGTTGAACGCCCGCCGCCGTCACCAGACGCACCGCTTCCCCCGCCCGCTCCATGCTGGTGAAATCTGCCAGCAGCACCGCCACGCTCTGGGGGGTGCGCAGCAGGCGAAGGGTGATCGCCGTTGCGATGCCGAGGGTGCCCTCACTGCCAATGAACACCCCTCGCAGATCCAGCTCCGGGGTTTCGGCCAACCCGCTGCCGAGATGGGTCAGGGTGCCATCAGGAAGGACCACCTCCAACTCCAGTACATGGTTGCTGGTGACGCCGTATTTCAGGCAGTGCACTCCGCCAGAATTCTCTGCCACGTTGCCGCCGATGCTGCACACCACCTGGCTGGAGGGATCGGGGGCGTAGTAGAAGCCGGCTCCGGTCACCGCCCGGGTCACCCAGCTGTTGATCACCCCGGGTTGAACGGTGATGCGGCGGTTGCTGAGATCCAGATCCAGGATGGAGCGCATGCGGCTGGTGGCGATCACCAGGGCCGGCTGCTCGCTCACCGCCCCCCCGGAGAGCCCCGTGCCACTCCCCCGGGCCACGAATGGCACCTCCTCCCGATGGCAAAGCTTCACCAGGGCCACCACCTCAGCGGTGGTTTCCGGGAGCACCACCAGGGGCGGCTGCCAGCGATGCAGGGTGAGTCCATCGCTGTCGTAGGTCAACAGGTCCTGTTTGGCTGCTACAACGGCACGGGCGGGCAGGATCTCCCGGCAGGCGGCAGCCAGCCGCTGCCAGTCAATGGATGCCCCATCGCTGCTGGCCTGGCGGTGGCCTGGCTTGAGGGAGCCGATCGTCATGGGGAAGGTGTGGAGCGGCTGGCGAAGATCGTCATGCTGTCGCCCTTCTGCAGAGATGGGCCGGAGGTGCGCTGCCGGACTCGGCGGCCAAGGGCTTATGGCCCTGACGATACCTTCCGCAGCGGCTGAGTTCTAGCAGCCGAGCCCAGGGTTGATAAGCCAGAAAATCCTCACCCAGCGCATGCCGACTCCTTAACGTGGAGAGCCCCCATGATCCGATCGCGCCTGAGGTGCGTAAGGATGGTCGACGCCAATGGCCCAGCCAGGGCCTGAAACCACCCCTCTGCGGATCCAGCCTTGACCTCGGCTCCCGTTTCGGGCAGCGCCGCCCCAGCGCTGCATCACACCACCCGTTCCCAGGAGATCTTCGCTGCCGCCCAGCAGCTCATGCCCGGCGGGGTGAGTTCCCCGGTTCGAGCCTTCAAATCGGTGGGCGGCCACCCGATCGTGTTCGATCGGGTGAAGGGCGCCTACGCCTGGGATGTGGATGGCAACCGCTACATCGATTACGTGGGCAGCTGGGGGCCGGCCATCTGCGGCCACGCCCATCCGGAAGTGATCGCCGCCCTCCACGAGGCTCTGGAGAAGGGCACCAGCTTCGGAGCTCCCTGCGAACTCGAAAACCACCTAGCCCAGCTGGTGATCGACGCCGTTCCCTCGGTGGAGATGGTGCGCTTCGTAAACAGCGGAACCGAGGCCTGCATGGCGGTGCTTCGCCTGATGCGGGCCTTCACGGGCCGGGAAAAGGTGATCAAGTTTGAGGGCTGCTATCACGGCCACGCAGACATGTTTCTAGTGAAGGCCGGCTCCGGGGTGGCCACCCTGGGCCTGCCCGATTCGCCTGGGGTGCCCCGCAGCGTCACCGCCAACACGCTCACGGCTCCTTACAACTGTCTGGAATCGGTCAAAGAGCTCTTTGCCGAGCATTCCGGCGAGATTGCCGGCGTGATCCTGGAGCCGGTGGTGGGCAATGCCGGCTTCATCACACCCGAGCCCGGCTTCCTCGAGGGCCTGCGGGAACTCACCAAGGAGCACGGCGCCCTGCTCGTCTTTGACGAGGTGATGACCGGCTTCCGGATCAGCTACGGCGGCGCCCAGGCCAAGTTCGGCATCACCCCCGACCTCACCACCCTCGGCAAAGTCATTGGCGGTGGTCTGCCCGTGGGGGCCTATGGCGGCCGGGCCGACATCATGGGGATGGTGGCCCCCGCCGGCCCGATGTATCAGGCCGGCACCCTCAGCGGGAACCCCCTGGCCATGACGGCCGGTATCAAAACCCTCGAGCTGCTGAAGCAACCTGGCACCTACGAGCGGCTGGAGGCCATCACCCAGCGGCTGAGCAGTGGGCTGCAGGAGGCGGCGCGCCAGGCCGGAGTTCCCATCTGCGGGGGCTCCATCAGCGGCATGTTCGGCTTTTTCCTCTGCCCTGGCCCGGTGCGCAACTTCGAGGAGGCCAAAACCACGGATTCGGCCCGCTTTGCCAAGCTGCATCGAGCCATGCTCGAGCGCGGCGTATACCTGGCGCCCAGCTCCTTCGAGGCGGGCTTCACCTCCCTGGCCCACTCCGATGCGGACATTGATGCCACGCTCACGGCGTTTCGAGAGGTCTTTGCCGTCATCGCCTGAGGGCCTGTGACGGGCGAACCAGCCCATGCCTGCACCCCCTTCCTTCTTGGAGCGCCGGCACACAGGCGCGGCGCGCCTCTCCGCAGGGCTGGCCCTGGTCATCGGGCTTCTGGCCTGGGCGGGCAGGTCCGCGGATCTGGCCCACCAGCCCCTCGACGGTGCCGGCTCCCCCCTGCCGATCGGGGCCGTACTGGCGCTGACGGGCAATGCCAATGTGTATGGACAGGATCAACGGCTGGGCCTGCAGCTGGCTGAAAGCTGGGCCCAAACCCAGGCGATCCAACGGCCTCTGGCCGTGCAGCTTGAGGACGGCGGCAGCGATGAGGCTTCCGCCACGTCAGCGTTCAACTTGCTGATCCGCCGCGGGGTGCTGGCCCTGATAGGTCCCACCCTGTCGCAGCAAGCCTTCGCCGCCGATCCCATCGCCGAACGGCGCGGGGTGCCGGTGGTAGCCCCCTCCAACACGGCCAGCGGCATTCCCCAGATCGGTTTCTTCATCAGCCGGGTGTCAGCCCAGAGCTCGGTGATTGCCCCCCTCTCCCTGGAGGAGGCCATGCGACGCCAGCCAGGCCTGAAACGGGTGGCGGTGTTTTACGCCCAGGACGACGCCTACAGCACGGCGGAAACGACCATCTTCCAGCGGGCCCTAGCCGCCAAGGACCTGCAGCCCGTCTCCGTGCAGCGCACCCAGCTGGGCGACAACGACTTCCAGAACCCGATCTCGGCGGCTCTGCGGGAACGGCCCGAGCTGATCGTGATCTCAGCCCAGGCGGTGGATGGGGGAAATCTGGTGCGCCAGCTGCGGGAGCTGGGCTATCGGGGCCAGATCGTGGTGGGCAACGGTATGAACACCCCCAACATCTATCCGATCTGCCAGCAGTGGTGCGACGGCATGCTGATCGCCCAGGCCTACAGCCCCGAGCTGGACACCCCGACCAACAAGGCCTTTCTCAAGCTTTTTGCCCAGAATCAGGGGGGCGGTCTGCCCCCCCAGCTCACGGCCCAGGCCTTCGCGGCCTACCAGGTGCTGTTTGAGGCCATCCAGCGCCTCCAGGCCCGTGGAGGGCTGGAGGCGCTCACCCTGGCGGAGGCCAGGCGTGCCCTGATGAAGGAGCTGCTGGCGGGCCGTTACGACACTCCCCTAGGTCCGATCCGTTTCCGCCCCGATGGGGAGGTGATCCAGCAACGCTTCTACGTGGCGGAGGTGAAGATGGACGCCACGGGCCGGCAGGGACGTTTCGCCCTGGTGCGGGATCAGGAGGAGCCATGACCGCCACCCTGCTGCAATCGCTGCTCAACGGACTGGCCAGCGGTGGGGCCTACGCCCTTTTCGCCCTCGGCTATGCGCTGGTGTTCTCCGTCCTGGGGGTGATTAACTTCGCCCAAGGAGCCCTCTTCACCCTGGGCGGCTACCTCACCTTTCTGCTGATGGGCGGAGCCATTGGCATCAACGGTGCCCTGCCGGGCCTGAACCTGCCCGTGGCTCTCCCCTTCTGGCTGGCCCTGATTCTGGCGGGAGGAGGCTCGGCCATGGCCTCGCTGGTGGTGGAGCGGGTGGCCTTTGCCCCCTTACGGCGCCAGGGCGCCGAACCCCTGCTCTACCTAATCACCAGCCTGGGGGCGGGGGTGGTGTTGGTGAACCTCCTGCAGATCCTGATGGGCTCCGAGAGCTATGCCTTCCCCGCCTCCGCCCTCGGGGGATGGCCAGCCTCAATCGCCATCGGCAGCGCCCGGGTTCGCACCGTGCAGCTGCTGCTGCTGGTGATCTCCGCCCTGCTGGTGGTGGTGCTGGGGGTGTGGCTGGAGCGCAGCAGGAGCGGCAAGGCGTTGCGGGCCGTGGCGGAAGATGCCACCACCTCCCAGCTGCTGGGCATCAACAGCGAAGCCATGATTCGCCTCGCCTTTGCCATCAGCGGCTTTCTGGCCGGGGTGGCCGGGGGATTGGTGGCCCTGAGCGTGAGCATCTCCGGGCCCTATTTCGGCATCAGCTATGGCCTGAAGGGCCTGGCGGTGCTGGTGCTCGGGGGGCTCGGCAGTGTGCCGGGGGCGATCGTCGGCGGGCTTCTGATGGGCATCGTGGAGGCCCTGGTGCCCACCGAGGCCTCCGGCTACCGGGATGCCCTGGCCTTTGCGATCCTTTTCGCCGTGCTGCTGTTCCGTCCCCGGGGGCTGCTGGGCCGTCCTGAAGTGGAGAAGGTGTAGCCGATGGTCCCGGCCCCGTGCCCATGATCGACAACGGCCTTCTGGTGCAGATGCTGCTCGGTGCCTTGTTGGGCCTCTCGGTGTATCTTCCCCTGGCCGCCGGCCAGCTCTCGTTGGCCACCCCGGCCTTCTACGCCATCGGCGGACTGGTGGCGGCCCTGCTCTCCACCGGCCCCCTGGCGCCCCCCATGGCCCCGGATGGGGCCGGAGGGCAGACAGCCGGCCTCCTTTCCCTGGGCAGCCTGGGGCTGGAGATGGGTCTGGCGTCGCTGATCGTTGCCCTGCTGGCGATTGTCCTGGGGCAGGCCGTGCTGCGCCTGCGGGGCATCTACCTGGCGATCGCCACCATCGCCCTGGTGGAAATCGTGCGGGTAGCCATCCTCAACCTTCCCTTCACCGGGGGAGCCCAGGGCATCTTCGGCATCCCCCAGCCCTTCCAGGATCCCTGGGGCTACGTGCTGCTCACGGTCACCGTCCTGGCCCTGGTGAGCTGGTGCGTCCACCGACTGGAGCTGACGAGCCTCGGCCGGAAGATGGCCGCCATTCGGGATGACGAGCTGGCCGCCAGCAGCCTGGGCATCGCCACCACCCGGGTGAAGTTGATCGCCTTTGTGGCCAGTGCAGTGGTGGCCGGAATCACAGGGGTGATCGCCGCCCACTACCTGAACACCTGGAATGCCCGCCAAGGCACCTTTGATGTGGCCGTCACCACCCTGGCCTTCGTGATCCTGGGGGGCTCCCGCAGCTGGCTCGGCCCGGTGATCGGGGGCCTGGTGCTCACCGCCCTTCCCGAACTGCTCCGCCCGGTGGGGGATGCCCGGCTGGTGGTCTTCGGCCTGGTGATCCTGCTGGGCCCCGTTCTCTTCCCCCAGGGCCTGATCACTCCGGGGCTCCTGGAACGCCTGGGCGCACCCTTGCCGCGCGGGAGGCGCCCGGCATGAGCACCGTTCTCACCTTGCTGGAGCTGGTGGGGCTGGGCCGGCAGTTCGGGGGGCTGGTGGCCCTCGATCAGGTGAGCTTTGCCGTGGAGCAGGGGGAGATCTTTGGCCTGATCGGCCCCAACGGGGCCGGCAAGACCACCCTGTTCAACCTCCTCTCGGGCCTGGATCAGCCCAGCAGCGGCACCGTGCTCTGGAGGGGAGACACCATCAGCGGCCTGCCACCGGAGCGGCTCAACAGGATCGGCATCGCCCGCACCTTCCAGAACCTTCGGCTGTTTGACCAGCTCTCCGTGCTGGAAACCGTGCTAGTGGCCCTGCACCGCCAGCCCCAGGGAAGTCCCTTGGGAGCCGTGCTTGCCAGCCGCTCCTACCGGCAGGCCCAGAGCCGCCTTCTGGAGGAAGCCCACCAGCTGCTCGACGAGCTGGCCCTGGCACCCCAGGCGGAGCGGCCCGCCGGCACCCTGGCCTACGGCGATCGGCGGCGGCTGGAGATCGCCCGGGCCCTGGCCACCCGCCCCTCCCTTCTCCTGCTCGATGAGCCAGCTGCCGGCATGAATCCCAGGGAGAAAGAGCAGCTGGCGGAGCTGCTGGGGGCCTTGCGCCAGCGCCACGACCTCACCTTGATGGTGATCGAACACCACGTGCCCCTGCTGATGCAGCTCTGCCACCGCCTGGCGGTGCTGGATTTCGGGCGCTGCATTGCCCTCGGCACCCCGGAGCAAATCCAGGCCGATCCCCTGGTGATCAAGGCCTACCTGGGGGTGAAGGGCTGATGGACCATCCCTTGCTGAAGCTGGAGGGGCTGGGGGTGCGCTACGGCAGCGTGAGCGTCCTGGAGGGCCTGGATTTGGAGGTGCACACCGGGGAGCTGGTGAGCCTCCTGGGCTCCAACGGGGCGGGCAAGAGCACCACCCTGCGTGCCATTTCCCGCCTGGTGGGCGTCTCCAGTGGCCGGATTCTCTGGCGCGGGGCCAACCTGGAACACACCCCGGCCCACCGCACCCTGCGGCTGGGGATCGGCCACTGCCCGGAAGGACGGCGGCTGTTGGGCCGCCAGACCGTCGCCCGCAATCTGGAGCTGGGGGCCTACCTGCGGCGGGATCAGGAGGGAATCCGCCAGGATCTCGAGCGCTGTTACCAGCTCTTCCCCCGGCTGGCGGAACGGCGCCCACAGCTGGCCGGAGCCCTCTCGGGCGGAGAGCAGCAGATGCTGGCCATCGCCCGCAGCCTGATGGGCCGTCCCACCCTGTTGATGCTGGATGAACCCAGTCTGGGCCTGGCGCCCCGCCTGGTGGCCGAGGTGATGGCCGTGCTGGCCGACCTCCACCAGCAGGGGCAGACGATCCTGCTGGTGGAGCAGAACGCCCAGGCAGCCCTGGAAATCGCAGATCGGGGCTACGTGCTGGAAGCCGGTCGGCGCACCCTGGAGGGGCGGGCGGCCGACCTGCTGGGGAATCCGGCCCTGCGGGCGGCCTACCTGGGCACCGCCTGAAGCAGGTGCGGCCCCAGGCCTGCCGAGGAGGAAGCCGTCCAGATGGTCCCAATGGCTACCGGAGGGCACCAGTCCAACGGCATAAGGTCGCAGGATCCCTCGGCCTGCAGCGGCCATGGAGCGGTTTTTTCTGGAACTCAACCCGCCGATCGAGGCCATGCGCGATTGGCCCCATGTGGTGGTGGTGGGTGGGGGTTTCGCAGGGCTGAAGGCCTGCCACGCCCTGGCCGGCCAGCCCGTGCGGGTCACCCTGATCGACAAGCGCAACTTCAACCTGTTCCAGCCCCTGCTGTATCAGGTGGCTTCCGGGCTGGTATCCGAAGCGGATGTGGCCTCCCCCCTGCGGCAGATGGTGGGCCAGGCTCCCAACATCCAGATCCTGCTGGGGGAGGTGGTGGACATCGATCCAGAAGCCCTGGAAGTGGTGTTCAACAACCAGCGGTACGGCTACGACCACCTGCTGCTGGCCACGGGCTCCGGCAGCACCTACTTCGGTCGGGAGGATTGGCGGCCCATGGCGCCGCCGATGAAGATCCTCGAGCATGCCGATGAGATCCGCCGGCGGCTGTTGATGGCCCTGGAGGAGGCGGAGCAGACGCCCGATCCGGTGCGCCGTAGCTTCCTGCAAACGGTGGTGGTGGTGGGAGCAGGCCCGGCGGGCTGCGAGCTGGCGGGCTCCCTGATCGAACTCATGCACCGGGCCGTGCAGCGGGAGTTCAAGCAACTGCCCCAGGAGCTCTGCAAGGTGATCCTGGTGGATGTGGTGGATCGAGTGCTGCCCACCATGGCTCCCGAACTTTCCGCCGCTGCGGGTCGCTACCTGGAGGGGGCGGGGGTGGATCTGAAACTCGGCGCCAAGGTGGAGGACATCAGCCCAGGCCGGGTGAGCCTGCGGAGCCTGGCCGGTCTGGAGGTGCTGGAGGCCGCCACCATCTGCTGGACCGCCGGGGTGCGGGCCTCCCGCCTGGGCAAACTGCTGGCAGACCGCACGAGCTGCCCCGTGGATCGGGCCGGCAGGCTGATCGTGGAACCCGATTTTTCCCTGCCAGGCCATCCCGAGATCCGAGCCGTGGGGGATCTGTGCGCCTATACCCACACCGCCGAAGGCAAACCCCTGCCGGGCATGGCCGGGCCGGCGGTGCAAATGGGGGGGTGGGTGGCCAAGGACATCCTGGCGCGGCTGAAGGGGGAAGAGTTGCCGCCCTTCCACTGGGTGGATCTGGGCAGCATGGCGGTGATCGGCCCCTGGTATGCGGTGGCCGACCTGCGGGGTTGGCACGTGACCGGCCTGATGGGGTGGGTGCTCTGGGCCCTGGCCCACCTGGCCTTCATTCCGGACACGGAAAACCGCATTGCCCTCTTCAGCAAATGGATGTGGCAAATTGCCACCCGCCAGCGCACGGCCCTGCTGATCACGGGCCGACCGGATCAGCACATCGGCGTGGATGTGGGCCTGTTCCGGGCCCAGCTGGAAGAACAGGAACCGGACGATCTCCTTGCTGGCCCCGACGCCGAGACAATGAAAGCCAGCGGAGAGCAGCCCGCCACTGCGGCCTGAGCCCTGTGACAAGGCTCTGACGGGAGGTAAAAACCCATGGCGCCGCAAGTAAGGTTGAAATAAATTTCGGCCATTCCTTGACCGCTCCCATTTCCCCCCGTCTGCGCTGGCTCACCGCAGGCCTGTTGTTAGCTGGGGCGGTGCTTTCCCTAGTGCTGCCCTTCGTCTCCGCCACCTTCCTCACCCTGATGCTCGGCAGCGCTGCCGTGGTGGCTGCAATCTCCCAGTTTCTGCGGCTGGGGGGTGAGCCCGACACCCGGGGCAAGGTGTTCCGCGCTCTCTCCGGGGTGCTCTACCTGATCGGGGGTGTCTCCTGCCTGTTGTTCCCGATCCAGAGCACGGTGAGCCTCACCCTGTTCGTGGGAGCGCTTCTGGCCACGGAAGGGGTGATGGAATTGGCGGCGGCCGCCACCCAGAAGCTGCCGGCCCGGGGCCTGGTGCTGCTGGATGGAATCGTCACCGCCGTGCTCGGCGGCATGCTGATCGCCCAGTGGCCGAGCGACAGCCTCTGGGCCATCGGCACCCTCTTCGGGATCTCCCTGGCCTTCTCCGCGGTGAATCTGCTCACAGCTCCCCCTAGCGGCGGCGTGCCCACGGCCACCACGGCCTGAGCCACCGGGTCAGAACCTCATTCCGGCACGGCGGCCCCATCCGGCCGTCGAGGATCCACGGCAGCTTCACTGCCCCCCTCCGCCCGCATCTCCACCGAATGGGCGGCCCCCATGGCCGGGGCCTGCCGCAGGGTGTGGCCCATGCCCTGCAGGATCTGGAGAGTGTCCGGGCTCAAGCCCTCCTCATGGCTGAGGGCATCGGGCCAGAGCTGGCTGTGCACCCGGGGGGCCGCTACGGCGGTGGCCAGGTTCCGGCCGTGCACCAGGCGTTGAAGCAGCACCTGGGCG
Source organism: Cyanobium sp. (assembly GCA_040399515.1). Classification (GTDB taxonomy): domain Bacteria; phylum Cyanobacteriota; class Cyanobacteriia; order PCC-6307; family Cyanobiaceae; genus Cyanobium. The sequence continues at coordinate 58,773 of JBBASA010000010.1, read as the reverse complement.
ATGGTGGTGATGATGCGGCTGCCCCCCGGGCTGCCCGTGGCGATCCAGGGCCGACCATCGGGCCGGAACACCAGGGTTGGAGCCATGGAGCTCAGGGGCCTGCGCCCGGGGGCGATGGCATTGGCCCTGCCCTGCACCAGCCCAAAGGCATTGGGGGTGCCGGGGCTGGCGGTGAAGTCGTCCATCTCGTTGTTGAGCAGGAAGCCCATCCCCGGCACGGCGATGCCGTTGCCGAAGGGGAAGTTGAGGGTGGTGGTGAGGGCCACCAGGCCCCCCTGCCGGTCCGCCACCGAGAGATGGGTGGTGTTGGGGCCCTCCTCCCAGGGGGGCCGGGGAGGAAAGGAGGCGGAGGGGAGATGGCGATCGGGCGGGATCTGCTGTCGTAAGGCCGCCAGGTAGGCATCCCCCAGGAGCTGGAGGATGGGAATGGCGATCTGGGCTGGATCCCCCAGCAGATCGTTGCGATCCCTGTAGACCAGGTTGCTGGCCTCCGAGAAGAGGTGGAGTGAGCGGGCGCTGTTCGGCCCACTGGCCTGGAGGGGGAAGGGTTCGAGCAGCCCCAGCAACTGCAGCAGGGTGAGGCCACCGCCCGGGGGTGGCATCGACAGGATGGGATAGCCCTGGAAGTGCCGCTGCAGGGGGGCCACCAGCTGGGCCCGATAGGCGAGCAGATCTGCGGCGGTGATCAGGCCACCGCGCTGGGCCATCAGCCCGGTGAGGGCCTGGGCGACCGGGCCGGTGTAAAAGCCCCCGTGCCCCTGGGCGGCGATGCGGCGTAGGGTGCGGGCGAGCTCTGGCTGGCGGAGGACCTCACCGGGGCGGGGAGCCCTGAGGCGTGCAACGCCTGCGCCAGATCGGTAGAAGAGGGCGCCGGCAGTGGGATCGGCCAGGAGCTGGGGGGCTGCCGAGGCAAAGGCGCCACTGAGGGCCGGGCTCACGGCAAAGCCCCTCTCAGCCAGGGCGATGGCGGGGGCCATCACCTGAGCCAGGGGCAACCGGCCGTAGCAGCGCTGGGCCAGCACCAGCCCTGCCACGGTGCCCGGCACCCCCGTGCTGAGGGCACTGCGGGTGGCCCGCTGGCGATCCATCCTGCCATCGGCCTTGAGGAAGAGGCCTTCCGTCGCCGCCATTGGCGCCTGCTCGCGGAAATTGATGGCCACGGCCGAGCCATTGCCGATGGGGATTTCGGGAGAAGAGCCCATCGGCGGCGGCACACAGCCCCTCGCCCGGGCCGGCGAAGGCCCCGGCAACCAGAGCAGCAGGAAACCTCCGCCCCCCAGGTTGCCCGCCTGGGGATGGGTGACGGCCAGGGCAAAGGCGGTGGCAACAGCCCCATCCACGGCATTGCCTCCAGCTCGTAGTTGGCGTGCACCCGACTCAGCGGCAAAGCCATCCTGCGCTGCCACGATGCCGCCGGTGGAGCGAACAGGATGGAAGCGCTCGCGGGTCTCCAGCAGGGTGTTCGTGCTCGGGGCGGGAGGGATGCCATCCGCCAGGGGGGCTAGCGGGAGGCCGAATGAAACCATCGGCAGTCCGACCATCAGCCCCAACGCCACACTTACACCGAGGCCAAAACGCTTAGACAAGTAGACAAGGTGAACGCAACCAGAATTTCGCGGAGATAACCAACAATATGCAAGAGAACGCCTTTTATCCTCGTGAGTTATGACTTGCAGAGTCTGTTGATCGCGGCTGCGGTCGTCGCTCTAGCTCCCTTCGTCGGTCGACTTTGCAGGGGGCGTTTGCCCACCGTGGCGCTTTGGATGGTGGGCGGGATCGCAGCAGGTCCCTCGGGGCTTGGCTGGATCCCGCCATCGCCCGCGCTGGATCTGTTCCAGAAGATCGGTCTGGGATTGATCTTCGCCATGATCGGCCTGTCGATCGATGGGCGCACCCTCCAGGGAACCCCTGGCCGGCTCGGCGCCATCGGCTGGTTTGCCACCCTGGGGGTGGGAGTGTTGCTGGCCTTGTTGCTTCCGCTGGGAGGGTTGTTGAGACCGGTGGCCTTGGTGATCGCCCTCAGTTCCACAGCGCTGTCCACCTTGCTGGTGGTGCTGCGGGAATCGGGTGAGTGGAGCACCCCGTTCGGAAAGCTGTTGCTCAGCGCAGGAACCTGGGGACAACTGGGGCCCGTTCTCGCAGTGGCCCTACTAATCGGATCCGATGATCCGATCAATACGGCTCTGAGCGTGGGGTTGGTTGGGCTGGTGGCGGCCATCCTCGCCTGGATGCCAAGTGGCCTCAGGGAGACGCGGGCATGGACCTGGCTGGGACAGGTCGTGGATGGCTCAGCGACGACCGCTCTGCAATTGCTGTTTCTGCTAGTGATAGCCCTGATCGCCCTGTCGAGAACCCTAGGAGTCGACATCCTGATGGGAACGGTGTTGGCAGGTTTGGTGATGCGCCGCTTCACAGGAGATCCCGAAGGCTCCATGCCGTTAAAGCAGCTGGAGGCATCTGCCTATGGCTTCTTTATCCCCCTGTTTTTTGTGGTAGCCGGTACTCGGCTAGACCTCGCCTCCTTGGCGGTCCACCCCTGGGGGCCCCTGCTCTGTCTGGCCGGAATTCTGGTGATGCGGGGTCTGCCCCAGTGGCTGCTCTATCGCCCCGTCCTGCCAGACCCCAAAGAGCGCCTACGCTTTGCCTTACTGGTATCGCAGTCGTTGAATTTGCCGATTGTGGTGGGCTCCCTGGAGGTGCAGGCGGGCTTGATGACCCCACAGGTAGAAGCTGCCCTGGTGGGGGGCAGCTTGCTGTCGGTGTTGCTGCTGCCAGCTCTAGCCATGGCACTGAAAAAATAGAGATGACCCTGTCATCGTGTTGCGTAGGAGCCTTGGCGCTGAAGAGGATGTCCGGAAGGGAAAAGCAACATCCCCCGTTTTCAACGGGAGTTGTTTACAATTTGCGTCGCCTGGAGATCCATTGAAGATACCCTATTCATTGGTTGAAACGTCATGGTGGCAACAGCGATGGGACTTCCTCCCGGCCGTTAGGAACCTTTTTTTATTACAATAAAGAATCAATTGACGGCACAGGTAGCAACAGTCGCAAATTCAACGTTGCCACCCCACTTGCGCATCAAGGCCGCACAAAAGGATGGTGTCTAGGCCCCCAATCCAAGGCGCTGGATGATCTGATGGCGTCTCGCCAGCGCTTCTTCTTCAATGGCGACAGAGTTCAGGGTTTGCAGCTGGCGGTGGCGTAGCAGCACCTGCCCCTCCACCAGCACGGTGCACACATCACTGGCCTTGGTGGCATACACAAGAGCCGAGTAGATGCTGCTGATCGGGATCTGGTTGATCGCCTCCATCACCAACAGCACCACATCGGCCCGCTTGCCCACCTCCAGAGAGCCGATCTGGCGCTCGAGGTGGAGGGCCCGGGCGCCACGAATCGTGGCCATCTCGAAGGCCTCTAGGGCGCTCACCACCTTGGGATCGGCCGTGATGAGCTTGTGCAACTTGGCGGCGGTGTCGATCTCCTCCCAGAGGCTCAGATCGTTGTTGGATGCCGAGCCATCGGTGCCAAGGCCCACGGCCAGATCCCGCTCCAGCATGGCCGGCAACGGGGCCACCCCCGAGGCCAGCTTCATGTTCGACTGGGGGTTGTGCACCACGCCCACGCAGAAGTCGGCGAGCCGATCAAGTTCCTGCGCCTCAGCCCACACCACATGGGCCGCCACCATCCGCTCGCTGAGCACGCCGAGCCGGGCGAGATGATCCACGGGTCGGGCGCCCTTAAGCCGCAGGCTCTCCTCCACCTCATGGCGCGTTTCCGCCAGGTGAATGACCAGAGGGCAGCCGCGATCGCGGGCGAAGGCATGGGCTTCAATCAGGTGCCCATCGCCCACGGTGTAGGGCGCATGGGGGGCGATCGCCGGTGTGATCAGCGGATGTCCCATCCAGCGGTCGACGAACCGGGCGATGCAGGCCATGGCGGCGTCATGGTCAGCGGCGTCGGGGGCGGGGAAATCGATCAGGGCCTGGCCCAGGAGACCCCGCAAGCCCGCCGCAGCCAATTCCTCCGCCACCACCGTCTCGTAGTAATACATGTCGCAGACCGTGGTGATCCCGCCGCGGATCAACTCGGCCACCCCCAGCCGGGTGCCGCACCGCACGAAGGGCTCATCCACATTCATCGCCTCGGCGGGGAAGATGGTGTGCTGCAGCCAGTCATCGAGATCCTGATCATCGGCCAGCCCCCGGAAGAGGGTCATGGGCAGGTGGGCATGGCCATTGATGAGGCCAGGGATCACCGTCTGCCCGGTGGCATCGATGCGCTGGGCCGCCCGGCAGGATGCGTCCAAGGTCTCACGCCGATCCACTGCCACGATCTGCCCTGAGGCGATCGCCACCGCCCCATCTGCAATCACCCGCCGCTGGGCATCCATGGTCACCACCAGCCCGCCGCTGATGAGGAGGTCGACGTCAATAAGTGGCATGTTTGAGCCTGCTGTAGGTGGCATAGAAGCAGTAGTCGTGCCAGAGATCTGTTTTTTCTGAATCAGCGAAGTCGCATACGCCTTTCACGATCAGGGGAACAATGGAGCGGGCATGGTATGCACATGGAAGCCGCCAGTGCTACCCCATACAACTCCATATCCAGGCCGATCAAGGAATGCTCCCTAGATTTCAGCATGGAGATGTAGGACTAATCTTTGATGACCTGGGGGTCGCAGGCCATGGATCCATAGTGAATCCGGGTCGAAACGTCCTCCGGAAAGGGCTGCCCATAGCCAGCTTGAATCTCGGCAAGGATTCCTGAGGCATCGCTCAGGGACAGGAGAAAATCAAGTAGCCAATGAAAAAAATCAAAAATACTGCCGCAATCATGCCATGCAACAACAAAGCATCAGCGCCGCCCTGCCCATGACGCTGCAACGAGCCAGAGAGAAAAGGTGTCTTCGCAAGGGACACTTACAACTCCAAGGGCCCGGGCGCCACCATGTGCTCGCTGAGCACGCCAAACCAGGCGATGCAGGCCATGGCATGCACCTCGGATGCAGGTCCTGCCTGATTCAGGGCAATGGGGTCGGCAGTCTGCGTGCATCGTCCTCCCCATCCCCATATCCTCCACCGCCAGGGGTAGCGATCCGCAGCAGATCGCCGACACTCATCTCCACCTGGGCGCAGCCAAGCAGGGGTTCCCAGTCGCCGTTGGCGCGTTGGATGGCGTTCTCCCCCACCTGGGCGGGCTCCCCTCCCGCCAGGCCCAATGGCGGCACCCGCCGGGAGCCCGAGAGCAGACACACGGTCATCGGCTCCAGAAAGCGCAGCCAACGCTCCATCCCATCGCCACCCCGCCAGCGGCCCGCGCCCCCACTCCCCCGGCGAATAGCAAACATCTCCAGCCGCACGGGGTAGCGCTCCTCCAGGATCTCCGGATCAGTGAGGCGGGAATTGGTCATGTGGGTCTGCACGGCGCTGGCACCGGCAAAACCCGTGCCATCCCGATCCAGGCCTGCCCCCGCGCCGCCGCAGAGGGTTTCGTAGTACTGCCGCTCCCCGTCGCCGAAGCTCAGGTTGTTCATCGTGCCCTGGCTGGCGGCCATCACGCCCAGGGCGCCATAGAGGGCATTGGCCACCGCCTGCGACGTTTCCACATTGCCCGCCACAACCGCCGCAGGCGGCTCGGGCCACAGCAACGAACCCCGGGGCACCACCAGATCGATGGGGTCGAAACAACCGGCGTTGAGGGGCAGGGGCTCCGCCACCAGGGTGCGGAACACATACATCACAGCGGCCTTGGTGATCGCCAGGGGGGCATTGAGGTTATTCGGCTGCTGGGGGGAAGTGCCCGTGAAATCCACCCGCACCCGCTGGGCCTTCCGGTCGACACGGATCGCCACCACGATCCGGGCTCCGCCATCGAGCTCCACCGTGTGCTGGCCATCGCGCAAGCGGCCGATCACCCCCCGCACCGCCTCGACCGCCTGCCCCTGCCCGTGGCCCATGTAGGCGAGCACCTCCTGGCGCCCCTCCTCGTGAAACAGCCGGCTCAGTTCCTGTTGGCCCAGCTGGTTGGCAGCCACCTGGGCCCGCAGATCCGCGAGAAAGCGCGGGGGATTGCGCACCGGATAGGGACCTGCGGCGCAGCGCGCCAACCAGGCGTCCCCGTTCCAGGCGCCGGCCACCAGCAGAGGCACGTTATCAAGCAGCAGGCCCTCCTCCTCGATCCGCCGGCTGAAGGCCGGCATGGAGCCAGGGGTGAGCCCCCCCACATCGGCGTGGTGACCGCGATTGGCAACAAACGCCACCAATTCGGAGCCGTTCCCGCCGCGATCGTCGAACACAGGGCTGATCACGGTGACATCGGGCAGGTGGGTGCCCCCATGGAAGGGATCGTTGGCCGCCACCACATCGCCAGGCCCCAGGGGCGCGCGCTCCCCCCGGGCGATGGCCGCCAACAGGGCGCTGACGCTTTCCCCCATGGAGCCCAGATGCACCGGAATGTGGGGCGCATTGGCCACCAGGCGCCCAGCGCGATCGAAGAGGGCGCAAGAAAAATCAAGCCGCTCCCGGATGTTCACCGAGCGGCTGCTCTGCTGCAGCCGCACCCCCATCTGCTCGGCGATCGCCGTGAAGCGATGGTTATAGAGCTCCAGGCGCACCGGATCGGGGAGATCGGGAGCCGCCACCGCCTCGGGAGCTAAGGCCTCAGCAGCACTGGCGGCGTTAGGACGATCCACCACCACAACTATGTCCTGCCCCAGGGCCTCCAACAGCAGCTCCCCGCCCGGCAACACCCGGGCCTGCCAGCCCGGCTCCAGCACCAACGTCCCCGTGTCCTCCAGCACCAACGCGGGACCCTGCAGGCATTGGCCCGCCACCAGCCGGCCACGCCGCCACATGGGAACGGAGGACCACAGGGGGCGCACGGTCTGGCCAGGGGGTGTGGCCGGATCCGGCAGGCAGAGGGGCACCTGGCGCTCGGGGGTGGCATCACCCCCACCTCTCCCAGGGGTTGCTGCTGGCTGCCGCGCCGCGGGAGCCTCCTGGGTTTGCAGGCTGAGCACCACCCGCTCCAGCACCAAGGCCTCCTCCGGGGAGCGATGGCCGAAGCGGCGTTCATGGCTCTCCTGGAAGTTACGGCGCAGGAGTCCGATCCAGCTCGCCTCGTCCCTCTCCAGATCCCGCTCCAGGAGGCCTGTTCCCTCCACCTCGAGCACCTGCTCACTGGCGGCGGTGCGCAGATCCAGCCGCAGGGTGAGGGCAGGCGTCTGGCCAGGAGCCAGATCTCCCGACGCCTCCAGGGCCCGGCACCCCTCCCCCTCCAGCTCCGCCAGGCAGCGCCCCAGAGCGACTCCCAACCCAGGCTCCAGGGGAGCCCGCAGGCTCCGCTCCCGATGCAGCTGCTGGGGCGCCAAGCCGATGCCATAGGCCGAGAGCACCCCCGCCAGGGGGTGGAGCAGCACCCTGGCCACCCCCAACCGGCTGGCCAAGGCGCAGGCGTGCTGGCCGCCGGCCCCGCCGAAACACACCAGCAGGGCCTGGCGGATGTCGTGACCCCGCTGGATCGAAATGCGCCGAATGGCATCCGCCATGCGCTCCACCGCCACCTGCAACGCCCCCAGGGCAACCTGCTCCGGGCCTAGCCCCAGCTCCTGGGCCAGCGCGGCGAAGCGCCGCTCCACCGCCTCCCGATCCGCCGGCTGATCACCGTTGGCACCAAACACCGCCGGAAGGGCGGTCACCGGAAGGCGACCCAGCAGCAGGTTGGCATCGGTGATCGTGGCGGGGCCGCCGCGCCGATAGCAGGCCGGACCCGGGTCGGCTCCCGCCGAGCGGGGCCCGACCACAAGCCGCCCATCCGCCGCCTGCAGCACCGATCCACCCCCGGCCGCCACCGTGTGGATGGGCAACATCTCCGCCAGCAGGGGCAGGCCGGCCACCTCGGAGCCCGTGCTGCGCTCCCAGGCCAGCTCGCCCCGGGCGGGATCGAAATGAAACACGTCGGTCGACGTTCCCCCCATGTCGAAGCCCACCAGAGGCACCGACGCCAAGCCCGCCGCCCGGGCGGCCGCCACGGCGCCCACCATGCCGCCGGCGGGGCCGGAGAGAATCGTGTCCTTGGCACGCAAGAGGCCAGGGCTTTGCAGGGCGCCGCTGGAGGTCATCACCCGCAGGGTGGTGGCCGGGCCAAGAGCGGCCGCCACCTGGGAGAGGTAGCGCTGCAACACCACCTGCAGGCCCGCCTCCACCACCGTGGTGGCCGCCCGGGGGAGGAGGCGGGGCTGGCGACTGAGCTGGTGGGAGAGAAGGGCGGGGCCCAGGCCCTGGGCCTCCAGCCAGGCGCCGAGCACCCGCTCATGGGAAGGCTGGCGGTAGCTATGGAGCAGAGCCACCGCCAGCTTCCGCGGTCCATCGGCCAGGGCCTGGCGGATCCGCTCCTCCAGCACCCCATCCAGCACAAGGGGGCTCACCTCCTCGCCATCGGCTCCGAGACGCCCCTCCACCTCCACCACCCGCACATCCAGGGGCTGGGGGCGCTCGATGCGCAGGGCGAAGAGATCGGGCCGGTGCTGGTCGCCGATGGCCAGCAGATCCCCCAGGCCCCGATTCAGCAGCAGGAGCACTGGGGCGCTGGCCTGCTCCAGCAGGGCATTGGTGGCCACGGTGGTGCCCAGCCGCACCTCCTCCACCAGCGCCGGCGGCAGCGGCCGATCGGGGTCCACCCCCAGCAGCTCCCGAATGGCCGCCACAGCCGGATCGCCCGGCCGCTCGGGTTGCACGGAGAGCACCTTGCGCACCTGTAGGGGGCCCCGGGGGGGACAGGCCACCACATCGGTGAAGGTGCCGCCCCGATCGATCCAGAAGCGCCAGCCCCGGTCGGGACCCAGGGAGGGCAGGGGATCAGCGTCAGGGCTCAAACGGGTTCCGTTGCTCTGCCCCATTCTCCGGCGGAACCCGCGCGTTCGGGGCCGCTCCCGCCAAGGACGCCGCCGCCCGCCTGCCCGCAGGACATCCAAAGCGATAGCATTGCTAACAGGGAACGGGTGTTCGGTGGCCGATTTGCTCGTGCGTTCGGGCCCTGAAGCAACGGGCCGGCGCCCATGGACGCAGCGCAGAAGCCGAACATCGCGCCATCCTGGCGGCAGCGCTCCTCACGCCTCCCCGTCGCAACCTGGCCGAACTTTTGGCCACCATGCCGGAGGGGGGGAACGACACCGACTTCGAACGTGCGGGCGACAACGGAAAAGCCACGGATGTTTTTGGTTGACACCAACGTGATCAGCGAAGCCCGCAAGGGGAGCCGCGCCAATGGCGGCGTGATGGCCTTCTGGCAGGAGATGGCCAACGGCGATAGCCCAGTGTTTCTCTCTGCCATCGCGATCGGGGAGTTGCGGCGCGGCATCGACCTGATCCGCCATCGCGGTGATCAGCAGCAAGCCAAGGCCCTGGAGCAATGGCTGGGCCAGCTGCTGGACGACTACGGGGATCGGGTGCTGGCCTTTGATCAGGAGGCAGCCCAGCTCTGGGGCCGGTTGCGAGCTCCCAATCCAGCCCACGCCCTCGACAAGCAGATCGCCGCCATCGCCCTGCTGCATGACCTGACGGTGGTGACGCGGAACACGGCCGACTTTGCCGGCACCGGTGTGCGGCTTCTCAACCCCTTCCACACCTCCTGAGACCTGCCATGACCCAGACCACCGACCTCAGCCCCGACGACTGGCGGCGCATCTGCGAGGCCCTGCGCTATGTGGGGCGGGATCTGCACCACCGCTCCTACGCCGTCAGCGCCGATCGCCGGGAACTGCTGTGGGAGGAGATGGATCGCTGCCTGGCCCTGGCGGAACGGGTGAGTCCATGGACGCAGGGGGAGGCGGGCCATGTCCAATAGCCCCACGCCACTGGACAGCGAGGCCCTCACCCTCTGTCGAGAGCTGGCGGGGCACACGTTTCCCTGGGGCAGCAACCGCGCCTTGGAGCTGGCCCTGGTCAAGCGGCAGCCTGGACTGGCCCGTCCCCAGCGCCCGATGCACTTCTATTCCCAGCAACCCACCCGCAGCGATGGGGCCCCTGGAGCAGCTGGGCCGCCAAATCTCATTGAGAGTCTCAATGGAGCAACGCAACTAATCAGCAGAACGTTTGAAAGCATCAGCGGCACTGATTGTGACGACAAAATAAGAAACCGGGTCGAATGAGGAGCATCTATCTTGCATTAAAATGGCATGTGTCGACGTAACAGTGTTGTCCTTCCAATCCTCTCCGTTTCACCCGCTTCGATCCGTTCCCCTCGGGTGTTTGCTCGCCTCACTCAACCTGGTGGTCGCGTCGACGTCCACCGCCCAGGTGCCTGATGTGGTGAGACCCTCTCCGGATGGTGATTTTCCCTCGATTTCCGTCAGCGGATTCCGCGGGATTCATCCGCAACGCTATTGGCTCGTCGTCGACCGGGATCCCAGAGGGCTGTTGTGTCGCGATGGGCAGGGTCGCGGCCTAATTGCCCTGAAGTATGGATCGGTGATCGAAACCGATCTGTCCCCAGCGTCCCCTTCACCGCTGTCCTTCCAGCAGGGCAAGAGTGTCGTGAGAGTGCGTGTGCAGCCGATGCATCTTCTGTTCGATGCCCGCTTGAAGCATCGAGGAACACCCACCACATGCAACGTGCGCGCGAACACCTCCTTCATCGCTCCGGTGAATGGCGAGTCCATCGCTGTGCTCTGCAAGGGGGCTGCCATGGGAGAGCCAAGGCCCCCCTTTGTTCTCCCGAAGCGACCCGAAAAGCAGGACCCCGCCAATGGAATCACACCCTGAAAATGGTGTGGTACCAGCTGTTCTTCGGATCAGCCTCGCTTTCGGGAGAGCAGATGTGGGCCATCATCCCGTAGGAGTAACGAAGCATTTTCCCGCTTCGACTCGTGTCGTAGCCGGTGCTGAACCACTCACCGTAGGGATCATTGACAATAAAGCCCGTGTCGTCATAACCACAGATCACCACGATATGGCCTGATCCGGTGAAGTACCCATGAATGATCACCGGGTTGCCAGCGTCGATGGAACTGCGGATGTTCTTGAAACTGCCATCCACGCGAAAGATATCCCGGTATCCCTGAAAGGATTCGATGAGGTTCTTCATCGCCTGGGGATCGTGCCTGTCCCATCCCCGCTGCTCCATCTTCCGATAGAGATCATCCTCCAGCTGCAACCCTGGCGGATCCTTCATGCCAAGGAAGAGGAGGCACATCGCAATGGAGGTGACATTGCAGCTGCCGGATGGATTCTCCACATTGTCGCGCTGAGACCGGTAAGGAACCTCCAGTAAATGACGGCCGCCGGCGATGGTCACCGGGGGCTGGGCCGCAACGGACGGTGCTGACCCTGCGCTGTTCGTGACCGTACCAGCCTTCTTCCAATGCGGCAGGTAAAGCCACCAGTCCCCGGCACCATAGGCGAGGCGCACCTGTATCGAGTTTCCAGCCTGTTGCAAAACCGCCTCAGTCTTGTATTGCTTGCCAGTTTCCACGGGTACCAACTGATGGGGGGCTAGCTGGGTGGAATCCAAGTTGTCCTTCTTAAGGAAGGTTTCAGTGATGGCTTCGTAAATCTCATTGGCTGCCGTTGGCTGCCCACTACCAATCAGCTGGGCGAGCCCGCTAGACCAGAGAGCCCCCTCCGCACTCCGACGCCGGCGGAGGCCATTCTCCACATTGCTCCCTGGATTCACATACAGCAGCATGGCCTTGGGCACGTCATTCCAGCGTTTTTCCCGGAGGCAGGCGCTGATGGTGTTGAAATCGCTGTTACCATAAAAATCGGCACCAAGGTTATAGGCAAAGCTGCACAGGGCCGACTGCATCTGCGGGTGCATGTCCAACCAATGGGGAACTTTGCCGCTGATCGGCTGCCAGTAGTGCTCCTGCAGCGTGATGACTAGGAACTTGTCTGCATCTTCTTTTGTGATCGTCTCGCCAGGTCGGACGCGACGACCGTCGGGATAGACGGTGGTGCCCCAGCCGATGGTGTAAGGCTCCCCGCCACTCAGAGGATCCGGGTAAGCCTGCAGGGAACAGCCCTCAAACTCCATGACAAGATCGATGGCGAACTGGGAGACGGTACTGACCATGAACGTTCGCGCAGGGTTCTACTTTGTTTCTAGCAACGCACCATCCGCTGGCACATCAGGGGCTATTGGGCAGTGGATTGCTGTTAGTCGGCCGCCGCTCCCGAAGCAACGTCTCATAGGTCTCACGAGCGAAACCGGTGTTCAATTTCACAGATCCATGGTGGATGGCAAGCAGCCTCCGATCAAACCTGTTGACCAGCTCGGCGACTGCTGCTGGATTGCTCAGTGGGATCGGAGGCTTGTCCGACGGGACTTTCGAATCTGGCTCCAGAGTGATCAGAAGTTGATTGTTCGCCAGACTGCTCCTGAACTGAGAAAGTAGCTCAATTCCCATTTGATGATCTTCCCAATTGGACTGCGCCCGTTCCTGAGCACCACCAAGTGACAGATAGCCAACAGTCAGGACCAATAAAGACAGCGAAGAGATAAATATTGCTTGCTCACAACGGGAGACTTCGCCGATTCCTTTTGGCAAGCGGACCATGCCAGTGATGACAATGATTGCCGCCGCTCCGGTGGAGACCGCCCCAAGAGCGCCAACCTGCGTTCGATAATAACGGGCTAGGTGACATTGCCGACTCAGCCTCATGGTCAAGCTGGCATTCTGCTGTTTCATAATGAGTTGCTGCCCCCTGGATGCACCTTTTAGTTCTCGAATCAGCTCATCATTCATCCGGTAATTCCAGATCAACATATTGGTCGCATCTCCTCGCTTCAGCACAGTGAGAGAATCCAAACCAGCTGTTTGATGGGCTGCGTCATTAAGGATTGGACAGAATTGGAGCTTTGCCGCTATAGAGCTACTGAACGCCAATGATCCCAAATAGATTCCAAATCCAATCAGGCCGATGAAGCTAGCAATGGATGCTTGGCCCAAACGCGTCAGCCTTTGCTTGGGAGGCTCCGGAGCTCCTTCGGCAGGAACAACCTCTATCAAGCGAGGAAGCAGACGTCGGAGGTCCTCCCTCATGCTCAAAGGGTCATTCACCAGTAATTTCTCGATTCCACTCTATCGGGTTTATCAGCTGCAGCAATGCCATCTCACATTTTGCGGTAGCCCGCAAGCCCCGCAAGGGTGTCCTTGAAAACCTCAGAGAAAAAGGACAGATTATGGCCATGCCGTGATCAACTTTTTTCGGCCTGATCCCTATTCAAGGATGCCAGGTGCAGCCATCGCCGGCTGCAAGACATGACACAACCGTTCCAGGACAGCCACAGCGGCGGGCTCCCGCAGCAGAACCGCCAAGAAGTAGTGCTCAATTACGTCAGAGACCCAAGCGGCGAGAGGGATTCCCCCTCAGCGATAGTTCTCAAACTGCAACGGCACCTCCAAGTCTTCCTGCTTGAGGAGCTGGATCACCTGCTGCAGCTCGTCCTTGTTTTTGCCGGTCACCCGCAGGCTGTCGCCCTGGATCGCCACGGTCACTTTTTTCACTTGGTCGCGCACGGTTTTGGAGAGCTTCTTGGCCAGCTCCTGGCTCAGCCCCTTGCGCAACTTCACCACCTGCATCACCCGGTTGCCGCCCACCACTTCGCTGGGCTGGAAATCAAAGATCTTCAGCGACAGGTTGCGCTTGGTGGCCTTCTGGCGCAGCACATCATTCACCGCCTCCAGGGTCATGTCGCTGGCGGTGGTGATGGTGAGGCTGGCCTCCTCCAGCTCGATCTCCGTCTTGGAATCCTTGAGGTCGTAGCGCTGAACCACCTCCCGCCGCACCTGATCCACCGCATTCACCAACTCCTGGCGATCGAAATCACTCACCACATCGAAGGAGAAGCTGTCGGCCATGGACAGAACGCTGGGCGGGAACTCCAACCCTAAAAGGTCTCTCCCATCTCGCCCACCCACTCCCGGGCCGGTGCCCCCTTAGAAAGGAGCACCCGCCCGCCCCACGCACCATGAGCCCCGTGCTTCCCCTTCCCGCCCTCCTCGCCGCCGCCTCCGGGCTGGCCAGTGGCAGTGGCGGTCTTGGCCTGGCGCCCGGGGCGGCCTTTGCCTGGTCGCTCGTGCTCTCGGGCGCCGTGGTGGTGGCCAGCCTGATCCCCCTAGGCGCCGCCCGCTCCCAGGCCGATTTCACCCCCTCCGATCTGGCCGCCCCCCGGGCCATGTTCGACCGGCTGCCGGCCTGGGGCAAACGGGCCAACTGGGCCCACCAGAACAGCTTCGAGGCCTTTACCCTCCATGCACCCGCCTGCCTGCTGGCCCTGATCGCCGCGGCCCATGGCTGGCTTCCCACCGGGGTGGCCCTCGGCGCCGCCTGGCTCCATCCCCTGCTGCGCCTGGGCTACATCGGGGCCTACGTGGCCAACATTCCGCCCCTCCGCAGCCTCTGTTGGGCTGGCGCCATCCTTTGCACCGCCCTGATCTACAGCGGCGGGCTACAGGGGATTCTGGCGGGCTGATCTTCGGGCTTCCAGCTGAGCCAAAATGTCCCTACTCCCCAGCCGCCATGCCGCCCGACATCCGCTGGCAGCAGCGCTTCGCCAACTTCTGCCAGGCTCTCGAGCAACTGGAAACCTTCTTTCAGCCGCCGGCCCTTAACGAACGGGAGCGCCAGGGGCCATGGGGCGCGACCACCCAGGTTCCGACATCGACCTCATCCTGGTGGCACCAAACCTCCGCCACGACGATCGCCTGCGGTTAATGGCAGCCCTCGATGATCTGCTGCTCCCCTGGAGCATCGACCTATCGCTTCACCACGACCTGCCCGAACCCCTTCACCAGCATGTGGCCCGGGTGGGGCGACGGCTCCATCCAGGCGCCTCGCTCAGCCCTTCTCCTGCAACCCCTTGATGGCCGCCAGCCGCTGAAACGGCACCATCAGGACAGCACCAGCTCCTCGATGGCCATCGCCAAAGCCTCCGCCTGCGGAACCTCCTGCACCTTGCGCAGCAGCCGTTGATCCTGGGTGAGCAACATCGCCGAGCGTAGCTCCGCCAATGCCAGATAGAGGCAGTCGTAGGCGGGGTGATCCAGCACTTGGCACCAGCGCTGCGCCCTGGCCAAGAGCGCAGCGGCCGGCACCAGTTCGCTGAGCAGGGTGGGGGCGAGTTCGCCGATCGCCAGGAATTGGGCCTCGCTGATTGCTCCCTGCCGCTGGGCCTTCCACCCTGCATTGAGCAGTTCCACCAACACCAGATCCGGGGCGATCAGCTGGATGGCTGGCTGCGCGTCGAGCAGCGCAACCGCCCTTTCGCTGTGGGCCACCTCGGCAAACCAGCCAAACGCCACCGATGCATCCACCACCCAGGCGCGGGGCTCAGCGCTGCTCACGCCCCTCCTGTATCAAGGCCGCCACATCCAGGCCCTGGGCCCTGGCAGGCGTCTGCCGGCGCAGGGCGGCCAGACGCTCGCGCACATCACTGTGCTGTTGCGCCGCGCTTGTGAGCAGCTCCCTGAGGCTCTGCTCCAGCGATACTCCACGCGCCCGCGCCTGCTCCCTCAGGATCGCCACCACCCGCTCATCCAATTGACGAATCAGCACCTGGGCCATCGACCTTTCGCACCTGATAGCATATATGCTAGCACCTGCAACCTAAGCGACTCTTCGCTCGCTGGTGCTGTCCACGCACCATCCAGGGGCGGCAGAATGCCCTCACCTGCATGGCTCGTGATGCCCCAGCCGCTTCCTCTTCTGCGCCAGCACAAGCCCCGGCTTCACCAGCCGATCAGCTCCAACCTCCGTCTGCGCTTCAGCCGGCTGCCGCGGCCCCTGTTTCCGGCCTGCGATGGCCCGCTGCAGCAGCCAGAGGAGCCGATCACCAGGCGCTACGGGCGTCGCCAAGCTGTGCGGGAAGCGCTGCTGGTCGCGCTGGTCACTACCTGGCTCACGTCCGCCGTTCAGGCGTCGCCGCAGCTGTTCACTCAGTCTCCGGCCCAGAGTCTTCAAGACATGAAGGCGTTACTCCTGCCTGGCGGTGCCGGCCAACCCTTTCTCCACAACTGCCCCTGAACGGCAGCACCAGCTGGGAGCCCGAGTGCTTCGCCGCCGAACTGGCAAGGCGCCGCCCCCCGGGCCATGATCGACCGGCTCCCCCCTGGGGTAACCCCATTCCGCCCCTGCGCGCGGATGCATCCGCGGTCTTGCCCATCGTCAAAGCCTTGCCACGCACATCTCCGAGGCGGTCAAAGGCTGGGAGTGCCCCGAATCTGCAAAATAGCGTCTATCTTTGATTTTATTATCGCTTGTGAGCGGATGTCCCCCATCTCCTCACATATTGGAAGCTGCTCATTTTGATAAATAATGAGCGCTTCATCTAAATGCCCTCGCTCTTGCAGAGTATCTGCAATTCTGCCCATTACCATAGCCCTTGAGCATGTATCACCTATTCTCTCAAAAGCTGGGAGCGCTTCTTCGCGGTATGTCCTCAGCGCATCATCCTGTCGACCATGAGATCGCAATATATCCGCAATTTTGATCATTGTGACAGCTCTCTCACGAGGATCCCCGAGTCTTTCATAGATCGGGAGAGACTCCTGGAGGATTCGCATAGCCTCATCTGACTGTCCCTGTGACTGCAACACATCCGCAATACTCCCCATCGTCACGGCCTTGGAGCGCAAATCACCCAGTTGTTCGAAGGCTGGCAATGCCTCGAGTTGATAAATACGAAGCGCATCTCCTGGTCGCCCTTGATTTTGCAAAACATCTGCGATCTTCGCCTTGGTGATAGCTGTTGATCTCACATCTCCCAGTTGTTTGTAGACCGGGATTTGTTCTTCCTGATAGATGCGCAATGTTTCGTCCAGTTGCCCTCTGACCTGCAATACATCTGCGATCTGCCCAAAGGTATGGGCCTGTCTGAGGGAATCCCCCAGCCGGCGAAGGAGGGGTAACTCCACCTCGCGCCAATGGGCGAGGGCGTCGTCATAGTCCCCAAGCGCAAAGAGCAGCCGGCCCAGCTCATCGACAAGGGGGACCCGCAGCTCATCGGGCACATCCGGGTGCTCCTCGAGCCAGGCCCGGATCTCTGCCACCCGCCGGCTGCGCTCGGCCATCGAGCGGGTGTCGACTGCCCCAGCCGGGGAAGGAGAGGGGGTTGGCAATGCCCTCTCCACCCCAGTAGCCCGCGGGGAAGCTGGCGCTGATGCAGGCAAGAACGAATACACGCCGCCCCGCCAGGCCCACAGATCAGGCGCGCTGCGGGACGCCAGGGCGATCGCCTCTCCATCCAGCCAGAACACCAGCCGGGACCGTGCCTCGGCGGCCAGCCGCTCCCGCCGTGCGTTGAAGGCGTCCCAGCGGGCGGCGTCAAACCAGCCCGGGCGGCCGATCACTTGCACCACAGGCGCATGGCGCGCGTTGTTCACCAGCCGGGCTTCCAGCATCGGCACATCCACAATCTTGTCGCTCAGCGGCAGCCGATCACTCCGCAATCCCGCGCGTTGAAGCACCCGATCGAGGGCGTCCATCACCTGCCTCCTGAGCCCCTCATCTGGCGCCTCCACAAGCAGCCACTGAAACTCCGGCCCATGAATCAGGGTGCGGGTGAGGCGAAGAAAGTCGTCGTGGCACGGCCCAGGCAGCTGGCGGGCTTCAGCAAGCCTCACTTGTTCGATCGCAAAGGCGGAACCAGCCATGGAGAGGTTGGTGGCGGCTCAAACTGACGGGGTCGCCAGCGCGTACCCCTCAAGTGTGCGCACGACGGGATGGCTGCGGCGCCAGGTGCCGTCGTTGTATTGCAGCAACGCCAACCGATGCAACAACTCCTGCGCCTGTTCGTCGTTGCCGCCATCCGCAGGATGACGGTCGATCGTATTGAGCAGCACGTAATCAGCGGGTTTAAGGAAATAGCGATAGTCAGCAGCCAATTTTTCGATCGCCGTTTGCACCACGCTGGCATCAATCATGTCGTCGGCCACCTCACAGCAGAGTTTCAGCAGACGCAACAGTTCCCGGGGATGGCCGCCGCTGAACTCCACCAAGCGATCCACCTCCGCATCACTGGCAAACAGGCAACGGTCGGCTCGCAATAACAGCAAGCGGCGCATCGTTGTCCACCCGGCTTCAAAGGGGCTGCCATCCCGTTCCTGCAACTTCATCATCGGCAGCACAATGTCGGCATCCAGCTTGCCGCCGAGACGACCGTCGTACTTCAAATGCAGCGGCGCCGTGTAGATCACCAGGGTTTGAATGGCCAGCAACTGCTCCGCATCCTGCACAAAAAATTGCTGGGTATCTTCGCCGCGCATCTTGTCGGTTCCATCGATCAAAAACAGCACCCGCTCGGCCCTGCGTTCTTGGGCTAGCTGGGTCTCCGCCTGGCGAATGAGGGTGCTGAAGGCCTGCGCCAGGGCGGTGAAATCGTTGCGAATTTCTCGCCGCCATTCACTCTTCTGGCTCGACCCCGTCTTAAACGCGGCCGTAAATGTGGCCAAAAGCTTGATCAGGCCTGGGATCCCGCCGCCCCCCTCGGCCACCGTCTTGAGTTCAGCACTGAGCTCCCTCGTTGTGGCATCTGTTTGCACCACATGGCCAAACCAGCGTTGCAGGGGATCCAGGGCATCAGCGTCCAAGGAATAGCCGTCGCCATGGAGACGTTCCAGCAAGGTTTCGGCCATGGCCATCAGCACTTCGGTGTACTGCAAGTTGTTGCGATCCAACTTGGCCAGCACATCCACTTCCACCACATAAAACCGCCTGGAGCCGTTCAGCTGGCCGGCATAACGGCGCAATTCGGTGGTTTTGCCAATGCCGATGTGGCCAAAGAACAGGATGTGCTTTTCATAGGGCGCAAAGAACGCCTCGCCGGCCGGATCCCAACCAAACTTGCGCGCCAGGCGGGTAAAGGTTTTTTCGCTGCCCCGCGCCTCCCGCGAATCCACATACCGGGGATCCCCATCCGGCAACGGCTCTTCGTAGGCAATTTTTTGCAGAACTTCGAGCAGCTGGCTGGGGGGGTGATACACCATCAATCGCGTCGGTAAGGATCAGGGCAGTGGGACTCAGCCCTTCTCCTGCAGGCCCTTGAGGGCCGCCAGCAGGCTGGCCGGGCTCTGGGGATCCACCATCAGCACCGTGCCCCCCTTGGCCTGGGCCATCTCCTGGCCCATGGCCATCCAGTCCTTGGCCAGCAGCAGCCGCAGGCCCTCCGCGGCTGCGGGATTGGCCTCAATGGCAGCGGCCAGCTCCGTGGCGGCCTCCGCCCGGGCCTTGGCCAACAAACGCTGCTGCTGGGCCTGGGCTTCGGCCTCCAGCAGCAGGGCCTCCTGCTTGGCCTTCGCATCCAGCACCAACGCCTCGGCCCGGCCCCTGGCCGCATTCAGCTGGGATTCCTTCTCCCCCTCAGAGCGCAGGATCGCCGCCCGCTTTTCCCGCTCCGCCGTCATCTGCTGCTCCATCGCCTGCTGCACCCCGGGGGTGGGCCGAATGTCGCGCAGCTCCACCCGGGTCACCTTTACCCCCCAGGGATCGGTGGCCTGATCCAGCTCCCGCAGCAACACCTCATTGACCTCCGAACGGGTGGTGAAGGTCTGGTCGAGGTCGAGTTTGCCCATCTCGGCGCGGATCTGGGTGAGCACCAGGTTCACCATCGCCGCCTGCAGGTTGTCCACCGCGTAATAGGCGCGGGAGTGCTCCAGCAGCTGCCAGTACACCACCGCATCCACCTCAATCGACACGTTGTCGCGGGTGATGCACTGCTGGGGGGGGATATCCAGCACCCGCTCCTTCAGCGATTCGTGGCTCACCACCTTCTCCACCCCCGGCAACACGAACGACAACCCTGGCGAGAGCTGGCGGTTGTATTTGCCAAGGCGCTCCACCAGCATCGAGCGGCTGCTGCTCGTTACCTTCACGCTGCTCACGCCCAGGGCGCCCACCATCACCAGCACCAGAGGAATCAGGGGATCCATGACCGTTGCCACCGTTTCTCCAGGCTAGGGAAGAGAATGGGTGGAGGCTCGCCTTTGGCCATGCCATCGCCCCCCCTGTTCTGGCTGCTTGTTGCCTCGGGCCTCTGGCTGCTGGTGTTGCTAGGGCTGGATGGCGACGGACTGTTACTGGTGGGGGGCACGGCCGCCATGGCCCTCACCCTGCTGGGAGTCGCCATGCCCCTGCCGGCCTGGGCCCAGACCGTGCTGTTCTTCGGGCTCGCCGCGGTGGGCTATGCCCTGCTGCGACGCTGGTCGCTGCGATCCGCCGATGGCGCCGCCCTGTTGCCGCCCAAGGCCGACCAGGCCCAGGTGATCAGTGCCTTCAACCCCGATGGCAGCGGGCGGGTGCAATGGCAGGGCCAGAGCTGGGCCGCCCTCAATGTGGATCCCCACACACCCCTCAACCCCGGGGAGCGGGTCACCGTGATGGGGCGGGATGGCAACTGCCTGCAGGTGATGGCTCGCCAGAGCCCCTAGAGCCAGCCCTCAATCAAAGAACAGAAGGCTCACCACCTTGCCCATGTCTTCCGCGGTCCGGCAGCTCGAGAGCAGGGTTTCGCTGTCGTGGAAGGCGTAGCAGATCAGCTGGTCACAGCGGCTGATGATCTCCTGGTTGCAGAGGCTGCTGGCCATCGGCAGGGGCAACTCATCGTGCTCTGGCTTCTCCACCAGGTGCAACACCTGCTCCAGCTGCTCCCGCGACTCGCTCGGCTGGCGCTCCAGGCTCTGGGGCAGCAACACGGTGAGCCGGCCCGGATCCACCGCCAGCACACTCCGGATCACCGCCGAATTCACCCCCTGGGCGCCAGAGGTAATCAGATTGTGCCCCTCATGGGCCAGGGAGCGGGCCACCAGTTCCACCAGATGGATCGACACCACAGGCACATGGCGGCTGCCGAGGATGGCAATGCGCCGTTTGCCCGTGTCCTGGAGCATGGCCAGCTCCTGGGCCAGGGTGTCAATCCTGTCGAGAGCTGGAAGATCGAGAGACCGGGTCACCCGTCGTACGCCCACATGTAGCTTCTGGAAGCTAGCAGCGCTGATGCGGTTCAGGCCAACTGGAGGCGTTCGAACAGCCGTTCAAAGTGACAATTCTCTTCGACCAAGCGCATCGCATAGGTGGCTTTCACTGCCTCATGCAGGCGCACATGGCCGATGGAGGCCTCCACCACCTCCACCGTGGTGAGGGTGTCGTGGTCGACCTTGAGCACGGGCACCTCCAGCTCCTCCGCCCGGTTGAGCAGCTGGGGCAGGGGCTCTCCCACCCCCGTGAGGATCAGGCACTGGGTGGAAGCCTCCAGAGCCGCCAGCTGGATGTCCGTGCGGTCGGCGCCGGTCACCACAGCCATGTTGCGGCGGCGGCGGAAGAATTCCATGGCGGAATTCACATTCATCGCCCCGATCGAGAGGGTTTCCACCAGCAGATCAAGCCGCTCCCGGGAGCAGAGCACCCGAGCCTGAAGCCGCCGGCTCAGCTCCTCCACCGTGACGCTACGCAACAAGGGGCTCCGAGGCATCACCCCCAACACCGGCAGGCCGATGCGCTCCAGGGCCGGGGTGAGGTCTTGCTTCATTCTGGCCAGCGCTTCGGGGGGCACCCCATTGATCACCACCCCGGCCAACAGGGGGCCCAGCTGGCTGTGGGCCTCCAGCAAGGGCTCCACATCCCGGCTGTCCTGCCAAGGATGCACCAGCACCACCACGGCCTCCAGGGCCCGGGCCAGGGGCACCAGTCCCAGGCCGAACAGCCACCCCTCACTCAATCGGCCCGCCCCCTCCAGAATCACCAACCCCGTGCCCTCCTCCCGGAGCGAAGCCTGCAGGGTCTGCACCCCGTCCACGGGCCCCAAGTCCCCATTCAGAAGCCGCTGCTCGGCGGAGCCGGGCTCCAGCACCGCCAGTGAGGGGATCAGCTGAGCGGCCTCAAGCCCGAGAGTCGCCCCGATGAAGCGCACATCCGCATCCAGCAGGGGGTCGCCAGGTTGGTGGATCTCCTCCGGGTCGAGGCAGGTGGCCAGGGGCTTGCCGAAGGAAAAATCCACGCCCTTGCGGCGCAATTGCTGGGCCAATCCGAGCACAACAGCCGACTTGCCGCTGAAGGGTTCGCAGGAGCCAATCAGCAGCGGGCTGGGCATGGAGAGGCCTCAACAGAGCCAGGCTGTGGCAGATTCTTGCAGCTCGCATCCAATCCCTCCATCCTCCGGCAGCCAGGTTTCACAACAACCGTGCAAAACCCCACGGTGGCGATCACAGGAGCTCGCGGCACTCTTGGCCAGGCCCTGATCCGGCGTTGGCACAGCCGGGGCGCGCTGCTGATCGCCCTCACCCACCGCTCCCCCACCAGGGAAATGCCCCCCCTGGAGGTGCGGGATCCGCAGGGACAGCTGATCCCCCTGCGCCAGGTGGACTGGGAAACGGGCCAGGAAAGTGCCCTGGCGTCTCTGCTTGGGGAAGTGGATGTGCTGGTGCTCAACCACGGTCTCAACCAGCAGGGCCGCCGCGACAGGGAGGCCCTCCACCTGGCCCTGGAGGTGAACGCCTTCAGCCATTGGCGCCTGCTGGAGCTCTTCGCCCAGGAGCGCGCCAGGCGCGGGGCAAGGGGCGAGGTGTGGCTCAACACCTCGGAAGCTGAGATCCAGCCGGCCCTGAGCCCGCTCTACGAGATCAGCAAGCGGCTCATTGGCCAGATCTTCAGCCTGCGGGCCCTCGACCTGGCCTCGGCCCACCTGCGGCTGCGGCGGCTGGTGCTGGGGCCCTTCCGCTCCGAACTCAACCCCTATGGGGTGATGTCCGCCGACTGGGTGGCGGGGGAGATCCTGCGCCAGGCCGACTGGAACTGCAACCTGATCATCGTCACGATCAACCCCCTTACCTATTTGCTCATGCCCCTCCACACCCTCGGACGCTGGGCCTACATGGGCGCGTTCACCCGGGCCACTGCCGAGCCCGGCCAGGGCATCTAGAAATTGCGATCCGTGAGGATCTCGCAGCCGTCGCTGGCCACCACGATGGTGTGCTCCCACTGGGCCGAAAGGCTGCCATCCACCGTCACCACGGTCCAGCGGTCCTTGAGGGTGCGGCAGGCCTTGCTGCCCGCATTGAGGATGGGCTCCACCGCCAGGGTCATGCCCGCCCGCAGGGTGATGTTGGGCAGATCGCGGGTGCGGTAGTTGAACACCGACGGTTCCTCATGGAGGTTGCGGCCCACCCCATGGCCGGTGAAATCCTCCACCACCGCATAGCCATGCGCCTCCACGTGGTCCTGCACCGCCCCGGCAAGCTCCAGCAGGGTGCTGCCCGCCCGGATGGTGGCCAAACCCCGCATCAGCGACTCCTGAGCCACCCGGCTGAGCCGCAGGGCCTCCTCGCTCACCGTGCTGCCCACGCCGATGGTGATGCAGCTGTCGCCGTGGTAGCCGTCAAAGAAGGCGCCCGTATCCACCTTGATCAGGTCGCCCTCCTTGATCACCCGCTTGCTGCTGGGGATGCCATGCACCACCTCATGGTTGATGCTCGCGCAGATGCTGGCGGGAAAGCCGTGGTAACCCTTGAAACTCGGCACGGCGCCCATCTCCCGGATGCGCTTCTCCGCGTGCCGGTCCAGATCGCCGGTGGTCATGCCCGGCTGCACCAGGTCGGTGACCTCCCGCAAAACGGTGGCCACAATCCGGCTGGCGGTGCGCATGGTGGCGATCTCCTTGGCGGATTTCACCTCCACCCCCCGGCGGTTGTTGGGGATGCGGGGGCCGCTGCGGGTGAGGAGCTGGGCGGCTTTATCTTGGCCCGCAGGCCCGCTGGCGGAGGAAAGCAGATCGGCAAACAGCTTCATGGCAGCGGGGAAACGGCGTCTTACAGACAGAACAGTTGCTCCACGCTATCGGTGAACTGCTGCGAACCGCGCTGAGGCGATGGCCGACGATCCCCCCACCCCCCGGGCCCAACCCCTGATGCTGCGGTGGAGACAGGCCCATGCCACCCTGGCCCCCTTCGTCCTGGCGCCCCTGCTGCTCACCGCCTGCACGGGGATGGCCTACCGGGTGCTGAAGGACTGGGGGGGCTGGGACAGGGATCGGGCCCATGCCCTGATGACCTTCCATGAAGGGGAGTGGCTGAAACCCCTGCTGGGCCCCCAGGCGGAAACCCTCTACGTGATGTTGAACGGCCTGGGCCTGCTGTGGATGCTGACAACAGGGGCCCTGATGGTGGTGGAGCGCCTGAGGCGCTGGCTGGGCAGCAGGAAGAAGAAGGGAAGCGCTGGAGAGAGGGTCGCCTGAGAAGGTAAGCTCTTCGTTTGGCTTAATCCTTAGGACGCTGGAATGGCTGCGGAACCTACCGAGAGCACCACATTGCCCCCCACTGACGTGCCCCCAACCGATGGGCCTCAGGTTGACGCCCCATCAGCCGAACTGAACGAAACTCCTGAGGCTCCTGCCGAAGCGAGTACCCCAGTGGAGGCCGCCCCTGCCGCTCGCCAGGCCATCACCGGCAAGCTCTGTGCCCGTGATCTGATCGCTGCCTTCGAGGCCGAACAGCTCAAGAGCGACCTACCGGAGATCTACGTGGGCGACACCGTTCGCGTGGGCGTGCGGATTCGGGAAGGCAACAAGGAGCGGATCCAGCCCTACGAGGGGGTGGTGATTGCCATGCGCCATGGCGGGCTGAATGAAACCATCACGGTGCGAAGGATTTTCCAGGGCATTGGGGTTGAGCGGGTCTTTTTACTGCACAGTCCCCAAGTGGCTTCCGTGAAGGTTGAGCGTCGCGGTAAGGTGCGGAGAGCGAAGCTCTTCTATCTGCGCGACCGGGTGGGTAAAGCCACTCGGGTTAAGCAGCGCTTCGATCGTTGAAGGGTTTTCCCTTCGCTGGTGCATCGCCTTGCGCCGTTAGTTCAGCTGGTAGAACGCAGGTCTCCAAAACCTGATGTCGGGGGTTCGAGTCCTCCACGGCGCGTCCGATGTACCCCCTTTTGTAGTTTCCTCGTTCCGAGCATGGAGTTGGATCTTCAACCCGGTGATGTGGTCAAAGTTCTGGAGTCCGCGGCTCTGGGTTGGGTCCGCGCCAGGGTCATCCGGGTTAAATCCGGTGGTCGTGTGGTGGTCCAAAGCGACCAGGGCCGTGAATTCACTGCCCGGGGCAACCAGGTGCGACTGATTGAACCTGCGGGCTTCCGCCCCTGACCCTCCGTCGCTTTTGACGCCCTGATCTCTTCACCATTTCTGGAGTCAATCAATTGACGGAGGGAACCATGGCAGTCGATACTGACTTTGTCGACAATCGCGTCGACGGACCAACCTGAAGCTTGTGATCAGGTTTGTCCCCTTTTGGGACTGTAGTTCAATCGGTTAGAGCACCGCCCTGTCACGGCGGAAGTTGCGGGTTCGAGCCCCGTCAGTCCCGTCCTCCCCCGTCCCCCAAGCGGAGATTGTCTTCAGAGCAGATGGCCGCGGCCCCTTCCCCTGTACGCGTCCGCCTTGCTCCGAGCCCCACCGGCACGCTCCACATCGGCACGGCCCGCACGGCTGTGTTCAATTGGCTCTTCGCCCGGCGCCAGGGCGGATCCTTCCTCCTTCGCATTGAAGACACCGACCGGGAACGCTCTAAGTCGGAGTACACCGCCAACATCCTGGAGGGTTTGAGCTGGCTCGGCCTCCACTGGGATGGGGAGCCCGTGATCCAGAGCGCCCGGATCGACACCCATCGGGCGGCCATCGCCCAGCTGCTGGCCAGCGGGGCCGCCTACCGCTGCTACACCACGGAAGAGGAGCTCACCGCCCTGCGGGAGGGGCAGGCGGCACGCAAGGAGGCCCCCCGCTACGACAACCGACATCGGCACCTGACCCCCGAACAGGAGCAGTCCTTCATCGCCGAAGGACGCCAGGCCGTGATCCGTTTCCGGATCGACGACGACCGTTCCATCGTCTGGCACGACCTGGTGCGGGGCGATATGCGCTGGAGCGGGGCCGACCTAGGGGGCGACATGGTGATCGCCCGCCGCGCTCCAGCCGATGCGATCGGCGATCCCCTCTACAACCTGGTGGTGGTGGTCGACGATGCCGCCATGGCCATCACCCATGTGATCCGGGGGGAAGACCACATCGCCAACACGGCCAAGCAGATCCTGCTCTACGAAGCCCTGGGCCTGGCCATCCCCCAGTTCTCCCACACCCCCCTGATCCTCAACCAGGAGGGGCGCAAGCTCTCCAAGCGGGATGGGGTCACCTCCATCAGCGATTTCCGCGCCCTGGGCTACGCCCCGGAAGCCCTCACCAACTACATGACCCTGCTGGGCTGGTCGCCCCCCGAGGGCATGGGGGAGCGCTTCACCCTGGAGGAGGCAGCCCAGGTGTTTGATTTCGAGCGGGTCAACCGGGCCGGCGCCCGTTTCGACTGGGAAAAGCTCAACTGGCTCAATGCCCAGGTGCTCCATGGTTTGCTCCCGGCGGAGCTGCTGGAGCGGCTCCAGCCCCTCTGGGTCGCCAAGGGATGGCTCGGGGAGGAGGCCCCTGCGGATGCCAGCCCCTTTTCCCCCTCCTGGCTGCACCAGCTCACGGCCCTGCTGGGTCCGTCCCTCACCCTCCTGAGCGATGGGGTGAGCCAGGCCGCCCCCTTCTTCGAGGTGCCCCAACCCGATGCCCAGGCTCAGGAGGTGCTGCACCAACCCCCCTCCCAGCAGGCTCTGGCGGCCCTTCATGCCCTCCTGCTGGCTCAGCACCCCACCGGCTCCCCCCTCGATACCCAGGCCGCCCAACACCTTCTTGAAGCGGGTGCCGCCGCGGCGGGAGTGAAGAAGGGCGTGATGATGAAAAGCCTGCGCGCAGCCTTGCTCGGATCCCTGCAGGGGCCCGATCTGCTCACCTCCTGGCAGCTGCTCCACCAGACCGGCGAAGACCACAAGCGCCTGGAGGCCGCCCTGCAGAACTGAACCGCAGGCCTTCAGATCTTGCCCGGGGGCGCTCAGTTGTCGATGCTGCCGTAAAGGGGTTCCACCCGCAAGCCGATGATGTTTCCGGCCCGCACTAGCAAATACTCTCCGTCTAGCTCACTGATCGGCACGTTGATGAACGTGTCGGGGGAACCGCCCCCGTGGAGGGCGCTGGTGTACCACTGCTGAAAGGCATCCAGGGTGGGGAACTGCACCACCTCCTCATGGCCGCTGCTCAGAAGCAGGTGAATGGCATAGCAACGGAGGATGCGAGACATGGGGGGGTGCCACAACAAAGGGCTGGGGCGGTTGGTCGGCCCGACAGAAGAGAGGGTGGCGGGGATGGCCCTGGCGGGTCAACCCCACGCACACCACTTCACCGCTCCAGCATCGCAGCCCATCCAACACCTGTTCCCCGCGGCCATGGAGCCCCCCCTGCTGCCCCCACCCCAACCAGATCCGGGGCGGGGGGCCGCAGGGAGCGGGGGGCTGGGCCGCTAGCCAGGCCAGGCCGGTGGCCAGCCAGCCATCGTTGTGCGCCCCCACCGGCTCCAGAGCCCGGCGCAGCAGGGCGGGATCCGGTCCCACCCGGGCAAAGAGATTCATCACCAGCAGACGGCCATGGCCCCAGCGGCCCGCCAGTGCCCGCAGGCGGCGAAGGGTGGGGTCGTCCCGCTCCCCATCGGCCCTGGAGGGATTCAATCCCAGAAACAACACCGCACTGCCCGCCGGCTGGCACGGCCGCAACAGCCACCAGCGGTAATGGCCGCAGGCACTGAAGGCGGCGGCCCCCGCGCTTCCATTCCAGGAGGCCGGCACTGGAAAAGGATCTGGCAGGCTGAGGCGAATCGGGGTGGAACAACGGTTGGCCATGGCAGATCCCAAACCTCTCCTGCTGCTGGTCGATGGCCATTCCCTTGCCTTCAGGAGCTTTTATGCCTTCGCCAAGGGGGGGGATGGGGGGCTGGCCACCAAGGAGGGGGTGCCCACCAGCGTCACCTACGGCTTTCTGAAAAGTCTGCTCGACACTTGTACGGAATGGCGCCCCGAAGGGGTGGCCATTGCCTTCGACACCGCCGAACCCACATTTCGCCACGAGACGGATGAAACCTACAAGGCCAACCGTGACGTGGCGCCCGAACAATTCTTTACCGATCTCCAGAACCTCCAGGAGATCCTCAAGGAGCAGCTAGATCTGCCCCTGGTGATGGCCCCGGGCTACGAAGCCGATGATGTGCTCGGCACCCTGGCGGAGAGGGGGGCCAAAGAGGGCTGGAGGGTGCGCATCCTCTCCGGCGACCGGGATCTGTTCCAACTGGTGGATGACGAACGGGATATCGCCGTGCTCTACCTGGGGGGTGGCCCCAACAACCGAGGCTCGGGCCCCCGGGAGATTCGCCGGGAGGAGGTGGTGGAGAAGCTGGGGGTGCCCCCGGAAGACGTGGTGGATCTCAAGGCCCTCACGGGGGACAGCTCCGACAACATCCCCGGGGTGCGGGGGGTGGGACCGAAAACGGCCATCACCCTGCTCCAGGCCCACGGCAACCTGGATGGGATCTATGAAGCCCTCGAGGCCCAGAAGGGCAGCCTGCGCACCAAGCTTCAGGACGGCCGGGAGAGCGCCTTTCGCTCCAGGCATCTGGCCGCCATCCACCGGGAGGTGCCCCTCTCCACGCCCCCGCGGTTGGCCCTGGGCCAGGTGAAGCCAGAAGAGCTTGGGGAACGGCTCCAATCCCTGGAGCTCTTCAGCCTGCTCCGACAAACGGACCGTTTCACCAGCACCTTTTCCAGCGGGCACCCCGAAGCCTCCGCCAGCACCCTCTCAGCCGAGGCGCCGGTCAAGCGGACCAAAAAAGCAGCGGGCAAGGCCGCCCAGGAGCCCGCTTTCGATCCCCAGACCCACGGGGATCAGCCAGGGAATCTTCTCCCGGAAGGGGATCGGCCAGCGGCGACCCGGCCCGAGCTCCACCCCGCCCTCATCCACAGCGAGGAGGAGCTCCAGCAGCTCCTCCAACGGCTGATGGCCTGCAGGGAGGGCACGGCCCCCGTGGCGATCGACACGGAAACCACCTCCCTCAATCCCTTCCGCGCCGAATTGGTGGGCCTGGGTCTGTGCTGGGGGGCGGGGCCCAGCGACCTGGCCTACATCCCCCTGGGCCACCGGCTGGAGAGCCCCCCTACCCTGCTGCCCGAGGCAGCCGATGAGCCGCTCCAACCCCAGCTGAAGTTGGAGACGGTGCTCCAGGCCCTGGGTCCCTGGCTGGGGAGCGAGGCCCACCCCAAAACCCTGCAGAACGCCAAATACGACAGGTTGATCCTGATGCGCCATGGCCTGCCCCTAGCCGGGGTGGTGATGGACACCCTCCTGGCGGACTACCTGCGGGATCCTTCCGATAAACATTCCCTGGAGGCCATGGCCGAGCGGGAGTTCGGCTTCGTCCCCGACAGCTACACCACCGTGGTTGGGAAGGGGAATCATTTCGCCGAGGTGCCCATCGCCGCTGCGGCCCAGTACTGCGGCATGGATGTGCACCTCACCTGGAAGCTCACCGGCCGGCTTGAGGACGAACTGGCGGCCCTGGGGCCTGCCCTGCCTGCCCTGCTCAAGGAGGTGGAGCTTCCCCTGGAGCCCGTGCTGGCCACCATGGAGGCCACAGGAATCCGCATCGACCAGGCTTACCTCAAGGAGCTGAGCCAGGAACTTGGGACCCAGCTGGATCACCTGGAGGCCGAAGCCCAGGAGGTGGCCGGCCAACCCTTCAACCTGGGGTCGCCAAAACAGCTGGAGGCCCTGCTGTTTGACACGCTGAAGCTAGACCGCAAGAAGTCGCGAAAAACCAAGACCGGTTGGAGCACGGACGCCGCCGTGCTGGAGCGCCTGGAAGACGACCATCCCATCGTTCCCTTGGTGCTCAACCACCGCATCCTCAGCAAGTTGCGCAGCACCTACGTGGATGCCCTGCCCAGCCTGGTGGAGCCCGAAACGGGAAGGGTGCACACGGATTTCAACCAGGCAGTCACCGCCACGGGCCGCCTCTCCAGCAGCAATCCCAATCTGCAGAACATTCCCATTCGCACGGATTACAGCCGCCGAATCCGCAAGGCCTTCCTGCCGGAGGAGGGCTGGCAGATGATCAGCGCCGACTATTCCCAGATCGAACTCCGCATCCTCACCCACCTATCCGGAGAGGAGGTGCTGGTGGAGGCCTACAACAACGGCGACGATGTCCATGCCCTCACCGCCAGGTTGCTGCTGGAGAAAGACTCCATCAGCGCAGAGGAAAGGCGACTGGGAAAGACCATCAATTTCGGGGTGATCTACGGCATGGGCGCACAGCGCCTCTCTAGGGAAACGGGCATCCCCCAGGCACGAGCCAAGGAGTTTCTGCAGCGCTTCCGGCAGCGCTATCCCAAGGTGTTCGCCTTCCTGGAGATGCAAGAGCGCCTGGCCCTCAGCAGGGGCTATGTGGAGACGATCCTCGGTCGCCGGCGCACCTTCCATTTCGACCCCGGCGGCCTGGGCCGGCATCGGGGCAAGGATCCCCTGGAGATCCCCATCGAAGGGGCCCGCCGGGGGGGGCTCGAAGCCCAGCAGCTGCGGGCGGCCGCCAACGCTCCGATCCAGGGATCCAGCGCAGACATCATCAAACTCGCCATGGTGCAGCTGCACCATGAACTGAATGCCCGCAACCTGCCGGCCAGGCTCCTGCTCCAGGTGCACGACGAGTTGGTGCTGGAAGCGGCCCCGGAGGCTCTGGAGGAGGTGCTCGCCCTCACGAAACGCACCATGGAGGGGGTGATCCAGCTGCGGGTGCCCCTTCTGGTGGAAACGGGGGTGGGGGCCAATTGGATGGAAACGAAGTAGGCCAGACACTCCCCTGGAGACATCCCCCCAGTGGAGGCTGGTGGTTTGTGAGACACTTCAACCGAGCTTGGGAAGCAAGTGGGGCAGGGCGAAACCAATCGAAAGGGCATCATTCTTGCCGGGGGCAGCGGAACCCGGCTGGCCCCCCTCACCTGCGCGGTGAGCAAGCAGCTGATGCCGGTTTACGACAAACCGATGATCTATTACCCGCTCACCACTTTGATGCTGGCGGGAATTCGGGAGGTGCTCATCATCACCACTCCTGCCGACCAATCTGCGTTCCAGCGGCTGTTGGGGGACGGAAGCAGCTGGGGAGTCACCATCGAATACGCCGTGCAACCGAGCCCGGAAGGCCTGGCCCAGGCCTTCCTGATTGGCGCCGATTTCCTGGGGGACGCGCCCGCCGCCCTTGTGCTGGGCGACAACCTATTCCACGGCCACGATCTCATTCCCCAGCTGCAGTCCAGCCAGACCCTGGAAGAGGGAGCCACGGTGTTTGCGTATCCCGTCAGGGATCCAGAGCGCTATGGGGTGGTGGAGTTCGATAGTACGGGCCGGGTCATCAGCATTGAAGAAAAGCCCAAACAGCCCCGCTCGCGCTACGCCATCACCGGCCTGTATTTCTACGACAGTTCCGTGGTGGAGCGGGCCCGCCGGGTAACACCGTCAGCGCGGGGGGAATTGGAAATCACAGACCTCAACAAGCAATATCTGGACGCTGGGCTGCTGCGGGTGGAGCTGATGGGCAGAGGCATGGCTTGGCTGGATACGGGCACCCCCGACTCCCTGCATGAGGCGTCCAGTTACATCCGCACGCTGGAGCATCGCCAGGGGCTGAAAGTGGGCTGCCCTGAGGAGGTGGCATGGCGGATGGGCTGGATTGATGACAGCCAGCTGGGCCAGCTGGCCGAACCCCAGAGGAAGAGCGGCTACGGGACCTACCTTCTTCAGTTGCTCGAGGGCCCCCATGCAGATTGAGCCCCTTGCCATTGCCGGCCCCCTGTTGCTCACCCCCCAGGTGTTCGGCGATTCCCGCGGCTACTTCCTGGAAAGCTGGAACAAGAAGCGCTTTGCCGAGGCCCTGGAGCTCCCTTTGGAGGAGGTACCCACCTTTGTGCAGGACAACCAATCCCGCTCCTCCCAGCTCGTCTTGCGGGGGCTCCACTACCAACTGCCGCCCCATGCCCAGGGAAAGCTCGTGCGTTGTGTGGAGGGAGAAATCTTTGATGTCGCCGTGGACATCCGGCGCCAGTCGTCCACCTTTGGCCAGTGGATCGGAGCCCGGCTCAGCTCCGAGAACCATTCCCAGCTCTGGCTGCCTGCGGGCTTTGCCCATGGCTTTCTGGTGCTGAGCGAGAGGGCGGAAGTGCTCTACAAAACCACCGACTTTTGGGACAAGGCCACCGAGCGCTCCATCCGCTGGGATGACCCCGCCCTGGCCATTACCTGGCCCCTTCCCGCTGACGGGGCAGGCCCGAGCGTTTCGGACAAAGATCGCCTGGCGCCCACCCTGGAGGAGGCTGCGGCTGCAGGGGATGTGTTCCCATGAGCGCACCGAGGAAGGTGCTGATCACCGGATGCAACGGGCAACTGGGGCAGGCCCTTCTGGCAGCGATCCCCGAAGGCATGGAGGTGATCCCGCTGACGCGCGACGGTCTGGATCTGGCTGATCCCTCGGCGTGCAGGCAAGTGGTGCGGGATCACCGGCCCCAGTGGCTCCTCAATGCCGGGGCCTACACCGCCGTGGATCGGGCGGAGAGCGAGCCGGATCTGGCCCTGCGGGTGAATGGGGAAGCCCCCGGGGCCTTCGCCGAAACACTGGCAGAAACGGGCGGCCAGCTCCTGCAGATCAGCACGGATTTCGTGTTCAACGGGCAGCAGGGATCCCCCTATCGGCCCGACCAGTCCCGGGATCCCCTTGGGGTGTACGGGGCCAGCAAGGCCGAAGGGGAGCGGCGGGTGATGGAAGCCCTGCCCCCCGAGCGCTTTTGCCTGTTGCGCACCAGCTGGGTCTATGGCCCCGCGGGCCAGAACTTTTGTCTCACCATGCTCCGGTTGCACCGGCAAAAAGCGGCCGCCGGAGAATCCCTTGGCGTGATCGCCGATCAGGTGGGCTGCCCCACCGCCACCCACACCCTGGCTTCGGCCTGCTGGCGGGTGATCCAGCGCAACATCCACGGCATCCACCACTGGAGCGATGCGGGCGCGGCCAGCTGGTACGACTTTGCGGTGGCCATCGGGGAACTCGCCGTGGCCCAGGGGGTGCTGGCCACGGCCGCCCAGGTGCGTCCGATCGGTACGGAGGACTACCCCACGCCGGCCCGCCGCCCCTCTTATTCCCTGCTGGACTGCCGGTCCACCCGCACGGTGCTGGAGTTGGCGCCCCTCCACTGGAGGGAGGCCCTGACCCAGGTGCTGGCCCGCCTACCCGCCTCCGCCTGAATCCCCCCCGTTGCCCATCCCTGCAACCCAGCCCCCATCCCGTCACTCGAAACCCATGGTTGATCTCGCCACCCTCCTTGCCGGACGCCGCCGCCTCCTGGTCACCGGGGGGGCCGGCTTCATCGGTGGTGCCGTGGTGCGCCGCCTGCTGCGGGAGAGCGACTGCACGGTCTTCAACCTCGACAAATTCGGCTACGCCAGCGATCTCACCAGCATCGAGGCCCTGCTGGCGGAGGCCGGCGAACCCACCAGCGGCCCCAGCAGCCGCCACCAGCTCCTAAAGGTGGATCTGGCCGATGTGGAAGCCACCCGGGCGGCGGTGGAGCAGGCCGCTCCCGATCTGGTGATGCACCTGGCCGCCGAAAGCCATGTGGATCGCTCCATCGAGGGGCCGGAGGCCTTCATCGCCAGCAATGTGCAGGGCACCTTTTCCCTGTTGCAGGCCGTGCGGGCCCACTGGCAGAGCCTGGAGGGGGAGCGGAAGGAGCGCTTCCGCCTGCACCACATCAGCACCGATGAGGTGTTCGGGTCGCTCGGGGCGGAGGGGAGATTTTCCGAAACCACCCCCTACGACCCCCGTAGCCCCTACTCCGCCAGCAAGGCCGCCAGCGACCACCTGGTGAACGCCTGGCACCACACCTATGGCCTGCCGGTGGTGCTCACCAACTGCAGCAACAACTTCGGCCCCTGGCAGTTTCCAGAGAAGCTCATTCCCGTGGTGATCCTTAAGGCCCTGGCCGGAGAGTCCATTCCCGTTTATGGCGATGGGCTGAATGTGCGCGACTGGCTCTATGTGGAAGACCACGTGGACGCTCTCCTGCTGGCGGCCACCCAAGGGGAGTGCGGCCACAGCTACTGCGTGGGCGGCCACGGGGAGCGCACCAACCGCCAGGTGGTGGACGCCATCTGCACCCTGATGGACGAGCTCCATCCCCAGGGGTCTCCCCACAGCCAGCTGATCACCTCGGTCACCGACCGGCCCGGCCATGACCGCCGCTACGCCATTGATCCCACCCGGATCACCGAGGAACTGGGCTGGGTTCCCCGCCACAGCTTTGAAGAGGGCCTGGCGGAAACCGTGGCCTGGTATCTGGCCCAGGAGCCCTGGTGCAGGGCCGTGCGCGAACGGGCCCAGTATCAGGGCGAGCGCATCGGTCTGGCGGCACGGGTCTGAAGGCAGGCGCCCGCCTACGGTGCCTTCTGGAAGTCAGCGCCGGCCCCTCGGCCGGATGTGCCCTTGCCGCTGAGGCTCACCAACACGCTCACCCGTCGCCTGGAGCCCTTCGAGCCGATCGAGCCCGGTCGGGTGTCGATCTACTGCTGTGGCATCACGGTCTACGACCTGTGCCACCTGGGCCACGCCCGCAGCTACATCGTCTGGGATGTGCTGCGGCGCTACCTGATGTGGCAGGGCTATGCGGTCACCTACGTGCAAAACGTGACCGACATCGACGACAAGATCCTGCTGCGGGCCTCCCAGGAGGGCAGCTCCATGGAGGAAGTGAGCGAACGCAATCTGCAGCGGGCCCTGGAAGATCTGGGCCAGCTCAATATCCTGCCGCCGGATCGCATGCCGCGGGCCACCCGCTCCCTGGATGGCATCCGCCAGTTGATCGGCGAACTGCAGAGCAAAGGCATGGCCTACTGCGCTGATGGCGATGTGTATTTCTCCGTGATGGGCTATCCGCAGTACGGAAAACTCAGCGGGCGGGATCTACAACAACAGGAGGAGGGCGCCAGTGGCCGGGTGCGGGCAGAGGAGGAAGCCCGCAAGCACCACCCCTTCGACTTCGCCCTCTGGAAGGGTGCCAAACCCCAGGAGCCCAGCTTTCCGTCGCCCTGGGGTCCAGGCCGGCCGGGGTGGCACATCGAATGCTCGGCCATGGTGCGCCAGGAGCTGGGCGACACCATCGATCTTCACCTCGGTGGGGCCGACCTGATCTTTCCCCATCACGAAAATGAAATCGCCCAATCGGAAGCGGCTAGCGGCAAACCGCTAGCCCACTACTGGCTGCACAACGGCATGGTGAATGTGGGCGGGGAGAAGATGTCCAAATCCCTGGGCAACTTCACCACCATCCGTGCCCTGCTCGAGAGCGGCGTCAGCCCGATGACCCTGCGCTTCTTCGTGTTGCAGGCCCACTACCGCAAACCGCTGGATTTTATGGCGGCGGCCTTGGAGGCTGCCGCCACCGGCTGGAAGGGCCTCAATGCCGCCCTCTCCCTGGGCACCCGCCATGGGGAGGTGCTCGGCTGGGCTGGAGCTGAGGGCCTGGAGCCCGACGCCCTGGGCCCTGAGCTGGCCGCCAGCCAAGAGCGCTTCATCGCCGCCATGGACGATGACCTCAACACCTCCGCTGCCCTCGGGGAATTATTTGAGCTGGCCCGCCCCCTGCGGGCCCTGGCCAACCAGCTCCAGATCAACGAGGCCCCCACCCCGGCCCAGCGGCAGCTGCACCCCCGCTGGCAGGTGCTGGTGGAGCTGGCGGGCGTGCTGGGGTTGGCCGCGGAAGACGAAAGCCCGGCGGCGACAGGGGAGGGGTTGGCTGCGGAGGCCATCGAGGCCCTGGTGGAGCAGCGCAAAGCGGCCAAGGCGGCCCGCAACTTCGCGGAGGCCGATCGCATCCGGGCCGAGCTGCGGGATCAGGGGGTAGAGCTGGTGGACAAACCCGGCGGGGTCACGGTCTGGATCCGGGAGTGAGCCCCCTGCCGCTGGTGGCCTTCGGCCTGGCCAGCCTGGCGGTGATGGGCAATGACGCCCTCCAGACCCTGGGGCCCTTTCTCGCAGCCCAGCGCTGGCGCAGCAGCCTGCTGGGCCAGGGGCTGTTCCTCGCCGGGGTGCTCTGTGCTGTGCTCCTGCTGAGCTGGTGGGCCGGCGCCGGAGATCCGGCCTGGGGCCGGCTGGAGCGCTTTCCCCTCCCGGAGAGCTGGCGCTGGATCGACCTGCTGCCCCTGCTCACTCTGCTGGCCCTCACCCGCTTTGGCCTGCCCGTGAGCACCTCCTTCTTGGTGCTCACGGCCGTAGCCCCCCTGGAGCTGGGGGGAATGCTCAGAAAATCGCTGGCGGGCTATGGCCTGGCCTTCCTGGTGGCGGCGCTGGTTTACGGACTCTTCTCTCCTTGGATCGAGGTGAGGCGTGGGGAGCCTGGGTTGCCCTCAACCGACCCCGAGTCGCCCTCCGGGGGCGCCAACCCTTGGACAGCTTTGCAATGGCTAGCTACAGGGGCCCTCTGGAGCCAGTGGCTGATCCAGGATCTGGCCAATATTTATGTCTATCTGCCCCGCCGGCTCAACCTGGCGGAGCTGCTGGTGAGCTTGGTGGTGCTCTGCGGCGCCGTGGGGCTGGTGGTCGCCCTGGGCGGGGGGCCCATCCAGGGGCGGCTGGCCAGCAAGAGCCGGGTGCAGGATCCCCGCTCTACCACCGTGATCAGCCTGCTCTACAGCGTGGTGCTGCTGGCGTTTCTGGGGGGAAACCGGCTGCCGATGAGCACCTCCTGGCTGTTTCTGGGCCTGCTGGCGGGCCGGGAGCTGGGGCTGGGCTGGCGGGGTTTGGGGCGTCCGGCCCGGGTGAGCCTGCTCGATCTCAGTCTGGATCTGCTCCGGGCGGGGGCGGGGCTGGCGACGAGCCTGGCGGTGGCCCTGCTGGTGGCCGCTGGTCCCGCATGAGCGCTTCAATTTTGCGAATCCGCACCAGGGTGCTGCGCCACACTTCCAGGCGAAAGCGCTGCTCGTCCCCCCCTCCCTCCGCCTCCTGGGCCGCCTGGGCCACGAGGGCCTCCGGATCCTCCCCCCGCTCGAAGGCGTCCCAGAGCTCCCGCTCCAGCCGGGCCCGGGCGATGAAGTTCCAGCGATCCAGCCAGGCCATGGGATGCACTCCACTGGGCCCAGTCAACCGCGTCGGCCCGCCATGGGCGGTGGGAGACTGGGCACCTTCGCCGGCGGAGAAGGTGAGATGAAGGCCATCAGCGTGCTGGGCTCCACGGGCTCCATCGGCACCCAAACCCTGGAGATCGTGGAGGAGTTTCCCGATCGCTTCCAGGTGGTGGCCCTCACCGCCAACCGCAACTTGGATCTGCTGATCGAGCAGATCCTGCGGCACCAGCCCGAGGTGGTGGCGCTGGCGGATGGAGAGGAGGTGGCGACTCTGAGGGAGCGGCTGGCCTCCTTGGAGCCCCAGCGGCGTCCGCCCAGGCTGCCCCAGATCCTGGGGGGGAATGACGGCCTGGAGGCCGCCGCCGCCTGGCCCACCGCCGATCTGGTAGTGACGGGCATTGTGGGCTGCGCGGGCCTGCTGCCCACCCTGGCCGCCATCCGGGCCGGGAAAGACCTGGCCCTGGCCAACAAGGAAACCCTCATCGCCGCGGGGCCGGTGGTGCTGCCGGAGCTGGAGAAGAGCGGCAGCCGGCTGCTGCCGGCAGATTCGGAGCACTCGGCCATCTTCCAGTGCCTTCAGGGCACCCCCTGGCCCGACACCGCCCGCCTCTGCATCGGCCGCCCCACGCCGGGCCTACGCCGCATCCAGCTCACCGCCAGCGGCGGCGCCTTCCGCGACTGGGATCCGGCCGATCTGACCAAGGCCACGGTGGCCGATGCCACCAGCCATCCCAACTGGACGATGGGGCGCAAGATCACGGTGGATTCCGCGAGCCTGATGAACAAGGGCCTGGAGGTGATTGAGGCCCACTATCTGTTTGGGCTCGACTACGACCACATCGAGATCGTGATCCACCCCCAATCGATCATCCATTCGATGGTGGAGCTGGCCGATTCCTCCGTGCTGGCCCAGTTGGGCTGGCCCGACATGAAACTGCCGATCTTGTGTTGCCTGAGCTGGCCCGAACGGATCGCCACGCCCTGGCGGCGCCTGGATCTCACCGAAGTGGGGACCCTCACCTTCCGCAGGCCCGACCCGGCCCGCTACCCCTGCATGGAGCTGGCCTACGCCGTAGGCCGGGCGGGGGGCACCATGCCGGCGGTGATGAACGCCGCTAACGAGCAGGCCGTGGCCCTGTTTCTGGAGGAGCGGGTGCATTTCTTAGATATCCCGCGGTTGATCGAGCGGGTGTGCGAACGCCACAAGGCCGACCTCACGGCCCATCCCTCCCTGTCCGACGTGTTGGCGGTGGACGCCTGGGCCCGGGAAGCGGTGCGGGAGGCTGCAGCCCGGCTAAGCGCCAAAGCCCCGGCGGCGCTGCCGGCGTGATTCCCGTCTCCCACCACCTGCTGCTCTGCGCCACGCCGAGCAAAGCACTCTGCTGCCCCGATCCCGCCGTGGGCGCCACCAGCTGGGACACCCTCAAGCGCCTGGTGCGGGAGCTGGAGCTGGAGCATCCCGAGCGCCCCGGCGGCATCGTGCTGCGCAGCAAGGCCGACTGCCTGCGCATCTGCGGCGACGGGCCCGTGCTGCTGATCTGGCCCGAGGGCATCGTCTACGGCGGCGTCACCCCCGAGCGGATCGAAGCCATCCTGCGTACCCACGTGATCGGCGGCACTCCCATCGATGCCTGGATCCTGAAGCGCTATGGGCTGGTGGGCCAGCCCCCCGCACCTTGATAACCCCCCATTTGCGGCGCTAGCCCCGAGCTGTCAAGGCCGGTTGGAAGGGATCTTCCCCCCTGACACCACAAGCCGGCGGCCCATAGGTTGGAACCCATTCCTGCTTCATGCTTCATGGCTTCCGCCCCCCTCCTTCCCGCCCTCGTGCAAGAGCGCACCGCGCTTGAGCCGATCGCCACGGTCTCTGTGCTTTTGGCCCTCCGCCCCGTGGTGAGCCAACTGCTCCACGCCATAGAGGACCTCGCCAGCCACGAGGCCGAAGGGCTGGATTCCCTGCTCCAGCGCACGGGAAGCGCCATCGTGTTCAGCGGCCACCCCAGCGCCGCCCGCCAGATGGAGGATCGGCTACGCCAGGCTGGCCTCACCACCTCGACCAACCTCCTCGCCCATCCGGTGAGCGTCTAAGGGCGCACCCTCCCACATGGCTCAGCGGGTTGGGCTCACCAACCCGCTGAGCCCCCCCCAAAGCCGCTCCAGCGGCGGAGGTCATCCAGGGTTTGCACCCCCTCCAGCCGCTCGCTACCCATCACCCAGGTGGGGTAAGCGGCAATGCGGACTTTTCCGCACCGTTCCCGCTGCTCCTCTGTTTTTTCACATTCCACGTAGGGGAGCTGGTTGCCCGCCTCCTGGCCAAACAGGTTTTTCTGTTTGAAGCACGCCGGGCACCACCAGGCACCATAAAAGAGCACGCCCTTGCGGCGCAGGTGCTCAACTAGGGCCAATTGATCGGCCGTGGAAGCCTGCAACGCCGGCCCCAGGGTGGGGGAGGTGCTTCCTCCGCCGCCTGGGGGCGCCCCCAGGGCCGGAACCATGGCGGCTCCAAATCCCCAGGCCAGGGGCCCCAGAAGCGCGCTGACCAGGGTGGAAGCACGCCAGAGAGACGGTGGCACCAGCATCGGCAGAGGGGGAACAGCCAGACGACACCCTAGGGGGAATGGCCACCCCGTTCGGCCTTCCCCCCATCCACATCCGCCTCAGTGCAGGGCCAGGCTGAGAGAATCCCCTAAGGAGAGGCTCACCATGGCTGCCAATGGCTATCGCGACTACTTCAAGGTGTTGGAGGTGGAGCGAGGGGCCGATGCGGAAACGATCAAGCGATCGTTTCGCAAGCTCGCTC
Organism: Cyanobium sp.; assembly: GCA_040399515.1. Taxonomy (GTDB): domain Bacteria; phylum Cyanobacteriota; class Cyanobacteriia; order PCC-6307; family Cyanobiaceae; genus Cyanobium. The sequence continues at coordinate 18,929 of JBBASA010000010.1, read as the reverse complement.
GTCAATATCACCCGGATGTGAACCCCGGCGACAAGAACGCCGAGGCTCGCTTCAAGGAGATCAGCGAGGCCTATGAGGTGCTCTCCGATCCCGACAAGCGGCGCCGCTACGAGCAGTTCGGCCAGTACTGGAGCCAGATGGGCGGCCCCGGAGGTGGGGGCGGCTTCGATGTGGATTTCGGCCGCTACGGAAACTTCGACGAGTTCATCAACGACCTGCTGGGCCGTTTTGGCGGCCCGGGCCCGGGCGGGGGGGGCTTCCCGGGTGGCTTCCCCGGCGGCTTTGGCGGTGGGTTCCCCGGCGGCGGAGGTCGCTCCGCCCCAGTGAACCTCGATGCCGAAGCCATCCTCACCCTCTCCTTCGGCGATGCCTTCCGCGGCTGCGAGCGCGCCCTGGCGGTGAACGATGAACGGGTGGAGGTGCGCATTCCAGCGGGGGTGAAACCCGGGGGCCGCTTGCGCCTGAAAGGCAAGGGCAACCTCCAACCTGGCACAGGGCGGCGGGGCGATCTCTATCTGCAGATCGAGCTCCAACCCCATCCCATTTGGCGCCTCGATGGCGACCAGCTGCGGGCCGAGCTGCCCCTCAGCCTCGATGAGCTGGCCCTCGGGGGCGATGTGGTGGTGGCCACTCCGGATGGAGAAGCCACCGTGCAGGTGCCGCCTGGCATGAGCCTGGGCCGCAGCCTGCGGCTCAAGGGCAAGGGCTGGCCCCTGCGAAATGGCCGGGGCGACCTGCTGCTCACCCCCATCCTGAAACTGCCCGAGACCCTCAGTGAGCGCGAACGCCAGTTGCTCCATGAGCTCCGCCAGGCCCGCAGCGCAGATCCCCGCCAAGGCTGGGTGGCCTCGGCCCGACTTTGAGCCCTTCCCCCCGTCCCCTCAAACATCTTGGGCTGGCCCTGGCTCTTGCCCTGCTGACCTTCCTGCTGGCGGTGGCCTTCCTGACCCGCCCCTCCTTCCAGAACCCAACAGGGCTCAAGCAGGAAGGTTCCACGAGCGCGATGGCCTATCCGCCCAACACCCTGCCCCTGCAGGTGGGGATCCACGTCAAGAACATCTACAACCTTGAGCTGGAACGGCAGACGTTTTCGGCCGATGGCTGGTACTGGCTGCTTTGGGACCCACGGTTGCAAGAGGTGATCGAGAGGGAGAACATCCCCATCGACCAGTTGGTGGAGTTCACCAACCAGGTGGAGACCTGGAATTCCAGGATCGAACCGGAATCTGATCAGCCCGAACGGACTCCGGACGGAAACTACAGCCAGATTTTTCGTTTCTCGGCCCGCTTCTACATCGAATCCTTCGATCTCCACGACTCCCCCTTCGAGATCATCGAGTTGCCGCTGGTGATCGAAACGCGCCCGGATATCTTCAGCCTGGCTCGCCAAGGGGTTCGGTTGGAGTCAGCTCCCAATCTGCTCAAGCTGATCGGCGACTATGGGGATCTGGCGGGCTACAGCCTGAAGAACAGCCATCTGCGGCAACGGGTGAACCTCTACGAGGCCTACGGCACCCATACCAATCGGGGCTTCAGCCAACTGGTGCTGAAGGTGGTGTACGGCAGCAACCTCATGGCCGCCTTCACCAAATGGGTGCTGCCCCTGATGATCGTGATGATCATCGTGCTGCTCGCCCCGAGCCTGGAAGGCTCCCTCGGCGAAATCCGGCTGGCCATCCCCTCCACCGCCATTCTCTCCCTGGTGTTCCTGCAGCAGACCTACCGATCCGAACTGCCCGCCACCCCCTATCCCACCTTCCTCGACCAGCTCTATGCCTACAGCTATGTGGTGGCCGTGGGGCTTTTTGTGCTGTTTGTCTGGAGCTCCAACCTCTTCGAATCCACCCCACCCGACCAGCAGGCGCACGTACGACAGCGGATCAACCGCATCGATGCCCTCTGCCAGCGGGGGGCGTGCGTGGGGCTCGGGATCTGGGCCGTGCTGGCCTGGTTGTTGTAGGGACTCCGCTCCGTAGGATCCAGCCAGACCGTTCTCCCCCATGGAGCTCACCTACCGGCCCCGCCGCCTGCGGCGCACCCCGGCTCTGCGTGCCCTAGTGCGCGAGCACCACCTCGCCCCCACCGACTTCATCTACCCCCTGTTTGTGCACGAAGGGGCCGGCAACGAGCCCATCGGGGCCATGCCGGGGGCCAACCGCTGGAGCCTGGATGGGCTGGTGGAGGAGGTGGGCCGAGCCTGGGATCAGGGCATACGCTGCGTGGTGCTCTTCCCCAAGGTGGCCGATGGCCTCAAAACAGAAGACGGAGCGGAGTGCTTCAACGAGCACGGCCTGATTCCCCGGGCCATCCGCCGGCTGAAGGATGTGCACCCCGGCATGGCGATCATGACCGATGTGGCCCTCGACCCTTATTCCTGCGACGGCCACGACGGCATCGTGTCGAGCGAAGGGGTGGTGCTCAACGATGAAACCGTGGAAATTCTCTGCCGCCAGGCGGTGGCCCAGGCCCGGGCCGGCGCCGATCTGATCGGCCCCAGCGACATGATGGACGGCCGGGTGGGCGCAATCCGGGAGGCCCTCGACATCGAAGGCTTCACAGAGGTGGGGATCATCAGCTACACCGCCAAATACGCCTCGGCCTACTACGGCCCCTTTCGCGAGGCCCTGGATTCGGCACCCCGCCCCTCAGGCGGCAAGCCCATCCCCAAAGACAAGAGCACTTATCAGATGGATCCGGCCAACGGCCGGGAAGCCCTGGTGGAAGCGGAGCTGGATGAGGGTGAAGGGGCCGACATCCTGATGGTGAAGCCCGGCCTGGCCTACCTGGATGTGATCTATCGCCTGCGGCAGGAGAGCGACCAGCCCATCGCCGCTTACAACGTGAGCGGCGAATACGCCATGGTGAAAGCCGCGGCCGAGCGGGGCTGGATCGATGAGCGGGCGGTGGTGCTGGAAACCCTGCTGTGTTTCAAGCGGGCGGGCGCCGATCTGATCCTGAGCTACCACGCCACCGAAGCCGCGGCCTGGTTGCGGCAGGGCTGAGGTTCGCCAAAAAGCTCCAGCTCAGCCCCCTTGAATCCTTCGCTCCAGCTCGTCCCGCAGGTGGCCTCGAGGAGCGACACACCGGCCAGGTGTTCAGGCGTGCAAGGTCGTGGCTAAGGGCGGCTGACCATCGGCCAGCATCCGGCGGCCCTGAAATCCTCACCGGCAAAGGCGAGGAGCCTCTTCCTACCGAGCCTGGTGCTGCGTCGTACAGATCGGCGGCAGCGAAGGGCCGAGCCACCCCGGGCCTGGTCAGAGCACCTGCCACCACGGCGCCGCCAGCACATCGGCCGTGAGCCATTCGACGCTCGTGCCGGTGTGCAGCAGAAGGCCCGCTCGGGCCTGGCTGCCGTATTCGGCGCGGAAGGTTCGCAAGTGGACGCAGTCCGCCAGCCTTGGCGATGCCGTTGCCTTGACTTCGATCGGCAGGAGTTTGCCCCCCGCCTCGATCACAACATCCACCTCCTCACCGAGGGTTGTGCGCCAGTACCCCAGTTCCGCCCGGGCAACGCGGGCGTCGCGCCACGCCAGAAGATCCTGCAGCACCAGGTTTTCAAGATGGCAGCCCTGCGGTTCCGCTCCAGCGAGGTGCAGCGCGATGCCGGTGTCGCCCCAGTAGAGCTTGGGGGCCTTGATCAGCCGCTTGGTGCGGTTTACGGCATAGGCCGGCAGGCGCACGAGCAGGTAGGAGGTCTCCAGCAGATTGAGCCAGCGATGCACCGTGGGTTGGGGCAGCGCCACGTCGCGACCCAGCTCGGTCTGGTTGAGTAGCTGCCCCAGGCGCAGGCAGGCGGCCTGCATCAGCCGGCGGAAATCAGGCAGGGAGCTGATCGTGGCGAGGTCCTGCAGGTCGCGCTCGAGGTAGGTGCGCACGTAGCCGTCGAACCAGATGGCGCGCTCGGCAGGATTGGTCAACTCGATTGCCGGTGTGGGAAAACCTCCCCGCTGCGCCAGTGCCCGCCAGTCCTCTTCGTGCCGGTCCCCCGCGGCCAGCAGGTCGCGCCAGGCTTCATCGGGCGTTTCCAGCAGCTCCTCCCACCGGCCGGCGCTTCCCAGCCCGAGCTGCTCACGGCGGGTGAGCGGCCAGAGGGTGAGATAACTTGCCCGGCCGGCGAGCGATTCCGACACCTGCCGCATCAGCAGCAGGTTCGCCGAACCGGTGAGAAGGAAACGACCCGCTTTGCGCTTCCGATCGATGGCCCGCTTCACGGCGCTGAGAAGACCGGGCTCGCGCTGCACCTCGTCGAGCGTGATCGGCTCGTGGCCTCCCAACAGCGCCTCTGGATCACGCCTGGCAGCAGCGAGCACGTCGAAGTCATCGAGCGTGCGGTAGCGCCTCTCTCCTGCAACGAGCTGCTCGGCCAGGGTGCTCTTGCCGGTCTGCCGCGCGCCCGTAACGACCACCGCCGGCATCACCGCCAACCGATCGGCGAGGGCGCCGCTGACCAGGCGGGGAAGGGGATTCATGCAGTGAATGAATTTCATTCATCACATGAATGGTAATCGGCGAGAAGTAGGCAGCGTTTGATTCCGGTGTAGAGGCTCTGCAGGCGCAGCGCCGCCGCATCCACCCGCTCGGCAAAGCGTTCCGCCAGGGCCAGCGCCTCCAGGAGAGCCTCGCGGGGCAGCCCCTCCACCACCAGGTCCAGATCTGAGACTTCGTGAAAGCCGGGCCCGAGCACCGAGCCAAACAGCCGCACGGCCGCTTCAGGCCAGCGCCTGCCCAGCTCGTTGGGCCGCCGTCAAGGTCATGCCCTCAACCTAGAGGCGCTCTTGTTCCACGCCTGCAGCGCCCCTGCCCGCGGCCGCAAGCCCCTTGCGGGAGAATGGGGTCAATGATCGATTTCACCATGGCGCCGGCCGCTGCCGTTCATCGCCTCGGCCATGTGGCCCTGCGGGTGCAGGACATGGCGCGGGCCAAGCGCTTCTACGAAACCCTGGGCCTGCGCCTCACCTGGGAGGCCGACGACTGGTGCTACCTGCAGTGGCCCCAGACCGGTGAGGGCATCGCCCTTCTGAGTCCCGGCTACACGGCGGCCGGCCCCCACTTCGCCTTTCACTTCCAGCACCGCGCAGAGGTGGATCAGGTGAGGGAGCAGCTGGTGGCCGAGGGGCACACCTGCGGCCCCGTGCACGACCACCGGGACGGCACCGCCTCCTTCTATATGCAGGATCCGGAGGGCAACTGGCTGGAGATGCTCTACGAACCTGCGCCCGGCCTGCCCTCCAACGTCGGAGCGGAGCCCATCCCCCTCACCTATCCCACCAGCCCGGCGTGAACGCAGGGATTGGGGCCGAAGCCCTGGAACTGCTGGAGTGGCCTCGCCTCTGCAGCCAGGTGGCCAGCTTCGCGCTCACCACCAGCGGCAGGCGGTTCTGCCAGGCCCTGCCCCTCGCCGCCACCCCGGCCGAGAGCCAGGAGCTGCTGGGGGAAACCACCGAGCTCCTGGCCCTTGATGGTCTCACCGAGGGGGGCCTGAGTTTTCAGGGGGTGGCTGACCTGAGCAGCACCGTGGCCCTTTGCTCCAAAGGGGGCACCGCCGGCGGAGAGGCCCTCCTGGAGGTGGCCACCACCCTGGCCGCCGCCCGGCGCCTGCGGCGCCAGATCGATGAGCCCACCCTGCGGCCCATCACCACCGCTCTGATCGACAGTCTGCGCACTTTCCCGGAGCTGGAGCAGCGGCTGCAGTTCTCCCTGGAGGAGGGCGGCCGGGTGGCGGATCGGGCCAGCCCCGCCCTGCAGGGCCTGCGGCGCCAGCTGGCAGGCGTGCGTGCCGAACGGCGGGAGCGGCTCCAGGACCTGCTGCGCCGCTGGGCCCCCTCCCTGCAGGACACGGTGATCGCCGAGCGCAATGGTCGGCCCGTCCTGGCGGTGAAGGCCGGGGCGGCCGCCCAGCTGCCGGGGCTGGTGCACGACAGCTCCTCCTCCGGCAGCACGGTGTTTCTCGAACCCCAGGCCGTGATCCCCCTGGGCAACCGCATCCGCGAACTAGAGGGAGAGGAACGGGAACTGGAGGAAGCGGTGCTGCGGGAGTTGAGCGCTCTGGTGGGCGAACATAGCGAGGCCCTGCAGCACCTCCAGGCCGTGCTGCTGCGGTTGGAGGCCGCCCTGGCCCGGGCCCGCTACGGAGCATGGCTGGGGGCGCTGCGGCCGGAGATCTCCCCGGATCACCTAGCCCCCTGGGCCCTGGAGGGCCTGCGCCATCCCCTGCTGCTCTGGCAGGAGCGCAAGGAGGCCCGCCGGCCCGTGGTGCCGGTGAGCGTGCGGGTGGCCGAGCCCGTGCGGGTGGTGGCTATCACGGGCCCCAACACCGGCGGCAAGACCGTCACCCTCAAGGCCGTGGGGCTGGCGGCCCTGATGGCCCGCGCCGGGCTGTTCCTCCCCTGTAGCAGCACCCCCAAGCTGCCCTGGTGCGCCCAGGTGCTGGCCGACATCGGCGATGAGCAGTCGCTCCAACAGAACCTCTCCACCTTCAGCGGCCACATCCGCCGCATCGCCCGCATCCTGGAGGCCCTTCCTTCATCGAGCGACGGGGTCCCGCCCGGGGCCTCCCTGGTGCTCCTCGATGAGGTGGGCGCCGGCACCGATCCCACCGAGGGCAGCGCCCTGGCCATCGCCCTGCTGCGGCAGCTGGCGGAGCGGGCCACGCTCACCATCGCCACCACCCACTTCGGGGAACTCAAAGCTCTCAAATACGCCGATCCCCGCTTCGAAAACGCCTCGGTGGCCTTCGATGTCGACACCCTCTCCCCCACCTACCACCTGCAGTGGGGAATCCCTGGCCGCAGCAACGCCCTCGCCATCGCCACCCGGCTGGGGCTGGAGCCCGCCGTGATCGAGGAGGCCCAGGCCCTGCTGGGGCCAAGCGGGGAGGGGGATGCCAATGCGGTGATCGCCGGCCTGGAGAGCCAGCGCCAACGTCAGCAGGAGGCCGCCGAGGAAGCCGCGGCCCTGCTGGCCCGCACCGAACTGCTCCACGAGGAACTGCTGGAGCGCTGGCAGCAACAAAAAGAGCAAAGCGCCGAGCTACAGGAGCTCCGGCGCCAGGAGCTGGAGCGCTCCATCCGCGCCGGCCAGGGGGAGGTGCGGCGGCTGATCCGGCGCCTCCGCCAGGCTGGGCATGCCCAGCCCACAGAAGCGGGAGAGGCGGCCCGGCAGGTGGGCCAGCGGCTCCGAAAACTGGAGGAGGCCCACCGGCCCCCACCGGAACGGCGTGAGCACCAGGGCTGGTTGCCCAAAGTGGGTGAACGGGTGCGGGTGCTCTCGTTGGGCAAGGCGGGTGAGGTGCTGGCCCTCTCCGACGACGGCCGGGAGCTGACCGTGCGCTGCGGCGTGATGCGGCTCACATTGGAGGTCACCGCCATCGAGGGGCTGCATGGCGAGAAGGCCACCCCACCAGAGCCGCGCCAGCCCGTGGTGGCCATCCGCAGCCGCCGCAATCCCGCCAGCCGGGGCCCGGAGGTGCGCACGGAAGGCAACACGGTGGATGTGCGCGGCCTGCGGGTGCACGAGGCGGAGGCGGCGGTGGAGGAGCGGCTGCGGGGGGCGAATGGCCCGGTGTGGGTGATCCATGGCATCGGCACCGGCAAGCTCAAGCGGGGCCTGCGTGCCTGGCTCGACACGGTGCCCTACGTGGAGAGGGTGAGCGACGCCGAGCAGGGCGATGGCGGGCCGGGCTGCAGCGTGGTGTGGGTGAAATAGGTTTTCGCCTGACGCCAGCGAGTCGCGAGCTCGCAAAGCCATCCCCAACCCAGCATCCCTAGCCCAGCCTGGGCAGCTGGGGCTCCCAGCGGGTGGCTTCGGACTCTGACGAAGGGACGATGTGCAGGGCCTCACCCGCACCATCAAAGAGCCGCCAGCCGGTGGGCTCCACCTCCAGGTGCACCGTCTCCCCCACTCGCGCCTCCTGATCCGGCCCGCTGCGCACGTGCACCAGGTGGTGCCCCTCCAGCAGGCGGCAGGTGAGCAGCTGCTCGTTGCCAAGGGCCTCCACATGACTCACCTCGGCGGCCAGATTGCGGTTGGCGGAGGGGGCCAGCTGGAGATGCTCCGGCCGCAACCCGCCCGTGAGCCTCTCCCCCTGGCGGCTCGCCACCAGGGGTTCAAGGGCAGGGGGCACGGGAAACTTCTTGCCCGCCAGCAGCAGCAGCCCCCCCGCCAGCACCTCCACTGGCAGGAGGTTCATGGGGGGGCTTCCGATGAACTGGGCCACAAAAAGATTGGCCGGCTGGCGGTACAGCTCCAAAGGGGTGCCCAGCTGCTGCAAGCGGCCCTGGTAGAGCACGGCGATGCGATGGCCCATGGTCATCGCCTCCACCTGGTCGTGGGTGACGTACACCGTGGTGGTGCCCAACTGGCGCTGGAGCTCCACGATCTGAGTGCGGGTGCCCGTGCGCAGCTTGGCGTCCAGGTTGCTGAGGGGTTCATCCATCAGAAAGACATCGGGCTGGCGGGCGATGGCCCGGCCCAAGGCCACCCGCTGCTTCTGGCCGCCGGAGAGCTCCTTGGGAAGCCGCTCCAGCAAGGGTTCCAGCTCCAGCATCCGCGCCACTTCGGCGATGCGCCCATCGATCCTCTCCTCCCGCGCCGAGGCCACCCGCAGGGGGGCTGGCCAAGGGCGGCTGAGGCGATGGAGGCCGTCCTGAAGCTGCTGGGTCAAGGAGCGATGCTGGCGGCGGCGCAGCCCGAAACCCAGGTTGTCGGCCACCGACAGGTGGGGGTAGAGCGCGTAGCTCTGGAACACCATCGCCACATTCCGCTGGGAGGGCCGGAGCCCGCTCACGGGCCGCTCTGCCACATAGATCTCTCCACTGGTGGGGCGATCGAGCCCTGCCAGCAGCCGCAGCAAGGTGCTCTTGCCACAACCCGAGGGCCCCACCAAGACCAGAAATTCCCCGTCGGGGATGGCCAGATCCAGCTCATGCAGCACGGTCACGGGCTCCCCGCCCCGCCGGGGGGGATAGGTCTTGCTCACCTGTGCAAACCGAACCTCGGCCAAACCTGTGCTCCGACGGGCGGATCCTAAGGTTGCTCCAATGCACTTCATTGACCAGGCCCGCATCACGGTGCGCGGCGGCCGCGGCGGCGACGGAATCACCGCCTTTCGGCGTGAGAAATATGTACCCGCGGGGGGCCCCTCCGGTGGGGACGGGGGGAAAGGCGGCGATGTGGTGCTCCGCGCCGACAACAACCTCCAGACCTTGCTGGACTTTCAATACCAGCGGCTCTTTGCTGCGGGAGACGGCACCCGCGGTGGCCCCAACCGGTGCACCGGCGCCAGCAGCCCCACCCTGGTGATCCCCGTGCCCTGCGGCACGGAGGTGAGGGATGCCCGCACGGGAATCCTGCTGGGGGATCTCACCCAATCGGGCGAAGAACTGGCGGTGGCCATGGGTGGGCGAGGGGGGGTGGGCAACGCCCACTTCCTGAGCAACCGCAACCGGGCCCCAGAGCGCCACACCGAGGGGAAGGATGGGGAAGAATGGGTGCTGCAGCTCGAGCTAAAGCTCCTGGCAGAGGTGGGCATCATCGGCCTGCCAAACGCGGGTAAGAGCACCCTGATCTCCGTGCTCTCAGCGGCCCGGCCCAAGATTGCCGACTATCCCTTCACCACCTTGGTGCCCAATCTGGGCGTGGTGCGCAAGCCCAGCGGGGATGGCACCGTGTTCGCAGACATCCCCGGTCTCATTGAGGGAGCGGCCGCTGGGGCCGGTCTGGGCCACGATTTCCTACGTCACATCGAGCGCACCAAACTGCTAGTGCATCTTCTCGATGCCAATTCAGAGGATGTGGTGGCCGATCTGGCCGTGGTGGAAAGGGAACTGAAGAACTATGGACATGGCCTGGCAGACAAACCCCGTCTGGTGGTTCTCAACAAAGGGGATGTGCTGGATGAAGCCACCCAAAATCAAAAAGTGACTGCAGTGGAAGAGTGGGGAGAGGGAGGCGCCTGGATTAAGAGGCGGCCGCTCCTGATCTCTGCTGCCACCTCCCAAGGGTTGGATCCCCTCAAGGAGGCTGTCTGGCAGCAACTGGAAGCCGATCAGTCGTCGTAAACCCGGCACTCAGGGGCTTCGGGATTCAAGTCACAGAACACTTCCAGAGGGGTGGGGTCGTGGCTGTCCTCGGGATGGTGCGACTTGAACTCCTCCAGTCTCTTGAGCTCCTCCTCGAGGTGGCGCACTTTGCCGAGGTCTCCGACGGCACGGGCTTGCTCAATGTCTTGCTTGTCTTTTTGGATGTGCTCGTCGATGCTTTTCATGACAGACGGCCGCGGTTGCCGGCGGAAGTTCACGGGGCCTACCTTACGGGGCCCGTCGACCAAACGCCTGCCCCATGTGCGCTGGTGCTCATGAACGCCGCCGAACAGCGCCAGTGGCGAGCCAGCCTGAGCTTTGAGGATGTGTTGGTTTGAAAACAATGTGCCCCTTCCGGTTGTGTGGGCCGGGAAAGGGCTTCTCCTCCCCCCTGGCCGCCTGTGAAGCCCCCTGCCAACCCCTGGAGGAGATGGCCCACCTGCATCGCCGCCGCCGCAGCGGCGCTCTCCTCGTCCACTGAAGGCCTGTCCCCGAAAGGGATCTGACCACCCGCTCAGACCACCCGCTCGCTGAGGGAAAGCCAGCGCTCCTCCCCCGCTTCAATCCGTTCCATCAGCTCGGCCAATCGCTCGCTGAGCTGCTCGAGTTCGCTGAACGCCACCGCTGCTCCAGCCAGGGCCATCTGCTCCTCCAGAGAGCGCCTCTCCTCCTCCCAATGGGGGAGGTCCCGTTCCAACGCTTCCAATTCCCGACTTTCCTTGTTGCTGAGCCGCTGCCCAGACCCCGATCCCCCACGGGCTCGCGATGGAGCCGGGGGAGAAGGTGGGGCCGCTTTGGGGGCCACGGCAGTGGTGGCGGCCTTCTGGGCCTCGAGATAGGCGCTGTAGTTCCCCTCAAACCGCCGCACCTGGCCGTTGGCCGCCAGCACGAACAGACGGTCCACGGTGCGGTCCAGAAACCACCGGTCGTGGGAGACCACCACCACGCAGCCGCGGAAATCCTCCAGAAAGTCTTCCAGCACCCCCAGGGTGGCCACATCCAGATCGTTGGTGGGTTCATCCAGCAGGAGCACGTTGGGGGCTTCCATCAACAGCCGGCACAGGTGCAGCCGGCGGCGCTCACCTCCGGAGAGCTTGGCCACGGGCTGGTGCTGCTGGGCTGGCGGGAAGAGAAAGCGCTCCAGCAGCTGGGACGCACTGAGTTCCTTTCCGTCCACCTGCACCCGAGTGGCCGCCTCGTTCACCACATCGATCACCTTGCGCGTCTGGGGCCCATCCAGCACGGCGCTGTGCTGGTCGAAGACCGCGAGCCGCACCGTTTCCCCCAGCTCCAGCACCCCGCCACTGGGCGGACGGCGGCCTGCCAACACCTCCAGCAGGGTGGATTTGCCCACCCCATTGGGCCCGATGATTCCCACCCGATCTTCCGGAGCGAAGTCGTAGGTGAAATTCGCCAGCAAGGGGCGGTCCGCCACGGCCACGGCCAGCTGCTCGGCCCGGATCACCCGTTTGCCCAGCCGTTGGGCGGTGGCGGCCATCTCCAGCCGGGCACGCCCTTTGCTGGGCCCGGCCTCCTGCAGGGCCGCGATGCGCTGCAGCCGGGCCTTCTGCTTGGTGCTACGAGCCTTGGGGCCCTGGCGGAGCCAGGCCAGCTCGCGCCGGAGGGTGGAGCGATAGGTGGCGGCGGCCCCCGCCGCCACCACCTCCTCCTGGGCCCGCTGCTCCAGATAGGTGGCGTAATGGCCGGCGTACTCCCGGGCCTCCCCCCCCTCCACCGCCACAATCCGGCGGGTCACCCGATCAAGCAGGTAGCGGTCGTGCGTCACCAGCACCACGGCGCCGGGGTAGCGATCCAGCCAGCTCTGGAGCCATTCCACCCCCTCCGCATCCAGATGGTTGGTGGGTTCATCGAGCAGCAGCACATCGGGCTGGGCCACCAGGGCCTGTGCAAGGGCTACCCGCCGCCGGTTGCCCCCCGAGAGGGAGCCCATGGTGCGTCCGAGCACCTCGGGACCGGATCCGATTCCCAGCCGATCCAGCACCGTGTGGCAGTCCCGCTCCAGATCCCAGGCCTGCCGTGCGTCCATCTGGAGCTGCACCTCCGCCAGGCGGGCGAGCAACAGAGGAGACTCCGGAGCAGAGGCGTCTGGATCAGCACTGAGAGCCAGGGAGAGGCGCTCGTACTCGCGCAGCAGCTCCATGCGCTCGCCACCCCCCTGAAACACCTGCTCCAGCAACGTGGCGGCCGGATCAAAGGCCGGCTCCTGATCCAGGAGCACAACCTCCAGGCGTCCCAGGCACTGGCGCCGTCCCTGCTGGAGAGACTCCACCCCCGCCAACACCTTCAGGAGGGTGGATTTGCCCGCCCCATTCGGGCCGATCAGCCCCAGCCGATCCCCGGCCGACACGGTGAGATCCAGATCGCGGAAAAGAGTCCGCAGGCCGAAATCCTTGCTGGCGCCCTCCAGGCGAATCAGATTCACAGGGTCGCTTGCTCCAGATGGGCGAACACACTCTTGTCGCCCACATCGGCGGCAGCGGGCATGGGGAATTTGCGCAGGCAGAGCACCAGCAGCAGGCCCGCCTGAAGGGTCAGCAGCCCCAGGGTGGCAGACACTGGGAGCAGGCCGGTGAGGCGGCCCAGAAGGGCCAGGGGCAGCAGCAAGGTCACCCCGATGGCCTCCGGGCGCCGGAAACAGAAAAATTCCTTGAAACCAATGCCGGTGAGGGCCGCAAAGAAGGGCCCCACCGCCAGAATCGCCAGAGGGCGGCTCCAGGCGTCGCTCACCATCTCCCCCGGCGTGAGCCAGAGCGCCAGGGCCGCGAAGCCCCCGCATCCAACCAGCCAGAAGAGTTGCAGCGCCCGGTGGAGGGGCCTCAAATAAATGTGGATCCAGCGCAAGGCCAGCCCCAGACCCACCACCATCACCACCAGCCAGGGCCAGAGCCACCGGCTGCCCCACTGATGCCACTGAAGGGCCAGAGCCAGCTGGGCCACGGCCACGCTGGTGAGAGCCAGGCGATAGCCCCGCACCTCCCGCCGATCTTCAGCCGTGATTGTGTAGGTCCCATAGACCCCCTCGAACACGGGGTCGGCGGCAGTAGGGGAAGAGGGGGCCTGGCCGCTCATGGAAGGGTGGGGGGAGTGCTTCCCACCAGTGTGGCCAGATCCGGCCCCGCCGGGATGAGGCCCGAGGGATGGAGGGGAAAAAGGGCACCGAAATAATCCTGCCGCCACTGGTCGGCAAAACAGGTGGCCGCCACCCCCGGCAGGGCGAAGAACCGGGCCCGCCAGCGCCAGAGGGCCGGCAGCTGCCAGAGGGGCCGCTGGCTGCAGCCAAACAGGGGGGCATACACCATCTCCCAACGAATCAGGGTGGGAAAGAGCACCACATCCGCCAGGGTGGGCACGTCGGCGCTGCAAAGCCAGCGATGGCCGCCCTTCTCCTGCTGAAGCAGGGCCTGATCTGCCTCCTCCAACGCCGCAAACAGGGCGGCCTGATCCACGTCATAGGCCTGCTGCGTGCGGGCGAAGCCGCACCGATACACTCCATCGTTCACCGCCTCCTGAAACAGGTCGCGCCAGTACCCGATTGCCTCCAGCGCAGGGGCGGGCTCCAGATCCGGTGCAGAGGCTTGGGCCGGCCAGCGGTTGAGGAGCTCGATCACCCGGGCGCTCTCATTCACCAGAATCCGTCCCGTCGCCTGCTCCACAACCAGGGGCACGGTGGCTCGAGCCTGGTAATTTCCCCCACTGCGACGGTAGAGATCCGCCAGGGTGCTGCAGCCCAGGAAGGGCTCGGGAAAGCGCCAGCGCCCCGCATCCGGATCGGGCTCCACCCTCTGCATGGGAAGGGTGTCCCCGAGGCCGCGCAGGGTCCACACAAGCCAGGCCCGATGGGCCCAGGGGCAGCTGCGGCCCACGATCAGCCCATAGGCCCCCTGTTCCTGGGCATCCGCCGGCATCGGGGGCAGGGCGGTGTAGGCCCCTTCCGGGCGGCGGTAGTGTCCCGCCCCATCAGCCGGGGCAAGCCCCCCCATCAGCTGTAGCCATTGCCACTGCCAGAAGGCCCGCACGCTGCGCACAAGGGCCGGAGGGGGCGACATGGGCCACAGACGACTGCCCCAACTCTGCGTCAGGCTGGGTCAAAGCATGGGGGCGGGTGATGGGGGAAGGGAGCTTGGACAAGGCAGCCAGGGTGCTTGTGGTGGCAGGCACCCACGGCAACGAACGTAACGGAGTGCATCTACTGGAGCACTGGCGCCAGGGGCTAGAGAACCTCGCCACCGCCGGCCTTTCCATGGCGTTCACCCTGGGTAACCCCGGGGCCATCGCTGCGTGCCGGCGCTATCTGGAACGGGATCTAAACCGCAGCTTCGCTCCGGAGCTCCTGGAGGGAGCCCTCCACCAGGAGGAGGAGGTGCGCCGGGCCCGGGAATTGCTGGCCACCTGGGGGCCGGAAGGCGTCACGCCCTGCAGGGTGGCGCTGGATCTGCATAGCACTACGGCTGCCATGGGCAATTGCCTAGTGGTGTATGGCCGGCGGCCAGCGGATCTAGCCCTGGCGGCTGGGGTGCAGGGTCGGCTGGGGTTGCCGATCTACCTGCATGAAGGGGATGCCTCCCAGTGTGGGTATCTGGCACAGCGATGGCCCTGTGGTCTGGCGATCGAGGTGGGCCCTGTCCCCCAGGGTGTGGTGAACGCCACCATCTGCCGGCAGAGCCAACTGGCGCTGGAAACCGCTCTGGCCGTGTTGGCGGAGGCCCGCCAGGGGGCATGCCCCCTCCCCCGAAACCTGGTGATCCATCGCCATTTGCGGAGCCTCGACCTCCCCAGGAATGACGAGGGAATCCCAATCGCAAGGGTGCATTCCCTCCGCCAGGATCGCGATTGGCAGCCCATGGTGGCAGGGGATCCCCTCTTTGAAACCAGGGGTGGAACCACCCTCCATTGGGAGCCGGCACCGGGAGATCCAGCGATGGTTTGGCCGGTCTTCATCAACGAGGCGGCTTATGAAGAAAAGGGAATCGCCCTGAGCCTCACCGAACGAAAAACCTGGCCTGCGGAGGCCGGGTGGGGAGCCGCCTTGGTCGAATTGATGAGTTGCACAGGTTCTGCAGGGGCTGCATGAACACCTCAGACCAAAGCCTCCAAAAAAAAACCGCCCGAAGGCGGCCTGATTTTCATGATCAGCGAGGTGCTGAAAATTACTTCGTGGAAGCGAAATCAGGATAGGCCTCCATCCCATGTTCACCAATGTCGAGGCCTTCCAGTTCCTCAGGCTCGGTGACACGGATGCCGTTGTAAAAGGCACCGATGATCGACCAGAGAATCCAGGAAGCCAGGATGGAAAACAGTGCGAACGCAAGAACGCCCACGATCTGCACGCCCAGCTGGTTGAAGCCATGGCCTGTCAGAAGGCCCTTGTCCTTGTTGAAAAGACCCACTGCCAAAGTTGCCCAAATGCCGCAAGTGCCATGGACGGAGAAGGCACCGACCGGATCATCAATCTTGAGGGAATCGATGAACATCACCGAGAACACCACCAGAACACCGGCAATGAAACCGACGACCCAGGCAGAAGGCATGGAATAGGCATCACATCCAGCGGTGATCCCCACCAGACCGGCCAGGATGCCGTTGATGGTCATCGTGAGATCGGGCTTGCCGCCCATGAGCTGGCTGGTGAGGGTGCCTGCGATTCCGCCTGCCGCTCCCCCGAGGGTTGTGGTGACGGCGATGTAAGGAACCTCAGGCGCCATGGAAAGCCAGGAGCCGGGGTTGAAGCCATACCAGCCAATCCAGAGGATCAGGCAGCCAAGCGTTGCGATAGCCAAGTTGTGGCCAGGAATGGCCTGGGGCTTGTCGTTCGTGAATTTGCCGATTCGGGGGCCAAGAATCAGGGCGCCCACTAGGCCCGACCAGGCACCAAAAGAATGAACTACCGATGATCCGGCAAAATCGATGAAGCCAAGTTTGTTGAGCCACCCCTCACCCACATTCCACTGCCAGGAACCGGAGATGGGATAGAGAACACCGACAAGGATTAAAGAGAAGATCACAAAGGGAGCGAATTTGATCCGTTCCGCCACCAAACCAGAAACAATCGTGGCTGCGGTGCCTGCAAAAGCAGCCTGGAAGAGAAAATCCACACTCGGAACCAACTTCCCGTCTTTAATCATCTCCGGAGTGACAGAGGGGTCAAAGAACAAGCCGCCAAATTTCAGCCAGCCGGGGATGACCCAGTCAGCGTTGTACATGATTTTGTAGCCGATAAACCAATAAGCGGTGACGGCAAGAGCAAAAACAATGAGATTTTTTGCCAAAATATTGACAGCATTCTTCTGGCGGCATAGCCCCGCCTCCACCATGGCAAAGCCGGCGTTCATGAAGATCACCAACACTGCGCAGATCAGCAGGAAGAGGTTGTTGGCGAGAAAGGCCGGCGTGAGCTCGGGAAGCTCAGCAGCCTTGGCAGAAAGGTTGAACAACCCTAGCCCCAACAGGGCAACGGGAACGCAGGCCAGCCAGGTGAGCACGCGGGGGGATTGAATTCCCCTCAGGCCCAGGAAAAGCTGGAGCGGAGCGTTTTGCAGACTTTCGGAATGCGGGCGAGGGGCGGATTTTTTCCGCCAGGAAGGAAAGGATTGGGTCATCGAGATAGGTAAGAGCTCACGAATCGGTGGCAGGGCTGAGATCAAATGATCATGAAGACACTGCACAGGCCTTAGACAAACGCATTATTTAGGTCTCTTCCCATGACATTTGTATCGGGATTAACAATTGATCCATAACGAAAAGGCCCAATCCGGGGACGGATCATGAAGATTCTTTACGTGCTGCCCAAAACGTTCTTGATGAACAGAATACAGCCGGTAGACATGTGTCAAGCAATGTTTTTGCATCCATGAGCACCCCACTTCGCTATCGCGGCCTTCCCTACGAGAAGGACTCCCATGAACAGCCTTCCAGCCGTCCGGTGCAGCACACCTATCGCGGCCATCACTATGTGGCTCCCCTCATGCATGAAGTTGCAACGGCCGACACGAAGGCAGATCTTTGCTATCGCGGTCACCATTACGTGAGCCACCGCGACCGTGTGAGCAGCCAAAACTGAGTTCGCAAACCAAGCCATCTCAGGGGGCCGTGGGTGGGGACAGACGAGCACCCATGGCCCCCTTGTGATGAGGCGGGCCGGCAGGACTTCTTCGCCGATCTAGCCACACACAAAGGTGCTTTGCTCCTTGGTGCAGGGCAAATCGGTTTTACTGCCGTCTCCCCAGTAAATGCGCAGGCGGTCGTCTTCGCTGCCCATTCGCAGGGTGAGTGATTTGATCACGCCTGCTGGAGGCTTGCCGGCCTTATCAGCCCCATCCTCCGCACGCACCGAGAGCTTGTTCAGGCGCTGCTCCAACTGCTGGATCTTGAGATCCACGCGATCCAGCCGCTGAGTTTCTGCGCTCGGTACCCGCTGACACCCGCTTCCCAGCCCAGCCATCAGAAGAAGAGAAGCAGCCAAGACCACCCTTCGAACTGGGCGCACCTCTGCCACGGCGCTGAAAAACCACCTGGGCATCGCCGTGGATGGAGGGGCTTTCGCGGGGACGGGCAAGGAACGCATGGGAGAGCGGAAGGGGTGATTCTCTCTTAGCGGTAATCCAGCGGGAGGTCCACCGAACCCGGCTCCAGGTCACGACCCGACCTGCAAGCCCTTGCGCCCCCGGTTTCAACCTTTCTTCATGAAGCCTCTTCACAATTGCCGCAACAGTCCGTTACACTCCACATGACGGAGGCCTGACGGTTTTCCGTCCTTCCATCCGTCCCGCATCTTCCCGCAAGGGGTTTTGCACTCGACAACCCTTCCGTTCTCATGACAGCCACTCTCCAACAGCGCTCCGGCGCTTCGGCGTGGAACCAGTTCTGTGATTGGATCACCTCCACCAACAACCGCCTCTATGTGGGCTGGTTCGGTGTGCTGATGATCCCCACCCTGCTGGCCGCGACCATCTGCTTCATCGTTGCCTTCATCGCTGCTCCCCCCGTGGACATCGATGGCATCCGCGAGCCCGTTGCCGGCTCCTTCCTTTATGGCAACAACATCATTTCTGGAGCGGTGATCCCCTCCAGCAACGCCATCGGCCTGCACTTCTACCCCATCTGGGAAGCCGCCAGCCTCGATGAGTGGCTTTACAACGGTGGTCCTTATCAGCTGGTGGTCTTCCACTTCCTGATCGGCGTCTTCTGCTACATGGGCCGCGAGTGGGAACTTTCCTACCGCCTCGGCATGCGCCCCTGGATCTGCGTGGCCTACAGCGCCCCTGTGGCCGCTGCAACGGCTGTGTTCCTGATCTACCCCTTCGGTCAGGGCTCCTTCTCCGACGGCATGCCCCTCGGCATCAGCGGCACCTTCAACTACATGCTGGTGTTCCAGGCTGAGCACAACATCCTGATGCACCCCTTCCACATGCTGGGTGTGGCCGGTGTGTTCGGCGGCAGCCTGTTCTCCGCCATGCACGGCTCCCTGGTGACCTCCTCCCTGGTGCGTGAAACCACCGAGGCGGAGAGCCAGAACTACGGTTACAAGTTTGGTCAAGAAGAAGAGACCTACAACATCGTGGCTGCCCACGGTTACTTCGGTCGCCTGATCTTCCAATACGCCTCCTTCAACAACAGCCGCAGCCTCCACTTCTTCCTGGCTGCCTGGCCCGTGGTCGGCATCTGGTTCACCGCCCTGGGCGTGAGCACGATGGCCTTCAACCTGAACGGTTTCAACTTCAACCAGTCGATCCTCGATGGCCAAGGCCGCGTGATCAACACCTGGGCTGATGTGCTGAACCGTGCTGGCCTGGGCATGGAAGTGATGCACGAGCGCAATGCTCACAACTTCCC
>JBBASA010000009.1:0-89115 GCA_040399515.1 Cyanobium sp. | reverse complement strand
AGCACGTGCGCAACAAGCCCTTCAACGAGGGCTACAACGCCGCCACCGGCGAGTATGTCGACATGCTGGCCGCTGGCATCGTCGATCCCGCCAAGGTGACCCGCTCCGGTCTGCAAAATGCCGCTTCCATCGCCGGCATGGTGCTGACCACGGAGTGCATTGTGGTCGATCTGCCTGAGAAGAAGGAAGCAGCCCCTGCCGGGGGCGGCATGGGTGGTGGCGACTTCGACTACTGATCAACCAGTGATCGGGGGTGATCCTCACCCCGATCTCCAAGGGGAGGGCGTCAGCCCTCCTTTTTTTTGCCTTTCGACCTAAGGCCTTGCCATTTCGCGCCAAGCCGTCCGGCTCCAGTCAGGGCCCGCTGCAGGGGTCTGGAGAACACCCGTCGGTGGGTTTAAGGGTCAGGTGCGGCATGGGGAAAGGGGCACATCGCTTGTGCGGAGAGGAAAGATGCTGGTAAACAACGACAGCAACAGTCAGCAGGATTGTTAAAAGACTCCTAAAGGGTTCCCCTAGCAGCCGGCGTCCCGAACCCCGCCAACTAGCATGGGGCATCGGTCATTCGTGGCAACCAAGCCTCAAGAATTTCCCAATCAAGATACAGACAACATGACGACACTCCAGCCTCAATCCTGGAAAGCCAAACTGGCGGACCAAATCCCCCCCCAGATGGCAGAAGAAATTGACACCTTTGAAAACCAAATGGTGCTTCGTTGCCAAGGGAAGATTGAGGACAAGGTTTTTGCTGAACTTCGATTGCGCCGGGGGGCCTACGGCCAGCGATACGACAATGGTTTTCGCCACGATGGCGAACAAACTCAGGAAATCGCTTTTCCCCATCCAGATCTAACCAAAGGACCGGAAACGAAGTGGGAAGCTCCTGGGATGCAACGGATCAAGATCCCCTACGGCGGCCTGAGCGCTGAACAAATGGAAGTGTTGGCGGATATTGCTGAGGAATACTCAGACAACATCCTGCATGTCACGACGCGACAGGACTTTCAGCTGCACTTCATTTCACTGGAAGACACCCCAGACATGCACCGCCGACTGGCGGCTGTCGGGATCTCCACGCGGGAAGCCTGTGGCAATTCCGTCCGCAACGTCACAGCATGCCCCCTGGCAGGGGTGTGCCGGGATGAGGCCTTTGATGTGACCGGTTATGCCAATGAAACAGCCAACTACTTTTTGGGGCACAGAGATGTCCAGGATTTTGGACGGAAATTCAAGATCGCCTTCTCGGGTTGTGCCCAGCACCCCTGCGGGCTCACCTACATGCATGACCTGGGCTTGATTGCCAGCAAGCGTATCCAGGATGGCAAGGAAGAATTGGGCTTTGAGCTTTATGTCGGTGGTGGCCTTGGCGCCGTGCCTCAGCTAGCCAAACTTTTCGATGATTTTGTGCCGGCGGAGGAATTGCTTCCCCTCTCCCAAGCGATTGCACGGGTGTATGCGCGTCTAGGGGAAAAGAAAAACCGCAACAAAGCCCGAATTAAGTTTCTGGTTCAAAAGCTGGGAATCGATGAATTCCGTCGCTTGGTGAAGGAAGAGCGGGCCCTCCTCGAACCAGACCCGGAATGGACGGAGTGGTTGACGGCGATTCCGCAATACGCCGAATCCGGACTAGCCAGAGCGGCCTCCGAAGGGGAAGTGGTTGACCTTGGCGAAGATGCCGCCGCGTTTGAACTCTGGAAATCCACCAACACTTACGAGCAACGCCAGGAGGGTTTTGTCTGCGTCACCCTCAACCTGCCCCTCGGTGATCTGACAGCGCCCCAAATGCGGGGTTTAGCCGATGTGGCCAGGCGCTTCACGCCCGATGCCACCCGCACCACCGTGGAGCAAAACCTCTTGCTGCGCTGGATTCACAAGGCCGATCTGCCAGCGCTTTATCTGGCTCTCAAAGCTTTGCAGCTCCACTCGCCTGGGGCAGAAACCATTGCCGATGTGACAGCCTGTCCTGGCACAGACACGTGCAAGCTGGGGATTGCCAGTTCACGTGGATTGGCCGGGGAACTTCGGCAACGTATTGCCATCAAAGGCTGGCAATACGACGAAGCCGTGAAGAACATCCGCATCAAGGTCAGCGGCTGCTTCAACTCCTGCAGCCAGCACACGGTGGCGGAGATTGGCTTCTATGGCTCCAATCGCCTTGTGGATCGCCATCGGGTGCCCCATCTCCATCTCATCCTCGGAGGCGAGTGGGATCGCAATGCCATCCAATATGGGCAATCCCTGGGGGTGATCCCAACGAAGCGTGTGCCGGAGGTCGTCGACTTTCTGCTGGATCTCTATCTGAAGGAAAAGCAAAAAGACGAGAAGTTCCCCGCATTTGTCAATCGCTTTGGCAAGAAAGAAATCAAAGATCGGGTTCAGCCCTTCACAGAAGTCCCCCCCTATGCCGTCGATCAGTCGTTCTACACTGATTGGGGCGATGCACGGGAATACACCATCGGTGACATTGGCATTGGAGAATGTGCAGGCGAAGTGGTGTCCTTGACCAACTTCGACGTTGCCATGGCAGAAAGCCTCAACTTTGATGCCACATTGCTGCTGGAAGGAGGTGGCGAGAATGGCAACGTACAGAAGTCAGCCGATAAGTCCCTGGCGGCAATGTTGAAGGCGGCCCAAGCCCTTCTCAAGGTGCCGGACGTGGACATCCCAGACGAACCGGAAATTATTGTGCGCGACTTCCGCCAATATTTCTACGATACAGAGCTTTTCTTTGATCCTTTTGTTCGTGGCAAATTCGCCAGTTACCTCTTCAATGCCTACGAGAATCGTAAGGTACCCGCTTCCCTCGACCGAGCGAAGCAATCCGTTGAAGAGGCCCGTCTGTTCATTGAAGCCGCCTATGAATGCAACTCCCGCATGCTGCAGGCCGGTCTTGCGTCTACGGAAGCTTTCCATCGGTGGTTCCAGGAACGACAGCCGGTGAGCAGCTAACGGATCCCTCACCGCGTCAGATTTTTCAACCCCGAATCCCACGTCAAGCTGAACAATGGATGTCGAGCGTTTTTGTATCAAATTTCCCGCCTATCCAAGCCAGGTGGATGAAGCTGCATTCATCCCCATCTTCCACGAGTGGATCCGTGTAAAAAAAATACCCGGAGCCCTCATTGATGTGGCGGATTATCGCCACGTGCCAGAAGGTCCTGGGATCATGCTGATCAGCCACGAGATCAACTACGCCATGGAGCATGGCGGGGGGCAGTTTGGCCTTTCAGCCCAACGCAAGTTGGGTGAGGGCTCCACCCACCAGGAGCGAATCGTGGACCTGGCCAAACGAGTGGCCCTCTTTGGATCGCTCCTGGAAACGGATGGGCGACTAGAGGGACAACTTCGATTGGAGGGAGAACAATTCACCTACGTGGCCAACGACCGTCTGCGGCTGCCCAACACAGACGAGGGTTTTGCCGCGCTGAAACCTGATCTGGAAGCCGCCGCCGAGAGTCTGTATCGCGGTGCGCCCGTGACCATTAGCCGAGTGGCCAATGATCCCCGTGATCGCCTCAGCGCAGTGGTGGAAACACCGGGAACGGTGGACCTCGCTTCTCTGGTTTGAGGCTCTCACGGGCAGTCCGAAGCTTTGAGAGAGGCGCTCAGTTGATCGGCCTGCTCAGCTAGGCGAGCCCCTTGCTGGGTATAGAACACAAAACCCTGGCGATTGCGATAACGGGGCCGCTCTGAGGCTTTCAATCCATGCTCCGCCGCCTGACGGCAGCGGGTCCATGCGGCGTAATCGAAGGCCTCCGCTGGGACATAGCCCAGATCCCGGGCGTTGGCGGCTTCCGCTTGCCGGGCCAGATCGGGGCAGATCCCAGCCCGTACGGAGCGCACCAGAGAGATCTCCTGCTCCATGGCCGCAGAGGCCAGGCCATCCCGCTGGGTCCGCAGCAGACGACAGGCTGGAAGATCTGCAGCCTGGGCCAACCCCGGGACCGAGGTAAGGGCCAAAAGCAAGCAACCTTTCATCCACCTAGGAACCAGGGACCACCTCCTGCAGCTTGATCTGGAGGGTCTCTGGTTGGGTGGCGCGAATGGCAGAGTCGCGATGCAACTCGCGCTCCAGCATGCGGATGCGGCTTTCCCTCAAACAATATTTGCAGCCACCACTGGTTTGAAGGTGCTTCTCTGGAGTGATGGAGATCAACTTCACCGGATGAAGCTTGCAACGAATCTGGATCGGAGTTTTATAGCTCTTATAGAGAATCTGACTGTAGTCGTAGTGATCAGCAAAGCGCGCTCGGGCACGCTGTAAAAACGTGTTTTGACTAATAGGGCTGCCCATCTTTTTCCCCAACCTCAACAGTTTGAAAATTTTCGCAGGTTTCTCCTTCTCCGGGTCTGACGGCCACCTTCCGCAATGGATCGTCACGACAGGATTAGGAGGAAACGGACTCAAACACCAGTGCCACCCCGTTGTTGCAGTAGCGGAGGCCTGTGGGTCTGGGGCCATCCTTGAAGACATGGCCCTGATGCCCCCCGCAGCGCCGGCAGTGGTATTCCGTGCGAGGCAACAGAAGTTTGTAATCCACCTTGGTCCCCAACGCCCCTGGGATGGGCTGCCAGAAGCTGGGCCAGCCCGTACCACTCTCAAACTTAGCCTCTCCCTTGAACAGGGAAAGCCTGCAGCCAGAACAGCGATAGACCCCCGGACGCTTCTCCTTATTCAGCGGGCTGGAGAAGGGGGGCTCGGTGCCCTCCTGCCGCAAAACCCTATAGGCCTCTGGCGACAGACGACGTTTCCACTCTGTTTCGCTGAGGGCCCAGCGAGGATCGGTGGCCTTGGATGCAGCCTCCACCCGGCGGGGCCTGGCCCATAGGGGCCATGAACCAACCAGACCTACCGCAATCGCCCGGAAACCAGAGTGGAGCAATGCCCGACGGGGGAGGTTCACAGGTTGTCCTATCCCACCCAACCGGCGCTGAGAATCACCGCCAAAACCAAGAACAGGGCCATCAGGGTCCAGGAAATGCGGTTGAGCGTGGCCTCCGCACTGCGGGCACTGGTGAACATGCCGCTGCCGCCGGATACCAGACCGCCAAGACCATCACCTTTGGGGCTGTGGAGAAGAATGCTGATGACAAGCAGGATTCCGCTGGTCATCCAAAGCCAGGAGAGCACAGATCTGAGCATCTACACACTTTAGGACGTCAGACCCGCACCGTCTGGGAAGGGAGTTCTGCGGAGAGGGGAACGGCAGCAGGAAGGATCAGGGATTCCCCACTCATGCGCTCCGGCTTCGGTAAACCAAGGATGGTGAGCAGGGTGGGGGCGATATCCGCAAGCCCACCACCCTCACGTAGCTTGACATCGGTGCCGTGGCCGGGAAGCTGGCGCTTCTCCCCCTCCACCAAAATGACAGGGACGGGGTTGGTCGTATGGGCCGTCCAGGGACGACCATCCGGGCCTTGCATCACCTCAGCATTTCCATGGTCTGCGGTGATGAGCATGGTGCCCCCCATGCGGGTCGTTGCTTCCATCAGCTGCCCAACACAACGATCCACCATGGTGATGGCTTCGGCTGTGGCTTGCATCTGACCGGTGTGGCCCACCATGTCGGGATTGGCGTAATTGATGACCACGAGGGAATAAATCCCCTTGTTGATGGCTGCAATACAACTTTCGGTCAGCTTCTCCGCAGACATGGCGGGTTCCATGTCGTATGTGGGAACCCGCGGCGAAGGAACGAGATGGCGGTCTTCGCCGGGGAAAGCCTGTTCGATACCACCATTCATGAAATAGGTGACATGGGGATATTTTTCGGTTTCAGCCGTGCGGAACTGGCGCAATCCATGTTCGGAAACCACTTGGCCGAGCAAACCGTCCAGGGATTCCGGCGGAAAGGCTACGGATACGGGGAGGCCCTGTTCATATTGGGTGAAGGTGACGAGATGAAGGGGGTCGATGTGTTCGCGAGGAAACCCTTCAAAATCAGCACAGGCCAGAGCGCGAATGAGCTGGCGAACCCGATCGGGCCGGAAGTTGAAACACACCAAGCCATCACCTGGCTCCAGCAACGTGGGCTGAAACCGCACGGGTTCCAAGAATTCATCGCTGGTGTTCTGGGCATAGGCTTCTGCCAAGACCTCCTGAGGAGACTGACTGCTCAGGGAGCTTGGCTCCGTCAGCAGGCGGTAGGCCTTCTCCGTGCGCTCCCAGCGGTGATCTCTATCCATGGCCCAATAACGGCCACAAAGGGTGGTGATTTCACCCACCTCAGCGTCCTTGATCAGGTCCGTAATCTGCTCCAAATACTCCGGACCGCTGGTGGGCGGTGTGTCGCGACCATCGGTGATCACGTGGATGCAAACCTTGTGCAAGCCCCGTCCCGCAGCCCAGCGAAGGAGCCCGCCAAGATGCTCCAGGTGACTGTGCACCCCACCATCGGAGCAGAGTCCTAGAAGGTGAAGAGGCCGGCCGTTGGCGATGAGGGTGTCCGCCAGGGCGTTGAGGGCCGAGTTGCGGGCCAGGCTTCCGTCGCGAACGGCCTGGGAGATCCGCACCAGTTCCTGTCGGATGATGCGACCCGAGCCGATGGTGAGATGCCCCACCTCTGAATTGCCCATCTGCTCATCGGGTAAACCAACGGCGCTACCACTAGCCGCGATGAGTGTGTGGGGATAGGCCTCCCACAGGGCATCCATCACAGGGGTGTTGGCTGCGGTGATGGCGTTGAACTTGCTCTCAGGGCAGTATCCCCATCCATCCAAGATGGCTAAGACGACAGGGGCAACAGGAGGGGCGTCAGTGAAGTGAAGCACCGGAGGGGCCACCTTGTGGCGGGCCTGATGGGAAGGAGGGATTGAATTCACCCTAGGCCAGCTCGCTGATGGGCTCTCATCCACGCCAAAACTACATCCAGGCCCTCCAAAGGACCGGAGTGGGTGACAAAGCGTCAGGTTTTGGGAACATCGAGTGGAAAAAGCTCCCCCTAGCATCGTGATCCGATTGCTAAGCGATGTGCTTGGCCCACTCCACCTTCGAGCCTGGTTCCCGCGTCGAAATTCTCTCCTCTCAGGAACTGGGACGCACACTCGATCGGCTGGCTTCCCAAGTGCTGGAGTCGGCCACCGAGTCTCAGGACCTCCTACTTCTGGGAATCCCCACCCGTGGGGTGGCCCTGGCCAAGGTGCTTGCCGAGAGGCTCTGTGCCATCGCAGGTCACCCCATACCCCATGGCAGCCTGGATCCCACCTTTCACCGGGATGATCTGGCGCGGGTGGGAACGAGACTGGTAGAGGCCACTTTCCTCCCTGAAAGCGTGGATGGACGCCTTGTGGTGTTGGTGGATGACGTGATCTACACCGGTCGAACGGTGCGAGCCACTTTGGAGGCCCTCCAGTCCTGGGGACGCCCCAGGAAGGTGCAGCTGGCCGTCATGGTGGATCGAGGCCATCGTGAACTACCCATCCAGCCAGATTTCTGCGGGCGGGTGGTGCCGACCTCAAGGCAGGAATCCATCCAGCTCTGCCTAAAAGATGTCGATGGAGAAGAGGGAGTGTTTCTCCTGCATCCCTGAAGAAGGGTGATTGATCAGACCATCGTGAGTTCGTCAGCCCGGAAGTGGGCACGAAACTTGCCGAAGGCCACAACCACAGGGAGAGTGGGACTCACCGGGCGGCCTTTCCAACCGTCAATCACGCTCACAACCTCCCCCTGCTGACCCTGAAGGTCAAAGGGCTGTCCCCGATGCTCCGGATGGGTGAAGACGACCACACTGGCACTCACATTCACCCGATCACCCGCCTTCATACGCCCTCCTGAATCGGCGTCATCCTGTCATGGCCACACCTTCATTGCCGATCCGTGCAGAGCCCAGGTGGGATTCAGCGCTCACAGGTGGCCTCTGGACCCTTGTCTTCTAGCCGGCCCCCCAGGGCTCGGCAGGCCTCTGAAAAAGCCTGCCAGTCGGGCACGCCGGCAGCCACCCGCTTCTTGACGAGCTCATCGAGGCGTTTGGGAGAAATGGCGTAGGGCAGAGGGCCATGGACCTCCACCCGTTTCTTTTCCACCTTCGCCAGGCCGGCCTCCACGATTTGACGCAGGGGGAGGCTTTTCTGCCGCCAGTAGGGATGGCTGAGGCCATTGAGGGCAGAGAGGGCCTCCCACCACTGGCCCTTGGCCGCCAGGGTGCTGGCCCGATCCACATCCGACTTGTTCTTGCCCCAGGTCAGCTGGAACTGGTTGACCATGGCCGCCACCCCAGGATCCCCTCCGGCCGTATCGGTGAGGCGCAACAAGGCGAGGGACTGCTCCAGCTCCCCCCTTTCAAACGCTTGTAAGGCGAACCGTTGCAACCCTCCCTTCCACTGCTGCAGCCGTTCAATGTCTTGAGCCGTGGCGGCCTTGGAATTCACCAACTCCTGCTGCAGACGCAGGGCCTGGGCCTGTTTCTGCCCCTGCCACAACCGCTCAGCCGCTTCTCGCCGACAACGGCCGCTGTCCTGGGTAGCGGGGCTGGGCACCCACTCCAGAAGCTGTAGACGGCGCTCCAGCAGGAGACACTCCTCGATTCGCAGATCGGCGGAAGCGCCCCGCAGCTGTTGGGTTAACTGCTGCTTCCACACCCACAAACCGGAGATCCCGAGGGCGATCGCGAGCAAGGGAAGACCGACCCAACGATGGACCCGGAACAGGGCCTTTGAGACGTCATCGGCCAAGGCTCACCTCCATTGCGGCCGCCGCACTCAAGCAGAAGACAACGGTCAACGCACCGCTCCCAACACCAGTTTGGGCAGAGGGGTTCCCGCCAGCAAATCCACCCCCTCCATCTCCAGTTCGGCCCGGCCGTTGATGGAGAAGCGCAACCGCACCCTGTCCACACCTGCGTTACCGGGGGGGGAGAGCACCAATCGCAGGGGTGTCTCCGACCAGGGCCGCACGGGTGCGGATCCCTCCTGCCGGGAGCGAATCACCGGCACCCCGTTCTCAAACACCACCTCGGCCCGCTCCTGGGGCATGGGTTCCCCAAGCACCAGCTCGAGGGCAGACTGCTCCTCCTCACTGCAGGCCAGCACCAGTTCCAGGGGTTGGGGTGTGGGCCAAAGCTGGCCTGCTTGAAAAAGGGGATGCCAGAGATGACAACAGCTGCGTTGATCCCAAAACCGCAAGGACACCCCCCGGCTCAGCACGTCTTTGATCTGGACCCCTGGAGTGAGGGCCAGGGCACCCATCGCAATCGCCTCCACCGGGCGGTCGTCCCGCAGGGGCACGCCCGGGAAGACTTCCAGCAGAAGCCGTCGCAACCATGGAATGCGGCTGCTGCCGCCCACGGGGAGAACGGCATCAAGCTCGGACAGATCCAGGCCATGGCGCCGAGCGGCCGCCCCCATGGCTTCCAGCAGCTCCTTCATCACCGTTGCCAGTCCCTGTTCCTGCAACAGCTGCTCAAAGCTGGAACGGCTGAGGCGGAGCTCAACGGGGGCACAGCCAGGCAGGGTAACGATCTGGTAAGCCTCCTCCTCGGTGCTCAATGCACACTTGAGTGCCTCCGCTGTGGCCAGGAGCTCCCCAGACAAGGGTTGCCCGGGACAGAGGGCACGCGCGATCCAGCGATCCAGATCGCGGCCCCCGAGCGGCACCCCAGCCTTGCCCATCACCTTCGCCGTGCGCAAACGCTGGCCGCTCTGGGTCAGATCCCTGCCAGCAAAGCGCAAGAGCTGGGCCAACGGTGCCGAGCGGCCTTCTCCTCCCTCCAAGGCCACCAGGGACAGGTCCAGGGTGCCCCCGCCAAAATCCACCACCAGCACCTTGCTTCCAGGGGCAAGGCCACAACCGATGGCCGCCGCTGTGGGCTCATCCACGAGAGCAATCTCCGCCACGGGCAGGGACTGGCTGACCTGCTGCAACCAGCGGCGGTAGCCCCCATAGGTCTCGACAGGGGCGGTCAGAACCAGGCGGCTGGGCTCCAGCTCCCCTGGGAGGGCCTCCCAGATGCGACGAAGCAGGATCGCTCCTGCCTCCTCCGGCGACAACCAGGCCGTGGGGGACGAAGGCTCTCCCGGTGCCGGTCCACCCTGGGGAACACCAATCCAGCGCTTGAAATCCCGACACAGACCAGGGCCAGCTGAATCGGCCAGCCCTGCCTCCAACACCTGGCGACCGATGAGGGGGTGGAGGTGGCCGGGATGGCTCAACCAGAGCAGGCTCGGCACCAAGGGCGGATGGCCGCCGCTATAGGGAGGGAGGTGCAACAGGGTGGGGGTGCCCCCTTCCGCCTGCCAGGCCAGAACCGTGGTGGTGCTGCCAAGGTCTATCGCGAGAGTTCCCGCCATGGGCTTGGGGCTGTTCTGGAGGGGGCTGATTTAGTGTGGTGGATCTATGCGGTTTTTCGATGCAAAACGGAGCCGATCTCAATCCAAAGGAACTGGCACAGAGGGCTGAGAGTTTGATCCGTCATTCCAGCAACCGCTATCTCACCACCGTGCGCATTGCCTTCAGAGCCAAGCAACGGCGTTTCGACGATTTTGATGGGCTGTTGGATGAATCCATGATCAAACCGGTGCAGCGAGCGATCGTGGAGCTCAGCGACGAGCAGGACCAGCCAGATCTCCTTCCCGGCTGATCCGCGTGCTGGAGCGGGAAAGCGAAGGGTGGCGGCTGGCCTGGGATGGGCAGCGCGACCCTTTTCCCCTTTTGATCGGTGGTGAGGACTGGGCCAGCGAGCTCACCGCCGCCGAAGGCCATGCCCTCCTTAAGGCCATGGAGGCCCTGAGGGAGCAGCACAGCGAGCTGACTTCCTCGCTGATGGAGGAGGAAACGATCTGCCTGGAATTCGAGGGCAGCACAGGGGAGCAGGGGGGCGACCTGTGGGTGGCCCTCGAGGGGGATCGCCAGGACTGGACGCTGCGTTTCGTGCTGCAACCCGGCCCAGGGAAGCGGGGGCTGGAGGCAGGGTGGTCGAGGGAAGCAGCAGCTGGTTTCCTGCAGGCCTACAGCGATCTTCTCCATTCAGAACCCTAGGGACGGGTCGCCGTCGACCCATAAGACCCGCTCCAGCTGAGCACTGATAAGCAAACCGGATGGGTTACCTTCTCCCCACTCTCCCCCCAACGGATCGGGGGTTTTCCAGAGGTTTTCCAAGGCCCAAGGTCCAGAGCAGAAGGGTTGGCACGGGTGCTGTGGAAAACCATCCGAGGAGCACTTTCCCAGCTTGACGAAACGCTCCGAGGCCCCCACATCTTTCCTGCCCAGCCGATCGTCACCCCTCATCCCCCGTGGGGACTGCTGTCTTTCGTTAAGACATCTCCCTTCATCCCGAGTCTCTTCACATTTGACTCTGGCTCCAAGCTGTGGAGAAGTGGTGGGGCATTGGAGAGCAACGTTGATGGTCGGAAGCTGTGGGGAGCGTGGTCATCTCGGTGCGGGTGGAAGCTTCAGGGCCGAAAGCGTTGAAGGACACGTCGAAGGAACTGTGAGCCTGATGGCGCAAGTGCCAGAGTCGCTCCTGGAATCGATGCGCACCTTCATTGATCACCACCCCAACTGGGATCAATACAGGCTGGTTCAGGCGGCTCTGGCTGGTTTCCTGGTTCAGCACGGCTGCCAGGACCGGGCGGTGACCCGTTGCTACCTGGCCAATCTGTTTCCAGGACAAAGCCGGTTCCATGACTCCATCCACGAGACGCCCCGGAAGCGTCGACCCCACACGGACCAGGGCTGGCGACCCGAGGTCAGGACCGACTGGGAAGCCGCCTAGGGCTTGGAGCCCAGGAGGGCATAGATCCGGCGAGCGCTGGCCTCGCTCACCGGAAGAATGGACAACCTGTTCCCTTTGCGCACTACCGCCAGCTCCTCCTCCTCAAAGGATTCGCGCAACACCTCAAGGGGAAGGAGCTCGGGGAAGGTGCGTAGATAACTCAGCCGCACACAATCCCAGCGGGGGGAATCACGGTTGGACTTGGCGTCGAAGTACTTCGACTCAGGATCGAACTGGCTCGGATCCACCAAGCCCGTTTCCATCACTTCCATCAATCCCACGATGCCCGGGGGGGTGGCGTTGGAGTGGTAAAAAAACGCCCGATCACCCACCTGCATCGCCCGCATGAAATTGCGCGCCTGATAGTTGCGGATGCCATCCCAGAGGGTGGTGCCCTCCCGCTCCAGATCACCGATGCTGTAGGCCTCGGGCTCGCTTTTCATCAACCAATGGGCCGGCAGGATGCTCACAGGGCCTCCACCAGCTGGCGAAAATGGTCGCCCCGGGCCTCAAAGTTGCTGTATTGATCGAAGCTCGCGCAGGCGGGCGAGAGCAGCACGGTGCGACATCCCAGCCGCTGGGCCAAGTCGCGGGCGGTGGCCACCGCCTCCCCCAACCCCTCGATGTCTGCCACGGTGCCTCCGTAGCCGCCCTCCGCCAGCAACAGCCCAAAGGCCTCCCGGGCCTCGCCGAAGAGCACCACCGCCGCCGCCTGGCGCTGCAACTGAGCCAGCCAGCCCTTCGCCTCACCCTCCTTGGCCTGGCCTCCGGCCAACACCACCAGGGGCCCTTCCAGGGCTTTGAGGGCCACCTCCGCCGCGTCGTAGTTGGTGGCCTTGCTGTCGTTCACCCAGGAGATGCCACCCTGCTCCCGAATGCGCTCCAGCCGGTGGGGCACCCCGGGGAAGCTTCGGAAGGCGGCCTCCATTCCCGTCGGGCTAAGTCCCACCTCCAGGCCCACCGCCGCGGCCATCAACAGATTTTGCCGGTTGTGGGCGCCCGGCATGGCCAGGCTGTCGGCCCGCAGCAGGGGGCCCGCCGCGCTGTACACCATCCCGTCCTCCACCCAAAGCGTTGGGGTGAGAAGGCCCGCCAGGGCCTCCCGGGGGCCGGCCGTGACCCACTGGGCCTGGTCCCAGCTGGCCGCATGGGCTCGCAGATCGGGATCATCCGCGTTGAGGATGCGGGTGTCTGAAGCGTCCAGGAGGCTGCGCTTGATGGCCCGGTAGTGATCGAGGGTGCCGTGGCGCTCCAGGTGGTCCGGGGTGAGGGTGGTCCACACGCCGATGCGGGGCGCCACCTCGGGGGACGCCTCGATCTGATAACTGCTCAGCTCCACCACCAGCCATTGGGGCGACCGGCCGCTTGTGAGGCGCTCCAGGGCGAGCTCGGCGGCGGAAAAGCCCACATTCCCGCACATCGGCCCATCCAGGCCCGCCTGGGCCAGCAGATGGTGCACCAGATGGGTGACGGTGGTTTTGCCATTGGTGCCCGTGATGCCGATCCAGGGAGTCCCCCCGAGGCACTGCCAGGCAGGGGAGATCTCCCCCTGCACCCGCACCCCCTGCTGCCTCAAGGCCTCCAGCACCGGATGATCAAAGCGGATCCCCGGGCTCACGATCACGGTCAGGGGGCGAGGCAGAGACGCAAAGGTGTCCAGCTGAAGGGGGGCAGCAAGCTGGACATTGATCCCGTCCTCTCGCAAGGTGGCGGCCTGTGCCTCCAGAGGCTCTCCGGAACGGCTTTCGAAGAGGAACACGGTGTGGCCCTGGGCCCTCAACAACCGTGCGGCTCCGATCCCAGAGCGACCGAGGCCGACAACCACACGGGTGGAGGTGTCGTTCACAGCAGGGAGATCACGGCAGGGGTGGTCACAAGGCAGCCCTGAAGCGGGAAGTGGGCGATACTGGAATCGAACCAGTGACTCCTACCGTGTCAAGGTAGTGCTCTACCTCTGAGCTAATCGCCCGCAGAACACACAGGACACCTTTGAGTGTCATGTATGCATCCAAGGCGACCTTAGCAGCCAGTCAGGGCAGTCCCCACCGTCGGTGCCGAACAGGCTTCCACTCCCTCAGCGCCTCACCATCGCCACGCGCCACCGTCCCCGGAGCGTGGATGTGGCCTCCTTGATTTCCAATTCCCCCCGGCCCTCCAGTTGGAGGGATTGGCCGGGGGTGATCACCTGGCTGGGAGAGGTCACGGGTTTCCAGTCCAGCCGCAGGGCTCCCTGGCGAATCAACGCACCCATGCGCGTGCGTGAGAGGCCAAACCCAGCCGACGCCACCGCATCCACCCGCAGGGAAGCCTCGACGGTCTGCACGGAGCGCGGCAGGCGCTGGGGTGGAAACTGAAGGTCCGCCAGGGGGCGCACCTCAAAACGCACCTCCACGCTGCGCACCTGGGCCAGGCATCCATCTAGCCAGGCGGCCAGCTCCTCGCTGATCACCCCCTGGGCCCCACGATCCCCCCGCAACCAGAGATCCCCCAGCTCCCCCGAGGATGCCCCGGCCTGAAGCATTCCCTCGCGCATTTCTGCGACGGTGGCGGGATCAAAGAGAAAATTCCCGCTCACCTCCAATCCCTTCAATCCGGCCGGGGGAGCTGAATCGGTGGCCACGGTGTCCTGGCGCTGCAGCAGCAAGCGTCGGCGCAGCGCTCCCCCATAGCCCCCTTCGCTGCTGAGGTGCAGATCACTCCGCTGGGCGAGAGCGGCTTCCGCTTCCAGCACCTCGGGAGGATCCAGAAACGGTGTCCAGCAGGGCTGCCAGGTGCGCAGCACCTGCTCTGCAGCCGCATAGACATGGTCCAGTGAGGAATCCAGAGACACCCTTCAAGCCTCGCCAAGACGGACCACGGCCTTGGGCCGCGACTGCTGCAACAGGGTCCAGGGCACGTCCACCCCGGCGGCGGGCTCAACGAGCAGAAGCCAGCTTCCCTCCTCCAGGCGATTGCGCAGGGCACGGACGCGATCATCCACCTCGGAAGTGACGCTGGCTGCTGCCACGAAGCTGCCCAGCCATCCCGAACCCATCCCCAGGAGACCGCCCAGCAACGGTTCCCCTAAGGGCCCCAGGGCCGAAAAGGTGTGCAGATCGGTGATCTGGGTGAAGGTGAGTCCGGCCATGAATCCAAAGGGGATCAACCACAGGGCCATCCCCTTCTGACGCCGTTGGCGTGCAAAGGCCGGATTGAGCTCCTCCAAGGTTTCCAGGGGCGTCTCACCGGACCCCACGGCCACCAGCTTTGCCAAGGGGGGCTGGAGGGCAGCGAGTTCGTCTCGCAACTCCCGTAACCGCTTGCGGCTGTCCAGCACCACCACCACTGTCATCCCCACAGGCTTCCTCCAAAGGCTTCACCGTTGCTGTCTACACTGCACCTCCGGCTGAAGCTAGCGGTGTTCACCCGCTTCCCATCCACACCGCGCCCCCATCCCGCCGGACATGACGAAGGTTTTGGTTTCCGATCCCATTGATCAGACAGGGATCGACATTCTCTCCCAAGTGGCACAGGTGGATGTGCGCACGGGCTTGGCTCCGGAGGAGCTCAAGCGATGCATCGGGGATTACGACGCCCTGATGATCCGTTCCGGAACCCAGGTCACCGCCGATGTGATCGAAGCTGCGGATCGGCTTCGGATCATCGGCCGCGCCGGGGTGGGGGTGGACAACGTGGACGTGCCCGCCGCCACCCGCCGGGGGATCCTGGTGGTCAACTCCCCAGAGGGCAACACCATCGCGGCTGCCGAGCATGCTCTGGCCCTGATGTTCGCCCTCTCCCGCCACGTACCCCAGGCCCACGCCAGCATGGTTGCGGGCGGCTGGGACCGCAAAAGCTATGTGGGGAATGAGCTCTACAAGAAGGTGCTCGGAGTCGTAGGGCTTGGAAAGATCGGCTCCCACGTGGCCAGGGTGGCCCGGGCGATGGGTATGGAGGTGACCGCCTACGACCCGTTCATCTCCCCGGAGCGGGCCCAGCAGATGCAGGTGCGGCTCCTCCCCTTGCCCCAGTTGTTTGCCGAGGCCGACTACATCAGCCTCCACCTGCCGCGCACACCGGAAACGGAAAACCTGGTGAATGCCGCCCTCCTGCGCACCATGAAACCCACGGCCCGGTTGGTGAACTGCGCACGGGGCGGGATCGTGGATGAGGCGGCCCTGGCAGAAGCCCTCGATCAGGGGGTGATCGCCGGTGCGGCCCTGGATGTGTTTGCCTCCGAGCCGCTCGCCGCCGATTCGGCCCTGCGCAGCGTGAAACATCGCCTCATCCTCACGCCCCACCTCGGGGCGTCTACAGCGGAAGCCCAGGAAAATGTGGCCATCGATGTGGCCGAGCAGATACGCGATGTGCTGCTCGGCCTTCCCGCCCGCAGCGCAGTCAACATTCCCGGACTGACCCCGGAGTTGCTCAACCAGCTCAAGCCCCACCTCCAGCTGGCCGAAACCCTGGGCCAACTGTTGGGACAGATGGGCGGGGGCCAGGTCAGTGAGCTGGAGGTGCGCCTGCAGGGCGACTTCGCCTCCCTCCAGAGCCAGCCCCTCGTGGTGGCCTCCCTGAAGGGAATCCTGTCCACCGCCCTCGGAGACAGCATCAATTTCGTCAATGCCGCCCTGGAGGCCAGGGAGCGGGGAATCAAGGTGCTAGAGGTGAAGGACGACGGCAGCCGGGATTTCGCCGGCGGCTCCCTGCTCCTGCGCTCACGGGGCAGCAAGGGCCCCCACAGCGTGGCTGGAGCGGTGTTCAACGAAGGGGAGCTGCGCATCATCAGCATCGACGACTTTCCGGTGAATGTGGCCCCCAGCCACCACATGCTCTTCACCCGGCACCGAGACATGCCCGGGATCATTGGTCAACTGGGCTCCCTGCTGGGCGAGCACAACGTGAACATCGCCTCCATGCAGGTGGGGCGTCAGATCGTGCGCGGGGATGCGGTGATGGTGCTGAGCCTGGACGACCCCATTCCTCCCAGCCTGCTGGCCTCGATCCACACCATCAACGGGATTCAGGAGGCCCACCCCGTCACCCTTTGATGGTCTCCGCTTTGTCCCAGCCTCCGCAAGGATGGTGGAAGCTCTCCCTGGCCCTGCCTGTGGAGCTCGAGGAGAGCCTGCTCTGGAAACTCCCGGAGCTGGGTGTGGGTCGCGTGGCAGTGGTCCATGGGCCCTCCGAGCCCCTGGACAGGGAACTGCAAGCCTGGCTTCCAGTATCCGATTGGTCTGAGGCGGACCTGCAAGCCCTGGAAAGGGCTCTGAGCCCCCTCGCCAAACCCTTTGCCCTCCAACTCCCCCCCCTGCGCTGGGAACGGGTGGCCGATGAGGATTGGAGTCTGAGCTGGAAACAGCACTGGGCTCCCGACCCCATCGGCACGAGCCTGCTGGTGCTGCCGGCCTGGCTGGAGGTGCCCGAGGAAGCTCAAGGTCGGAGGGTGATTCGGCTGGATCCTGGTCCTGCCTTCGGGACTGGCTCCCACCCCTCCACCCGGCTGTGCCTGGAGGGGCTGGAAGCTCTGGCGACGAGCCGGGTCAGGCGAGGGGCTCCCGGCGATCAGCCCCTGAAGGGGCTGAGGGTGGCCGATCTGGGCTGCGGGAGCGGTTTGCTGGGCCTAGCGGCCCTCGCCCTAGGGGCGGACTGGATTTATGCCGTCGACACCGATCCCCTGGCCGTCCGGGCCACCGAAGAGAACGCAGCCCTCAACGGCTTCCAGGCCCTCTCCATTCTCAAGGGATCCACCGCCGAGCTGGAGAGCCTGCTCCAGGGGGTGCCAGCCGATGTACTGCTCTGCAACATCCTGGCTCCCGTGATTGCCGAACTCTCCAGCAGCTTTCCCCGTCTACTGACACCCAACGGACAGGGGCTCCTGAGTGGTCTGCTGGTGACGCAGACGGATGACCTGCTCTCCGGCTTGAGAAAGCAGGGGTGGGAGGCCACCTTGGCGGCCATCCAGGAGCCCTGGGCCCTGCTGAGGCTGGGCTCAGGGCCGGATGTTACATAAGGCACACTAATCGGTAGTCCCACACTGATTGGGGCTTTCCAGACTCAGGGCTGGAAATCATCAGGAATGGCCCTTGCGGATGTAGGAAGGGCGAGTCCTACGGCCCCAGCCCTCTGGCGGCTGTCAGCTCACCCACTTTTCCATGGCTTCCTACAAGGTCACCCTCAAGAACGCCGGTGAGGGCCTCGACAAAACAATCGAGGTCCCCAGTGACCAGTACATCCTCGACGCGGCTGAAGAGGCCGGCATTGACCTCCCCTATTCCTGTCGAGCAGGCGCCTGCTCAACCTGCGCAGGCAAGCTTGCCTCCGGCACCGTTGATCAGTCGGACCAGAGCTTCCTGGATGACGACCAGATCGAAGCCGGCTTCGTTCTTACCTGCGTGGCCTACCCCACTTCCGATTGCGTGATCGAAACCCACGCTGAGGAATCCCTCTACTGAGCTCTCGCCAAGAGCCCCCTGATGAGCCACCCTGAGGGGTGGCTTTTTTGTTTCAGGGAGTGTGGTGCAGCTGGTTCATACGGTGTTTGCTGCGGGCAGCCTGCAGACCAGCCCGGGGGGGCAGTACAGCTACAGGGTGATTGGCCCCTGTTGCCGGCTCTTCGACCGGGAGGAGCTTCCCTGGCCCTGCTGCCGCCTCGCCTGGAGGAGCAAGGAACCCAGCTGGAGGCGTGTGGGACGGCGCTTCGTGCCCGATCTGGCCGCACGGCGCTGCCCTTCCTACGCGGTGGAGCTGCTCCAGCCCGGATCCCGCCCGACCCTCACCGTGATCACCCTCTTCCCCCAGCGTCTCTCCCCGGAGCTGCAGGAGTGGTGGTACAGCAAGCAGCCCGTCTCCCTGGAGCCCGAGAATCTGCACCCTCCCGGCCCCCCACTCTTCACCCATGAAAAAAGCGCCCCTGAAGGGGCGCCAAAGGGGGCCTAGAAGGTGAAACACGCCTGAACCCAAACCTGTTGAGAAGGGCCAGCGTTAGAAGTAGATCTTTCCGCCACCCCACTGGATCCCCTGAACCTTGGGGGCAACGAGGATGTAGCCGGCCATCAGGCGGAGGTCTTCCTCATCCAGATCCCTCATCTTCACAAAGATGTCACTGCTCTTGAGGCTGGGGTGCACATCAGCGATGCTGTACTCCCCGTCGTAGGACATGGGGTCCTTGAGAAAATCCACAAGGGCGGCCACCGAATCCCGCGGGGGCGTGGCCAAGGCAAGGGTTTCAGTGTCGAGACCGATGTTCTGATTGGTTTTGGTGATGCCACCGGCGTGGCAGGTGCCGCAGCTGTTATTGAACTGCTTACGGCCAGCCTTGATTTCCTTCTCGCTGAAGGTGACGGTGGAGCCGTCAGGGCGAGCGGGGACCGTAAGCGTTGCCTCATCCCACCGCGCGGCAGCGGCAGGGCCAGCAGAACAGACGAGCAGCGCCACCGCCAAGGGAAGAACCAGAAGGGATCTGGCAATGGCGCGGACGACTGAGCGGAGGGTGGGGGCCATGGAAGAAGCCGAAGAATGGGCGGACGGGCCGCACTGTGCCCTTGTATCACGGGGGGGTGGGTGGGGGGGCAGGGACGACGCGAACTGTTGCAGGGAGGTTCAACGTCAGGAAATCCTTGGCCAGCACGGTGTGGGGGAAGATCGCCTGGGCTTCCAGCAGCAGATCCTCAGCTGTGACCGGATTACCCGCCACATAGCGGGGGCTGAGGTGGGTCAGCGCGAGCTGCTTCACGCCAGCGGCCAGGGCCGCCTGGGCAGCCATGGTGCTGGTGGAGTGCTGCCGTTGGAAGGCCAGCTCCGCCTCCCCGTGGGCAAAGGTGGCCTCATGGATGAGCAGGTCGGCCCCCTTGGCTAAGCGCACGGCCTCATCGCAGTAGAGCGTATCGGTGCAATACACCAGGCTTACGCCGGGCTGGGGTGGGCCGCACAGGCTCGGCCCAGCCACCACGCGGCCATCCTCCAGGGTGATGGACTGGCCCGCCTTCAGGGCGGCATAAAGGGGCCCTGGGGGGATCCCCAGGGCCTTGGCACCCTCAACGTCAAAGCGGCCTGGCCTGGGTTTTTGCTCCACCCGATAGGCAAAGGCAGGCACCCGATGGGTGAGCGGTGCCACCCGCACGCTGAGATCGCCGTCCTCCAGAAGGGGGGCGCCTGTGCGGGCGGCTTCCCGCACAGGATGCACCCGTATCGGATAACTCAACCGGGTGGAGGAGGTGCGCAGGGCACCCTCCAGAAACTCCTTCAGCGGATCGGGGCCATAGAGATCCACCCCATCGCATTGGCCGGAGAGTCCCAGGCTGGCCAACAGGCCCGGCAGGCCAAAGATGTGGTCGCCGTGCATGTGGGTGATGAAGAGGCGCCGCAGCTGGGATACCCGCAGTGGACTGCGCAGGAACTGGTGCTGGGTGCCTTCCCCGCAGTCGAATAACCAGAGCTCGGCGCGCTGAGGAAGGCGCAGGGCCACTGAAGAAACATTGCGGGACCGGGTGGGAACGCCTGAGCTGGTGCCAAGAAAGGTGACCTGCAAACGCCTACCTCCGCCGCTGAAATGCTGACACGTCCCCTGGCCGTCCCGTGGAAGCGCCGCAAGAATGGCTGGATTGCTATGGACTTCCCCAGGTGCCTCTGGCTCGACCTCTCCTGTTGCCCCTGCTGCTTCTGACGGTCGTGCCCCTGGCCCAGGCCGCCAGGCAGAACCCAGGGGCCTCGGCCCACTCCCTGGGTCCTCCCATTCGGGTGTTGTTGCTGGAGGCTCCAGTGATCACCGTGGGGGCGGCCGGTCAAGAGGGACTGCGCCTGCGGGACGAGAGGGGACGCCTGCTGTTGCAGGTGAACCCTGGACAGCGGCTGCGGGTAAGCCGAAGGGACAATGTCCTCACTCTGGAATCCCTGGCCAAAGGGGCCGATCCAGCCCCGATCCCGACCTTCCGCCCCGTCCTGCCGGTCCTGCCCCCACCGGTTCTTTCCGATGGGAGGCTCCCCGCTGCCCAGGAAGCCCCGGCCCCTCGTTCCTTGCCCGTTCCCCTGCAGGAGCTGCGGCTTGAGCCCATCGCGAGTCGGGATCTTCTGGTGCTGAACCAGCGGCGGTACAGGGGCAGCCTCCTGTTGCGGCCCCAAGGGAAAGACCTTCAGGCGATCAATCGGCTGCCCCTCGAGCCCTATCTGATGGGGGTCGTCGGAAGTGAGATGCCCGACTCCTGGCCCCAGGCGGCGCTTCGGGCCCAGGCGGTCGCCAGCCGCACCTACGTTTTGCAACAGCTGCGCCCCCAAGCCCCCTTTGATGTGAAGGCCACCGTGGCCAGCCAGGTCTACAAGGGTGTGGAAGCGGAATCCACGGCAGTGCGGCAGGCCGTGACGAGCACCGACGGAAAGGTGCTCTTGCATGGCCAGCAGCTGATCAATGCCGTGTTTCACAGCAGCAGCGGCGGTGCCACGGAAAACAGCGGCGATCTATGGAGCCGCCAGCTGCCCTATCTGGTGAGCGTGCCCGACTTTGACTCCACAAGCCCGGTGAGCCGCTGGGAAAAGGCCCTTGAGCCTGAGGATCTGCGCCAGACCTTCAAGGAGATCGGCGGGGCAGTCGCCATTGAGCCCCTGCAAACCTCGCCAACCGGTCGGTTGCGGCGGGCGAGGGTGATCGGGCCCAGTGGGGAACTGGTGCTGACCGGCAGCGAGTTGCGCCAGCGACTGGGTTTGCGCAGCACCTTGGTTCAATTTTCTTTTGAGCCGGCGGACCGAATCGCCCCCCCAACCCAGGGGCAGAGCCAGGCCGCTCCAGTCGTTGCCTCCTTTCCAGAGAGCTCCCCCAGCGTGCGGCTGATGGCGAGGGGGCGAGGCTACGGCCATGGTGTAGGAATGAGCCAGTGGGGGGCCTATGCCCTTGCCCTGCGCGGGAAGAGTTATGAAGACATCCTTCGCCACTACTACAAAGGGACCGTGCTTCGTCGCTACTGAGCCCTTCGCCGCCGCCGAATCTGGATTCGAGCTCCTGGCCTTGCCCTCCGTCGAGGCCGTCGCCCAGGTCACTGCCCGGGCCCTGCTGGACGCCTCCCTTCAGGCCCCCAGACAGCCTCTAGGCCTGGCAACGGGGAGAACGATGGTGCCGGTGTACAGCGCGCTGGTGAGCTTGGTGTGCAGCCAACCCCGCGAAGCGCAGGAAGCCTTGCGCCAGGGGTGGTGCAGCTTCAACCTGGATGAATATGTGGGGCTTGGCCCCCAGGATCCGGGATCCTTCGCTGCAGAAATGGTTCAGAACCTGGGTCAACCCCTGGGCATCGATCCGGCTCGGGTGCATCTGCCCGATGGGTTGGCGGCAGACCCCGAGGCCGAAGCCCTTCGCTACGGTCAGGCGCTCCGTCGAGCAGGGGGGGTGGGGCTGCAGCTGCTAGGCCTCGGGCTCAATGGCCATGTGGGCTTCAATGAGCCCCCCTGCGAGCCGGACAGCCCCACCCGCTGCCTGGCGCTCAGTGCAAGCACGCGCCAAGCGAATGCCGGGGCTTTCGGCGGCAGTCCCGATCGGGTGCCCCCCCAGGCCATTACCCTCGGTCTGGCAGACATTCTTCAGGCGAAGCGGATTCTGCTTGTGGTCACGGGAGCCCAGAAAGCCCCCATCCTGCGCAGGCTTCTGGAAGAGCCCCCCTCTGCCGATCTGCCCGCCAGCTGGCTGCACGGCCACCGTTCGGTGATGGTTTTGGCGGATCCTCCAGCCCTGGGGCAGTGAACAGGCAGGGGCGGAGCAGGGTCAAGCCATCACGGCCGCCATCAGGCCTTCCTCCGCCTCCAGGTTGGACGTGACACTGCGCACATCCTCCAGGTCATCGAGGGCATCGAGCATGCGCAGCAGGGCCCGCAGCACCTCCCCGTCCTCCACCCGACAGGTGGTGTTGGGGATCCACCGGTGCTCCCAGCTGCCCACAGGCCAGCCCAGGTCCTGAAGTCCGGCCTGAAGGGCCTCCAGATCCTCAAAGCGACCGATCACATCGGCCCCCTCGTCCTCCAGGAAGTAGGTGAGGGCCACCGTCCCCGCCCTGTCCTCCAGGGCCAGCAGGCCTTCTAGGAGGGCTTCCTCCTCCAGGCCAGGTTGCTCAAGGCGCACAACGGAGCGCTGATCGAACAGATAGGTCACACAGCCGCTCTCGCCGAGATTGCCCCCCGCTTTGTTGAACACCAGGCGCAGATCAGCCGCCGTGCGGTTGCGGTTGTCTGTGAGGGCTTCCACCAGCACGGCCACCCCAGCCGGTCCATAGCCCTCGTAGCGCACCACCTCGAAGGTGTCGGCCGCTCCCCCGGCTTGCCCGCTGCCCTTAGCGATGGCCCGCTCGATGTTGCTGTTGGGTACCCCAGCTGCCTTGGCCTTTTCGATCGCGGTACGCAATTGGAAATTGCCGGCAGGGTCGCCGCCACCTCTGGCGGCCACGGT
Organism: Cyanobium sp.; assembly: GCA_040399515.1. Classification (GTDB taxonomy): domain Bacteria; phylum Cyanobacteriota; class Cyanobacteriia; order PCC-6307; family Cyanobiaceae; genus Cyanobium. The sequence continues at coordinate 66,006 of JBBASA010000009.1, read as the reverse complement.
AATTTCCCGACCCAACCGGGTGAAGACAGCGCCCCGCTTGGCGTCCACCACCGCCTTGGTGCGCTTGATCTGGGCCCATTTGCTGTGGCCGGCCATTGCGGGGCGGATCTGGGAGGACGAAGGGGGCGTCAGCCGTTGGCGTGAAGCACAAGGCGGGGCTGCAACACCCCTGCACCTTCCACCTTGGCCAGCCCTGCCAGCTTGCCATCCGGAGCCACGATCACCACAACCGAGCCCAGGGGCCAGGGCTGGGAGCACTCCTGGGCCTGCCCGCAGCGCCAACCCAGCCCGTCCTCCAAGCGGAGGCGGTGCTGGGGCAGGTGGTCCAACACCACAAGGGGATCCAGGAGGGGAGGCAGGGGAGGGGCCAAGCCATCACGGGGCAAGGCTTCCAGGGGCACGCTCTGGCTGAGCTCGAAACCCAGGGCAGCGGTGCGGCGTAACTGGGCCAAGGCCCCACCACATCCGAGGCTATCCCCCAGATCCCTGGCTAAGGATCGGATGTAGGTGCCAGAGGAGCACTGGATCTCCAACTCCAGCCGGCCGAGCTCCGGATCCCAGTCCAAGAGATCCAGTCGATGGATCGTGACCCGGCGGGCCTGGAGCACCACAGCCTCGCCAGCACGGGCCAGGGCATAGGCCCGTCGCCCTTGCACATGCACGGCAGAGAAGGCTGGGGGCCTCTGCTCGATGGCCCCCCGAAACGGATCCAGGGCCTTCTCGAGTTCAAGCCTTGTGAGGGACCTGGGCGGGTCCGTTCGTTCCAGACAATCCCCCTCCAGGTCATCCGTGGTGGTCCGCAACCCCAACTGCACGATGGCCCGATAGGCCTTGTTTCCTGGGAGATAGGGCAACAATCGGGTGGCCGGGCCCAGGGCGATGGGCAACACACCGGTGACGGCGGGATCCAAGGTGCCGCCATGGCCCACCCGCTTGAGGCCGTAAGCCTTGCGAACCCGTGCCACACAGGCATGGGAGGTGGGCCCCGCTGGTTTGTCCAGCACCAAGAATCCGCAGATCAATGCACAAGACCCTTGTCAAGGGCCAGCGAGGGAAGCAGCTCAGGCCGTGACGACGCTGATGCGCTTGCGATTGCGGAGGGCCCTCTTGATGCTCTCAAACTGCACAACCCCATCGATGAGGGCAAACAAGGTGTCGTCCGAGCCACGGCCCACGTTGTCGCCAGGCAACACGGAGGTACCCCGTTGGCGGATGAGGATAGAGCCGGCCGTGACCGTTTCACCCCCATAGGCCTTAACGCCAAGACGCTTGGAGTTGGAATCGCGGCCATTCCGCGTGGAGCCTGTGCCTTTCTTATGAGCCATGGGGAAGAAAGCGAAAAACGGGAGAGGAAGGGAGATGATCTAAATAAGGATTAAACCCGCAGGGCGTCAAGCGAACGCCCTCCCGCCTACCTGGATCGCTTGCACCAGCACCCGGGTCAGCTCTTGGCGGTGACCCGTTTTGCGGCGGGTCTTTTTCTTGCGGCGCATCTTATAGACAAGGATCTTGGGACCGCGGCGGTGGGCCAGCACCTTGAGCTCCACCGTGGCGCCTGTTACGTAGGGCTGACCCAAGGTGATGCCCGTGGCACCACTCAGTAACAACACCGACTCCAGAGTGATGGTGCTATCCACTTCGGCCTCAAGCCGATCCAGGTCGAGATATCGGTTGGGCTGCAACCAGAACTGTTGGCCTGAGGCCTCGACAATCGCGTAAACCTGACCGTCTGCGTTCTCAGCAGCAGAAGTGTCGGCGGCCTTTGGGGTCGCTGAAGGACGATCTGACTTGGGGCTCTCTGGGGCGGAGGGGGCGGAAACACTCATGGGGGAAAGGGGGCGCGGCCAGGCTGGGGCAGAAGGCCACCATTGGGCCTGGACTCACGGCAATTGGAAGACAAACCAAGATCCTCCCGTTCTGACCTCCGATTCGTCAACATTTGGAAGCGTCACCACTGGTCTGGCGGTTGCATCCATCCATGAGCGAACCCGCCCTCACCATTGCCAGCCTTTTGCAAAGCCCCACTCTTCAGGGTGCCTGTGCCCTTTGGCTGAAGTCCAGACGCTTTGCCCTGGTGGCCCTTGAGGACAACGGGGACCCCTTGGCCCAGTTGCGTGCACACCGGGAGGCAGTGGACGCCGTGCTGTTAGAGCAGGACGCCTGGCCTCGAGATCTTTATCGACAGTTAAGGGAGGAAGAGTTGCTGTTTCCCGCGGTCGTGATTGGGGAAGTGACCGGCAAGATTGAGTACCACAACGCCGAGGTGCATCTTCCCGCCGACCAACTCGAACAACTGCCCTACAGCCTGGATGCGGCCATTTCCCGCTTCCTGAGGAGGGGGCAGGCCGGAGGGGAGGGCTTGATGGAGAGCAGCAACGAAACCGCGGAGCCCTGGAAATTGGCCAATCGGCTCAAGGACCGGCTCGGCTACCTGGGCGTGTATTACAAGAGGGATCCGGAACGGTTTTTTCGCAACCTGGCCGAATCGGAGCGCGAGGAGTTGTTGCGCTCCCTCAGTCGCACCTACAGGGACTTGCTGGTGAGTTACTTCCGGGATCCGGCCACGGCAAACCAGGCCTTAGAAAGTTTCGTGAACACCGCTTTTTTTGCTGATTTGCCCATTACAACAACAGTGGAGATCCACATGAACCTGATTGACGGCTTCTGGAAGCAACTAAAGCTGGAAGGACATAAGATTGAGTTTCTGCAGGATTACCGGCTTGCCCTCTTAGACGTGATGGCCCATCTCTGTGAAATGTATCGGCGCTCCGTTCCAGCGGACCGACCCATGGCAACACCTCAAGACACTTTCAGCCTTCTACAGGAGCACGCTTAATTAAAATGGCCGCACGCAAAACCTACATTCTCAAACTTTACGTTGCGGGAAACACGCCAAATTCCATGCGTGCATTGAAGACCCTGCGAAACATTCTGGAAACTGAATTTCGTGGTGTTTATGCCTTAAAAGTGATTGATGTGCTGAAAAATCCCCAGCTGGCAGAAGAGGACAAAATCTTGGCCACCCCCACATTGGCCAAGATTTTGCCCCCACCGGTTCGAAGGATCATTGGAGACCTGTCCGACCGAGAACGGGTCCTCATTGGGCTCGACCTGCTCTACGAAGAGTTGGCGGACGAAAACTTCAGCATGGAGGAGAACAACTCAGACATCACTCCAGCAACGGCTTCAGAGGGATACTCAGAAGCCTCTCTCTCCCAAGATCAGCAGAAGGATCCGATGGAAACATCCTGAGCACCCATATATTTCTCTCCCTCCAAACCGTTCTCCCCGTATCATGCAGGATTCGAACAATCTTCTTCAAGTCCAAAAGCTCCCAACAGGAATCGAGGGGTTTGATGATATCTGTCATGGGGGTTTACCAATCGGTCGATCCACACTCATTAGCGGCACCTCGGGCACTGGAAAAACCGTATTTTCCCTCAACTTTCTCTATAATGGAATTAGGGATTTCAACGAGCCTGGAATTTTTGTCACATTTGAGGAATCTCCCCTAGACATCCTGCGAAACGCCGCCAGTTTTGGCTGGAACTTGCAAGAAATGGTCGAACAGGACAAGCTTTTCCTGCTCGATGCTTCCCCCGATCCGGAAGGCCAGGATGTGGCAGGTAGTTTTGATCTATCCGGGTTGATCGAAAGAATCAATTACGCGATACGCAAGTACAAAGCCAGGCGAGTAGCCATCGACTCCATCACAGCTGTTTTTCAGCAATACGATGCCATCTCCGTTGTGCGCCGGGAGATTTTTCGTCTGATCGCCAGACTCAAGGAGATCGGTGTCACCACGGTCATGACCACTGAAAGAATTGACGAGTACGGCCCAATCGCCAGGTACGGCGTGGAGGAGTTTGTGTCCGATAACGTGGTGATTCTTCGCAACGTTCTCGAAGGAGAACGAAGGCGGCGAACCGTTGAAATCCTCAAGTTGCGGGGCACCACGCATATGAAAGGAGAGTTTCCCTTCACGATGGGAAGCCACGGGGTCAGCATCTTCCCACTTGGTGCTATGCGCCTCACCCAGCGGTCCTCAAACGTTCGACTGAGTTCTGGCGTGCCCAGGTTGGATGAAATGTGTGGAGGTGGCTTCTTCAAAGACTCGATCATCCTGGCCACGGGTGCCACGGGCACTGGCAAGACCCTGCTCGTCAGCAAGTTCGTGGAAGATGCCTGCCGTAGCAAGGAGAGAGCCATCCTCTTTGCCTACGAAGAATCGCGAGCCCAGCTCCTGCGCAACGCCACAAGCTGGGGGATTGACTTTGAGCAAATGGAGCAGGATGGCCTCCTGAAGATCATCTGTGCCTATCCAGAATCCACCGGTCTGGAGGATCACCTGCAGATCATCAAAACCGAGATTGGTCAGTTCAAGCCCTCCAGGATGGCCATTGATTCGTTGTCTGCCCTCGCCCGAGGTGTCAGCCACAACGCTTTCCGTCAGTTTGTGATCGGGGTAACTGGCTATGCAAAGCAGGAAGAAATCGCGGGCTTTTTCACGAACACATCGGAAGAGTTTATGGGTAGTCATTCCATAACTGACTCCCATATCTCCACCATTACAGACACAATCCTCCTGCTTCAATACGTTGAAATTCGTGGCGAGATGGCCAGGGCGCTTAACGTTTTCAAAATGCGTGGCTCCTGGCACGACAAGGGCATTCGCGAATTCGTGATCACGGGCAATGGTCCGGAGATCAAAGACTCCTTCACCAATTTCGAAAGAATCATCAGCGGGGTCCCCCACCGAGTCACTAGTGATGAACGCAGCGAGCTCTCACGGATCGTGCGGGGAGTCGAAGACAGCTAGCGGAAGGTTGCCTAAGGCCCGCCAGCAGCAAACCGACTGCCATGTTTCAGGCATCCCTGGCCAAGTTGGCAATCAGGCACAGGGTCGATTTTAACCGTGATCGGCGCGGCACACTGGGGGCGTCGACCTGCCATGAATGCTTCCGAACGGATGAAGCTCACCGTTGCCATCCCCACATACGGCAGGGACGAGGTTCTGATCGAGAGCATCGACGCCCTGTTGGATCTGGCCTCCCCACCCTGGGAGCTGCTGATCGTGGATCAAACCCCTGTCCATGATGCGGAGAGCGAGGCAAGGCTCGAAGCGTGGCAACAGCAAGGCCGAATCCGTTGGCTGCGGTTGGAGCGACCCTCCATCACCGCCGCCATGAACGTGGCCCTTATGGAGGCCCATGGCGATCGGGTGCTGTTTCTCGACGATGACATCCATCCCGACTCGCAGCTCCTTGAGGCCCACCAGCGTGCAGGGGAGGCACACCCCGAGGCGATGGTGGCCGGCAGGGTGCTTCAGCCCTGGCATGGGCGCCAGAGTGATCCCGAGGGATCGCCCTTTTTCTTCAACAGCCTCGAACCGAGATGGGTTCAGACCTTCATGGGGGGAAATGTGGCGATCCCCCGCAGGACAGCCCTGGCACTCGGGGGGTTCGACGAAAACTTCGTGAAAGTGGCTTACCACTTTGAAGCGGAATTCGCCCATCGCTGGTGCACCGAAGAACAGACAATCCTTTACGAGCCAACGGCAATCATCCACCACCTGCGGGCCGAAAGAGGAGGCACCCGCACCTTCGGCAAGCACCTCACCACGGCAAAGCCCGACCATGCCGTGGGGAGGTACTACTTTTTGCTGCGCACGTTGCCGGCCGGGTCCGCTCTGGCGGCGAGCATGGGAGCCATGCTGCGCTGCGTGCGAACGCGCCACCATCTCAGCCACCCCTGGTGGATCCCTGTCACCCTGCTGGGAGAAATCCGTGGCCTGATCTGGGCTTGGCGACTGAACGGGCAAGGGGCGGCCTACCTGCCCACTCGCATGCCCCGCCTCCTGATTGTGGGTAGCCATCCGGTGCAGTACCACACGCCTCTGTTCCGCCGATTGGCGGCCGACCCGTGCCTGAAAAGCGAGGTCTTGTATCACTCCCTTCCTGATGAACGGACCCAAGGCCTGGGATTCGGGGTGGATTTCACATGGGATGTGCCTCTGCTAGAGGGGTATCGATGGCGCCTGGCGCGCAGCGGACGGGGAAAAGGAATCACGAGCGGCTACCTAGGTGTATGGCTGGCCAATCCCCTGGGGGAATTGCGCTGGGGTAAGACAGGGGAACGCCCCGATGCCGTCCTGCTCACGGGCTGGCATTTTTTCAGCATGGTGCAGTCCCATTGGGCAGCACGTTGGCTCCGCATTCCGATCCTGCTACGCATGGATTCCAACGGGGCCCGTCCCCGATCACGTGCCTTGCGATGGGTTTACCGACGCCTCTTTCAAGGTGTGGCCATCGGGTTGCCGGTGGGCTCGGCCAATGCCCGCTGGTATCACAGCCACGGGATGGGAGATGGACACCTGATCAGCTCCCCGCATTTTGTGGACAACGGCCTCTTTGCTCAACAGTCGGCCCAACAGAAGCAGCAACGTTCCGAGATCCGGGCACGCTGGGGAATTCCTGAAGACGCTTATTGCTTTCTCTTTGCGGGCAAACTTCAAAACAAAAAGCGACCTTTTGATCTGCTCGCCGCAATGGAACAGCTCGTGGGCCATGGGGATGCTTCCGCACTCAGGATTCACCTGCTGATCGTGGGGACAGGCCACTTGGAGGAGGACTGCAGGAGACAGGTCGCTGAACGCCAGCTACCGGTGAGCTTCGGTGGTTTTCTGAATCAATCGGAAATTGCCGCCGCATACGCAGCGACGGACTGCCTGGTGCTCCCCTCGGATCATGGAGAAACCTGGGGGTTAGTGGTCAACGAGGCCATGGCCTGCGGACTGCCAGCGGTGGTGAGCGATCTGGCGGGTTGCGCGGAAGACATGGTGATGGAAGGCACCACGGGACTGAAATTTGCCTGTGGGGATATTCAAGGCCTAACCAATTGCATGGGCACCATGGCCGCCGATCCCGCCGCCTCGAGACGCATGGGGGAAGCGGCCAAACAACGGGTCGAAGAGCTTTTCACCATTGAGGCCGCTGCAACTGGCATACGAGAGGCAACCCTGCGGGTGTACCGCAGTGGGGCTGGAAACCGGTTGAGCTGGCAGGGAAAGAGCCAGATGTCAGATGCCAGAAAAGAAGCTGGACGGGACATGTTAACCCCTATCATTAGCCACCAGAAGTAACCTTCCCAAACCAATGGTACGGATCAATGCCTCCAACAGTGAGGCGAAACCAATCAAAAGGACCGCAGGCTCCTTGGTTAAGTACAATGAATTTGTTTCGCTGAGGTAGAGGTGGAAAGCGGAATTCTAGATCCATCTTCAGTTGCAGAGAAATGGAAAAACAAGCGAATCCTGATTACGGGTGGCATCGGATTCATTGGCTCCACCCTGGCCTTGCGGTTGGCCAACTATGGGAGTCGCGTCACTGTCATTGACAGCATGATTCCAGAGTTCGGGGGAAATCTCTTCAATTTAAACGAATTTGCCGATAAGATTCATATCAACTTCTCCGACATCCGAGAGCCTCATTCCCTTAAGCCCTTGCTCAAAGACGTGGATGTGTTGTTCAGTCTTGCCGGCCAGACAAGCCATATGGACTCCATGACAGATCCCTACACTGACTTACACATTAATTGCGCAGCACAACTAAACCTGCTGGAAACGTGCAGGCAGGTGAATCCAGATGTTCGCATTGTGTTTGCCAGTACCCGACAAATCTACGGAAGGCCTGAATACCTGCCGGTGGACGAAGAACATCCCATCAACCCAGTTGATATCAATGGTATTCATAAATATGCCGCCGAACAATACTATCAGATGTATCATAGTCTTTACAATATCAAATCATGTATCTTGCGGCTAACCAACACCATTGGCCCTCGGATGCGAATCAAAGACGCACGGCAAACCTTCGTCGGCATCTGGATCCGCCGACTGCTGGAGGATGAACCCATCGAGGTCTGGGGAGGAGATCAATTAAGGGATTTCAATGATGTGGAGGATGTTGTGGATGCCCTTCTAATCACATCCCTTACGGATGAAAGTTATGGCAAAGTATTCAATCTGGGAAGCGAAGAAAAGGTCAGCCTCCTTGAGCTGGCTCAACTCATGATTGAGTTGAATGGTTCGGGAAACCTAAAAATCATGGCATTTCCAGAACTACGCAGCAAAATCGACATTGGCGATTATTATTCGAGCCACAAGAAAATCAGTTTTTTAACTGGCTGGAAGCCACAAAGACCCTTGTCTCAAACAATGAAAAACACACTAGAGTTCTACAAAAGCAATTTAGCGTTCTATCGGTAGACGTCAATGTATCTGCAACTCAACAACGCGACGAACCGATCCATCAAACCCAAGCTGGGTCGCAAGTTTCTCAGGCCACGCCTGCGACGCTCGCTCGCAGACTATCTCAATAACGACCAATTGCTGGACCGGGCAAACTTCCCGCTGCTCGACTGCCTGAATTACAAACCCATTATTCAAGGATCCGTCGAACGGGTCGTCCAGTCAGGACAAACCATCCTCGGAGAAGGGGTTCGGGGCTTTGAGGAAGACTTTGCCAATTGGCTTGGAGCTGGGTTCAACGAAAACCATTGCGTGGGCGTCGGCAATGGTACGGATGCACTAGAATTAGCCTTGCGCTGCGCCAACATCCAGCCCGGAGAAGGGGTGATTGTTCCCTCATTGACGGCCTATGCCACCGTGGCGGCGATTCTGCGAACAGGTGCGGAGCCCATCTTTGCTGATAATGAAGCGGAAAAACCCGTCGTCAGTTTGTCGGAGGTTGAACGTCATCTCACCAAGAAGAGAGTCCATCCTGTCCGTGCGGTGATCGCCGTTCACCTGTACGGCGAAGCCTGCGATCTGGCTGCTCTCAAGAAACTATGCCAGCAGCATGGCGTTGCTCTCATCGAAGACTGCGCGCAGGCATCGGGTACAACCTATCAAGGTTCGCCTGTAGGAACCTGGGGAGATTTCGCAGCATTTAGTTTTTACCCAACAAAAAATCTTGCCGCCCTTGGTGATGGCGGGATGTTAGTCGTCGGCAAGGATGCAGACAGCACAACTCTTAAACATGCAAGGAGGCTCCGCTTTTATGGATGGAATGAGCGGAGAGAGGCCGTTGATTTTGGCGTGAATAGCCGACTCGACGAAATCCAAGCGTGGATTTTGAGGGGTAAACTCCCGGATCTCACGAATCAGATCAAAGAAAGGCGAAATCGGGCATCCCAGTACACCACATTGCTCGATGATTGGGCTGATCGTTTTGATGTTTCTTTGCCTGGGGATGGCGAAGATTGGAACCATAGTTACCATCTTTATGTGATCAGAATAGATCCAGACATACGTGAAAAGCTTCTCACCTCCGGCAAAATCGACGGAATTCCGTACGGTGTTCACTATTCTTTGGCATGCCATCAACACCCGTACATGTCTAAGAATGTTAATGTGGCTGATCTACAACTACCAAACAGTGAGCGATTTGCAGCCAGTGTTCTCTCCCTACCGTTAAATCCATATTTGACGCCTAATGACGTGAACACCGTGAGTGCCCACCTTCAATATTGCTATCGTCCCTGAAATGCAAAGAGATTATGCATTCAGTCTGATTATACCCATCTACAAGAGCGAAGAATCCATTGATACTCTTATTTCTCGACTGGAGTCGCTCTCCGTCTCAGAACCATGGCAAGTCATTTTTGTCGATGACGGTAGCCCAGATCGTAGTCATGAACTTCTTCACTGCCGATTAAAAGACTCCCCCCTTGAAGCTACCCTCATTCGGCACACGCGCAACTTTGGGGAGCACCATGCCGTGCTTACGGGATACCGTCACGCGAAAGGGGATTATTTCATAAATATCGACGATGATCTCCAGAACCCTCCTGAAGAGGCCCTGCGTTTACTGGAACATGCAAGGAATCATGACCTTGATGTTGTCTATGGAGATTATATAGAGAAAAAACATAACATTTTCCGAAATCTTGGCAGTGCGTTTGCCAATCTGACTGCCCGTCTTCTCCTTGATCTGCCTGACTCTTATTATCTTTCCAGCTTCCGCTGTGTCAGCAGCTTGATTGGAGAAAAGGTCTCTACAATCACCAGCCCATATGTTTACATCGATGGTTTGCTTTCTCAGGCGACAAATCGGATTAGTAGTCTGAATGTTAAACACACTGAGAGGGAAATAGGATCTAGTGGCTACAATGTACGCAGGCTTGTTCGCCTGTGGCTCGTTATTCTCACGAGTTTTTCGTTGATGCCACTGCGAATCGCAAGTCTTGTCGGAATTTGCGCTGCATTGATCGGCGCCTGTTCACTGATCTACCTGCTTGCCACCAGTCTCTTTGGAGGGTTAGAAGTGGCAGGCTGGCTTTCGGTGATCTCAGCAATCCTCTTTTTTGGGGGCATCCAATGCTTGCTTCTTGGATTGCTGGGAGAATACATCGGCCGGATCTATCTCACGGTGTACGGCAAGCCTCAAGCGCATGTGCGTACGATCGAAATAACTGGACGACAAGGGTTGAGATGAGGAGGCTCCTCCAGCGGAGCCTCTCTCCTTTTCGATTCACTGCTATTCGTTTTGGAATTGTTTCCTTATTCAGTGAAGCTCTCTATTTCATCCTCTATGGGCTAGTACTAAGTCTTAGCAACAATAATTCCTCGATGGCCCTTGCCGTTGCAGGAGGAATCTGCATTGTCGTGAATTCTTATGTCCACTCTCGCATCACGTTTAAGGTGGAATTCCGCTGGAGGTTGCTACTGGGCTATCTGATGATTCAAGTCGTGGGATTTCTTATTTCATTTCTAGTTGGTGTTGCACTCAAGCGATTGGACACAGGAAAGTGGCTTATAGCCATCATCACCTATACTCTATGGGCAGGTATTTCATTTTTGCTGACCCGGATTCTCTATCAGAAGAAGTCGCATAGGCCAGCTAATCACCCACCCATTCAGAGGTAACTGAAACCGGAACCATCATGCACATTGACGAGTATCGCAAACTGGCAGAAGTCGAAGATTCGATGTGGTATTTCAAGGCCCTGAATCAGCGAATGCTTCTGCCCCTCTCTGATTGGAGAGATAGGCATGCTGACGTCTTGGACGCAGGTTGCGGAACGGGTGGCCTGATCCAAGCCCTGAAGGAATATGGGCCAAACTGGACAATCACAGGGCTCGATTTTTCACCGCTGGCATGCCGTCTTGCAAGCGAGAGAACGCAGGTTGACATCATCGAGGGATCAATCACTGATCTTCCATTCGAACAGAATCGGTTTGATATCCTTACAAGCGCAGATGTCATCTCCCAAGTGGAAGATGCGTCGATCGCTCTACAAGAATTTGCCAGGGTCTTGCGGCCCGGTGGGATCGTGGTGATCAACGTGGCTGCCTATCAATGGATGTGGTCGTATCACGACGACACCTGTGAAACGTATCATCGATTTCGCCGAAGCGAGTTAAAAAGAATGATTGAGAACTCCGGACTATCTCCAATCAAGGCAAGTTACGCGAACATGCTTGTCTTCCCACTGATCATCGCGAAGAGGAAACTGTTTACCACTCCTTCGTCAACGAGTGATGTTCAGTCCTACTCCCAACCCATCGATCAGTTTTGTGGAGGTTTGGCGCGCTTGGAACATTCCTGGCTCAAAACAGGAGGCGTCTTCCCCACGGGATGTTCGGTTTTTCTAGCCGCGCGAAAAGCCTGAGCCAGCTGCGGAGATCACCCTTCCAATTGGTTGAAATCAGCCAAGACCTCAGCCTGATTGCGCAGAACAGCAAGCAGATTCAGACGATTGCGTCTTTGGGATAGATCATCACACATCACCAAAACACTATCGGGGCCATCGAAAAACTCCTCCAAGGTTTTCGCACTTTCCTGTAGGCAGTTGGCGAGATCCGTATACCGTCGCTCGGCTTCGGCGAAGGGTGCGAGTGTTTCCAGGACAGCAAACATCTCCACCTCACTCTTGCTCACAAAAAGACTTGGGTCCACAGACTGGCCAGGAGATATCACCTCCCGACCCAAATCTCCCTTGCTGGCCAGGCGAGAGGCTCTCTGTACAACGTGTTGAATCGCCGCGAGACGCCCCTCACGCCTCAAGGACTGCAGGAACATGGCCCGATCTCTCGCCTCAAGCGGATCGCAAAGAATCGAAGACCCTTTCAGCGCAGCAGCAGCCACAATGGCCTGCACAACATCAAGGTCTAAACCGTCCTCTTCCATCAAACTGATCCATCGCTGCCGGAAAAAATCCATCAGATCATCAGCCAGGGTCTGAACATTGATCTTTCTCTCGGGAAAGATCGTTTGCCATTCCTTTGCAAAACGCAGCAGGAGTGTTTGCAGATTGATGGGCCATCTCTGATGCCAAATCAACTGGAGTGCCCCGTTGGCAGCTCTTCTTAACCCATAGGGATCGGACGACCCCGTGGGACGATCACCCCGCGAGAAAATACTCAACAACAATTCCAGGCGATCCGCCAAGGCCAGCACGGACCCGGGGATGGTGTCTGGTAGGGCATCGCCCGCACCCCGAGGAAGGTAGTGCTCCCAAACGGCCAGGGCCACCTCCCGGCCTTCTCCTTCCGCCAGCAGGTATTTGGCACCCATGATGCCCTGCAATTCGGGAAACTCCCCCACCATCTGGCTTACCAGATCGTGCTTGCAGAGATGGGACGCCCGACGGGCGGCCTGGGCCAGCTCCGGCTGTAGCTGGAGCACTCCAAGCACCACATCCGTACACCACTCCAACCGGGCTGTGCGATCCAGCAGGGTGCCCAACCCCTCGGCAAAGGTGACCCGGCTCAGGGCCTCCCGCCGATCAATGCTGGGCACCCCGTGATCGGCCTTTAGGAAGAAGGCGGCATCAGCCAGACGTGCGCGCAGCACACGCTCATTCCCCCGCTTCACCGTGGATTCCGCCTCAGACCGCCCATTGCTCACGCACAGAAAACGAGGCAAGAGGGCCGCTTCCGCACTCAGGGCCAAGGGGTCGGCCGAGGACTCGGGGGCCAGCAGGGGGACATACCGCTGGTGGGCCCGCATCACGGTGCTGAGCACTTCTGGGGGCAAATTCAGAAAAGCGGTCTCAATAGATCCCTCGATGACACGGGGATCCTCCACCAGATCCACCAGCTCCTCAAAGAGTGCCTCGGGCAGATCCAGCCGTGCGCCAGCGCGGACGGCCCCCGCCTCCAACTGGGTGCGGATCTGGGACGCCCGAGCTGAACGATCCACCTGCACATCCACCGCCGCCAGACATCGGCTGTAGGCCTCAGCAGAGGGAATCTCCACGGGTTCCGAGCTCAGGCGATGGCCCCGACTGTGGCGCCCACTGTGGATCGGCGGGTCACAGTCGGGTAGCACCAGAGGAATAACATCCCGATCCAGTAAAGCCACCAGCCAACGCACGGGCCTGCTGAAGCGGCTTTCCCCCTGGCCCCAGCGCATAAAACGCCGCCCCTGAAGGCTCCAGATCCACGATGGAATCAACTCCGCCAGCACCTCCAGGCTGGGCCGTCCCGTTTGGCGCGTGCGGGCAAACACAAAGGGGCCCTTGGCCGTTTCTCGCACCTCAAGCTGTTCCACCGGCAAGCCGCAGCGCTTGGCAAAACCCGCCGCTGCTTCTGTGGCCACCCCATCCCGGAAGGCCAGTTGGGCAGGGGGGCCCTTGTGCTCCTGCTGCTCGTCCTCCTGCTTGGAGGGCAACCCCTCCACAAGCACAGCCAACCGACGGGGAGTGCTGGTGACCGCCACCGAGCTTGGTGTGAGGCGCGCAGAAACCAGATCACGTTGCACCTGTTCCTCCAGTTGGGGCAGGGCAAGGCGGGCAAAGTCGGCAGGGAGCTCCTCAGTGCCGATCTCCAGGAGAAAAAAGGCCATCCATGGGCGCCTAGGCGCTGGTGTGCTCCAACTGACTGTATGGAAGCGCGTGCCGGATGGCCCGCCAAGATGGAATGGCAGTGGAACCCGGGGGCTGTGGACAGACCATCGAGGCTGGTCAAGGGCTTGCTAAGCGCAAGGATGCTGGGCCCACGAAAGGTGGGCACCCATCTATTGGGGCTTGTGGTGACGGGCAGCCAGCTCTGGGGGCTCCAAGGGTGGAGTGCACCAAAGCTCTACGACCCGGACCCCCAGGCTTGCCAGGTGGAAATGATCCGCACCACCTACCGCAGCAACCTGCTTCCTTGGCAGGATCAGCCGGAAGTGGTGCAGCAGCGTCTTCGCCAGCTCCAGGCGGCCATGACACTCGACACCCTGCGGGATTGCCAAAGCAAGGGACTCCTCACTCCAGCCCAGGTGACCAGCTTGACGCTGGAAATGAACCTGACGGGGGGAGCAGCGGAGGCGACTCAATCGCCTGTGCGGCCGTAGATGGCGTGTTGCCGGCCGGTCTGCCAGGCCCACAGCTGATCGCCATAGCTGAAGTGCCACCACTCATGGGGGTGCTGGGCAAAGCCCACCGCTTCCATCACCTCCGCCAGAAGGAGGCGCCGATGGTGCCACTGGGCCTCCGGGCCCTTGGGGTTGGCGGCGGCGGCCGCAGCGTGGTGATCGGGGAAGGAGATGGGGCCAATGGCATCGATGGCTCCGCCCATCTCCAGCGGCTCACCGCTTCCATCCGCAAGGGTGAGATCCACGGCAGCGCCCGTGCTGTGGGGAGGGGGAGTGGTCAGATCCTCGCTTGGCGGCGCCCAGAAACAGGCCACCTCTTGGCGCACCGCTTCCCAGGCGGGCCCTGAGCCCTCCGGATCCAGGCCCCGCTCGCGACAGGCCTCGGCCGTGGCGTGGGCCACCATGAACCGCTGAACCGCCACGGGGCGCCAGGCATCAAAAATGGCCAGGCGCCAGGTGGGAGCCTGCTGTTGCAGGAGGGTCTGGGCCGAAAACAGCCGCTCCACCACCGCCTGGCGCAGGCGGAAAGGACAGGCGTCCGTCCCGTAGGGCGCCCCCAGGGAGGCATAGGGATGGGGTTCGAGACGGTGAAAAGAGAGAGGAAGGGGCACCAGGGGCTCCCCCTCTTCGAGAATCGGGATGGGGCTCCAGGGGCGAAGGGCCATGACCTCAGGACCACACGAGGTTGCGTGGGTGGGACCCTAGGGCCCTGTCTCGCCAGGCGCCACCCCCAGGAGTGAGGAGGAGCTCAGTTGAGCTGAGCAGACTCGAGAAGCTGCTGGCGCTGGGTCTCGAGGGCCTGGCGGAGCAGGGGCAGCCCCTCCAACTCGGGATCCTGGGCCAACAGCTGCTGGGCCATCCGGCGCGCATCTTCCAACACCTCCCCATCTTCGCTGAGGGACGCCAGGGCCAGATCCGGCAACCCCGACTGACGGGTGCCGAGCACCTGGCCAGGCCCCCGCAACCGCAGATCCATCTCCGCAATTTCAAAGCCATCGGTGCTGCGAACTAGCACATCCAGCCGCTGGCGGGCCATGGGGTTTTTGCTGTCGTTGATCAGCAGACAATGGGACACCGCGGCCCCCCGGCCCACCCGGCCCCGCAGCTGGTGCAGCTGGGCGAGGCCAAAACGGTCGGCATGCTCGATCACCATCACGCTCGCCTCGGCCACATCCACCCCCACCTCGACCACCGTGGTGCTCACCAACACCTGGGTGGTGCCTGCAGCAAAGGCCTGCAGGGCCCGTTGCTTGTCCTCACTGGCCAGTCGGCCATGGAGGAGCCCCACCGAGAGGTCGGGGAAAACCTCCTCCGCCAGATGGCGATGCACCTCCACCGCCGAACGGAGATCCAGCTTCTCGCTCTCCTCCACCAGGGGCAGCACCACATAGGCCCGCTGACCCAAAGCCACCTGCTCCCGAATCAACGCCCAGGCTTTGGGGCGCTGCTCAGAGTGCAGCAGGCGGGTTTGCACCGGAGTTCGCCCCGGTGGCAACTCATCGATCTGGCTCACATCCAGATCCCCATGCACCGAAAGGGCGAGGGTGCGGGGGATGGGGGTGGCAGTCATGGTGAGCAAGTGGGGTTGCAAACCCTTGGCCAGCAGGCGATTGCGCTGACGCACGCCAAAGCGATGTTGTTCGTCGACCACCACCAGGCCCAGGCGCAGAAACTGCACCGGATCTTCAAGGAGCGCATGGGTGCCCACCAGGAGCTGCAGCTGGCCATTGGCCAGATCCTGCAGCAACTCCCGGCGCCGCCGGGTCGGGGTGGACCCCGTGAGCAGGTCTGAGGTGATGTGGAGCTGGGCCAACCAGGGGGAGAGCTTGCGGTGATGCTGTTCGGCCAGCACTTCGGTGGGGGCCATCAGGGCCCCCTGGCAGCCGGCTTCGATGGCGGTCAACAGAGCAGCCAGGGCCACCACGGTCTTGCCACTGCCCACATCCCCCTGGAGCAGGCGGGCCATGGGCTGGGGCTGGGCCAGGTCCTGGTGAATCTCCGCCAACACCCTCTGCTGGGCCCCGGTGAGGGGAAAGGGGAGCAAGGCAAACAGGCGAGAGAGCAAGCCCTCCTCAGCCCCAACGGCAAAGAATAGGGGGGGAGCTTCGTGGCGTTTGAGGCGCTGCCGGCGTAACCCCAGGGCCAGCTGGAGCAGCAGGAACTCATCGAACACCAACCGGCGCCGCGCCCGTTGCAGCCGCTCCCCATCCTGAGGGCGGTGGATCTGCTCCACCGCTTCGGTACGGCTGAGCAGCTGCAGCTCCTCTTGCACCAGCTGGCGATCGAGGGGGTCGGGCCAATGGCGCACCATGGGAAGCACCTTGGCGATCGCCTGCCTGAGGGCGTCGGCCGAGAGTCCCTCGGTGAGGGCATAGACGGGCACCAACCGGCCAATCTGCTCCGAACGCACTGGGCTGGCGGGGCTATCCAGCACTTCGATCAAGGGATCGGTGAACCCCATGCCCCATGGGCTCTCCTTCACCAGACCACTCACCGCCACCGTGCTGCCCGGCGGATAAAGCCGCTGCTGGCTCTTGAGCCAACCGGGACTGGCAAAGCGGCGACCCGCAAAAAAACGGTTCACCTTCAGCCGGCCGGTGACATCCTGCAGGTGCAGCTCCAGAAAGGAAAGGTTGGGATTCTTAGGGCTGGTGGCCGTGTGGCATCGGCGGACGGTGGCCACCACGGTGGCCGTGCTTCCCGGCACCAGGGCACTGATGCGGACCAGGTTGGCGTAGTTGAGATAGTCGCGCGGGTAGTGCTGCAAGAGATCCACCACCTGAAACAGCCCCAAGGCGGCCAGGCGGGTGGCCTGTCGGGGCCCGATGCCGGGCACCTCCCCCAGGGGGGTGGTGGGCTCCAGCTGACGGAGGGGTTGGGATGGGCGTGAGCCCACCCCCCCAGAAGCATCGCCAGGGGGCTCGGTGGAGAGCCGCAGGCGGGGCGGCGCCACAGGCAGGGGGGGCCTGGAGCGGGAGAGGAGCTGGTGCAACCCTTGGCGCAGTTGACAGACCAACTGCTGACGCCGGGCGGCGCCCAGTTCGCCGTAGCGGCTGAATCCCTCCCGCCAGCTTGGTAGTTGGGGCAGATCGGTTTCCTGAACGCCCACCGGAAGGTCCGACAGGGAGCGCACCACAAAGCCACTGAAGGTGTCAAAGCGGCCCTGAAGATCGGCAAACCCCCGGTCGGCCTCCAACTGGGCAGCCTTGTGGAGCAGATCGCACCAGGCTCTCAGGCCTGGGGCCTGGGGGGATTCAACTGGCTTTCGTGGCGCCACAGGCGTTGCGCATGGTGGGCCTGGAGGCGGCGCTGCAGGCGGTGGGCAGTCTCGGCCATTTTGTGGATCTCCTGCCGGTGGTGGAGCAAACGACGGCGACAGGTGCGCAGGCGCGGCTGCTCGAGCTCCAGATCCACCGTGCGCAGCAGCACCCCCATGGGGGGGTGGGGAAAGATGGCAGCCCCCTGGGGCGCCATGGGCAGCCTCAGCAGGTTGGCCGGTGCCCCCTGGGGCTCGATCTGCCCCATGAGAACCGCATCCAACAGGGGGACGGGAATGGCCGCCACCATCAGTCCAGCCCGTGCCATCTCCAGATTCACACTGTGGGACAGATTGCGGAGACGACGGCTCAGGGCGATGTCCCAGGCTTCCAGGCACTGGAGCAAGGGGACAGGATCCCGGGGCAATTGGCCTGAGGACCAGGGAACCTCCGGGCTGAACGGTTGGTGCCCCAGGGCTGCCAGCATCTCTGCGTTGAAATGGAGTCCAGAAAAGGGGAAGTCTGTTCCCTCTTCCTCTTGGTCAGCCGTTGGCGCCAAGGGCCTGAGGGGCGAGGGAAACGGCTCCTCGTTCAAGGGTGGACTCAGCTGCAGCTGAATCGATCCCAGCGGTAAGGGTTCGGACGCGCCTGCGTCCTGGGGCGGCGACGATCCTTCATCCTCAGAAAACGATTGCAGAAAGCGGGACTGGTCCCGCAGGGCCAGCCGTTGGCGCTCATGGGCCATCTGGGTGGCCAGGTTGAGAAGTTGCTCCACTGTGAGGAAGCTGGAGCAGCGCTCCATCAGGCCCTTGAGTCGGCTGTGCAGATGGGCACGCTCCGCAGGATTGAGCCGGTTGTACCCGTGCGGATTGACCTGGGTGGCCAAGTGGGAACAGGCCTGGTCCAGGCTTGCGGGAAGCATGTCCCGCAGCACCTGAAGGTAGAGGGCGAGGTCGCGGTAGAGCTGGGGAATCTGTTGATCCAGCCTGGCCTGAATGGCCCCCAGGGACTGGGGGTCTGGGCCGGCGGGCTCCCTCACCTCAAGCCGCCTGTCCCATGGCGGCAACTTCAGCGGCAAAATCGCTCTCCTGGACCTCAATCCCCTCGCCGAGGGTATAGCGGGTGAAGCGCCGCACCTTGATGTTTTCTCCCGTTTTGCCGGAGGTCTGCTTCACCAGTTCTCCAAGGGTGATGGAGCTATCCCGGATGTAGGGCTGATCGAGAAGGGCCAGTTCCTTCAATCGCTTGCCGATGCGACCCTCGACAATCTTCACCTTCATCTCCTCTTTCTTGCCGGACAGATCGTCGCGGCCCATTTCGATCGACTTTTCCCGCTCCACCACATCTAGGGGGATCTCCTCGGTGCTGACATACTCGACGTTGGGGCAGGCCGCGATCTGCATGGCCACGTTGCGAACGAGCTCCTGAAAAAGCTCGCCACGGGCCACAAAATCCGTCTCACAATTCACTTCCACCAACACCCCCACCCGACCACCGGTGTGGATGTAGCTACCCACAACGCCCTCTGCAGCAGTGCGACCAGCCTTTTTCTCCGCACTGGCAATGCCCTTCTGCCGCAACCACTCCACGGCTTTGGTGAGGTCGCCGGAAGATTCCTGCAGGGCCTTTTTGCAATCCATCATGCCGGCGCCGGTCTTGTCGCGCAGGTCTTTGACGAGCTTGGCGCTGATCTCAGCCATTGGAAGGAAGGTAGGGAGAAATGAAGGGGGCGAGGAACACCTCAGAGGAGAACCGGGGAGGGCAGGGATCTAGCCCTCCTCCTCCACCCGATCTTGGGATCCACTGCGACCCTCATTGATGGCATCCGCCAGGCGGCCGAGCACCAGTTGGACGGAGCGCACCGCATCGTCGTTGCAGGGGATGGGCACGTCGCACAGATCGGGATCGCAATTGGTGTCCAACATGGACACCAAAGGAATATCGAGCTTGCGGCACTCCAGAACCGCATTGGTTTCCCGCCGCTGGTCCACCAGCACCACCACATCGGGCAGGCGGCGCATGCTCTTCAATCCACCAAGGTATTTCTGGAGACGGTCCAGTTCACGGCGAAGCACGGCCGCTTCCTTCTTGGGACGCATGGCAATGCCCCCGGAGGACTCCATGCGCTCCAAATCCTTGAGCCGATCAATCCGGGCGCGCATGGTGCTCCAGTTGGTGAGCATGCCGCCTAGCCAGCGCTGGTTGACATAGGCCGCTCCACAACGGCTAGCTTCCTGGGCGATCACCTCAGAAGCCTGCTTCTTAGTGCCCACAAACAGGAAGCGTTTGCCGCTGCGAGAGGCATTGCGCACCCACTTGTAGGCGTTGTTCATGCAGACCGCGGTCTGCACCAGGTCAATGATGTGCACCCCATTGCGCGCGCAATAGATGTAGCGCGACATCTTGGGGTTCCAGCGACGGGTCTGGTGGCCGAAATGGGCACCAGCTTCCATCATCTCGGCGAGAGTGACGACAGCCATGGGTTGGGGTTTCGGGTTGGCCTCCACCTGCCAGGGATGGGCCGAAAGGCTGCCATCACCCGAAACGTGCAGGTGTGCGGAATGGGTTAACCCATCCAACTTATCAAACAGTCAGCGGAAGCCTTGCCTCTGGGCTTCAGCAAAGAGCTCCCGCACACCCAAGCGATTCAGGGGCAAACGCAGGAGTTCCATGGCCCAACGGGCCTGGCCGTGGCGCAGGAGCCAGGCCAGCACAGGCCGGAGGCTGCGTTCATTGAGAACCCCCCCCAGGGTGAGGAGCTCCCAGAGCAGGCGATGGAACCAGGTGTACTGAATGATGGTGCGCACGCGAGGGGTGGGGTGCTTGCGGAAAAACACCAGGGCCATCCGGGCCCGCTCCCGCTCCACCCGCATCAGATCAGGAATCTGCTCCAGGGTGAGGGCTGGATGCCAGTGATAACCCACGGCTTCCGGGGCCCGCACCAGAGTGACGCCCAGCTGGCGCAGCCGCTCCCCCAGCTCCAGATCTTCCCAGCCATAGAGGTGGAAGGAGGTGTCAAAGAGCCCCGCTTGTTCCAACACCTCGCGATCGATCGCCACGTTGCCCGTGGCGAAATAGGCCCAGGAGAGATCCGTGAGTTTGTGGGGCTCGCTGGTGGGCTGATCGAAATTGGCCGTGTTGATCACCGCTCCATAGGTGAAGCACAGGCGATTCCTCCGCTCCGTCCAGGCCCTCTGGAGAGCGCGGGCGTGGCAGAGCAGGAAAGTGGGCGTCACCACCAGATCGCTGTCGATGAAGACAATCACATCACCGCGGGCCTCCTCCACCCCCCGATTGCGCCCCTGAGCCGGCCCCCCATGCTCCTGGCAGAAGAGGCGGACATGGGGAAAAAGGTGCCCATGGGCCTGGAGCCATGGCACGGTGTCATCGCTGGAGCCGTCATCCACCACCACCACCTCGTAGCGATCCACGGGGGCCTCCAGCACCTGCTCTTCCAAGGCCCGCAGACACTTCTGGAGGATCGGCAGACGGTTGTAGGTGGGAATAACGACGCTGAAAAACATGGCTAGGCCGGCATGGAAAAGGGGGGATCCCCCTGGATCCCCCCTGCCAAAAGCTCCCGCGGGAACACCAGGGGTGAGCTGCTCAGTCGGCCGCGCCGCCGTTGCTGGCCGTGCCCGTCACGCCGTTGCCAGCCCCTTCGCCCCGGCCGTCATTACGCAACTTACGCTTCTTGAACTTCCTGGCGTAGGCGCGGTTGCGCTCCTGCTTTTCCTTCTTGAGATTGCGGCGTTTGGCCATGCGCGAGGTGCGTAGAACTTGGAAACAACCACCCTAGCCAACCACAAGCGCGGGCTCCTCGCTCCAGAGCTTGCCATCCTCCATCTGCACCAGGCGGTCTGCCACGTCCAGGATGCGGGGGTCGTGGGTGACCATTAAAACCGCACACCCCTGCTCCCGTGCCAGGCCCTGAAGCAGGGTCACCACATCCCGGCCGCTCTGCCGGTCGAGGGCAGCCGTGGGTTCATCGGCCAGAAGCAGGCGGGGCTGGGCCGCCAGGGCGCGGGCAATCGCCACCCGTTGCTTTTGGCCCCCAGAGAGGTCATGGGGAAGCTTGCCCATGTGATCCTCCAGACCAACGGCCCGCAACCACTGCCGGGCCCGATCCCGTCGGGCCCGATAAGACAGTCCGGGCAACAGATCCGAACCCATCTGGACGTTTTGCTCGGCCGTGAGGCAGCGAAGCAGGTTGTGGCCTTGGAAGATCATGCCGATGCTCTGACGGAGCCGTTGCCGCTCCCCCCTGCCGCAGCCCTGCAGCTCCTGGCCAAGCACCCGCACCGACCCCTCCATCACCTGGCGCAGGGCTCCCACCAGGGTGAGCAGGGTGGTTTTGCCACATCCGGAAGGACCTGTCAGCAACACCACCTCTCCGGGCTGAATCACCAGATCGACCCCCTGGAGCACCTGACGCCGCATGGAGCCCCGGCCATACCAATGGCTCAGGCCCATCACCTCCACCGTTGCCGGGGAACAGGTGGGGATGGAAAGCTGGGAACTCGGAGCGACCATGGCGCTAGAAAATCTCGGCGGGGTCCGCATCCGCCAGCTTGCGCATGGCCAGCAGGGCGGACGCCATGCACATGGTCAAGATCATGGCCAGCACCACGAGAGATCGGTCCCCCGTCATGAAGACGGGCAGGTTGGTACCACGACGCACCAGCACATAAAGGCCCTGACCGGCAAGCCAGGCGGGAACAAAGCCAAGAACCGAGAGGAGCAGCCCCTCACGGGCCACCACTCCCAGGAGGGTGGTGAGGGGATAGCCCATGGCCATGAGGGTGGCATATTCCGGCAGATGATCACTGACATCGGAATAAAGAATCTGGTAGACGATCACACACCCCACCACAAAACCCATGGCGGCTCCAAGAGTGAAGATGAAGCCGATGGCGGTGCTGCTGCGCCAGTAGTTTTTTTCAAACTCCTCAAATCCTTTCTTGCTGTAGACGGCCACATCGGGCGGCAGCATCTGGCGAAGGCGGCTGGCGACGACAGCGGCATCGGCCCCAGGCTTCAGACGGATGAGCCCCAGCTCGATGCTGCCCGGCGGGGTGGTGGGCATGAGCTGGAGGAAGGTTTCGCTGCTGGTGAGCATGTTGCCGTCCGCTCCGAAGGAGGGGCCAAGGGACACCAGACCCGCCACCCGGACCCGTTTTCCTGCCACTTCCGTTTCCACAGTGCGGCCCTCCTTGAGCCAACGGGCAATGGGGCCATATTCCGGCCGAGAGCGCTCATCAAACAGGATTCGCCCCCGCTGGGTGAGCAGCTTGGCCTGATCCGCCAATTCCGGAAGAAGAAAGAGAGAGTCATCGGGCTCAAAGCCGAGGGTGAGAATCGAGCGGGTGGTTCGCTTTTCCGGGTTGCGCCAAAGCAGGAGGTTCCAGTGCACGGGCGTGGTGCCCGCCACCTCCGGATCGGCCATGGCCTGCACCAGGCGCCGCCGGGGAAAGCCCGCCATGGCGATGGAACTCATGGTGCGCGGACTGATCAGCACCAGATCGGTGTCAAACAGTTTGTGCAGCGTGACGCTGGCATCAAAGAGGCCATCCCGAAATCCCAGTTGCATAAACATCAAGATCCCCGCGAAGCAGATCCCCGCCAGGGCCACCGCCAGCCGGGCCGGCTGGCGGGTGAGCAGCAACCAGGCCAAAGGGATCCGACGGCCCTGCCAGGGCATGGGGGAGCTCATGGCTGAAGGCGGGCGATCACTTTGAGGCCCGTAAGGCTGCGCACCCGGGAGGCATCCTCCGGAGCGAGCCCCACCCGCACCTCCACAATGCGGGCATCTACATCGCCACTGGGATCGGTGGACAGCACCTCCCGTTGCCGAACCTGGGGACTGATGAGGACCACGGTGCCCCGAAGCGTGCCCTTGAAGCCCCCGTTTTCACTGCTGAGCAGCACGCTCTGGCCGAGGCGCACCCGGTCGATATCGCTCTCGTAGACCTCCAGCAGGGCCTCCATGCGCTCACTGGCGCCCAGCTCCAGGATGCCCTTATCCCCGGGCCGCTCCCCCACCCGGGCCTGGATGCGCAGCACGGTGCCATCGATCGGGGCCTGCAGGGTCGTGTTGGCCAGATCGGCCCGCACCCGCTCCAGGTCGGCGCGGGCCACCTGCCACTCCCCCAGCAGCTGAAGATATTGCTGTTCACGGCGATCCAGCTCATCGGCGCTGAGGGCCCCCACACCAGTGAGCTGGCGGTAACGGTTCAGCTCCCTTTGCTCCACCTGCAACCGTCTCACCAGGTTGGCCAGGCGGGTGCGAATCACCCGCTCCTCGGCTTGGAGGGTGGGACCGGTGTCGAAGCGGGCCAACACCTGCCCCTGGCTCACCCGATCGCCCTCTTTCACCAGCAGCTCGGAGAGCCGGGGGCTACCGCCAATGCCTGCGATCGGTGCGGCCAGTACCCGGATGTTCCCCGCAGGCTCCAGGCGGCCAAGGGCAGCCACGGCTTCGGGGGCCTTTTTGGGAGGGATCTTTTGAGCAGGAGCCGTTGTCTGGGACGGGGGTTTGTTGGGCAGAGCAAGCTGGCGGGTAGCCACCAGGGCCACCAGTGTGAGGGCCGAACCCGCCAGGGCGGCCACCAGGGCAAAGGGGAGGTGTCCCCCCGGAGGTGTGCGGGGGGGCTCCATCCCGCTCCCGCCAGAGGTCAGGTCCCCTGCCGGGGAGGCAGGGGGTCGTCGAAGAGCAGGGTCTCGATGTAGGTGTTCGCCCACTCCGGGTTGAACGCCTTCTCCAGAACCCGCCGGGTCTTGTCGTTCTGTTTCTGCTGCTGGCAATAGCGGAGCTGCCCCTTCCAGCGCGCCACCGTAGCGGCATCATCCCAGGGCTGGGGCTGAACTGTGGAGCTCGCCTGTCCCAGGAGCTCCAGGAAAGCTGCCACCTCCTCCACAAACCAGCCCTCCTCTTCGGGGGTGCGGGGCCGGACGAACAGCACATGGGGGGAGAAGATCGAGCCCCAGGGAGGCAGCTCCCGAATCTCGCTGAACGGCGCCCGGGGTCGTTGCTCCAGCGCAGCGACGATCTGGGGCGGAAGGGATGCATCCACTGGAGAGAGATCCACGATCGCCGCCGACACCACGCCGCGGCCCGCGACGATGTCTGCGCCAAACACGGGCAGGTCGAAGCGGGGTTCGGGGAAGTAGACGCAATGGAGAATCTGGAGCCCCGCCCCTAGGCGGGCCGTTTCCAAGTGGAGCTTTCGCAACCCCCGACTGCGGTGCAGTTCGTTGCGGATGAACAGGTGCTCCCCGTCCAGGCTGCCACTGATGGCCTCCAGGGCGGGATCCACGGCCAGGGGCTCCAGGTCGGGCAGCTGCTCCCGCAGCTCCCGGATCCGACTGGCCAGGGCATCGACCAAGGGGTGGACATCTAGGGCGGCCTGAGAAGGGGGCAGGGGCCCAGGGGGGGATATCTGGCTCATCAACAGCTCCCAGCAGCCAGCAGAATGGCGATCCTGCCATGCGCCGATGAGCCAAACCAGCGGATGTTGCGCCCCATTGCTGCCTGCCCTGGCTGATCCCATCACCCGTCGGCTGGCCAACGGCGTCGACCTGGTAAGTCTTGAGATTCCGGAAGCGCCCCTGGTGTGCCTGGATTTCTGGTGCCGGGCTGGAAGCGTGTATGAGGCCCCCAGCGAGAGCGGCATGGCCCACTTTCTGGAACACATGGTGTTCAAGGGGAGCGACCACCTGGCCCCGGGTGAATTCGATCTGCAGATTGAGGCCCTGGGAGGCAACAGCAATGCGGCCACCGGCTTTGATGATGTGCACTACCACGTGCTCATCAGCCCTGAGGCTGCCTCACGTGCTCTGGATCTGCTGCTGGAACTTGTGCTCTCCCCCCGGCTGGAGGCCCAGGCCTTTGCCATGGAACGGCAGGTGGTGCTGGAGGAACTGGCCCAGAGCGAAGACCAGCCCGAGGAAGTCGCCCTGCAACGACTGTTGGAGCTGGCCTGTCCCGAGCATCCCTACAGCCTGCCCATTCTGGGTCGGCGCCAGGCCCTCCTGGGCCATGCCCCTGAAGCCATGGCGGCCTTCCACCAGAGGCTCTATGGGGGAGGACGCTGCGTGCTGGCCCTCTCCGGAGCGGTGCAGCCCTCCCTGGTGGAGCATGCCGCCCAGGGTCCCCTCGCCCAGCTGCCCCCCTTCCTCGAACCCGCCCCCCTTCCGCTGCTGAAGGTGGAACCGGGGCAGCATCACCTAGCCCTGCCCCGGCTGGAGGCTGCCCGGCTGTTGATGGCCTGGTGGCAACCGGCCGCCTTCCACCTGGAGAACGTGATCGGCGCCGATCTGGCGACCACCGTTTTGGCAGAAGGAAGGCGTTCGCGGCTGGTGGAGCGCCTGAGGGAACAACTCCGGGTGGTGGAGAGCATCGACCTCGATCTGCACACCATGGAATGCGGCAGCCTCGCCCTGTTGGAAGCGGTCTGTGGCCCGGAGGATCTGGCGGAGGTGCGGGAGGCGATCACCACCGTGTGGCGGGAGGTCATGGAGCAGCCCATCGGAGAGGAGGAATGGACGCGGGCGCGGCGGCTGGTGAGCAACAGCTATCGGTTTGGGCTGGAGGCCCCCTCGGGGGTGGCTGGCCTCATCGGGAATGCCCGCCTTTGGGGACGGGATCCCGTGCTGGCCGCCCCACTGGAAATGCTTCAACGCTGGAGTCCCTCCCGTCTGCAGGAGGAGGCCCTGGCCAGTCTGGATCCCGAACGGGCCTGCGTGCTCGAGGCGGTGCCCGCATGAGCCCCGCCCTGTCCATGGATCTGGAGCAGACAACCCTTGCAGGAGGCCTGCCGCTGGTGGTGTTGCGCCGCCCCGGCCCCCGGGTGCTGGCCGCCCGGTTGTGGATTCGCGGAGGGAGCAGCGCCGATCCCCAGCACCAACGGGGGGCCCACCAGCTGCTGGCGGGCCTGATGACTCGGGGCTGCGGCGAGCTGAATGCGGAAGCCCTGGCCGACCGGGTGGAGGGCGCGGGAGCGGCCCTGCGGGCTGAAGCCACAGAGGATGCCCTCACCCTGGCGCTCCACTGTGGGGCGGAAGATGCCCAGGATCTGCTTCCCTTGCTTCTGTCGATGGTTCTCCAGCCCACCCTCCAACCGGATCAGGTGGATCTGGAACGCCAGCTCAACCTCCAGACCCTGCAACGGCAGAGAGAAGATCCGTTCCAGCAGGCCCACGACCAACTGCGCCGCCTGCTCTTCGATGGGGGGCCCTATGGGCACGATCCGCTCGGGATCGAGGCCGATCTCTCCAAGCTGGAGAAATCGGATCTGGAGCCGCTGGTGCACCAGCTCGGAGTCCAGGGGGCCGTCCTGGTGCTCTCTGGGGACGCGCCGGACAGGGTGGTGGACCTTCTCAACACAGCCCTGCAGGGCCATCCCTGGGAGGTGGGCTCACCCCAATCCTCGGCACCGCCCAACTGTTCCGCGCCTTCGGAACGGATCAGCTCCCTTGAGGAAGACACGGAACAGCTTGTGTTGCTTCTGGGAGCCGGCACGGTTCCCTACGGCCATCCCGATGCCCTGGCCCTGCGGCTGCTTCAGGCCCACCTGGGCGCGGGGATGTCCAGTCGGCTGTTTCAGGCCATGCGGGAGGAGAGGGGCTTGGCCTACGACGTGGGGGTCCACCTCCCTGCCCGCTGCGGGGCCTCCCCCTACGTGGTCCATCTCTCCACCTCGGCAGAGCGTGCACAAGAGGCCACCACCTGCCTTCTGGAGGAATGGCAACAGGTGATGGAGCATCCCATCCCCCCAGAATCCCTGGCTCTGGCCCTGGCGAAATACCGGGGCCAGGACGCCATGTCTCGGCAGACCTGTGGCCAATTGGCCGAGCGAATGGCCTTGGTGCTCAGCCATGGCCTGCCCCTCGATCAGCTGGAATCCCAGCTGGAGCTGGCGGGACAGCTCACCCCTTCCGATCTTCTCGAAGCGGCCTCCCGATGGTTGCAACGGCCCAGCCTCAGCCTGGTGGGGCCCGCTTCCGCCCTTCAATCCGCAACGCTGGCCTGGAAGCAGCACCCCCTCAGTGGTTCGGCTCCTGGGGGCTGACGCCACTCTCAAGTTGGGAGCTGGTGAGCAAAAAGGTGCCACGCCGGAAACGCACCGCCAGCAGATCCCGCGCACGCCGTTCCACCACCACGCCGATCTCCTCCGGATCCACGAGATCCGGGGGGCGCAACATGGGCATGGGGTCTGCCGTTTTCAGATAGGGGACGGGGCCACGGAGTTGCACATGGGCTCCGATCTCGGGGCCCGATGCACTGGAGATGGGTGTCGACATGAAACTCTCCCCATGGGCAGGTCTTCCCCACTTTGCAGGGGAAGGGACCTGCTGCAGGATGGGGCCGTTTCCGGTAAAGACGTGTTGCGGGCCCTTGCCACCTGGAGCGGCGCCATCGCTGGGCTCTTCCTGATCCTGTCCGGCGGATTGGTGTCCGCGGCCATTCCCTTCCCGACGGAGGCGGGTTGGACCCTGCGGCCCCTGGGGGTGACTCTGCAGGTGCCAGCCCTTCTGCTCATCGCCCTGGTGGGGGGCCATCGCATGGCCCTGATCGCCGCGGTGGCCTACCTCTCCATGGGCCTCTTCCAGATCCCGGTGTTTCATGAGGGCGGGGGCCTGGGCTATCTCCTGGATCCGGGCTTCGGCTATCTGGCGGGGTTCCTCCCGGCCGCCTGGCTCAGCGGGAAGCTGGCGCGCCAGAGCGGCATGGATGGACCCCTATCCCTCACGGCAGCGGCCGTTCTAGGGCTGTTGGTCATGCAGCTCTGTGGCCTGGCCAACCTTCTTCTGGGAGCCCTGGCGGGCCGATGGGGGGGAAGCACGGAAGCCCTGGTGTTGGGCTACGGCCTGGCCCTGTTCCCCCAGCTTCTCCTTTGTTGTGCCGTTGGCGTTCTGGCCTGGTTGCTGCGCCGCCTCTTGCTGGTGTCCCCATGAAGGCCTCCTACTCCAGAGGGGGTTCTCCAACACTCCACAGGAGGCTCGCCCTGGCCGTGGGCCTTGGGGTGGTGGTGCTTGATCAGGTGAGCAAACGCTGGGCCATGGATCACCTCCCCCCGGGCCTGCCCAGGGAATTCCTGCCGGGCCTGCTCAACCTCCAGCTGGTGCACAACACCGGAGCAGCCTTCAGCCTGTTCGCCGAGGCCCCCCGCCTCCTGGCGTTGGTGAGCCTGCTGGCAAGCGGGGCCGTGCTGCTCTGGATCCTGCGCCAACCCCTCAGTGGCCGCTGGGAGAGCATGGGCCTGGGCTTCCTTCTAGGGGGAGCACTGGGCAACGGTCTGGACCGCTGGAGGATGGGGGCTGTGATCGACTTCCTGGCCCTGGTGCCGATCCACTTCCCCATCTTCAACCTGGCAGACGTGGCGATCAACCTGGCCGTCTTGTGTTTTCTCGTGCATCTCACCCGCCCGCAAGGCGCCGGAGAGGACACCCGTGGCTGAGGTCTGGAGACGTCTCAAGCGCTGGGCCGGAACGACCACTCCAGTCCCCAGGCCCGCCGAGGTGGAGCTCCATGTGCCCACCCAACCCCCACGGAGGGTGGTGCTCCATGGCTCCTGCTACACCATCGGTCGCGACTCCAGCTCCGACCTACCGGTGGACCATGGGGCTGTCAGCAGGCGCCATGCCCTGCTGGAGCGCCATGGCAACCACTGGTTGCTGAGCGATTGCGGCTCCACCAATGGCCTGTGGTGGCGAGGACGGCGGGTCCAGCAACTGGTTCTCCGCCATGGGGATCAGGTGCGCTTTGGCCCTGAGGAGGAAGGGGGCCTGCCGGAACTGGGCTTCCAGCGCCTGAGCAACCCCAGGCTGCAACGCAGCCTGCAGCGGGCTGGGCTTACCCTCGCCGCTCTCACGGGGGTGTCCCTGGCCGTTTTGGCGCTCTCCGCCCTGCGGATGCCCATCCATGGAGCCCTGGCAGGCGTGCGCGGCCCCCTGGTGCTCTACGACCGTTCCGGACGGCCTATCGCCTCGGCGGAAGATCAGCGCCATCGGGAGCTGGGCCGGCTGGGTGACTATCCGCCTGTGCTGATCGATGCCCTGCTCGCCAGCGAGGACAGCCGCTTCTGGTGGCATCCGGGGGTGGATCCGATCGGCACTGCCCGGGCTCTCCTCACCAACCTCCTGGGAGGTCGGGTGCTCGAGGGTGGGAGCACCCTCACGCAACAGCTGGCCCGCAGCCTCTATCCCAACCTGGTGGGACAGGGGGAAACCCTCGACCGGAAATGGCGGGAACTCTTGGTGGCCCTGCAACTGGAATCGCGGTTCAGCAAGCGCGATCTGCTGCTGAGCTACCTCAACCGGGTGTACCTCGGCGCCGGCTGGGGGTTTGAAGACGCCTCCCGGCGCCTGTTTGACAAACCAGCCGGCAAGCTGCGCATGGAGGAAGCGGCTCTCCTGGTGGGCCTGTTGCCCTCCCCCAACGGGAACGACCCCTGCGTGAACCCAGCAGCCGCCCTGGAGGCCCGAAACGGAGTGCTCAACAAAATGGTGACCACCGGTCGGTTGGGGGCCGATGAAGCCCGCAGGGCCCGCCGCCGACCCATTCAGCTGGCTGGCAGTGCTTGCCGGGGGGTGCAACGGCAGGCGGCGCCCTTCTACAGCGACCAGGTGCGTCGCGATCTGGAGAATCTGGTGGGGCAGGACGTGGCCTCCGAGGGCAACTTTCTGATCGACACCCACCTGGATCCCGCCCTTCAAGCCACAGTGGAGCGGCTGCTGCGCCAGCGAATTGAGGCCAATAGATCCCTGGGTGTCAGTGAGGGAGCGGTGGTGGTACTGGATCAGAAGACCGGCGGCATCCTGGCCATTGCCGGAGGGCGCGACTACAAGCAAAGCCAGTTCAATCGGGCCAGCATGGCCCTGCGTCAACCGGGAAGCGCTTTCAAGTTGGTGCCTTATGTGCTGTCCATCGAGCGGGGTGCCCGGGCCACGGATGGCATTGGCTGCGGCCCCCTGCGGTGGCAGGGGCAAGTCTTTGACAGTGGGTGTGGGGGCAGCATCAGCCTGCGGCAGGCCCTGGCCACCAGCAACAACACCGCTGCCCTGCGGCTGGGCCGACAGGTGGGGTTGGAGGCGGTGGTGCAGAAGGCCCGGGATCTTGGCATCACCAGCCCCCTCCAACCGGTGCCCGGGCTGGTGCTCGGCCAGAGTGAGGTGACCCTGCTGGAGCTCACTTCGGCCTACCTTGCCGTGGCCAACGATGGCCTTTGGCAGTCGCCCAGCACCATCAGAAAGCTCACGGATGGGGAACACTGCACCGCCAACAGCGAGATCACCAAGGAGGGAACCAACTGCCGCGGTGGCTCCGCAAAGGCCGCCACCTCAACGTCGCGGCGGGTGATGAGCCTGGCCACGGCCCGCACCCTCCAGGGAATGTTGCGAAGCGTGGTGAGCAGCGGCACCGGCACGGCGGCCTATGTGCACCCAGGGATCGGGGGCAAAACTGGCACCACCAATGAGGGAAGGGATCTGGTGTTCGTGGGCTTCGACCCGTCAAGGAAGTGGGTG
The DNA here is from genome assembly GCA_040399515.1 of Cyanobium sp. GTDB lineage: Bacteria > Cyanobacteriota > Cyanobacteriia > PCC-6307 > Cyanobiaceae > Cyanobium. Next base: position 34,859 of record JBBASA010000009.1, on the reverse strand, counting down.
ATGGGCGTCTGGCTGGGCAACGATGACAACTCCCCAACCCAGGCCTCCAGCGCCCTGGCCGCGGCCCTCTGGGGCGAGATCATTCGCTCCACCTCTCCCTCACCGTGATGGTTGTCCGTCGCCGCTCCTGATGCCTCGCTTCCGCCTCTGGCTCTGGATTGCGATGGCCCTGGTGGTTCTGCTTCTGGTGGGTGTGGTGCTGCAGGGCGTCAACCAACTGCTCTGGCAACTGAGTTACTGGCTGCCGGGATGGCTTGTGGGCCCCTTGCTTCTGGTGGTGGTCGCGGCGGTGGTGCTGGCCCTGGTGCAGCTGGGGTGGCCCTGGATCCAGGCCATGGGCCGTTCGAGAAGCCAGCGCAACCGGTTACCGGCGGAGCAGGCCAGCAATCGCCGGGAGGCGGCAGCCCGCAACCTCGAGGCCATCGATCAAACCCTCGAGCAGGTGCGCGATGCGGTGGAGCGCCAGGCCCTGCAACAGGAGCGGCAACGCATGCAGGCGGAATTGGAGCGGGGTGATGTGGTGATCGCCGTCTTCGGCACGGGCTCCACTGGTAAGACCTCCCTGATCCGGGCCTTGCTGCAGGAGCTGGTGGGCACGGTGGGGGCCCCCATGGGGTCGACCCGCACCGTGACCCGCTACCGGCTACGCCTGCAGGGCCTCAGTCGGGCCGTGATCCTGGAGGACACCCCAGGAATCCTGGAAGCGGGAGAGGCGGGCCTTGAACGGGAGGAGACGGCCCGGCGCCAGGCCGCCCGGGCCGATCTGCTGCTGCTGGTAGTGGATGGGGATCTGCGAGCGGCGGAATGGGAGGTGTTTGAAACCCTGGCAAGCGTGGGTAAACGCCTCCTGCTGGTGCTCAACAAATGCGACCTGCGGGGAGAGCAAGAGGAGCAGCGCCTGCTGGCGTTGCTGCGACGCCGCTGCACCGGCCGCCTTCTCAAGGAGGACGTGGTGCCCGTGAGCTCAGCCCCCCAGAGCGTGCCCATGCCGGGAGGGCGCCCCTACCAACCCGCTCCGGAGGTGGAAGCATTGGTGCGCCGCATGGCCGAGGTGCTCCACGCCGAGGGGGAGGAACTCATTGCCGACAACTTGCTGTTGCAGTGCCGGGAGCTGGGGGAAGCCAGCCGCCAGCTTCTAGATCGGCAGCGGCGCCAGGACGCCGAGCGGATCGTGGATCGCTACATGTGGATCGGCGCCGGGGTGCTGATGGTGACCCCCCTACCGGGAGTGGACCTGCTCGGAACCGCTGCCGTGAATGCCCAGATGGTGATGGAAATCGGCAAGGTGTATGGGGTGCAGCTAAGCCGTTCCTCCGCCCAGGATTTGGCCGTCTCGGTGGGCCGCACCCTGGCAGGCCTGGGGTTGATCAAGGGGGGCGTAGGTCTGCTGACCAGTGCCATGACGCTCCAGCTCCCCGTCCTGCTGGTGAGCCGGGCGATCCAGGCGGTCAGCGCGGCCTGGCTCACCCGGGTGGCAGGCCAGAGCTTCATCACCTACTTCCAGCAGAACCAGGATTGGGGCGATGGGGGAGTGCAGGAGGTGCTGCAAGAGCAGTTCAACCTCAATCGAAGGGAAGGGGCCCTGCGCCAGTTCCTGGAGCTGGCCTTGCAACGGGTGGTGGAACCCCTTCAGCAGCAGGGTCTGCAGCTGCCACCGCAGCCGGGGCCAGGCTCCCGAAGGCCTCGGGTGGGGGAGGACGGAGGGGGCCGGAACGGTCCAGAAGGACCACCATCAACAGATAGAGCAGGCCGATCAGGATCGAAACCGCCCCGGTGACCAGGGCCACCCATCGGGGGCGTGGAGAAGGGGAACTCATCAGGAGGAAACGGTGGGCAAACTGTGGCGCACCACCTGGGCGAGCTGCTCCAGGTCGCCCAGTCGGGTGTGGGGGTTTCCCAGCACGGCCTTGAGGTGGTGATGCCCTTGGTAGTGGGGGCGGGAGAGCATCAGGCGATGCTCTAGAAGGGCCTGGCGCGTGGCCTGGCTCCAGTGTTCGCTGATGGCTGGATTGGCTCCCTCCAGCCGGAACGCGAACAGATGGAGGGAACCGGTCTGCAGCAGCAGCCGGGACTCGCCAGCCAGAAGGGCCTGGAGCTGGCGCTGCCGGTGGAGCGCCCCTGCCAGCAGCCTCTCCACCCCCTGCCATCCCAGTTGGCGCAGACCCAGCCAAAGCTTGAGAATTTCAGCCGGCCGGGAGCCCTGTAGCCCCTCTTCCCCGCCATGCCCCCCTCCCCAACTGGGTTCCATGTAGGGCAATCCGGTTTGAAATGCCGACTGAAGGCAGGAGGGATGGGCCACCAGCAGAAGGGAGGAGGTTTTGGTGATGCCGATCACTTTCTGGGGATTGAGGGTGATGGAATCAGCCCCGCCGATGCCTGCCAGGAGGGATTGGGTCTGGGGCACCAGGGCGAAAACGGCCCCAATGGCGCCATCCACATGCAGCCAATGGCCGTGGTTGTGGCACAGGCGGGCGATCGCCTCCAGCGGATCGACCGCCCCCCTCACGGTGGTGCCCGCCGTGGCGACGACCGCAATGACCGGCACCCCACGCTGAGCCAGCTCCATGAGGTGGTGCTCCAGCCGTTCGGGTTTCATCCGGCCCTCCCGATCCACCGGGAGGCGATGGAGGGCCTCGGGAGGAAGTCCCATCACCCGCACGGCCTTGTCAAGCGAGACGTGGGCATCCGCACTGCAGATCACCACCCCCTCCCCTCCAGCCCGGGGGCAACGGTCCTGGCGAGCGGTCACCAGGGCCATAAGGTTGCTCAAGGTGCCTCCACTGGCGGGCACCCCACCCGCCCCTGGAGGGAGGCCCAATCGTTGGGCCAGAAGGGCGCAAAGGCTGCGCTCCAAACGACGCAAGCTGGGTGAGAGTTCGTCTGCCAGAAGGTTGTTGTTGAGCCCCGCCGCGATCAGCTCAGCCACGATGGAGGCTGTCAGGGGTGGAGGATCCAGATGGGCTAGGGCGCCAGGATGGCCCGGCTGGTAGGCCCCTTCCATCACCACCTGCAGATCAGCCAGCAAGCGCTCGGGGGGGAGGCCTTCCCCCTCAGGCTCCACGGCCGGAAGCACGCTCAATCCAGGCAGGGGAGGCTGGGCAGCGGCCCGGCCCAACCAGCGGCAGAGCAGGCTGGCCGCTTCGTGCAACACCTCCTCCAGGAGGGGATCCGGGCCCAGGGGGTCGGCAAAGGGAGCCAGAGACGCTGGGGTGGAGGGCGGCGCCAGGGGCTCCAAGGGCTTTTCAGCGAAGGGGGGGGTGGGGATGGGGCACGCCCATGGGCTCCTCCCATTCTGCCGCTGCCAGGGCTGCTTCTTTTTCGGAAGGCAACAGGGGACCATGGACACCATGGAGAGCCATGAGTTGTGGATGGAGCGACTGCTGCGCAGGGCTGCCCGCATCGGCGCCCTGGGGGAAGTTCCCGTGGCTGCGGTGGTGCTTGATGGGAGGGGGAGGGCCGTGGGCTGGGGCATCAATCGCCGGCACCACGAGCAGGATCCGCTCGGTCATGCAGAACTGGTGGCGCTGGGCCAGGCCGCCGCTGCCCTGAACACCTGGCGATTCCCAGACTGCACCCTGCTGGTGACCCTGGAACCCTGTCCTATGTGTGCCGGCGCCCTGATCCAGGCGCGCATGGGAACCGTGGTATTTGCGGCCGCCGACCCCAAGCGGGGGGCCTTGGGGGGCTGCCTCAACCTGGCCACGGACCCCAGCGCCCATCACCACCTGCAGGTGGTTTCAGGGCTGATGGGGCGAGAGGCGGAGGAGCAATTAAGGAATTGGTTCAGGCAGCGGCGACAGCGGTCGGGGCCGTGTTCTTGAAACGGGGCAGCTCCGTCTCCAGGAGGTTGAGGAGCAGGTCCACGTTCTCCGGGGTGCTGTTGTAGCCCATGAGACCGATGCGCCACACCTTGCCCGCGAGGGCGCCCAGACCACCCCCCACTTCAATGCCGTGGGTATCGAGGAGGTGGCGGCAGAACGCCTTGCCATCCACCCCCTCGGGGATCCGAACGGTGGTGAGGGTGGCCAGCCGGAGGGGTTCGGGCACGTGGAGCTGGAGACCCAGCCGCTCGAGCCCCTGCCAGAGTCGCTCAGCAGTGGTGCGGTGGCGCGTCCAGGCCTGCTCTAGGCCCTCCTCCGAGAGCAGGCGCAAAGCTTCGCGCATGCCGAAGTTCATGTTCACCGGGGCCGTGTGGTGGTAAACCCGGTCGGTCCCCCAGTATTGGTTGAGCAGGGACACATCCAGATACCAGTTGGGCACCTTGCCCTTGCGCTGGTTGAGCTTGGCCTCGGCACGGAGCCCCATGGAGAAGGGGCCGAGTCCCGGAGGGCAACTCAGACCTTTCTGGCTGCAGCTGTAGGCCAGATCCACCTTCCATTCATCCAGGAAGAGGGGCACCCCCCCCAGGGAGGTGACCGTATCCAGCAGCAGGAGACAGTCGTATTTGCGACAGAGATCACCGATGCCCTCCATAGGTTGGCAGACCCCCGTGGAGGTTTCAGCGTGCACCATGGTGAGCAAGGCCGGCCGATGGGTGATCAGGGCCTGCTCCAGTTCATCGAGGGTGAAGGCTTCTCCCCAGGGACGCTCAATGGTGACCACCTGGGCGCCGTAGCGACCGGCCATATCGGCCTGGCGCAGGCCGAAATATCCCATCACGGCCACCAACACCTTGTCCCCGGGCTCCACCACATTGGCGATGGTGGCCTCCATCGCCGCACTGCCGGTGCCGCTCATGGGCAGGGTGAGGCGGTTGTCCGTTTGCCAGGCATAGCGGAGCAACTCCTGCACCTCTCCCATCAGCTGGATGTAGAGAGGGTCCAGGTGACCGATGGGCGTACGGGCCAGGGCGGCCAGCACGGTGGGATGGGCGTTGGAAGGGCCAGGCCCGAGCAGCAGACGGCTCGGCGTGGCAATGGGCTCCAGGTGAATCCTGTGGGTGCTGTTGATGGGGGGCAGGATGGGGAGTGGAGCCAAGATCCGAAGTCGAGAAGTGGGCCGAGGTTAGGAAATGATGAGGTCGTCAGCGGGCCCGCACGTTGCTGGCGGCGAGTCCTCGGCAGAGGTGATTGAAGGGAGCGCCCACAACGGCCTGGAGGGTGCCCTGGTCAGCCAGGCCATCCTCCAGCAGTTGCTCGCACACCACCTCGCCAAGGAGGGAAATGCTGCGAACGGTGGGGCCGGTGGGCACGCCGAGGCTCTTATAGGTGTCATCCAAGCCGTTGAGCACCCGTTCATCGAGCATGGTGACGTCCCCCGCAATCAGGGCGTAGCTGGCGTAGCGGAGGAAATAGTCCATGTCCCGCAGGCAGGCGGCGAGCCGACGAGTGGTGTAGGCATTCCCGCCGGGAAGGATCAACTCCGGATCCTCCAGCCACAGACGCTGGGACGCCTCCCGCACGATCGAAGCCGCCTCCCGGTTGATCAGCTCAACCGCAGCCAGGCGCAGGGCTGATTCACCAAAATAGTCATTGAGACGATCGGCCGCATCCCGATCGAGGTAGCGCCCGAGCTGGTCGTAACGGCTGATCAGCTGGCCGATGGCATCGCGCATGGGGGGATCGACGCACTGGTGCGAACGTAGCACTCACTTTCCAGCCAGATACCTGTCTGGGGGAGGATTTTGGCCAAGTTGACAGAAACGGTTACGCAGGCCCCGGCGGCCAGGCCCATAGCCAGAAGGCCGACCGACCACCAGGGCAAAACGGTGTGAACAGATACACGATGGAAACGTATCGGTCCGTACCGTTTTGCGCGCTTGCTCCAGGGGACGACCCTTTCCTTTGGACACAATGCTGCCTTCAGGCGGCTTTCATCGCTGATTCACTTCTATGCCCCAGACCGCCCAGGATGTTCTCCGCCGCATCAAGGACGAAGGGATCGAGCTGATCGATCTGAAGTTCGTGGATCTGCACGGGAAGTGGCAACACCTCACCGTCTGCAAGGACCTGATCGACGAAAGCGCTTTCACCGAAGGGGTGGCCTTTGACGGCTCCTCCATTCGCGGTTGGAAGGCGATCAACGAATCCGACATGGCCATGGTGCCCGATCCAAAAACCGCCTGGATCGATCCCTTCTACAGCCACAAAACGCTCAGCCTGATCTGTTCGATTCAGGAGCCTCGCAGCGGCGAGCCCTACAGCCGTTGCCCCCGGGCCCTGGCCCAGAAAGCCCTCGCTTATCTCTCCTCCACCGGTCTTGCGGACACTGCCTTTTTCGGTCCTGAGCCCGAGTTTTTCATCTTCGACGACGTTCGGTACAAGAGCAGCAACGGTGGCAGCTTTTACCAGGTGGATTCCATCGAAGCTGCCTGGAACACCGATCGGATCGAAGAAGGCGGCAATTTAGGCTACAAGGTGCTGTTGAAGGAGGGTTACTTCCCTGTTGCCCCCAACGACACCCTCCAGGACATCCGCTCGGAGATGCTTCTGCTGATGGGGTCTCTCGGGGTTCCCATTGAGAAACAACATCACGAAGTCGCCACCGCCCAACATGAGCTGGGCATCAAGTTTGCCGAGCTGATCAGCGCGGCCGACAACGTGATGATCTACAAATATGTGGTGCGCAACGTGGCCAAGAAGTATGGCAAAACGGCCACCTTCATGCCCAAGCCCGTTTTCGCCGACAACGGCAGTGGCATGCACGTTCACCAGAGCCTCTGGAAGGACGGTCAGCCCCTGTTCTTCGGGGAAGGCACCTACGCCAACCTGTCCCAGACCGCCCGTTGGTACATCGGCGGCCTGCTGAAGCACGCCCCCAGCTTCCTGGCCTTCACCAACCCCACCACCAACAGCTACAAGCGCCTGGTGCCCGGGTTTGAGGCGCCGGTGAACCTGGTGTACTCCCAGGGCAACCGCTCCGCCGCGGTTCGGATCCCGCTCACGGGCCCCAATCCAAAAGCCAAACGCCTGGAATTCCGATCCGGCGATGCCCTGGCCAATCCCTACATCGCCTTTGCCGCCATGCTCATGGCCGGTCTGGATGGCATCAAAAATCAGATCGATCCTGGCGATGGCACGGACGTGGATCTCTTCGAGCTTTCCGCCGAAGAGCTAGCCAAGATTTCCACGGTGCCGGCCTCTCTTAATGGGGCCCTGGAAGCCCTCGATCGCGACAAGGACTATCTCCTAGCGGGTGGGGTGTTTACGGAAGACTTCATCAACAACTGGATTGCCTTGAAATACGAGGAGGTGCAGCAGCTTCGGCAGCGGCCCCATCCCCACGAGTTCGTGATGTATTACGACGCGTGAGTTCTGTCACCGCCTCTGGTGACCCGCTTTGGGGGGTTACCCACAACGGCTGATATAGACAGGCATCTTCACTGGCTTAGCCAATGAGCCAGCACCATGCCGCAGCCAGCCCAGCGCAGCACGGTCCAGAAACGATCGGCTCCGTGGTCCTTGGAGCGCAGGGCCTCAGGTAGGGGATCCAGGAGCCTTTGACTGAGAGCCAGGTGCTGGCGACGGCGCCGCTCCGAGCGGCCGGGGGGATGATCCCCCGATGGGGCGGAGGCCGCCGGACGCCCGGCGAGGGCCAGAAGGGCCTGAAGGTGGTGGAGCAAGCGGGGGGAAGGTTCGGATCGGCCCAGCCGACGGGGGCCCCGGTAGCGGGCAGACATCCAACCAAAGCCCTCCTCAAGCGGAAACGTCCCACGCCAGGATGACACTTCCTCCTTTCCTGTCCCCATGTCTGCTACCGGCACGTCTGTGGCCCCCTGGCCGCCGGAATCTCTGGCGCTGGCCCAGAAGCTGCAGCACAGCTTGCGCATTGACGACCGACAGTGGCATCGGTTGAAAAGCCAAAAGCCCCGTCGGGCCGCCGAACAACTGGCCTCAGCACTGGTGCAACTCCTGGCCGCGGATGATCCGCGGGCAGCCCTGCCCACCCAGGCCAGGCAGGATGCCATTGCCCTTCTGGAACATGCCCTCGGGTGGCTTCGCGCCGAGATCAGCGACCCGGGCTGCCCCAGCCACGGCCGCTGAAGCGGGCTCGACGCACTGCCACCTGCAGCCGGTTGCCCCGACTACTCCAGCGCACATCGTCGAAGCAGCTGTGAATGATGAACAGCCCGCGGCCGGTGGGGGCCTCCGGGTTGTCCGGCAGGCCCTGATGGCGGGCATGGCTGGGGATGCCTGGCCCCTCATCCTGCACCTGCCAGATCACCCAGTTGGGCGTGAGGATTCGGCGCACCCGTAGGCATTTGCAGGGGTCGCAGCCGTTGCCGTGGCGCACGGCATTGACCAGCACCTCCTGCAATCCCAGTTGAACGTCCATGCGGGCATCGGGCACCTGGGGCAGGGGCTCCAACAGGAGATCCAGCAGGGGCGCAAGCTGCAGCGTGGAGGGGGTGATGAAATCGGCCCAGCGCAGTGCCATCGTGCTGCGTGCAACCGCTTGCGGCAGACAGATCGACCCTAACCCTTGGCCGTGCCCAAGGCTGCTTCTGTTCTGGCCAGAAGGGCAGGGTGATGGAGCAAGGCATGCATGAGCCGCACCCCTCGCAATTGATTGATCAGCGGCATATGGCCCTCAGGGGCCTCCAGCGACCAGGTGAACGACCCTGGATAGCGGGTCCAGGTGCCCTCGTTCTTCCACCCCAGCCGCTGCCAGAGCTCCTCCCAGCGGCCCTGGCAACGGCGCAGGATCTGACCCTGCACCGAAAAGCCATACCGCCCCAGGGAATAGGTGACCCAGAGGCGATCAAGACTCTCCAGATCCAGGGCTGGCATCGCCGCCACCTCACTGAAATAAACGTAGCCGCGCCGTTCTGCCTCCGGGCCGGCCAGCTCGCGCAGGTGGGTGCTGGTGAGCCTGTCGGCCGCTTCTAAGTTCTGCTTCAGCAGATGGTCCTGAAGAGAGCCGTAGTCGATACCTGCGGCACTCGGCGCGATCAGCCAGCCCCCAGGGAATGGATCCAGGCCCTCCACCACCCCCGACGGACCAACGGATTCCTGCAGGAGCTGGAAGAGAAAGCCCCACCGCCAGGAGGCGTTTTCCCGGTCAGCGGTGGGGAGTCGCTCTCCAATCAGGGGGGAAAGATCGACCACCCGCTGACGCAGGGGTTTAACGAGGGTTCGGGCCTGACGATCGGAGCCCTGGAGAAATTGGTCCAGGAGTTGATCAGCCCGGGGCGTGCTGGAAACCGGAGCACCGGAGAGCATGGCAGGCGATCAGCTGTCGGCAGCAGTCAGCAAGGGCACCTTATCTCAGGCCCGATGGCCCGTGGTTTGGCACTGCCTAGGATCGACGCGTTTTCGCCACGAATCCATGCCCGCCTCCATCCAGTTTTTTCAGGGTATGGATGAGCCGACCGTCCCGGACATTCGCCTCACCCGCTCCCGAGATGGACGCACCGGCCAGGCTCTGTTTGTGTTCGAAGAACCGGAAGCCCTGGCCCCAGAAACCATGGGAGACATCACGGGCATGTATCTGGTGGATGAGGAAGGGCAACTGGTGTCCAGGGAGGTGAAAGCCCGCTTCGTCAATGGCAGGGCCAGCGCCCTGGAGGCCACCTACACGTGGAAGACGCCCGGCGATTTCGAGCGATTCATGCGGTTTGCCCAGCGTTATGCCGAAAGCCATGGGCTGGGCTTCTCCGGCCAGGGAGAGCAGAATGAGGATGAGACGCTGGCAGGGGAACAGGAGGCTTGAGCTTCGGAAACTGGCTGGGTCTGGCTGGCGTAGTCGCCGCCCTTCTTTTGCTCTGGAGCCTGCGTGAGGCTCTTGTGCTGCTGTTTGCCGCTGTGGTGCTGGCCATGGCCCTGTGCACCTTGGTGGGCGCCGTGCAACGGCGGCTGGGCTGCCAGCGTCAGCTGGCCTTCGCCCTGAGCCTGCTGGGAGTGGCCCTGCTGCTGGCGATCGTGGCCACAGCAATCATTCCACCGTTCATGGCGGAATTTGCCGAACTCCTCCAGAAACTCCCAACGGCGGCCCAGACCCTCCTCAACCTGATCAACCAGGCGATGGAATCGGCCTCGAAGATGCTCTACGGCCCTCGGGATGGGGGATTGGGCTGGCTCAGGCAAACCCTCACCCTGCCCTCCGGGACCGGTGTTGGGGGCCCAGGGGTCGTCGAGAACATCAGCGGCGGGGCCTGGCGCCTGTTGGGCGTGGCCGGCAACCTGGGCACGGCCCTGCTTCAAACCCTTTTTGTGGTGGCCGTTGCCCTGATGATCACCGCCCAACCCAACGCCTATCGGGAGGTGGCCCTGCTGCTGGTGCCTGGCTTTTATCGGCGTCGCGCCCGGGAGGTGCTCCTGCAATGCGGAGACGCTCTCAGCGCCTGGATGGGCGGGGTGCTGATCAGCTCGCTCTGCGTGGGCACTCTTGCGGCCGTGAGCTTGTTGTTGCTGGGGGTGAAACTCGTGGCGGCGAATGCGGTGCTGGCAGGCCTTCTGAACATCATTCCCAACGTGGGTCCTACCTTGAGCACCCTCTTTCCGATGTCGGTCGCCCTGCTGGATGCCCCGTGGAAAGCGGCGGCCGTGCTGGTTCTTTACATCATCATTCAGAACCTGGAGAGTTACGTGATCACCCCTTCCGTGATGCACCACCAGCTCAAGCTCCTCCCGGGCTTGACTCTCACAGCCCAGCTTCTCTTCACGGTTCTCTTCGGACCCCTTGGACTTGTTCTGGCCTTACCCCTGGCGGTCTGCGTCCAGGTCATCGTGCGGGAGGTGATCATTCACGACGTGTTGGACCACTGGAACCCCTCCCAGAATCACTCATGAACGCCCGCTACCTGATCGGTGCCCTGGCCCTGGTGGTGGCCACCCTGCTGGTGTGGCAGCTGAGGTGGGTCCTGCTGGTGCTGTTCGGAGCTGTGGTGCTCGCCGTGGCGCTGGATGTGCCCATCACCTGGCTGCGCCGTCTGTTCCCCCTCAGCCGTCCCGCGGCCCTGGCGCTGGTGTTGGCAGTGATCCTCGGGATTGGCAGCCTCCTCTCTTTCCTCCTCCTGCCTGAGGTCATCGAGCAGGTCGACCTGCTGCAGCGCATCATCCCAGCCCTCCCCGCCCAGCTCAACAGCCTCATCCGCCAGGTTCCCGTTCTTGCGAGCCTGGAGGAGCAACTGCTCAACCAAGCCTCCCTGGAGCGCATACAACCCCTGGGAGAACAGCTCCTGGGATTTGCGGGTGGTGCAGCCAACGGCACCATTCAGACCCTCCTCATGGCTCTGCTCGCCGTGCTTTTGGCCCTCGATCCCCGCAGCCATCAGCGGCTTCTCACCGCCTCCACCCCCAACTTCTACCGTCCCCGAATGCAGTTGCTGATGCGGGAGTCCAGGGAGGCACTCGGGGGTTGGCTCGCTGGAATGACCCTCTCAGCCGTGGTGGTCTTCCTCACGACCTGGGCTGGTCTCGCCCTGCTGAAGGTGCCTCTTGCCCTTCTCTGCGCCTTGGTGTGTGGTCTGTTGACCTTTGTCCCGACGATTGGCCCCACTCTTGGCACCTTGCTGCCTATGGGCGTGGCCCTCTTGTTGGTGTCTCCATTCAAGATGGTTCAGGTGCTGGTGCTGCGCCTGATCCTGCAAAACCTAGAGGCCTTCGTTCTCACGCCCCTGCTCCTGAGCCGCACGGTGAATCTGTTACCCACCGTGGCCCTGGTCTCCCAGCTCTGTCTCGGTGTGCTCCTCGGACTTCCAGGGGTGTTGTTAGCCCTTCCCCTAGTGGTGGTGCTGAAGGTTCTGGGCAGGGAAATGCTTGTCCGGGACGTGATGGATCAATGGGATGGCAAGCCGGATCAGGCTTGATCCCTTCGATAGAGCTTCCACAGAGAAGGCAGAAGGGCAAGGATTGTCACCGCCAGAAGGTGATTCTGAATCGCCACCAGCACGGTGGTGAAGGTGAAATGATCCAGAAGCAGGCGTATTTCCGAGTTCAGGTCCGCAAGGGCCAAAACAAACAAAAGAACGGGGATCAGGGGCACCTTGCGGCCGTTCATGCCACCCTCACGGACGGGAGAGGAGGGGCAACAGGGTGGGGGCCAACCCAATACTGGACCAGCTGCCCACCCCAATCCCCAGGGCCAGTGCAATGGCAAACCAGAACAGGCTGTTCCCTCCAAAGAAGATCAGACCCAGCAGGGGTAGAAGGGTGGTGAGCGAGGTGTACAGCGACCGAGTGAGGGTGGCGTCCACGGCCACGTCCACCTGATCGGTGAGGGGAAGATCGGCCAGGGCGGTCTTTTGCTCGCGAATCCGGTCGTACACCACCACTGTGTCGGTGACGGAGTAACCCGCAACAGTGATCAGGGCCACGGCGAACAGCGAATCCACCTCCACCCCCTTGAGTAGGCCCAGCCAGGCAAACAAGCCGCAGGTAATGAGCACATCGTGGGCCAGGCAGAGCAGAGCCAGGAGGGCAAAGATGCCGCTATAGCGAAAGCTGATGTAGGCGGCAATGGCCGCAAAGCTCACCACCAGGGATAGCAGGCTGCTGCGCAGCAAACGAGAGCCCAGGGTTGGTCCAATGGTGTCCACGGAGGTGCCATTGCTGCTCAGAGGGCCCAGGGCGGGGGTGAGGCCCTTGATCAGGGCCTGACCCTGGGCAGGGCTGAGAGCTGGTGCCCGCACCACCACGGAGCGGCCCCCATCCAGCACCTGGACGGCGGACGCGCCGATGTTGGGGGGCTGCTGACCGGGCTCGGCGGGAAGGGAGAGCGTGCCCAGTTGGCGCTGCATATCGCTGACGCTGAGGCCCTGACAAGCCGTGCCGCAATCGCGTTGCAGCTGGATCTGGGTGCCTCCCGTGAAATCGAGCCCCGGCTTGAGGGGGCTGCGAATCGCGGGATTCAGCCAACAGAGCACCAACCCGAGCAGGCTCAGGGCACAGGCCAGGGCCGATCCCCACCAAGCCAGGCGACGATGACGATTGATGCGAAAGCGCGGTTCGGGATGGGTCAAGGGATCATTCCTCAGGCGACCGCTGCCGGCAGCTTGCGGGCAGGCAGAAAGTAGGTGGGCCGGCGCAGGGCCGGGTAGCTCATCAGCACCCGCAACAGGGTGCGGGTGCAGGTGAGGGCGGTGAACAGACTCAACACCAGACCAATGGCCAGGGTGATCGCAAATCCCTTCACCAGGCCGGTACCCAGCAGGAAGAGGGCTACACAGCTGATCAGGCCCGTGACGTGGCCATCGAGGATGGAGGAAAACGCGCGGGAAAAGCCCGAATCGATCGAGCGGATCAGGGTGTTCCCCCCGCGGAGCTCCTCCTTCACCCGCTCGAAGATGAGCACGTTGGCATCCACCGCCATGCCCACCGAGAGGATGAAGCCCGCGATTCCAGGAAGGGTAAGGGTGACGGGGACAAGGGAGTAGATGGCGAGGTTGAAGAGGGCATAGAGGCTCAAGGCCACCACGGCCACCACGCCGGGCAGGCGGTAAACCACCACCATGAACAGGCCTACCAGGGCCAGGCCCGCCAAGCCAGCGAGAAGGCTGCGGCGGATGTTGGCAGCCCCAAGGGAGGGCCCCACCGTGCGCACCTCAACGATCTTCACCGGCAGGGGAAGGGACCCACCCCGCAGCTGCACCTCAAGATCCCGGGCTTCTTCAGCGGTGAAATTGCCCGTGATGCTGGCAGCACCTCCGGTGATGCCAGCCACCTTGAATTGGTCACCCACCGTGGCTTCGCTGATGGAACGTCCATCGAGGACGATGCCCAGAACCCGATCTGTGCCCGCCAGGCCCTTGGTGAGGGCGGCAAACTTATCTCCCCCTTCCTTGTTGAAATTCAGGGTGACATCCCACGCGGAGCCGCTCGGTTGTTGGACCCGCCCAGCACCGGTCAGGTCTTTTCCTGTCAGGGAAGGGGGGCCGTAAAGGGCCACCATCCTCTTGTTCACCTCCTTCTCCAGGAGTTCCAACTGGTCAACTTCCGATGTGCCCTCGGGAACGGACAGGCCCAGGCCAATAAGGGCGTTGCGGAGGTCTTCCGGCGCCAGCTCCGGGGGTGAGGGTCGGCTGGGATCGTCGGATGGGGCCGGGGCTCGGCGGGTGCGGAGAACGGCTTCCACTTGCCGCTTGAGGGGCAGGAGGGAGCGAAACTCCTTCTCACTTCCTGGAATCTGGGGGCGGAATTCGAGGAGAGCCGTGGTGCCCAGGACCTTGGCCGCCCGAGTGGGATCCTGCTCCCCAGGGAGCTGCAACACAAGTTGATCATTGCCAACGGTCTGGAGAGTGGATTCGGCCACGCCCAACCCGTTGACACGGCGCTCCAGCACATCTTTGACGGCCTCCAGCTGCTCCTGCTCCACCCGCTGGATGGAACCCGCGGGAAGCACCTGCAGGGTGAGCTGGCTGCCCCCCCTGAGGTCCAAGCCAAGACGCAATCCGTAGGTGGCCAGAAGGGCTCCGGCGGCGATAGCCAGGGCCAGGATGAGGGCAAGCCAGCCCTGGGGACGTGCCATCTCAGATCAAGCCCGACTTGAGTTGACGGGCCGCTTCCACGATCTGATGGGGCTGGATAATGGTGAGATTCTCCAAGTTGCCGTTGTAGGGAGTGGGGATGTCCTGGGAGGAGAGCCTCACGGGACGGCAATCCAGATCGTCGAAGCAGTGCTCGGTGATCAGGGCAAGGAGCTCCGCTCCAATACCTCCTGTTTTCATGCATTCCTCCACCACGATCACCCGGTGCGTTTTCCGCACGGAGCGGCAGATGGTGTCGAGATCAAAGGGCTTGAGGCTGATCAGATCAATTAACTCCACATCCACACCATCCTGCTCCAGCTGCTCCACGGCTTTCAGACAATGGTGCCGCATGCGGGAATAGGTGAGGATCGTGACATCCTTTCCTTCCCGCACCACTTCCGCTTGATCCAAAGCACAGATATATTCTCCTTCTGGCAGATCCTCGGAGAGATTATAAAGAAGCACGTGCTCAAAGAACACGACAGGGTTGTTATCGCGAATCGCAGCTTTCAAAAGCCCCTTGGCGTTGGTGGGGGTGCTGCAGGCCACGATCTTGATGCCGGGGATGGCATGGAAATAGGCCTCCAGGCGCTGGCTGTGTTCAGCCCCCAGCTGCCGGCCCACGCCACCGGGCCCGCGCACCACGGTGGGGATGGTGTAGTTGCCGCCACTGGTGTATCGCAGCATGCCCATATTGTTGGAAATCTGATTGAAGGCCAGCAGGAGGAATCCCATGTTCATTCCCTCCACAATCGGGCGCAGGCCTGTCATGGCCGCGCCCACAGCCATGCCCGTGAAGCTGTTTTCGGCGATGGGAGTATCGAGAACCCTGAGGTCCCCATATTTTTTATGGAGATCTTTGGTGACTTTGTAGGAGCCGCCGTAATGGCCCACGTCCTCGCCGATCACACAGACATGGGGATCGCGAGCCATCTCTTCATCAATGGCTTCCCGAAGCGCATTAAAAAGCAGGGTTTCGGCCACGGCGCAGGATGTTGGCACAAGTGAGGCCAACCTATCTCAGCCGCCTGCGGCGAACGTGCTGAGGATGAGCACCGAGAGGAGCATCCCCGGCAGCAGCAGCACCACCAGCAGACCCAGGTCGTGAACGGTCATGCCCTTTGGAACAGATCGCCCAGTTTAGGAAGGACCTCCATGGCCTGCAGAACTCTGCTGCGACCCTCCAGGCCAGAGGCTACGAAGAAAGGTCAGAAAAAGGCCCAGGCCCACAAAGGCAAAGCTGAACGTAGCCAGGAAGGTCATGCCCACCACCAGGGTTTTCACGGCCGTGCCGATGCTCTGGGCCACCTGGCTGTTGTAGTGGGGCGGATGGGCCCCGTAGTAGCCCACCACCCTTTTGCTCAGCCCAAGGGATAGCCAAGCCAGCAAGACGCTGGTGATGGCCCCACTGAGAAAACTGAGAGGGCCCTTGCGCAGGCCGGTGGGGGACTGGCTCTCCCCGTCCGGCCCAGGCGGAGGGGAGGGGAGGCTGGGGGGGGGGGAATCGCTCATGGTTGGGGGCCCGGCTCCCACAGGGTGGCACCGGAGGTCCGCAAGCCGCAGATCCAGCTTTCCAGCCCTGCAGCCTGCAAAGCCTTCGCCAAAGCCCGTTGGGCCAGCCCCGCAGCCTCAGAAGTGGGGAACAGGGCAAACACGGTGGGCCCCGAGCCGCTCATGGCCACCACCAACGCCCCGGAGGCCTGCTGGAGGAGCTCGATGGCCTGAGCCACGGAGGGCACCTCGGGAGCCACCACAGCCTGCAGGTCGTTTCTCAAGGGGGGGAAAGGTCGCTCCCCACCCAGGGCCGCCAGCAGGGGGCTCTCCCGCAGAGCCTGTCGCCGTTGCTCAAAGTCTGACTCGTGTGTGAGGTAGAAATCGCCCCGCCACTCCCGGCAACGGGCGTAGGCCCAGGGGGTCGACACGCTCGTCTCGGGATGTTTCAGCAGGAGCACCCCAAGGGGAGCGGGAGCCTGCGAGCAGGCCTCCAGCCGTTCCCCACGGCCAAAGCAGAGCTGGGAGCCGCCCTCGAGGCAGAAGGGCACATCGGAGCCGAGCTCCGCGGCCAAGGCCGCAAGCTCGGCCGGCGGGGTGTGCAAGCTCCAGAGGGCATCCAAACCCACGAGCGTGGCCGCAGCATCGCTGGAGCCCCCCGCCAGGCCGGCGCCGATGGGAATGCACTTTTCCAGCAGGATCTCCACACCCCGATGGGGCTGGCCCCCATGGGCCCGGAGCTGCTCCGCGGCCTGCACGATGAGGTTGTCGGGCCCCACGGAAAGATCGGCGCGGTCGCAGCGGAGGGTGATCGCCCCATCGGACCGGTCCTGAAAGTGGAGCCGATCCGCCAGGTCGATGGACTGCATCAGCATCGCCAGCTCGTGAAACCCGTCGGAGCGCAGCCCCATCACCTCCAGGTGGAGGTTGATCTTGGCCGGAGCAATCACGTGGCAATCAGCCATGGGTCAAGGGGGGCGGGGGCCCGGAGGGGGTGGCGCGATTCAAGCTGGTGGCGAAGGCCACCCATTGCTTTGGCGAAAGGTCCTGGGGCCTGGCCTGGAGGCTCACGCCGGCCTCCACGGCCAACCTTGCCAGGGCGTCTTCCGGCATCAAGCCAGCCAGGCTGTTACGCAGCATTTTGCGGCGCGCCGTGAAAGCCCGCCGAAGCAAGGGCTCCAACGCCACCGCCAGCTCCTGGGGAAGCCTCTGGTCAGGTGGGAACGGGTCGATGAGGATCACCTCCGAGTGCACCCGCGGTGGAGGCTGGAAACAGCGCGGCGGCACCGGACAGACCCCCCTAATCGTCCCCAGGAGCTGCATCCGCACACTCAGGGCGGAAAAGGCACTGGACCCCGCCTCTGCCCGCAGACGTTCCCCCACCTCCCGTTGCACCAGCAGCACGAGACGGCTGAAAGGTTTGGTCAGGGGTCGATCCAACCGGCCCAGCAGCCTCTCCAGCAATGGGCCAGTGATGTTATAAGGGATGTTAGCCACCACCTTGTTGAGGCCAGGGGGACCCACGGGGGGGAGGGGAATAGTCAGGATGTCACCGCTCACCAGGATGAAGCGGGGATCGGCGCCAAAGCGGTCGACCAGGCCAGACACCAGGTCGCGATCCAGTTCCACCGCCGTAACCGCGGCGACGGGCGAGGCCAAGAGAGCTTGCGTCAGCACCCCCCGACCAGGCCCCACCTCCAGAACGTGGTCGGACGGCGTAAGGTCGGCGGCCCGCACGATCTGACCCAAGACCTCCTGATCCACCAACCAGTGCTGGCCAAAGCGATGGCGAACCCGATGGGCACCGAAGGCGGAGGGGGAAGCCATGGGATCGGGACCACTTCGCTCACCATTGCAGCTTGGCCGATCCCTGCGGAACCAGCTAGGGATAGGGATAGCTGCCGCACACCCCCCATGACCCTTCCCAGGCTCCTTCTCCTCAGCCTGCCCATCTCAGCGCTGGTGCTGATCGCTCCCCCTGCCCATGCCGAAAGTCGGACGGCAGAATCAATCTGGAGCCAGAGCGATGCCCAGCAACGGGCCGTCGACCAGATCCCGGAGACGGATCGGGCGGGCATAACCAACACCCGCTGTCAGGAGGTAGGGGTGGGGCGGATGGGCAGCCTGCCCCGGTTCCGCTGCACGGTGTGGTTCACATCAACCCCAGCGTCACCTCCTCCATCCACCACGCCCTGAGCCTGACCACTGCTGAAAAGCCTCAGAACAGATGCATCCAGCGGACGGGGACCCGGCGGGGGGGCAGGGCGACCAGGGCGGCGACGAACTCCATCGGCTGATGGGCCAGATGGGGATGGGCGGCCTGCCAGCAGGCCCAGGCCCGCTCCAGTCGCTTGCGCTTGCCCCCGTGCAAGGCCCCTACTCCTGCGCCATCCCGGTGCCACCGTCCCCTGCCCTTCACCTCCACCAGCAGGAGCCGGCCTGGTTTGCTCAGCACCAGATCCAACTCCCCCCAGCGACAGCACCAATTTCGGGACACAAGGGTCCAGCCCCTCGCTTCCAGCAACCGGAGGGCTCTCTGCTCTGCCCAGCGCCCCTCAAGCTGGCGGGTGGTCAACGGCATGGTGAGAAAATCAGAGCTAGGTCAGCCAAGGGTTCCCAGAAGCGCCCAGCTCAACCGACTCCGCAGAGAGTGAACCCAGGGATCGAGCGGAATCCCGTACAGCACGCCCAGGTAGCCAGATCAGAAAAAAACAGTTAGGGTCTGAAGGAAATCTTCACAATTACGACATCAGGGATGTACACCCTCTCTAAAGCCACCCAAATCTTTCCGGAAACCCTCAGTGCTGATGCGGTTCCCGCCATCACCGCTCGCTTCCGTCTCCTCAATGCGGAAGACCAGCTCGCCCTGATCTGGTTTGCCTACCTGGAGATGGGTCAGAGCATCACAATCGCGGCACCCGGTGCTGCCCGCATGCAGTTCGCCGAGCCCGTGCTGAACCAGATCAAGGCCATGTCTTTTGCCGAGCAAAGCAAAGTGATGTGTGATCTGGCCAACAGGGCTGACACCACCATTGGCCGAACCTACGCCAACTGGTCCGTCAATATTAAGCTTGGATTCTGGTATCAACTCGGCCAGTGGATGGCTGCCGGAGAGGTGGCACCTATTCCCAAGGGCTACCAGCTATCTGCCAACGCCGCTGCTGTGCTCAACTCCGTTAAAGGTGTGGATCAGGGTCAGCAAATCACCCTGCTGCGAAATTTCGTTACCGACATGGGCTTTGACCCTGCCAAAGGGGAAGGCCAGCGGGTCATGGAACCCATCGCTGCTCCCACCCCTGAGGAAAGCCGCCAGAAGGTGTTCATCGAGGGAATCATCAACCCCACGATTAACTCCTACATGGACCTGCTCAATGCCAACGACTTTGACGCTCTGATTGAGCTCTTCCTTCCTGACGGGGCACTCCAACCGCCCTTCCAGAAGCCCATCGTGGGACGTGAGGCCATCCTGAAGTTCTTCAAGGAAGACTGCCAGAACCTCAAGCTTCTTCCCGAACGGGGCTACTCCGAGCCCGCCGAAGGGGGATTTAACCAGGTCAAGGTCACCGGAAAAGTGCAAACCCCCTGGTTTGGCGCAGGGGTGGGCATGAACGTGGCCTGGCGCTTCCTGCTCAGCCCCGAAGGGAAGATCTACTTTGTGGCCATTGATCTGCTGGCCTCCGCCGCTGAACTTCTCAAATTTGCCCGTTGACGTCAACCACACGGCGGGGCCTGCTCCTGGCTGCTGGGATCCTGCTGTGTTGGGTGGGGAGTTTGGTTCTCCTGATCCCCACCCAACCGGGTGATTTGACCGTCCCATTGATCGCTCTGGCGGTTCTGATGCGGACCCTGCTCCAGACCGGGTTATTCATCGTGGCCCATGACGCTATGCATGGCACCCTCTGGCCCGAATGGGCGGTAGCCAACCAGCGCATTGGTCAGGCCATGCTGCTTCTCTATGCAGCCCTTCCCTACGGACGCTGCCAGAGCAATCACCAAAAGCACCATCTCCACGCGGGCAGTGCCCTCGATCCCGACTATCACCGGGAGGACCAGGAGGGATTGATCGGGTGGTACGTCACGTTCATGGCGGCCTACCTCTCCCCTCTCCAGACCACCCTTCTGGCCCTCCTATGGCTCACCATCGGGGCATTTGCCACCGTGGATTCAGCCGGTGCCCTCACGAACGTGGGGCTCTACTGCATTCTCCCCACGCTGCTGAGCTCTCTGCAGCTCTTTTTTGTAGGCACTTTCATTCCCCATAAAAGCTGGGGAATCGGTTCCGACCTGGGCAAGATGACCCATCGGCCCCGCAGCCTCGATTGCCCAGCGTGGATCTCCCTTCTTTGCTGTTACCACTTCGGCTATCACTGGGAACACCACGCTTTCCCCAATTTGGCCTGGCATCAGTTACCCGAAGCCAGGCGCCGAATCAAAGAACGCTTCAAATCCTCCCTCCCATTCGCGGTCCTCTGAACTGGGCGATAAGGTGCGGAAAGCCTTGCGCTACCCGTCCTCCTGCTGTTGACCCATGACCAACACAGCTGTCCTGATCTGGACGCCGCAGGAACAGGCCGTCGCCAGGGAAGCCTTTGAAACGGCCCATTGCCGGGCCATCAGTACCCTCATCAGCAAGGTGAAACACCACGCGTCTGGGGTGAGCTCTGTCGACTCCCTCTGGCAACTCCACGATTTTCTGAGCACCCAGAGATTTGATATGGAAGGACGTTTCGATTTTCGACTCGAGGGCATTCTCTTTGTCTTTGCCAGCTTTGTGAAAGACGGGCTTCTCGACCTCGAAGACCTCCATGGGCTGGAAGCCGAGAAACTGGCCAAGATCAAGGCGATGTCGCTCTTCTGATAGC
This sequence comes from Cyanobium sp., assembly GCA_040399515.1. Classification (GTDB taxonomy): domain Bacteria; phylum Cyanobacteriota; class Cyanobacteriia; order PCC-6307; family Cyanobiaceae; genus Cyanobium. The sequence continues at coordinate 14,099 of JBBASA010000009.1, read as the reverse complement.
CAGATGGGAGCTCTAGGGTCGCCTGACGTTGCCACAGCTCCGCTGATGCCTGGTCGCTCCCTGCTCCTTCCTCTCTTCTGTGCCCTGCTGATGGGTCTGGCGATGGTGATCCCGATGGGCGGGCACCGTTCCCAAACGGCCTTGGCGGCGATCGATGTGGCTAAGCAAGTGCTGATTGGCGCCGATTTCCACGGGGCCGACCTGCGTGGAGCGACTTTCAATCTCACCAATCTGAGGGAGGCTGATTTCTCAGGGGCCGATCTCCGCCTGGCAAGCCTTTTTGGAGCCAAGCTGCAGGAAGCCAATCTTCGCGGTGCCGATTTGCGGGAAGCCACCTTGGATTCGGCCATCCTGAACGGCACCGACCTACGCGAGGCCTGGCTTGAGAATGCCTTTGCGTTCAACACCCGGTTTGAGGATGTGCGCATCGACGGGGCGGATTTCACGAACGTCGACCTGCGTGGCGATGCGCGCAAAGTGCTTTGTGAGGTGGCCACCGGCACCCATCCCATCAGCCACCGCCTCACCCGCGACACCCTGAACTGCCCCTGATCCCTCCCCGCCTCCATGAGCTTTGATGCCCGCAGCAAGGAACGCCTCGAAGCTCTCGGGCGCACGCTCCCCACAAAACTCCCCCTTCCCGATTCGAAGATCCCAACCGGAGTTCCCCAACCGTCTGGCAGGGAAGGAAAGCAGGGGGAAGCCCCCCGCCACACCCTGGAACGGGAACAGGATCCGGCGGAACTCTTTCGGGTGTTGATGCAAACCAGCCCGGATGGGACCGTGCCCCCCCACCTGCTTGAGAGGTTGCGGGAGCTGGAAACATTGCCCCTCGCGCCACCTGCCAAGGGGATGGGCAACCGATCCGAGCGCCTCTCAAAGGACTCCCCGACCCAGGGCAGCAAGACGCCAGGCGCCCAGGCGCCCAGGGCCAAAACTCAGGCCAGGAGACCCAGTCGATCGGGCCGGGCCACTGGCGTTGGGAAGGAGGAACAGGATCTCTACTCGTCCTTCGCCCAACTACTGCTGGAAGACGACGACGCCTGAGCCAGGGCCCCATAGAGAGCCCATCGGCGCTGAAGCTCAACCTGGGCCTGACGTTCCAGCTGCCGGGCCCGCTCCGGATCGCTATAGCCGAGCATGCGGAAGCGATTCTCCGTCGCCATGGCCTCCGCCAAGGGGGTTCGGGGATGGGGGCTGTCCAACTGCAGGGGGGACAGCCCTTGCTCCAATCGGCGTGGGTCGTAGCGGTAGAGCAACCAGCGACCAGACTCCACCGCCAAGCGCTGTTGCTCCATGCCCTTGGCCATGTCGATGCCATGGGCGATGCAATGGGAATAGGCCAGGAGAAGGGACGGGCCGGGATACCGCTCAGCCTCCAGGAATGCGCGGAGGGTGTGCTCATCCCGGGCGCCCATGGCCACGCTGGCGACATACACCCCTCCCTGGGTGATGGCCATCAACCCCAGATCCTTCTTTGGGGAGGCCTTACCACCGCTGGCGAATTTGGCCACGGCGCCAAGGGGCGTGGCCTTCGAAGCCTGGCCACCGGTGTTGGAGTACACCTCGGTGTCGAGCACGAGCACATTCACGTCGCGCCCTGAGGCGAGCACGTGGTCCAGGCCACCAAAACCGATGTCGTAGGCCCAGCCATCCCCTCCCACCAGCCAAACACTGGTCTTCACCAGGGCATCAGCCAGATCGAGCAGCTGGGCCTCGGGTGCCATGGCCCGCTTCTCCGCGGGAAGGCGCTCCAGGCCAGCCCTCAGGCGACGTTTCAGCTCCCCAACCCTCTCCCTTTGGAGAACGATGTCAGACTCATCGTCCTGACAAAGCGCAGCGGCCGCCAGAGCCTCCACAAGGGATGGGGGCAGGGGGTCACCTCCAGCGGAGAGGGGAAGGGCAAGGCGATGGAGCGCCATCGCCCGCTGTTGGTCGAGGGCCACCCGCATGCCGTAGCCGAATTCGGCGTTGTCCTCAAACAGGGAATTGCTCCAGGCAGGCCCCCGACCCGAGCCATTAGTGGTCCAGGGGGTCGTGGGCAGGTTGCCGCCATAGATCGAACTGCAACCGGTGGCATTGGCGATCAGCAACCGATCGCCAAACAGCTGGCTAAGAAGCTTGAGATAGGGGGTTTCGCCGCAGCCGGCACAGGCCCCGGAAAATTCAAACAGGGGCTGTTGCAGCTGCTGCTGGCCGATCTTGTGCAGGTTCAGCTGGTCGCGGGGGGCCTCAGGCAGGGTGAGGAAAAAATCCCAGTGGGCTCGCCCCTGCTCCCGAAGGGGACGCTGGGGGGCCATGTTGAGGGCCTTGCGCTTCGGCTCCCGCCGATCTCGGGCGGGGCACACCTCCACACAGAGCTGACAGCCCGTGCAATCCTCCACCGCCACCTGGATCGTGAAGCGCTGGCCTGCAAAGGCCGGATCCCTTGCGGCCGCGTCGCGGAAGCCCGCAGGAGCCCTCTCCAGGGCGTCCGGTTCTGCCACCTTGGCGCGGATCACCGCGTGGGGACAAACCATCACGCATTTGCCGCATTGCACACACAGGTCGCTTTCCCAGACGGGCACGTCGGAGGCCAGGTTGCGTTTCTCCCAACGGGCGGTGCCCGTGGGCCAGGTGCCATCACAAGGAAGGGCGCTCACCGGAAGGGCATCTCCGCGGTGGGCCAGCATCGGCGCGATCACCTCCCGCACAAACGTTGGGGCGTCCCGGAGATGAGCCGGAAGCTCCGCAGGGGCTGGTGCCTGATCCAGGTCTCCCTCAGGGATCTGGAGCTCCATGTCCTCCCACAGCAGGGGTTGGAGGGCAGCCAGGCTTGCGTCTAGGGCCTGGAGGTTCCTGCGCACCACCGCCTCCCCTTTGCGGATGTAGCTATGCCGAATGGCGTCGCGAATCCGCGCCAGGGCTTCTTCGCGGGGCAGCACCCCGCTTACGGCGAAAAAGGCCGCCTGCATCACCGTGTTGATCCGGCTGCCCAATCCGGCGCTCTGGGCCACCCGGTGGGCGTTGATCTGCCATACCCGCGCTTTCAGGGTCTGCACCTGACGGCGTACGGCTGACGGCATCTTCCGCCATGTGTCGGATGGGGCGTAGGGGCTGTTGAGGAGCAGGGTGCCACTGGGCATCAACCCCTGGAGCCCCTCCAACTGGCACAGAAGATCCCATTGGTGCACCGCCACCAATGTGGGGTGGGTGATCAGGTAGGGGGCTTGGATCGGGCGCGGCCCAAAGCGGAGGTGCGACACCGTGAGGGATCCCGATTTCTTGGAGTCGTAGACGAAATAGCCCTGGGCGAAGAGCGGCGTTGTCTCACCAATGATCTTGATCGTGGCCTTGTTGGCCCCCACCGTGCCGTCGCTCCCCAGCCCGTAAAACACCGCCCGCACCTCATCTTGCGCCTCCATCTGAAAGCTGTTGTCGATAGGAAGCGAGCGGTGGGTGAGGTCATCGTCGATGCCAACCGTGAAATGGTTGCGCGGAGACGCGGCGGCCAGGTTGTCAAAGACGGCGCGGGCCATGGCGGGGGTGAACTCCTTGGAGCCCAGGCCGTAGCGCCCCCCAACCACCTGGGGGAGAGGTGATCCCCCATGGAGCCGGCTCCATACCTCCGCCAGGGCCACCACCACATCCAGATAGAGGGGCTCCCCAGCGGCACCGGGCTCCTTGCACCGGTCCAACACCGCCACAGCGCGGGTGGAAGCGGGAAGGGCCTGCACAAGCCAGGACGCCACCATGGGGCGAAAGAGGCGCACCTTCAAAACCCCCACCGGCTCCCCCGCCGCAGCCAACACCTCCGCGGTAGCCACGGCCGTCTCGCAGCCAGAGCCCATCAACACCACCACCCGTTCGGCATCGGGAGGGCCTACGTACTCGTAGGGCTGGTAAGCGCGCCCGGTCAACGCCGCAAAGCGCGCCATCGCCGCGCGGACATGCCCACCCAGGGCATCGGTGAAGGGATTCACCGTTTCCCTGCCCTGAAAGTAGACGTCTGGGTTTTGGGCCGTGCCGCGCAACACCGGCCGCTCCGGCGTCAGGGACCGCTGCCGGTGGGCGCGGATGGCTTCATGGGGGATCAGGGCCTCCAGGACGCCATCGGAAATGGGTTCCACCTTCTGGATTTCATGGGAGGTGCGAAACCCATCGAAGAGATGCAGAACGGGCACCCGTCCATTCAACGTGGAGCAGGTGGCGATGGCGGCAAAGTCGCCCGCTTCCTGCACCGAAGCGGAGGTGAGGATGGCGCAGCCCGTGGCGCGGCAGGCCATCCCATCGGAGTGGTCGCCAAAGATGGAGAGGCCCTGGGCCGCCAGGGCCCGCGATGCCACATGCACCACTACCGGCATCAGCTCCCCGGCCCAGCGGTAGAGATTGGGGATCATCAACAGCAACCCCTGGGAAGCTGTGAAGGTGGTGGTGAGGGCCCCTGCCTGGAGCGCGCCATGGACCGTGCCTGCCGCACCCCCCTCGCTCTGCAGTTCCACCACCATGGGCAACCCCCCCCAGAGGTTGGGTTGGCCTTCCGCTCGCCAGTGATCGGCCCACTCACCCATGGGCGTCGCAGGGGTGATGGGGTAGAGGGCGATCACCTCGTTGAGGCGATAGGCAACCCGGGCGACCGCCTCGTTGCCATCCATGCATACCGTGCCGCTCATGACGTCGCCTCCAGCTCCTCAACCAGACTGAGGGCAAAGCCCACATGCACCAACACCCGATCCCCGATCCGGGCATCGGGCAGGCAAGCCAGGCTCACCTGCTGAAGCACCCCGCCAAAATCCACTTCGGCTGTGCGCCAGAGATCCCCCTCCTCCCCACCATCCGGCGCCTGGGAGGCGATCGAGAGAATCCGCCCGGGCACGGCCAGGCACATGGGGGGGGAACGGCAGACTCTGTTATTGGTTATAGAGCTGCTTGCGACGCCTGAACGGCCCAGGCTTGTCCTAGGGCCAGTCCCCCATCGCTGCAGGGCACCTGTTCATTCCACTGGGGATTCAGACCCCGCTGGCGAAGGGCCTGCAGACAGCCCTCCAGGAGCGATCGGTTCTGAAAACACCCCCCCGCCAGGGCCACCTGGTGGCAACCCGTCCAGGCCGCTGCGGCACAGGCGCCCTCGACAAGCCCAGCCACGATCGCCCGCTCCAGCTCCCAGGCCGCCAGTGTGGGATCGCCACCGGCGGCCCGATCCTTCAGAAGGGCCACCAGCAGAGGCTCCCAGTCCCAACGGCCCAGGGGAAGGGGGAAAGGATCCCCGGGCAGAGGGGGCCACAGGGGAAAGGGCCAGATCTCCTGGGACACCCCCAAGGCCTCCAGCTGGGCCCGGCCCCGGGCCGCAGCCCCCTGCCAGCGCAGGCCCCCTTCCCCCTCGTAGCTGAGGGTTTGGGCCAGCCCAAGCAGGGACACCAGCCCATCCAACAGACGGCCCAGGGAACTTGTGGGCGGAGCCAGGCTCCCCTGGGCCAAAGCCTGGAGAAGAAGGGGGCGCTCCTGGGGGGAGAAAGCTTCCAGCACAGGGCCTGCCCCGGGATGGGCCAGGGCCCAGGCCCCGGCGGCCGCCAGCAGGCCCATGGCACAACGGCGCGGCTCCCGGCTGGCCCGCTCCCCGCCGGGAAGGGGGAAACACCGCAGGGCCGCCAGCCGCTCCCAGCCCAGGCCCTCATCCGTGAAGCCCTTCACCCATAGCAGCTCTCCACCCCATAGCCGCTCCTGCCCCTCAGGACCGGCGGGGGCCGCCAAGCCGAGGCCATCACAGGCGAGCACAAGAAAGGGGGGCTGGCGGCCATGCTCCGCCCCCACGGCCAGTCCATGGGCCAGATGGTGGGGCACGGTTGAGAGCGGCAGGGCGTAGCGGTAGGCCAAGGGCCGCAGGAGGCTGTGGCTCACGTAGCCAGGATGGGCATCACAGGCCAGACGGGTCACCGGGGCCCACTCTCCCGGCAGCTGATCCTCCAGGCCCCCCTGCCAACGCTGCTGCACCGAGGCATCCGCCAGATCCCCAAGATGGGGAGCCAACCAGATCCGATCTCCCAGCACCAGGGCCGGCGAGGCCTTCAGGTCCCCTCCCATGGCTAGGAGGGCCCCCGTTGTGGACGCCGGAGACGGGAACCCAGACCCCTGGGGTCCCTGCCAGGGGAGAGGTTCGGGCACAAAGCCCCGCGCCCGCCGCAACAGGGAAGGACGGCCATCAATCACCTGGAGGAGGGAATCATCCAGGGGGCGGGCGATCGGCAAATCGTGAACGAGGAAGGCATCGGCGAGGCCACCCAGCCGCTGGAGGGCCTCCTGGGGGGCCGTGCAGAGATGTTCGCCGCTGCGGTTGCCGCTGGTCGCCACCAGGGGGCGGCCCACGAGCTCCACCAACAGATGGTGGAGCCCGGAGGCCGGAAGCATCACACCCAGGGCCGGGCTGCCTGGGGCCACGGAGGCCCAGGGATCCAGATCCGGGCCACACCCCGGTGCACCACACATTGGCAGCAACACGATCGGCGCGGCGGAATGGCGCAGGGCCTCCTCCTCCTCCACGGAACACCGCACCGTGGGCTCCAGGTCACGGGGGTGGGAGACGAGCAAGGCGAAGGGCTTGGCGGGACGCTGCTTCCGCTCCCGCAGGCGCTGCACCGCGGCACGGGAGGTGGCATCCACGAGCAGCTGGAAGCCGCCCACCCCCTGGAGGGCCAGGATCTGTCCCGCCAGAAGGAGCTCGGCCGCCCCCTCCAGCGCCGACTCCGCACCGGCCCGTTCCAGGCCCCCTGCGTCCAGCAGGCTCAGGCGGGGCCCGCAGAGGGAGCAGCTGATGGTCTCCGCATGGAAACGGCGATCGCTTGGTGTGCTGAACTCCTGGGCACAGGCGGCGCAGGGAGGAAACGACGCCAGAGTGGTGTGGGCCCGGCAGAAGGGCAAGGCCGTTGCCAGGCTGAAGCGAGGGCCACAATCGCAGCAGCTGATGAAGGGGTAGCGATGGCGGCGGGAGGCCCGATCGGCCAGCTCCGCCAGACAGCGGGAACAGGGCGCCCGATCGGCCGAGAGGCCCGGGGCAAAAAGGGCCCGGCCCAGGGGCACCACCCCAGCGCTCGCTAGCTCTACCCCTTCCGGCCAGGGGGACTCGGGAGCCTCGAGCCAGCGCAGTCCCAACAGCTCCCACGCGCGTCCCCCGGGCAAGGCAGCGGGTAGGGCCCGGACAAACGCCTCCAAGGCCTCCCGGGGACCAGCCAGATCGATCTGCACAGCCCCCAACGTGTTGGTCACGTGGCCACGCAACTGCAGCTGGGTGGCCAAGCGCTGCAGGGCCGGCCGTGCCCCCAGGCCCTGCACCACCCCGCGGCAGGCCACCTGCAGGCGAGCCCCCTGGCGGTCCGCTCCCCTCACCCCAGCAGAGCCTCGAGCAACGCGTCCATTCCCATCCCACGACGGGCGGAGGTTTCCAGCACGCGGGCGGCGGGAGCTACCTGCTGCAAGGAGCGATAGGCCAAGGCGCGATCAAACCCCACGGCTTCCGCCAGATCCACCTTGGTGATCACCACCAGATCGGCGCTGTGGAACGTGGCGGGATATTTCAGGGGTTTGTCCTCCCCCTCCGTCACCGAGAGGAGCACCACACGCCGATCTTCGCCGAGGGCAAAGGACGCAGGACAGACCAGATTTCCCACATTCTCGATCAGCAGCAGATCCACGGCAGACAGGGGGTGGCCAGCCACCTCGAGCTTGGCGAGGGCCTGATGCACCATGGCCGCATCCAGGTGGCAGACCTGGCCGGTGGTGATCTGCACGGCGGGCAGACCGGCCCGCTGGAGTCGGCGGGCGTCCTGATCGGTGGCCAGATCCCCAACGAGCGCGGCCAGCCGAAGGGTGGAGGGAGCACAGACCGCCAGCGCCTCCAGCAGGGCAGTCTTGCCCGTGCCGGGGGAGGAAAGCACATTCACCACCTGAACCCCGGCCGCACGGAAGTGCTCCCGGTTGTGGGCCGCCTGGTGGTCGTTGCGGGCCAGGAGGGATTCCCCCAGCACCACTTCTCGAGCCAGTGGTGGTGAGTGGGGGCGTTCACCGGCCGGTGCTGGCAAGCCGCAGGCACAGTGGCTGCACATGAAATGACGGCAACGCCTGGCTTCAGGCTAGGCACGCCAACAGCACCCGGTCAGGGATCCAGCTCAAGGGCATGGAGGAGCAGTTCATGTCCACGCAGCACCTGCCGGCTCGGGAGGCCACAGGCAGGGCAACGGCCAAGAACGTCAGAGGCTGGGAACTCCATACGACAGGGCACACACCACCAGGCTGGAGTCAACTCTTCGATCGCCAGACGGGCACCCTCGGCAACGGTTCCCGCCAGCACGATCTCGGCGGCTGTCCGCAGGGCAAGGGAATCCACGCAAGCCAGGGCTCCCACCCGCAGGTGGATCGCCACCACCCGCTCGGCACCCTCTCTCGCTGCCACCTCCAGCACCCGTTCGCCGAGGGCCGTCATCAGGCTTAGTTCATGAATGGCGAACACTGGCAACCAGCATCAGTCTGTTCACCCAAGCTGTTCAACCAAGGTGATTCGGGGGCTGCCTGCCAAATAGGCCCAGGGTCGCCATCCTTGGAGTCGTGCCTAGGGTTCTGAATTGGAGACCAAAGATTGGTTCTGGATTCTCCACCCCGCCCTGGCGGTGGCAGTGGTCTATCCCTTGGTGGGGATCGTGGCGCGGCTGGGCATGCAAACGCGGGAACGCCGCGTGGGCGGCGCCAAGCTTCCCCCCAGCACCGGGCGGGAGCACAGCGACCTGGGGCGCTGGCTTGCCCTGGCCGTGGTGGCCATCGTTCTGGTGGCTCTGACCGTGGTGATCGCCACCGCAACCCCATGGGAGCAATTTCGCGGGGGGACCGGCCGGGCGATCCAGCTGTTGCTCGTGCTGGCGGGCAGCGCGGCCGCCCTTGCGGCCCTCTGGTGGGCCCATGCCAAGGTGCTCCGTCTGGCTTTTGCCCTGATCACCTGGCTCGGAGTGCTTACCCTCGGCGCCCAGCCGGAAGTCTTTCGACGCAGTGACAACCCTCTCCAGGCTGACTTCTGGAGTTCCCATTACTGGATCGGGGTGGCGGTGGTGGGTCTCATGCTGTTTTCCCTGGGCGCCAGGCCAGAAATTCAGCGGGAACCTCGGTGGCGCCGCATCCATCTGATCGCCAGTGGGCTGGCCGGTGTGCTGTTTGTGGTCCAGGCCATCAGTGGCACCCGGGATTTGCTGGAGATTCCCCTTCATTGGCAGAAACCCGCCTTGGCCGCGTGCGACTGGACCACCAAGGTGTGCCCTCCCCCATCGGCGCGACCGGTGCCCTGAACGCTGCCAAGATCGCTGGTCTGCCCCCGAACACGGGTGTGTCACAACAAAGCCCGAGATCCACGCTCGGGCTTTGCCTGCTCAACCATGTGCCCTTCGCGGTGCGTGGCTGTGCGGTCGCTGGATCGTTAAATGGCAAAGATCGCAATCGCGATCAGAGATCTTGAGTTGTGGGTCGGAGCTGCTGGCGCAGGCCACCTGGGGCCATCGGTGTAGCAGGGTTTTCCTTCCTCCGGGGCACCTGAAGCCGTTTGAGTTCAGAGGCTTTTGAACGGCGCATGGAGTTGGCGCTTTAGCGATAGACGAGGGCTAGGCCTGGGCAGACCAGGAAAACCAGAGATCGCTTGAGAGTGTTGGAGCAGGGTCCAAACGTCAGCAGACTCCTGGAATCTGATTGGGTGGCGTGTCGTCCATGGGCGCCTCCGATCTGTTTCCACCATCGTGATTCGCCCAGCCAAGACCCACAAGCAGAGACGCCAGATCTGTGATGGCTCGTGATCTGTAGACATCACTCTTGATGAAGAAAGTTCTCAGTGGTGGAAGAGGCTGGGCGTCCCCGGCCCAACCGGCATGGGGCTTTCCAGGTTGGTCAACCAATCCACCGCCCGTTGCACGTCCTCCAGCAACTCCTCCGCCAGGTGGCGACTGAAGCCAGCGCGAACCACAAAGCGAAGCACGGCCCGCTCGCACTGGCCCGCGGGCAGGGTGTAGGCCGGCACCAACCAGCCCCGCTCCTGCAACTTGTCGGAGAGATGGAACACGTTCCAACCTGTGAGGGCCGGATCCAGCTCCACGCAAAACACGGGCAACTGGCCCCGGGGATGGCTCACCAGTCGCAGGGCAGGCAGAGCGGCCAGTCCGTCAGCGAGATGGCAGGCGATCGCTTCCAAGGCCGACATCCGTTTCTCAAATCCACGACGCCCGAGGTGCAGGAAGTTGAAGTACTGCGCCACCACCTGGGCGCCGGGCCGGGAGAAGTTAATGCCGATCGTGGGGGTGATGCCCCCCAGATAGTTCACATCAAATCGCAGCGCCTGGGGGAGGTCGTCCTCGTGGCGCCAGAGCACCCAGCCCACACCGGGCAACACCCCCCCGTATTTATGGCCGCTTGCGTTGATCGACTGCACCCTAGGCAGTCGAAAATCCCAGAGAAGCCCGGGACTGTTGAAGGGCGCCACAAACCCCCCGGAAGCGGCATCCACGTGGAGGGGAATCGACAGACCGGTACGGTCCTCCAGCTCATCCAGCGCGGCAGCGATCTCGGCGATGGGTTCGTAACTGCCATCAACCACGCTGCCCAGAACGGTCACGACTCCGATGGTGTTCTCATCACAGAGGCCCGTTGCCTCTGCCGCTCCCAGGTGGAGTCGCCCTGGGGCGAGGGGCATGAAGCGCGGCTCCACATCGAAATAGGCACAGAACTTGTCCCAGCACACCTGACGGTTGGCTCCCATCACCACATTGGGCCGAGCCCACTCCAGACCCGCCCGCTGCCGCCTCTCTCGCCAATGCCAGCGCATCACGAGTCCGGCCAGCATGCAGCCCTCGCTGGAGCCCGTGGTGGAGGCCCCAACGGTGTCCGCCGGGTCTGGGGCATGCCAGAGGTGGGCCAGGATCCGGAGGCAACGGTGCTCCAGATCGGCGGTCTGTGGATATTCATCCTTGTCGATGAGATTTTTGTCGGCGCATTCCTCCATGAGGCGGCGCGCCTCGGGCTCCATCCAGGTGCCCACGAAGGTGGCCAGGTTGAGCCTGGCGCTGCCATCGAGGAGCAGGTGGCTGTGGATGAGCTCATAGGCCGCATCCCCCCGCATGCCGTGCTCAGGGAGGGCGTCGCGGGGAAGATCGGGGGGCAGAGCGTAGGAGCCAGGAGATTGGCCGTTGGTCATTTTGGAGCGCTCACACCTTGCGGACATTGTCCATAAGGTGGGTACCTTGAACGCGTTCGGAGGCGATGAGCAACCCACCCCTCCCCAGCTCCAAGGATCTGGCCACCTATCTCGAGGCCCGAGGAGAACTCGGCAAGCCCTGGATGTGGCATCTGTTGCGCATGAGCAAACTCCAGGAAAACAAGGACAGCTTCACCCCTGAGGAATATCTGCAGAAGGTGCAGGAAGCCCATGCCGATCTGATGCGGCTTGGAGAGTTCTGGAAAGGCCGGGAAACCGAGGTTTTTGGGGGAACCTATCAACCACCTTCCCTGATCGAACCCCTCCCAGGCTCCGCCGAAGACCGATGACTGACTCCCCCAGGGAGCCCCACATCTACGGAATGGCGGCCCAGATCCGCTTCACGCTTCTGGGCCTTTACATCGCCCTCGTGCTTCCCCTGCCCGTGATGGCGCCTGAGAACTGGCAGCCCCTGATCTGGGCTGCCCTGGCCCTGGGATTCACCCTCGTGCTGGCGATCACAAGTGAACAAGTGATCCTTGATGGGGAAGGGCTTCGCTACACCCATCCGGCCTGGTGCCGTTGGTTTCTGCGCCGCGGTTGGGAGCTCCCGTGGGGGGAAGTGGAAGGTCTCACACCCGTGGCCACCAGCCAGGGAGGGCGGGTGTTCTACGTCCGCACCGCACCTGCCACGGCCCCTGGATCGGCCCGCAGCAAAAGCGCCTATTTACTCCCCCAACGGGTGGCGAAGTTTCCTGAATTTCTCTCCACATTCACGGCTTTCAGTGGGATCGCAACCGACTCCGTGGCGCGCATCACACCTCCTTGGACCTACCAGCTGCTGGCGATCATGAGTGGAGCCATGATTGTTGGCGAAGTGGTGAGCTTGGCCAGGATCGGGGGCTAGGGAACAAAAAAGCAGTTGGCCACTAGTTCAGGCGACTGCCGTTGCTCTGCTGCAGCACCGCTGCAGGTTTGCCATGGGCAGTGGTCAATTCCTCTGGATCGGGGAGGGTGTCGAGGCTGAAGCGATAGCCCTGCTGACGCATGGTTTCAATCCCCCCGCCTTCTCCGAGGCCGGCCTGCTCAAGTTTTCGGCGGAGAGTGAGCACCTGGGTGTCAACGGAGCGAGGCCCACCGCTGAAGGGAGGCCATGCCATGCGTAGGAGTTCCTGTCGGGTGCGAACCACCCCTGGAGGCATCAGGAGCGCGCAAAGAAGGGCGAACTCCCTGGGGCTGAGTTCCACCGGCTGGTCTCGCAGGGTGACCTGACGCAGGAGCAGATGGACTTCCAGTGGGCCCACACAGACCCGCTCCTGCAGTCCTGTGCCACTCCTTCTGAGGAGGGTGCGACAGCGGGCGGCAAGCTCTTCCAAGCCGAAGGGTTTACGCAGCACGTCATCGGCCCCCGCATCCAGCAAGGTCACCACCGGTTCCGATCCGGAACGAGCCGTGAGCACCATCACAGGGCAGTGGAGCTGGGCCGCCAGCCGGAGGGCGGACGTTTCCTCCAGGAGCTCCGCACTGACGAGAAGGTGGGGGGCCTGCCCCTGACAGATCTCTAGGGCTTCGCGGGCGGTCCCCACTGCTGCGGCCAGGTGACCATCCTGACGAAGCCTCTGGGCGAGAACGGTGCGAAGGGTGACGTGGGGATCAACGACCAGAACCCGTCTGGCTTGGCCGCCGTAATCTGTATCATTCGGCTGAACCATAAGAGTCTAATATGAGTCTGGCGAGACAAGTATCGTTACAGAATAACACCGTTTTTTGCTCCCAAGGAAGGAACACTTGTTTTGGTCAGGGTTCCAAAGGGGGATCCCCATCGCAATGGCGGTTCTCCCGCTTAGATATCCCGCACAAAGCCGTTGCGCAAACGTCAGAATGGTCGCAGGGCCAGCCCTGTTCATGACCGCTCTGCAACACCCCGACGCTATCCGCCACTTCCAATCGCTTTGCGATGCCTGTCAGGAGTTGGCCCACCGCTACCACAGCCCTTCCGAACTTCGTCTCTATGCAGACGGTTATCTGCATGCCTTGAGGCGCACCGCCGTGCTCGACCATCACTCGCAACGGCGGCTGGAGGAACTCATCGACCGTTGGATTCAGGATCCTTCGGGCTTTTTAGGTCCGGATGGCCATCCTCTCACCCTCTTGGAAAGGGAACATCGCTGAACCCGAGGAGGGGTCAGATGTTGTATTAATTTCAAGAAGCCAGAGCCACCTCAAGCTTCTCGCGTAATTCGCCGCTGTTATACATCTCGATAAGAATATCAGAGCCGCCCATGAATTCCCCTTTTACATACACTTGTGGAATCGTGGGCCAATCAGAAAACTCTTTGATGCCTTGGCGAATATCAGGATCGGAGAGCACATCAAAGGTTTCAAAGGGAATCCCCAAACTCTGAAGGATCTGCACCACGTTGTTGGAGAAACCACATTGGGGCATCAGCTTGTTGCCCTTCATGAACACAACAACCGGGCTGCTTGCAATCAAACCTTCAATGCGTTGCTGAAGTTGCGAATCCATGACGTGGAAGGGAAGACGGTGAAAGAGAGACGTGAACTAGGCGGGAGGGGCTGTCTGCAAAGCCAAGGCATGAATGGCTTCACTAGCCAATTCACTGCGCAGGGCTCCATACACTATTTGGTGTTGCTTCACCCGGGAGAGACCGACAAACGCCTCGGAAACCACCTTCACCTGGAGATGGTCACCGCCGCCGGTGAGGTCCTCCACCACCACGGAAGCATCCGGAAGAGCCTGCTGGATGGCAGATCGCACGTGGTCCGGATGAACCATGGGTAGGGGATGAACTGAATGGAATCTAGTTGGGGTTGGCGCTGGGTGCCGTGTAAGGCGTGGAGGCAAAGCCGATCTCCAGCAGTTGCTGGTAGGCCTTCCGTCCCACTT
>JBBASA010000008.1:0-91254 GCA_040399515.1 Cyanobium sp. | reverse complement strand
CACCCTCAGAAAACAATCCCCGTCCGGCTACTTTGGTAAGGGCCGCCTGATGGGCAGCAGAGGCGTCATCTTTCCTGGCAGTTACCGCATCGGAGCCCTGTTGTCGCGTCCTGAGACCCGCCTATGTAGTTGACGCGTCCCGCCTATCTAATTGTCGCCGTGCAGGAAGCAAGCTGTTCGGGAACTGTTACTTTCGAAGATGATCGCAAAGTCGTCTCTCGCTACGACATCTACGCAACACAAGGTGGAAGCGAGTTTGTATTTGTGCAAACTGATTCGAGTTCAATCACTGCAGCCTATCAGCGGCGCAGAGTTCCGTAATTGAAGATCCGAAGAACTGCAAGAGTTGCGTGCAGCGCGAGGGAGTCCGGCACTCGTTAAGACTTGAACCACGGCAGTTTCAGGCCAAAGGGTTCGATTGCATCCATGACGAGCTTGTTGAGAGCACGGCCTAGAACGACCTGTGGCTCGTCAGCTCGAATAGGGAGAACGGGATGCGAGTGATCGGCACCGTTGACAATCTTTCTTCTGATCAGGGAGTTCCCTGCCTCCAGCCCGCACACATAGGCTCGTTCCTGACACAGACCCTTGGCTCCATGTTCTTTGTCGCCCATCCGCACCCAGTCGCCAGCGCAGACGATCGACTCCACTGAGGTTTCCAAGGGTGGCCGTTTTCTGAAACTGCCCGGAGAAAAAAGCGACACCGAGCCTGGATAGCGCCGTACCTCGGAATCAACCACCCTGGCATTGGTGAATTCAGGATGGGCCATGGGAAGCAGGTCGCGCATGAGCCGATCGATGATCTCTTGATCACTCATCGCTGCAATAGCCGATGCGTTGTAGAAGTCGCTGGCGACCACCGAGCCCTGGGGTTGCTCATCACCCCAGAGAGCCTGCTGAGCATCCTTGTGCAGCTGATCCAGCATGAAAAACGTGCCGCCAGATCCCTTCAGGGATTCAAAGCGGGAGAACACGTTGACGGGATAAGCCATGGGAAAAGTACGATCCAGCCATAGACGTGCTGACACGACATCGATGGAACCAAGCGAAGCAGCGCCAACAAGCTCTGGTGCTGCCTTGCTGAGTTCGGGAGATTGAGCCATCAGAGACTTGAGCCCTTTTGCACCAACGGCCAAGACCACAGCATCCACCTCGTCAATCACCTGAACCGTATTGGTTGCCACGTTCTTCACCTCCACCGAGCTGACATGCCGCGAGGTAGGCGACACATTCACCCGTCTCACCAACGTTCCCCCAAGGACCTGTAGATGATGGCGGGAGATCAGCCTTCGACTCAGAGGCGCAAACAGATGTTCGGCGATACTTTTCGACTTGATCCAACGGACATCAAAGGAATCCTGGTGGGCAAGGGCGTAGTAATAGAGGAGCTCCATCGTGACCGCAGCCGAAAGCTCTTCGGGCGGCTTGAACAAGCCAACCAGCAAGGTGGGGCGCAAGAACTCATTGATGAGCCGATCGCTGATTCCGAGCTTGACAAAGAGGGATTGTGCATCGAGATCGTCGTACTGCTGGAAAGTCTTGTCGCTGCGATAGAGGTCAAGCATTGCATAAAGAAGCCCTGCAATGCTGAGCCGGTCTTGAATGGGGAGTCGTGTGAAGTTGGTGATTGTTGCCACCATCTGACCAAGGGGACTGGGCCATTGGGGTGCCTCTCCAAAGACAGGCGCTGTTGCTTCTAACCCATCGGGAGACCAGAAGGCACTGGTTGTGAAGTCAGTGAAGATGTCAGCAACGCCGAATTCATCGGTTAGGGCATTGATGTTGGGATAGTCTTTCCAAAAACCTCTGGTGCCTGCCTCGAAAGGTTTGCCGCTTTTGGTTGTGATGGGTGTGCTGCCTGTCGGATCGGGCATCCCATCAATCAAGGTGACACGATTACCGGCTTCACAGAGTGCCTTAGCTGCGCCCCAACCAGCCCATCCGGCTCCGATGACGACGACATGGGATGGTCTTCCGCCGGGCATGGTCTCGTCTGGCATGGCTGCTACGAACGTCGAATAAAGGTGTCGGCGACGGCGACTGCCCTTCTGGCCACCGGCCAGACTAGGCCCGCAGCACACAGCACTCCCCCATGAGCCAGCACAACCACCAGCCCTCGTTGCTCAACCGAATCGCCCGAGTGTTGCTGTGCCTGGTGTTCATCCATGCGCTGATCGGCAAGCTGACCGGCTTTGCCGGTGTGTCCGGCGCCATCGCCGCCAAAGGGCTGCCGCTGGCGCCCGTGCTGCTGGTGGCGGCCATGGCCTTGATGGCGGTGGGTTCGGCCCTGGTGATCAGCGGCCGGAAAGCAAGGCTTGGAGCCGTGCTGCTGCTGGTGTTCCTGGTGCCCACCACCCTGCTGTTCCACGGGGATGTGGCCGACAAGATGGAGCGGATCCAGCTGTTCAAGAATCTTGCGATCATGGGCGGCCTGCTGCTGGTTGCTGATCAGGACAGCAGAGGCTGAAGGGAGGCTGGTTGCAGGCCGCTGCTAATGCTGATCGGCCCCTCATCGCCCCCGGCCCCGCACCCTTCCTTATGCCCACCAGCGACTTCTTTCGCCCCGATTACAGCTCGGCCCGTGAGGCGTTCCTGGCAGCCGCCCGCGGCGCCGGTGCCCGGCTCACCAGCCATCTCCTGCCCGACCACTGCGGCCCGGCCGGCGAGCCGCTTGCCATGGATGCGGCGGCCCTGGGCCCAGCAGAGCCCGAGTCGGTGCTGCTGCTGATCTCCGGCACCCACGGCGTGGAGGGCCTGACCGGATCTGGTTGCCAGGTGGGCGTTCTGCTGGATGAGCTCCACGGCGCCCTGCCGGCCGGCGGCGGGGCGCTGCTGATCCATGCCCTCAATCCCCATGGCTTCGCCTGGCTGCGCCGCGGCAACGAGGACAACGTCGATCTCAACCGCAACGGCCTCGACTTCCGCGGCCCCCTGCCCGACAACCAGGCCTACGACGCCCTCCACGACGCGCTGCTCCCCGGCGACTGGGACGGGCCCGAGCGTCAACGGGCCGACGCCCTGCTGGAGGCCTTCATCCGCGAGCAGGGGATGGCCGCCTACCAGGCGGCGCTGCAGCACGGCCAGTACACCCATCCCACCGGCCTCTTCTACGGCGGCAGTCGCACCAGCTGGTCGCTGGCCACCCTCGGTCGGATCCTCACCGATCACCTGGGTCCGGCCTGCAGCCGCCTGGCGTTGATCGACCTGCACACCGGTCTTGGCCCCTGGGGCTACGGGGAGCTGATCGGCAGCGGCAGCACTGGCGACGACTGGGAGCGGCTGCAGCGCTGGTACGGTCCGGAGGTCACCCGGCCGGGCCTGGGCCCCTCCAGCTCGTCGGTGGTGTCGGGGTCGGTGACGGAGTTTCTGCGCCGAATGCTCCCTGCGGTGGAGCTCACCTTCCTGGTCCTGGAGTTCGGCACCCGGCCGATCGATGAGGTTCTGGCGGCCCTGCGCGCCGATGCCTGGCTGCACGCCGTGCCCGTTCGCCCCACCCCCCACCGGGAGGTGATCCGCCGCCAGGTCCGCGATGCCTTCCTGATCGACAGCCCCGCCTGGCGAGCCGCCGTGTACGGCCGCTGCGCTGATGTGGTGCTGCGGGCCTGTCGAGGTTTGGGGGGCTAAGTGTGGCGGGGTGCTTGCCCTGGCGGTTGCGGCAGCAGCGCGGCAGGCAGGTAGTGATTGCGGCTAGTTAGCAGGGCAGCATCAAGACCCCAATAACGCCGTGCATTCCAACCGTTCTTGACTTGCATCGCGCCGTTGCAGACGCAGCGTGATCATGCTGGCCAGGTGTTCGGCGTCATCGGCCACCCCACAGAAGCGGCCCGAGCCCCAGGTATGCAGCCAGGGCAGACCAACGAAATAGAGGCCGGGGCTCTGGGTCATGCCGCGGTCATGGGCCGGGTGACCGGAGCCGTCAAACACAGGCACGTCGATCCAGTGGAAATCGCTGCTGTAGCCGGTGCACCAGATCACAGCCGCCAGCGGTTTGGACCGCAAGTCCAGACCAGGATCCTCACCTGGTCCAGGCTGCCAGCAAGGTGAATAGGCAGCTTCTTCCGGGGCCTCGATGCCCTCCTTGGCGATCCAGTTGTCAATGCTGCTTCGGATTCGGCAGTACACCGCATCGGCCTGGTCGAGGTTGGTCGCCAAGTCTTCTCCAAATTTGATCTGATCGGCCGTGATCGAGCAGAGTCTTCCGTGCAGATGCATCCCCTCCAAAGCGCGGGCGCGGAGGTCGATCTCCCGGCCCCCATCACGTCCGGTGAGGTAGTGGTTGGTTTTGGTGCGTACGGATCGCGGATCAGGATGCTGACCGACCGGCATGGAGTAGTAACCCATGCGATCCAGCCAATCCACCGTGTCTTTGCCGCGATAGCGCCGGGGTGAGCGTGGCGCGGAGCCTACGCTCAGATGAACTTCACGGCCGTCTAGGAACAGATCTTCTGCGATCTGAGCGCCTGATTGGCCACTGCCCACCACCAGAACCGGACCTTCTGGCAAGGATGCGGAACTCCGGTATTCACGGGCATCAAGCTGCAGCGTGGATGAAGGCAGACGAGGTGCTTCCAGATGTCGTCGAGGAGCGTGATAGCCACCTGTGGCCACCACAACATGATCGGCAAGAATCTCTCCCTCAGATGTGGACAAGCGGTAGCCAGTGCCGTTGTGCACGAGCCGATTGACGCTCACACCCTCACGCACATCAGCGCCGACAAACGCGGCGAAGCGCTGCAAATAGGCAACGATCTCGGACTTCACCATGAATCCCTCCGGGTCTGGGCCGTCATAAGGAAAATCCGGCAGACGGCATTGCCAGTTGGGGGTGACCAAGCAGAAAGAATCCCAGCGCTGCTGATCCCACGCACAACCCACCCTGTTCTTTTCAAGCACCACTGGTCTGACGCCTCGCTTCTGCAGTGCATGCGCAACAGAAAGCCCGGCCTGGCCACCTCCTACAACCACAACGCCGTGGTGTCGAGCCTGGGCGTTTCCGTTCACAAAAAGCGTGCAATTCCAACTTTACATATTTACCCCATCCACTCTTGAGGTCTGTATCGCTGCACACTGAACCAATGAAGACAACACGAGTCTCAGTGAATAGTCCTGTTTGGTGGCATCGGCGACATTTCCATCCCGTCCGACAAAGCAATGCTCAGCTTGCACTCACATCCACTCATGCCTGCTGTCAGCCGTCCTGCCAACGAGCCAGGCGATTTTCTGGTTGATTACGAGGAGAAGGTCTTTCCCGATGTCAAAGCTGAACCGGGCGAGAAAGCACTGATCACTTTTCACACGGTGGCCTTCGAGGGCTCCATCGGCCTGGTGAACTTGCTCCAGGCCAGTCGTCTGATTAACAAGGGATTTGAAACATCGATTCTTCTTTACGGCCCTGGTGTCACGCTTGGCGTTCAGCGAGGTTTCCCGAAGCTTGGTGATGCGGCCTTCGATGGCCATCTCAACTTCAATGCACGTCTGCAGAAGTTCATGGATCAGGGCGGCAAGGTGTATGCCTGCCGGTTTGCATTGCAGGCTCTTTACGGCCATGGCGAAGGCGCTCTGATGCCCGGAATCCGGCCCGTCAACCCACTCGATGTTCTCGACATCGTGTTGATGCACCGCAAGGAGAATGCCTTCATTCTCGACACCTGGACCCTCTGATTCACTGCGCCATCTGCCGAAATGGTCAACTCGATCAAGGTTGCTGCAGCTCAGATCCGCCCGGTTTTGTTCAGCCTTCAAGGCTCAGTTCACCGGGTGCTGTCGGCCATGGAAGAAGCGGCAGGCGAAGGGGTGGAACTGATCGTTTTCCCCGAGACGTTCCTCCCCTATTACCCCTACTTCTCGTTCGTCGAGCCTGCCGTGCTGATGGGACGCTCCCATCTAGCGCTTTACGAGCAGGCTGTCACGGTCTCTGGTCCAGCAACGGATGCCATTGCTGCTGCAGCACGTCAATACGGCATGCACGTTTTGCTGGGAATCAACGAACGCGATGGCGGCAGTCTCTACAACACCCAGCTCTTAATCGATGCCAACGGCGAAATCGTGCTCAAACGCCGCAAGATCACACCTACTTACCACGAGCGCATGGTTTGGGGGCAGGGGGATGGGTCAGGCCTCAAGGTGGTTTCCACCAGCCTCGGCAAGGTGGGTGCTCTCGCCTGCTGGGAGCACTACAACCCGCTGGCGCGCTTCTCCCTGATGGCCCAGGGCGAGGAGATTCATTGCGCTCAGTTCCCGGGCTCCCTGGTGGGTCCGATTTTCAGCGAACAGACGGCCGTCACCATGCGGCATCACGCGCTGGAGGCCGGTTGTTTTGTGATCTGCTCCACGGCCTGGCTCGACCCCGACGACTACAGCACCATTACGGCCGACACCTCTCTGCACAAGGCGTTTCAGGGTGGTTGCCACACCGCTGTGATCAGCCCCGAGGGGCGCTATCTGGCTGGTCCACTGCCAGATGGTGAAGGGCTCGCCATCGCCGAGCTGGATCGTTCCTTGATCACCAAACGCAAGCGAATGATGGACAGCGTGGGGCATTACAGCCGCCCTGATCTGCTGAGCCTTCGCATCAATCACACAGCCGCTGCACAGGTTTCTGGTTTGGGAATGGCTGTAGATCCGCTCGATGCTACGGAGTTGATGACCTTTCACCAGGAGATGAGTGATGTCTGAACTGGGCCGCTTAATCACGGAATTGCAGGTGCATGGCGTTGCCGACCCTGCACTCCCTGGCAACAAAGGCCGGCGTGGAGGCGCCGGTCCATCCGATCACCGGGCTCTCACTATCGAAGGTGCCACAGTGATGGTGCCCGTTTACAACGCGGCATCGAAGGCCTCCCCCTACAGCCTGGAGGCCGATCCACAGGGCGGCATCGCACTCGCCAGCCGTGCCAGTGAGGCGCTGAGTTCCGTCGCTGTCACGAGCGAACCCGCTTTCTACAGCCTCTCCACGGCCGACGGCACCCCCTATCGATCCATCGCTCTCCTGCACGGGCGAGATGTATTGGCCACCACCCTGCTTCAGACCTGCATTCGCTTCCGCGATCGAACCGACTCCTGCCAGTTCTGCGCCATCGAGCAATCCCTTGAGGATTCCCGCACGATTGTCCGCAAGACACCAGAGCAGATCGCGGAGGTCGCCGAAGCCGCCGTTCGGTTGGATGGCATCAAGCAGCTCGTGATGACAACCGGCACCCCGAACAGCGAGGACCGGGGGGCGCGACTGATGGCGGAAACCGCCATGGCTGTGAAACAGCTGGTGGATCTTCCCATCCAGGCGCAGTGCGAACCACCTGAGGATCCGATCTGGTATTCGCGCATGAAGCAGGCCGGTATCGACAGCCTCGGCATGCATTTGGAGGTGGTCGAGCCAGAGGTGCGGCGCCGGATTTTGCCTGGCAAATCCGAGATCACCCTCGACGACTACTACCGGGCCTTCGAGCAGGCTGTGGTGGTCTTCGGTCGCGGCCAGGTCTCCACCTACCTGTTGGCCGGGCTCGGCGACAGCGTCGAGTCCCTGATCACCTGCAGCGAAAAGCTGATTGAGCTGGGGGTTTATCCCTTTGTGGTTCCTTTCGTACCGATCTCGGGGACTCCCCTCGAGGACCACCCTGCTCCATCCACTGACTTCATGGTGGAGATCTACTCCGCAGTTGCAACCCGGCTCAGGGAGTCGGATATCAGCTCTGAAGCCATGGCCGCCGGATGTGCGAAGTGCGGTGCTTGTTCAGCTCTGTCGTTGTTTGAAACCGATCGTTGACCCCCATGTTCTTCATCGATCCCAGCAGCCATGACATCGGCCGAAGCCCCAGTTCAGCTCCGGCCTCGTTTACTCCCTCGGTGCGTTGGGGCATCGGCATCGACGCCGATGATTTCCGCATCTCCCCAACACTAAGCTCTGATCGCTTTTCGTTTCACCTGCTAAGGCCTAGATCCTCCTTGATCGATGGTTACTGGCAACTGCGCAGTGCGATCTTTTGCGAAGAGCAGCACCTTTTTGAAACCAGCGATCTCGATGAGCTCGACGAGAGCGCTTATCCGATCGCAGCCGTGCACCACGGGGAACACCATGGCGGCCAAGTGGTCGGTGTTGTACGGATCGTGGAGCAGAGCCCCCGGCTCTGGTACGGAGGTCGCCTCGGCGTTCATCATGCCTTCCGCCGCCACAACCAGATCGGCAAAGGGTTGATCTGGAAAGCTGTCACGACGGCCCATGGCTGGGGTTGCGATCGTTTTCTGGCCACCGTTCAGATCCAGAACGTGAGGTTCTTCCAAAGGCTGCACTGGTCATCCATCGATGAACTGGAGATTCAAGGCATCCGTCATCACCTGATGGAGGCTGATCTGCCCTACTACCTGCCTTCAGGAGAGCGCCGTCCCTGCAGCATGCAGGTGGCATGAGCACTGTCGAGCACCCCGTTCTCGCAGACCAGCTCAGGGCCCTCAGTGGTCTGCAGTCGAAACGCGACATCCAGGCAGCGGCAGCTGTCTTCGCCCACCAACCCTTCCCTGAGCTTGGTGTCGCTGCCCTGCTTGGCGACGACGCAGCCCTGCTGCCGGCACAGCTGGGTGGTCTGCTTTTAGCCTGTGAAGGGATGCACCCGGATCTGGTGGATGAAGACCCCTGGTTCGCGGGCTGGAGTGCTGTGCTGGTGAACCTCAGCGACATCGCCGCCATGGGAGGCCGGCCACTGGCGCTGGTCAACAGCATCTGGAGCGTGGGGGAACAGGCGGCCGCCCCGCTTCTGGAGGGGATGCGTTTCGCCTGTGACAAATTTTCGATTCCGATGGTGGGTGGTCATACCAATAGCCACAGCCCCTACACGGCGCTTTCCGTTGCCGTGTTGGGTGTTGCCGAGGGACCGGTTCTCTCCGCACGCTCTGCGCAGGCAGGCGACGCCCTGGTGCTGTTGATCGATGGCGACGGCAGCTTCTATCGCCACTACCCGTTCTGGGATGCGGCCACCAGCGCTGATTCCAAGCGCCTGCAGACCCAACTGAGCCTACTCCCCCAGTTGAGCCATGCCGGGATCGCGCGAGCCGCCAAGGACATCAGCATGGGCGGCCTTGTGGGCACTGCGGCCATGATCTGCGAGGCCTGTGGACTGGGTATCAAGATCGCTCGGGATGCCGTTGAGCGTCCCACTGGAGTTGATGAGTTGGCGTGGCTCAGCTGCTTTCCCAGCTTTGGCTTCCTATTGGCCGTTCCATCAGACAGGCTCTCGGATCTCCAGAGGATGATGCAGCCCCACAGCAATCTGATCCACTGCCAGATCGGCAATTTCAGCCAAGAGATCACCGGCGTGTGGCTTACCAGCGAAGGACAAAACGAACAGGTTTGGAATGCCGCAACACCACTCACAGGCTTCCGTGCGGCCATGAGCACGTAGCCGCCATTACCCGCACTGCAGAACGCAGTCTTCACTCCCACAAAAAGTCAACAAAAGCAAACTACTCTCATGCCCGAAGTTCTTCTTCAGTTGTGTTGGCCTGATGGCGACGCCAGCAGTTTCTATTCCCCATCCACGGTGATCTATGACTTTTTCAAACCCGGAGACACCCTAAGCATCGCCGAGCTGGAGCAGAAGGGTCTTGCCGCCTTGGATGAGGCCTCTGAGCGTGTGCGAGCGCGCTATGGCTTTGCCTGCACCCGCACCGACGAGGAGGCAGTGAAGCTGAAGAGAAAGATAGCCAAATACAGCGCTAGCGAGACAGTTCGCATCAGCGCACTTCATCCCTGATTACAGCAAAACAACCCATTCAGTACACAACCATGACCAGCAATCCTCCGTTTCCTCCATTCACTCTTGAAACCGCGATCCAAAAAGCTCGGATGGCTGAAAATGCCTAGAATGGCTGTGATCCACAGGCCGTTGCCATGGCCTATACAGAAGACAGCCGCTGGCGAAACCGCAGCGAATTCATCGAAGGCCGCGACCAGATTCTCCGGTTTCTGAAGCTTAAATGGGCCATGGAGCTCGATTATAGGCTGATCAAGGAATGCAGCACCATGTGTTTGCCGTCTGGAATTTCATGTTGCTGCTGAAGCTCTTCAGCAGCAGCTGCTGCTGCGGAAATGCCAAGGGTGGCCTCACAGGCAAGGGCCAATTCATTCATTACTCCGTAGTCGGTCAGGTTGAGGCAGTTGCCCGGGTAGGCAAAAGCGCCGATCACCGATGGGGAGGATCTGCGGAGATTGGCCCAAGACAAAGCCCGCTCTGGGCTGTCGACCCAGAAATAGATGCCGTTGCCGAGGGGCCCAGACTGTTCTTAGGCCGACCGGGCATCCTGACTGCGGTACGGAGGGGTGAGCTGGCCATCGGCGTCGATCAGGCCAGCATCCATCAGGAATTGACGGGCCAGAGCAGGGTCACGCAACTCCTCCAGGAGCGCATCGATCTGCTCACGCCGCAGCGGCCCTGAGGCTGGAGTGGAGGGAGGCCTGCTTGGGGTGGAGAGCGTCATGCGATGGAGAGGGTCCAGTGCTGGACACTGCCAGGCGAGAGGGGTGGTGGACGCGATGCCTGACTGCTAACGATAGGTGGATGCCAAGGCGGCGGTCTGTGAGTTCCGCAACCTTCATCATCACTGCGCGGGCGCTGGCCCGTTGCCAGCGAATCAGTCCTCAGGCTCCGGGCTGAGGGGCGGCAGCCGCCGCTCCACCTGCAGGAACACCAACCAGGCCACCCCTGCGCTGATGCCGCCGGTCCAGTCGTTGCGCAGCAGCTCCACGATCGACACCGTGCTGGCGCCGATGCGCAGGCCGCGCAGCAGGAAGCGGCCCAGCTTCTCCAGCGTCTCCCGGTTCACCGTCATCGGCTGGGGCCAGCGCAGAGGTGCTTCAGGTTGGCGGAGCACGGCACTTCCGCCTCGATGCGGCTGCTGCGGCTGGCTTGCCGCGCCCATCGCCTGGCCGTGGTGTCGCCCGCATCGGCAGCGACCTTCTCCATCACCCCCTGCTGGCGGGCTGCCCCTGGCTGCTGCCCACCCCCCAGCGGTTTCGGGCGGCGGCCAACTGGCTGGAGCTGGTGCGCCAGGGCGTGCTCGATGGTGCCCTGATCTCAGGCCTGGAGCTGGAGGAGGCGGAGTGGGTGAACGATTTGCGGCAGCTCCTTCGGGAGCTGGGGCTACCCCTGCGCAGTGGGGGCAACAGCCTTCAGACCCCGGACGATTGGATCGGCCGGATTCGGGGCACTGCCCTGGCTCTGGTGGTTGCTGATGGGGAGGTCGAGAGCTGGGCTTCCCTGCGCCTTGGGCCCTTGCCGTCCCGCCCGCTGAGTCCGGTCTGGCTGGCGCTGCCGGCTGATTGGCAGGAGCACCCGGTGCTTTGCCACGCCGCCCAGGAGCTGGTTCAGAATGGCGGCAAGAGGCCTCTTTCGGTACGGAAAGAGGAACCCCCAAAGCCTTCCACCACGGGCAAAAAGGCGTAATTTGAACTTGAGGGGGAGGCCCGGGAGCCAACCCGAACCTCTTCCTCCCAAAGAGTCCGGCCAGTGATCATCCGAGCCGGTGCGCAGAGCGGAGGTGCGCCAACGATGCGACACACAACAGGTGAACTCGATGGCGCAGCGCGAACGCCATCCCGACGATGGGACAAGCCATATGCCACCACTGATTCCCGCGTTTTGAAATCCCGGGCTGCATAACCCGGGCCGGGATCACAACCGAGAAGGTCAAGCCCCGAGCATCTCTTCCCAGAGACGTGGTCCCAGTCCCTTTCCTGCCAGGCCCCAGACAGGCCATGCGTGAACCACAGACACCCGATCGGCTGCTCTTGGTGTGAGGAGACAATCGCTGCAACCGGTGTAAAGGCGCCCCTGCCTGGGGCGCCTTTCTGTTGGAGTGGCTCCAAGAAGTTTGCGAAGGCGGCCCCCTGGAGCACCATTGCCAAATTCAGGTTCTCTCCCCCACGAAACACCTCAGCCACAGCTCTCAAGCTGGGCTGATTGGCTGGTTCCTTCCGATCATTCCACCCCCCGCTCTTGCGGGGTGCAGTGCAAAGGCCCTTACGCCAGGCCTTCAGCCTCATGGGCATCAACTGTTCCATGCCGACCTGAGCGCCGATGAGGTGGCCGGTGCTTTTGTCGAGGAAGGCCGCAGTGGTGGCAAGTTTCTGTATGCAGCGTTGGTGAACTACAGCTGAGCGGCGGGACGGAAGGCATGACAGCCGACCTGCGCCGTAAAGCCGCTGGCGGCCCCTTGGTGGCCACCACGGCCAAACCGATCGACGATGGCGGCGCTGCTGCCGGTGTGCTACGGCTGGCCGCTGCGGAAGACCTCAGCGCCGGCACCGAGGGCGCCACTTGGATGCGGATCACGCCGGCACCATCGGGGCCCAGGGCCGCGTTGGCACACCAGTCGCTGCCGTCAAACAGCAGCAGGTCGCCCTGGGCGATCTCCTATCCGGCGACGCCGCTGCAGCTCTCGAGGGCCATCCCGCCAGTGCTGGCTAGGTACACATCCCCCAGAGCAGCATCAGCCGGGGGCTCAGTGGTGGTGGGGTCGATCGCACCCCGGTAGGTGAGGGCGCCTTTTTGAGGCTGTGACTGAAACGGAGGGGGTGGGATTCGAACCCACGGACCCTTTCGGGTCGCCGGTTTTCAAGACCGGAGCCATCAACCACTCGACCACCCCTCCCTATGGCTCCATGATCCCACGCAACGCAAGGGATTACACCAGCTGGCTGGGGATCCCTTTGGCGCCCCCGGGCAGCGTGCTGCGGGAGCGGGGGCCGCTCCAGGTGGCCAGGTAGTGGTGCGACTGGGGATCCAGCAGGCGCGCGTTGGAGAAGTTCACGTTTTCCACCACGGCGCCCGTGCCGGCCCCCGTGCCTAGATCAAAGGGCGCCGAGCCCAGCCGGGGGGAGGCGGTTTGGGGCCTTCCGTAGAACAAGCGGCAGTCTTCTAATCGGGCCTGCTCCAGGTTGGCCCCCGCCATGTTGGTGCCCGCCAAATTGGCCCCGGTGAGGTCGCAGAACGACAGATCCGCCCCCCGCAGATCGGCGCCATTGAAATCCACCCCCCGCAGGTCGGTGCCGGAGAGATCCACCGCCTTCAGGAGCTGGTGCAGGCGAATGACGGGCACCCCCGCGGCCCGATCCTCCTCATAGCTCCCCTCCCCATCGAGAATCGCCCGACCCAGCCGGTAGTCGCGCTTCAGGGGGGTGAGTAGCCGGGCGTGGGCAAGGAAGCGCAGCACTCGCGCTTTGCCGTCCTTGTCAATGGAGCCAAACACCGCCGACAGGCGCCCCTCCGCCAGCATTCGCTCCAGGGGCCAGTCCTCCAGCATGCCCTCCTCATCGCTGATCAGCTCCGAGATGCCATGGATGAAGCTGTCGATCGTTTGGGCCTGGGTGATGCGGTTTTGCTGGGTGGTGAGCCGCTGATCCACCAGCACCTGCCGCCAGGCGATCATCAACGCCACGCTCGCCACCATGATCTGGCCGAAGGCGCCCACCACCCCCTCGCCCAGAGCTCCGATCGCTTCCCAGTTGCGGTTGCTGAAGAGCTCAAACAGGGGATCCAGCCACCCCAGGCCCAGGGGTATCACCAGGGCCGCCACCACCAGGGCCACCGCCGCCAGCACCCGCGCCGTGGGGGCGTCATCCAGCCGCCCGCTCAGTTGGCGCCACAGCGGAGGCAGCAGCTGGAAGAGGGCCAGGGCCAGAAGCAGTAGGCCCCCCGCCAGGATCAGGGGGCGCAGCCCGGCCACGCTTGCCACCATCGTGAGCACCAGGGCTAGCAGCAGCCGCAGCGACGCCGAGCGGTTGATGCGGCTCCAGGCATTGCTGGGCCGGAAGGTCGGCACGTCCGCCATGTCGGAAGGGCTCAGCTCCTCGCTCTCAGGATCGGGGGGCAAGGCAGGGATCAGGCCCTCCATTTCAGGGGGTGGGGGGAAGGCGTTCATGTCAGGAGACGGCGGCCAGGGGCATGCTTTGGAAATAGAAGCCCGCCGCCACAATCACATAGGCCGCCAGGAGGAGCACCCCCTCGAGCCAGTCGGAGCGGCCATCCAAACTCACCAGATTGCTCACCACCACGGCCGTGGCGATGGCGACGAGCTCATAGATCTGGAAATTCAGATCCAAGGGGTGGCCCATCAGGGGGCCCACCAACAACAGGATCGGCACCACCAGCAGGGCCACCAGCAGGGTGGACCCCATCACCACCGACACGGCGAGATCCATCTTGTTTTTGCGGGCCATCGTCACCGCCGTGAGGTATTCCGCCACCCCGCCCAGCAGGGGCAGCAGCACCACACCCGTGAACAGGGCGCTCAGCCCCAACTTGGCCGTCACCTCCTCCACCACCCCCATGAACAGCTCGGATTCGTAGGCCACCCCGGCCGTGGCCGCCACCAGCACCAGGAGCCAGGGGAAGATCGGCGGGGTGTGGGCCTTGGCCTCCTCCCCCAGCTCCGCTTCGGCCACCTCAAAGAGGGCGCTATGGGTGCGCAGGGAAAACAGCAAGGTGAGGCCATACACCAGCAGCAGCACCCAGGCTACGAACGTGGAAAAGCGCTCCGTGCCCAGCCCGTGCCCCCCTTCCCCCATTCCCGTGAGGCTGGGGATCAGGATCGCCAACACGGCCAGGCTCATGGCCGTGCCATTCACCCGCGCCAGCACTGGCTGGAACTTTTGCTCCTGGCGTCCGATGCCCCCCACCAGCATGGAGAGCCCCAGGGCCAGCAGCAGGTTGGCCACCACCGTGCCCGTGATGCTCGCCTTCACGATGTCCACCAGGCCGGCCTTGAGGGCCGTGAGAGCAATGATGAGCTCGGTGGCATTGCCGAACAAGGCATTCAGCAGGGCTCCGATCGAGGGCCCCAGGGCCAGGGCCAGCTCCTCGGTGGCCGTGCTCAGCCACACCGCCAGGGGGAGGATGGCTAAGGCCGACGTGACAAACACCGCCCCTTCCCCCATCCCCAGCCGTTCGGCGGCAATGGAGATGGGCACAAACACCAGTAACCCCAGGGCTACCTTGGTGCGAAGGGTCATGTTTGTCTGAGCGTCCCACCCATTGTGCGGGCTGGCGAGAATAGTGCCCATGTGTGAGCTCCTGGCCCTCAGCGCCAACACCCCCACCGATCTGTGCTTCTCCTTCCATGGCCTGCGCCGCCGCGGCGGCGCCACGGCCGACCATGGGGATGGCTGGGGCCTGGCCTGCTTCAACCCCGATGGATCGGGTGTGCGTCTCTACCGGGAGGAGGCGCCGGCGGCCTTCTCCCCGGTGGCAGCAGAAGTGGCCACCCTGCCGTTGAAGTCCCATTGCTCCATCGCCCACATCCGCAAGGCCACCCAGGGGAAGGTGGCCCTTCACAACTGCCATCCCTTCCATCGCCAGTGGCACGGACAGGACTGGGTGTTTGCCCATAACGGCAACCTGGAAGGCACCTGGGAGCTCGACGGCCCCTATCAACCCCTGGGCGACACCGACAGTGAGGCCGCCTTCTGCTGGATCCTCCAGGAGCTGGATCGCTCCGGCGTTTCCCCAGGCGATGGGGCCGCCCTCCAATCCCACCTCGCCCGCCTCTCCGATGCCCTCGCCCAGCGGGGCACCTTTAATGGGCTGCTAGGCAATGGCCACTGGCTGTTTGTCTACGCCACCACCCGGCTCCATGTGCTCACCCGCCAGGCGCCCTTCCGCCAGGCCCGCCTGGCGGACGACGAGTTGAGCGTGGATTTCTCTGAGCTGGCGAGCCCCACCGATGTGGTGACCATCGTGAGCACCGAGCCCCTCACCATTGATGAGCCCTGGCAGGCCCTTCAGCCGGGTCAGGCTCTTTGGGTGGTGGGCGGCCGGGTCTGTCAGGGCTGAGCCCTGAGCCTGCGACGCTGCTCAGCTCACCCGCCAGCGGCGGGCGCAGCGCCGGATCGTTTCCGCGCAATCCCCTTCCATCAGGAGCCCACTGCCGCCCCAGATCAGCCGAGGACCCCAATCGGTCGGGGCCGATCCCAGGGCCTTCAGGGGTTCAAAGCCCAGGCCCTGGAAGTAGCGCACCAGGCGGCGATGCTGGCGGTCGGTGTCGTGGATGGCCAGGAAGCGGGCCTGGCGGCAGGGGGTGTGCTCCAACGCCCAGGCACAACCGGCCGCCAGCAGCAGGGGAGCCGCGCCCCGGCTCCCGGGGCCCTGCACCCGCAGGGTGTCGAGCCGCAGCCCTGCTGCCTGGGGGAGCGCCCAGCCCTTCAGTTCCCCCAGCACCTGGGCCCGGCCCTCGGACAGGGGCTGGGCCACCACGGCCCGCAGGCTCCAGAGGCCCAGCCGCCTCGGGGCGGCCAGGCGCAGTTTCCAGCCCCGCTGGGCTGCTTCCACTTCCATCTCGGCCAGGGAAGGCTGGGCCCTGGCTTCGCTCATGGGCCCACAGGAGCGGCCGGCTCCGGGCTGTAGCGCTCCGCCAGAAGCACGGCTTCGATCGGCAGGGCCCCAAAGAGATGGGGGAAGAGTTCTCCACTGCCGGGGGCAGGCTCCTCCCGCACCTGGAGGCCCGCGGCCTCCAGGCGGATGGGATCGATCACCAGCAGGCGCAGTTCGGGCCCATCGCCATAGAACCGCTGCCAGGTGGGCTCCACCTGATGGCTCCAGCTGGCATGGAGAAATCCCACCTCCTCCAGGCTCATCCCCCGGGTGGAGCGGCTGTAGACCCCGTCCCGGCGGGCCTGCTGCCAATCCTCCTCCAGTGCCAGGTGGTAGAGCCAGCGGGGGGAGCGCCAGATCTGGCGCCCAGCCCAGGGCGGGGCCAACACTTGCGCCAGGGCGGGGCTGGCCTCAAAGGCCGCCAGCCAGCCCTTCAGCCCCTCCAGGCCTTCCGCCTCCCCAAACCTCCCCAGATCGCTGCGCCGAAACTGGCGCACAAACGGCAGCAGGGCCCATCCCAGGGGCTCCAGCCATGGGGCCACCCCATTGGTTGCCGTGTCCCTTCCCTCCAGCCAGGTGCTCCAGCGGCGCAGGATGGCCAGGGCCTCCTGCCGGTGCCCCTCTTTCTCGCAGGCCTCCGCGGCGCCGGTGCGGGACGTGCAAGCGCCGGCGGTGCCGTAGCGGAAGCCATCCAGGTGCTGCTTGAACGGCCCATCGCATTCAGCGATGAGCGCCGTTGCAGGCCCTTGCTCCAGGGCCGCCGCCGCCGGGCCCCCTTCCGCCCGTTGGCGCAGGGCCCAGCGCAGGATGGCCAGGCTCTCCTCCAGCACCTCCCCGTCCTGGAGCACCAGCACGGGCACCGTTCCTTTCGGGGAGGCATCCAACAGCTCCGGCGGCTTGGCTCGCAGCGCCACCTCCCGCACCTCCACCTCCATCCCCGTTGCCGCCAGGGCCAGGCGGGCCCGGATCGCATAGGGGCAGCGGCGGAAGCTGTAGAGAATCCCCGCGGGGCTCATGGCGCTTCCGGCAGCGGGAAGATCCGGCCCAGGTGGAGCTCCCCCGAGGCCTCCGCCCGCTGCTGCTGCCGCTGCCGTTCGGCGTAGCGGGCCTGATCGGCGGTGCTGCGCTCCCCCGCGCAGTGGCGGCAGCCCACCCCGGGGATGTAGCTGGGGAGCTCCCTGTCGGCAGGCGAAAGGGGCCTGCGGCAGCCATGGCAGAGCGTGTGGCTGCCTGGGGCCAGCTGGTGATTCACGGCGGTGCGGTGATCAAACACAAAACACTCGCCCTGCCACAGGCTCTGCTCCTCGGGGATCGCTTCCAGGTAGCCCAGGATGCCGCCCTGCAGGTGATGCACCCCCTCGAACCCCTGCTGCAGCAAATAAGCCGTGGCCTTTTCGCAGCGGATCCCGCCCGTGCAGAAGAGGGCCAGCCGCTCGCACTGGCGCTCGGCCATCACCTGCGGAAGCACCTCCTCCACCCAGTGGGGAAACTCTCGGAAATGGCTGGTGCCGGGATGGATGGCACCTGCAAAGCTGCCGATCTCCACCTCGTAGGTGTTGCGGGTGTCTACCACCAGGGTTTTGGGGTCGTTGATCAGGGTGTTCCACTCGGCCGGGACCACGTAGCGGCCCACCCCGGCCAGTGGATCCACCCCCTCCACCCCCAGGCTCACGATCTCCCGCTTGAGGCGCACCTTCAGGCGATAGAAGGGGGGGTGGGGGGCCGTGGAGCGGCGGATGGCCAGCTGGGCGAGCCTCGGGTCGGCCTGCAGATGCTGGAGGATCCGTTCCACCCCGGCCTCCGGCCCGCTCAGGCTGCCGTTGATCCCCTCCTCCGCCAGCAGCACCGTGCCCAGCACCCCCTCGGCTTGGCCCAGATCCAGCAGCCCCTGGCGCAGCGGATCCAGCTCTTCCCGCGCCAGACGGGCGAAGCCATAAAAGGAGGCCACCCGCATCGAGGTCAGGTGCCCATCCCCAGGCCCGCGGCGGCCAGGAGTGCCCGGTCGGCCTCCACCGCCGGGTTGGTGGTGGTGAGCAAGGTGTCGCCGTAGAAGAAGGAATCGGCCCCTGCCAGCAGGCAGAGGATCTGGGCTTCCCGGCTGAGGAGCTCCCGCCCCGCACTCAACCGCACCCTGCTGTGGGGCATGAGGATGCGGGCAGTGGCCACCATCCGCACCAGCTCCAGGGGGTCGATAGGGGGGAGGTCTTCCAGGGGCGTGCCCTCCACGGCCACCAATGCATTGATGGGCACACTCTCCGGGTGGGGATCAAGGGTGGCGAGCACTTCCAGCAGGGACGCCCGGTCGTCCAGGGATTCCCCCATCCCCAGGATGCCGCCGCAGCAGAGCTGGATCCCCGCTCCTCGCACCCGCTGCAGGGTGTCCAGCCGGTCCTGGTAGGTGCGGGTGGAAATGATCTCCCCGTAGTGCTCCGGGGAGGTGTCCAGGTTGTGGTTGTAGGCGGTGAGGCCCGCCTCCGCCAGCCGGGCCGCCTGCTGGTCGGTCACCATTCCGGCGGTGACACAGGCCTCCATGCCCAGCTCGCGAACCCCCCGCACCATGGCCAGCATGGCCTCAAACGGGGCTCCCTCCCGGATCTCCCTCCAGGCCCAGCCCATACAGAAACGCTGCGCACCCGCGGCTTTGGCCGCTTGGGCCCGGGCCAGCACGGCCCCCACATCCAGCTCGGGCCTTCCGGCCACATCGGCGCTGTGATGCATCGACTGGGGGCAATAGGCGCAGTCTTCCTCGCAGCCCCCGGTCTTCACGCTGAGGAGGGAGGCCAGGAGCACGCCCTGGTCGGGGTTGGCTGTGCGGTGCACGTTCTGGGCCTGCCAGAGGAGATCCAGCAAGGGCCGCTGGAGGAGATCCAGAATTTCCTCTCTAGACCAGTCGTGACGTGTGGTCATGGCGTGGGGTCCACCCCTCCAAAACGGCGTTGGCGGCCTTGGAAATCCCTCAGGGCGCCTTCCAGAGCCTGGGCATCGAAATCGGGCCAGAGCACGTCGGTGAGGTGGAGCTCCGCGTAGGCCAGTTGCCAGAGCAGGAAATTGCTTAGGCGTTGTTCCCCGCTGGTGCGGATCAATAGATCTGGATCCTCCTCCCCGGCGGTGTGGAGCTGGGCGGCGAAGGTAGCCTCCGTGATCTCCTGGGGCTTGAGCTCACCGGACGCCACCAGGGTGGCGAGCTTCTGGGCGGCACGCACCATCTCGCGGCGGCTGCCATAGTTGGTACATACGTTGAAGCGAATGCCATTGTTTCCAGCCGTGCGGCTGGTGGCATCGCCGATCAGGTCTTGCAGGCCTTTGGGCAGCTCCTCCAGTTCACCAAGGAAACGAATCCTCACCTGTTCCCGCTCCAGCCCTTCCAGCTCCCGGGCCAACACCCGCTCGAACAGGGTCATTAGAAAAGACACCTCTTCTCCGGGCCGGCTCCAGTTTTCGGTGGAAAAGGCATAGGCGGTGAGGGATCCCACCCCCCAATCACTGCAGAGGCGCAAGGTGCGCTTGAGGGCCTCCACTCCGGCCCGATGACCCATCATTCTCGGCAGGCCTCGCTGACGGGCCCAGCGGCCGTTGCCGTCCATGATCACCGCCACGTGGCGGGGCATCCGCAGGGGATCCAGACCAGCAGGGAGTGCCCGGGGACCTGGTTTGAAGGTGGTCGCCAGGGCGCGACTCATCCGCGTGATTCCGGCTGAACCCCAACCACGCTACGACCTGCTGGCCCCGATGCCAGGGCTTCCGTGAGCAGATCGTGGAGGCGACTACTGGTAATGGGCCGTTCCAGCCGTCCCTGGCGGGCCAGGGACAGGGTGCCCGTTTCCTCGGAAACCACCACGCAGAGGCAGCGATCGTGGCGCTCCGTGAGACCGAGGGCGGCTAGGTGGCGCGTGCCATAGCGGTAGAGCCCCTGGCGAGAGAGGGGAAGAATCACCCCGGCGGAGAGGATGCGGTTGTTTTGCACCAGGACGGCACCGTCATGGAGCGGGGTGTCGCTGGCAAACACGTTCATCAGCAGTTCCACCGTCAGGCGGGCATCCAGATGGATCCCGGGGTTGAGAAAGTCTTCCGGCCGCAGGTCGCTTCCCAGATCAAGCACGATCAGGGCGCCCAGCCGGGCCTTGGAGAGCCGGCCCGCCGCCTCCGTGAGCACGGCCACGGAGCCGCTCACCAGTTGGTTGCGGCTTCGATCGGCGAACAGCACCCCCAGATCCCCGGTGCCCAGCAGTTCCATCAGCCGCCTGAGCTCTCCCTGCCAGAGGATGGCCAGGGCCAGGCTGCAGGCCAGCACCAGGGCATCCACCAGCTTGGCGGTGAGGGGCAGGGGCACAAACCGCTGCAGGAACCAGGCGAGGGACACCAGCAACAGATATCCGCGCAGCAGCCACAAGGTGCGGCTGTCCTTCAGGCGACCCAGCAGCAACACGCCGAGAAGGGAGGCAAAAAGAAGATCCAGGAGGAAGAGAACAAGATTCCAGTGATCAACCCAAAACTGCACGGCCCTGTCAGATCACCGGAGCTCGTCACAAACGATTCCATCATTCTTTTCCTTCACAGAAGCGTGAAAAAAAGACGAAAAATGGGTAGAAAGCGACGGTGGAAACATATCTCAGCGCAGCCTTTCTGGCAGGAGGTCGTAGCGCAGTAGGTCGTCCGGCTCCTCTCTCCGTTGCACCAGCTCGGCCCTTCCCTCATGCACAAGAATGGTGGCGGGCTTGGGGATCCGGTTGTAGTTGGAGCCCATCGAGGCGTTGTAGGCGCCCGTGCTCAGCACCGCGATCACATCGCCTTGGCGGGGTTGGGGCAAGGTCAGATGGGGCAGAAGCACATCCCCGGATTCGCAATGTTTTCCCGCCAGGGTCACAGACACCTGCTCCGCTTCGGATCCGGGCAGGGGGTGATCCGCCATCAGGGCTGTGTAGGAGGAGTTGTAGGTGATCGGCCGGGGGTTGTCGCTCATCCCCCCGTCCACGGAGAGATAGGTGCGCAGGCCTGGAATCACCTTTTGGCTGCCCACCGTGTAGAGGGTCAGTCCCGCGGTCCCGATGAGGGATCGGCCCGGTTCGCACAGCAGGCGAGGCAGCTCCAGTCCGCGAGCTTCGCAGGCTTTCGCCACGGCACCTGCCACGGCCTCCACCCAATCCTGGATGGTCGGCGGATCGTCCGAGGCCACATAGCGAATTCCCAGACCACCCCCCACGTTCAGATCCCGGCAGGGGTGGCCCAGGGAGCGGGCCAGGGCCAGGGCGTCCGCCATCACCCCGGCCAGGTCGCGATGGGGTTCGAGCTCGAAGATCTGGGAACCGATGTGGGCGTGCAGGCCATCCACCCAGGCCCAGGGGCAACCACTGAGGTGCTGCAGCACCGTCTCCAATTGGTCGGGATCAAACCCGAATTTGCTGTCTAGGTGTCCGGTGCGGATGTACTCGTGGGTGTGACATTCGATGCCCGGCGTGAAGCGCACCAGCAGCCGGACCGGCGTGGGCCGCGTGGGGGCGAGGGCGCTGAGGTGTTCCAGATCAAGCCAGTTGTCCACCACCACCGTGACGCCGTGCTCGATCGCCAGGGCGATTTCCTCCCGGGCCTTGTTGTTGCCATGCAGCACCATCCTTTCCGCAGGCATGCCCCCCCGCAGGGCGGTCAGCAGTTCGCCCGCCGACACCGCATCCAGCCCCAGGCCCTCGGAGGCCACCAGGGCGGTGATCGCCAGGGAGCTGTTGGCCTTGGAGGCGTACACAGCCAGGGAAGGGCCGGGGTAGGCCTGAGCCAGGGCCTCTCGATAGGCCCTGCAGGCGGCCCGCACCGTGGCCTCGTCGATGACATAGAGAGGGGTGCCATAGGTCTGGGCTAACGCGCTCAGCAGGCAGCCCCCCACCACCAGCCGTTGCTGCCCATCGAGGCTGCTAGTGATGGGTGCCAGGTTGCAGTTCGGGCTCTCAAGAACAACGCCCTGTTCAAAAGGCGTGAGCGCATGACGGGCTGCCACAGACGCAGGGCTCTCCCCTTCCATCGCCGTGGTTGAAGGAAATGCTGGCATGAAGCCCTTACAGAATGTTGTCCACGTTCATGGTAGGCAGGCTCTGGCCAACAGCCGCCCACCCTCCCGCCCACCCCATCCCGCAGCTGTCTTCCTCCGTTTTCTCCCATGAAGGGCCCACCCCGGCCCAGGTGATTCCACTGGGTCTGGCCGACCTGGCCGATTGCCTCACCCTGGATCGCCTAGCCCTCGGCGGCCTCTGGACGGAAGAGCAGTGGCGGGTGGAGCTCGGGGAGCCCAGGCGGCCTGTGGTGGGCTGGCGCGATCCACGCTCAGACCTGGGAGACCTCCTGGCCCTGGCCAGTGGCTGGTTGGTGGTGGATGAGCTGCACATCACCGCTGTGGCGGTTCACCCCGACCATCGCCGCCTGGGCTTGGGCCGTTGTGTGCTCAACGCCTTGCTCACCACGGCCCGTACGGCGGGCGCCGAGTTGGCTACATTGGAAGTCTCTAGTGCCAATGGGCCCGCCAGGGGGCTCTATACCTCCCTGGGCTTTGCCGAAGTGGCCGTTCGTCGCGGTTACTACCGCAATGGGGATGATGCTCTGATTCAATTAAAAAAAATAAAGCAGTAAAAATTTTCTCGATAAGCTCATTATTCATCGGCTTCTTTTAGGCGGCTAAAGAGTGGTTGTATGGGGAGAGATTTGGTGGTGTTGTTCCGGGCAATGGGCCCGAAAATCTCTTCTTCCTTTTTTCATCGTGCTGTGTCTTCCGTTTAGGGAAGTCAGTGCAGCGAAGCGATGTCGGCGTTTGTTCGGCAAACCGAAACGAGGGAAGGGTTACCCGGTTCACAACCCAGGCTCTGAAACACCGCGAATGACCCGCCAACCCTGATAAGTTAGTAAGACTTGCTGAGGGCGCAGGCCCATGTTCGAGCGGTTTACTGAAAAGGCCATCAAGGTGATCATGCTGGCCCAAGAGGAAGCCAGACGCCTTGGACACAATTTTGTTGGCACGGAGCAGATCCTGCTCGGCCTGATCGGTGAAGGCACCGGTGTGGCCGCAAAGGTGCTCAAGTCCATGGGGGTCAACCTCAAGGATGCTCGCGTGGAAGTTGAGAAGATCATTGGGCGCGGATCGGGCTTTGTAGCGGTTGAAATCCCCTTTACCCCCCGCGCTAAGAGGGTTCTGGAGCTTTCTCTCGAGGAAGCACGCCAGCTGGGCCACAACTACATCGGAACGGAACACCTCCTGCTGGGCCTGATCAGGGAAGGGGAGGGCGTCGCGGCTCGGGTTCTCGAAAATCTCGGGGTCGACCTGGCCAAGGTGCGCACCCAAGTGATCCGCATGCTGGGCGAAACCGCGGAAGTGGCGGCTGGCGGCGGCAGCAAGGGATCCACCAAAACCCCCACCCTCGATGAATTCGGCAGCAACCTCACCCAGCTGGCTGCGGAATCCAAGCTCGATCCCGTCGTGGGGCGGCACAACGAGATTGATCGGGTCATACAAATTTTGGGTCGACGCACCAAGAACAACCCGGTGCTGATCGGGGAGCCGGGTGTCGGCAAGACCGCCATCGCTGAAGGCCTAGCCCAGCGGATCACCTCTGGCGAGGTGCCCGACATCCTCGAAGATAAGCGGGTGCTCACCCTCGACATTGGCCTGCTGGTAGCCGGCACCAAGTATCGAGGGGAGTTTGAGGAGCGCCTGAAAAAAATCATGGAGGAGATCCGTTCCGCCGGGAACGTGATCCTCGTGATTGATGAGGTGCACACCCTGATCGGTGCCGGTGCGGCGGAAGGGGCCATCGATGCGGCCAATATCCTCAAGCCCGCACTCGCCCGCGGTGAGCTCCAGTGCATCGGCGCCACCACCCTGGATGAATACCGAAAGCACATCGAGCGGGATGCGGCCCTGGAACGGCGCTTCCAGCCCGTCATGGTTGGGGAGCCCTCCGTGGACGACACCATCGAAATTCTTCGGGGCCTGCGGGAGCGCTATGAGCAGCACCACCGCCTGAAGATTTCTGATGAGGCCCTGGTGGCTGCGGCCACCCTTGGCGATCGCTACATCTCCGACCGTTTCCTCCCCGATAAGGCCATCGACCTGATCGATGAGGCGGGCAGCCGGGTGCGCTTGATGAACTCCGAACTGCCTCCCGCCGCGAAGGAAGTGGATAAGCAGTTGCGGGATGTGCAAAAGCAGAAGGAAGACGCCGTTCGCTCTCAGGATTTCGGAAAAGCTGGCGAGCTGCGCGACAAGGAAGTGGAATTGCGAGAGCAAATCCGCTCCATCCTGCAAGCCCGTAAGGAAGATGAGGAATCGGCCGAACCATCTTCCTCCCCGGAACCCTCTGGAGTTCTGCTGGCGGAGATGGAGGGATCGGATTCCGCCCGGGCCGACCTTCGCACCCCTGTGGTCACCGAAGAGGACATTGCCCATATCGTGGCTTCCTGGACCGGGGTTCCCGTCCAGAAGCTCACGGAGAGCGAGTCGGTGAAGCTCCTCAACATGGAGGAGACCCTTCACCAGCGCCTCATCGGCCAGGACGAAGCGGTCAGAGCCGTTTCACGGGCTATCCGGCGGGCGCGGGTAGGCCTGAAGAATCCCAACCGGCCGATCGCCAGCTTCATCTTCTCCGGCCCGACCGGGGTGGGCAAAACGGAGCTCACCAAGGCTCTGGCGGCCTATTTCTTCGGCAGTGAAGAGGCCATGATCCGCCTCGACATGTCCGAGTTCATGGAGAGGCACACGGTCAGCAAGCTGATCGGTTCCCCTCCTGGCTATGTGGGTTTCAACGAGGGTGGCCAGCTCACCGAGGCTGTGCGCCGTCGTCCCTACACAGTTGTGCTCTTTGATGAGATTGAAAAGGCCCATCCGGATGTCTTCAATCTCCTGCTCCAGCTGCTGGAAGATGGCCGCCTGACGGATTCCAAGGGCCGCACGGTCGACTTCAAGAACACCTTGATCATCATGACCTCCAACATTGGTTCGAAGGTCATTGAAAAGGGTGGTGGTGGCCTGGGCTTTGAATTCGGGGGTGGGGACGTGGAAGAAACCCAGTACAACCGAATTCGTTCCCTGGTGAATGAGGAGCTGAAGCAGTATTTCCGCCCCGAATTCCTTAACCGTCTTGATGAAATCATCGTGTTTCGTCAACTCTCTCGCGACGAGGTCAAACAGATCGCCGAGATCATGCTCAGGGAGGTCTTCTCCCGCATGCGCGACAAGGGGATCGATCTGTCCGTCACCGAATCCTTCAAGGAGCGGCTGGTGGAAGAGGGTTACAACCCCAGCTATGGGGCTCGTCCTCTGCGCCGTGCGGTGATGCGGCTCCTCGAGGATTCTCTGGCCGAAGAGTTTCTCTCCGGTCGGATTGGCGAAGGGGATGCGGCCGTCGTGGATATCAACGACGACAAGCAAGTGGTGATCCGCAAGCAGGAAAGGAGTGCCAACCTGCCTGAACTGGCTGGTCTCTCCGTCTGAGATCGCTGATCTAATGGGTAGCTGGTCCTCCCACACCCTGGCCCCCACCCTGGTGCTGCGCGGTGAGCAGGTCTGGTCTCAGGCCCTCCCCGTGATCGCCCGGTTGGGGCAGCGGCCTTTGGTCCTTGGCCGGAGCGAGGCCACCCTGGAGCTTAGACACCGGCTGCTTGCCCAGCTCAAGGAGGGTGGCCTGGATCCCAGGCCTGCCAACCTTGTGCACGATTGCTGCTACGAGGATCTGACCCGCCTCCATCTGGTGGCTGGGGCGGCCGCTCTCCAAGGGCCCTGCGACAGTGTGATCGCCATGGGCGGGGGCAAGGTGCTCGATGCGGGCAAGCTTCTGGCCCATCAGCTGGGGGTCCCCTGCATCACGGTGCCCACCAGCGCGGCCACCTGCGCAGGGTGGACCGCTCTCAGCAATCTCTACACCCCCGACGGGGCGTTTCTGGGGGATGTGGCCCTGGATCGCTGCCCCGATCTCCTGGTGTTCGACCATGCCCTGGTCCGGCAGGCCCCCCTCCGCACCCTCCTGAGCGGGATGGCAGACGCTATGGCCAAGTGGTATGAGGCATCGATCAGCAGCGCCCAGAGCCGGGATGGCCTGGTCCAGCAGGCCGTTCAGCAGGCCAGGCTCCTGCGGGATCAGATTCTCCTTGAGGGGGTGGAGGCCATGGAGCAGCCTGGTTCTGAGGCCTGGGTGCGGGTCGCGGAAGCCTCCGCCCTCACCGCTGGCCTCATCGGTGGCCTGGGCGGGCCCCGCTGCCGAACCGTGGCCGCCCATGCCGTTCACAACGGCCTCACCCAGCTGCCAAACACCCATTCCCGCCTGCATGGGGAAAAGGTGGGCTTCGGGATCCTGGCCCAACTTCGCCTGGAAGAAGTGTTGGGGGGGAGCCGGCTGGCGGCCCAGGCCAGGCATCAGCTGCTCTCCTTCTTCCGCCCCCTTGGCCTTCCCTGCGAGCTGGCCGATCTGGGGCTGGCGGCGGCCAGCCTGCAAGATCTGCAAACGGTCTGTGACCATGCCTGTCGCCCTGGCTCCGACCTTCACCACCTGCCCTTCCCCGTGACCCCCCAAGACCTGCTTGCTGCCCTGGTGACCACCACGACCCACGGCCAGCCGGTGGGATGAATCTGCAGGCCAGTCCCCAATCCCTCGTTGAGGGGGCCGCTCGGTCTCTGCTGGATCCCGACGCCAGGGCCCTGGCGTCCCAGGTGCAATGGTGGGCCCTCCCCTCCCTGGCCGAGGATCCCAAGCTGCAGTGGCCTGTGGCCGTGGCGGGTGAAGGTCCCCCCCTGCTCCTGCTGCACGGCTTCGACAGTTCTTTTCTGGAGTTTCGACGCCTTGTTCCCCTGCTCACCGGGTCCCACACCCTGGTGATCCCCGACCTCTATGGCTTTGGCTTCACCCCCAGACCGGAACAGGGGGCCTACGGACCCGAGGGAGTGTTGGCCCATCTGGAGGCGCTCCTCGATCGCCTGGCCTCTCCCGTCGGCGTGATCGGAGCCTCCATGGGGGGTGCGGTAGCCCTTGAACTCGCTCGCCGCCGGCCCCACCAGGTGGAGTCGCTGCTTCTGCTGGATCCGGCCGGTCTGGGGGGTGTGCCCCGCTCCCTCCCCCTGCCGCTGGCCGCGCTAGGGGTGCGTTTCCTCTCCCTGCCCTGGGTACGGCGCGGTCTGTGCCGGAGCGCCTTTGCGGATCCAGAGGCCAGTGTGGGGGCCCCCGAGCTGGAAATCGCCTCCCTCCACCTCACATGTCCGGGGTGGGCCACCTCCCTCGCGGCATTTGCCCGATCCGGCGGCTTTGCGGGCTGTGGCGACCCCCTGCCATCCCAACCCATCCGGGTGCTCTGGGGCGATCAGGACCGGGTGCTGGGTCCTGGCCTGCGCCGTCAGGCCGATGCCCTCCTGGGGGATCGGATTGTGCCCGTGCCCCGTTGCGGTCATCTTCCCCATCTCGACCAACCCAGACTGGTTCGAGACCACTTGTTCGCCCTGCAAACCCATGGCCCATCCGCCTGACCCCCGACCCTTGTCCTGTCCACCCCGCCCGAGTCGCCCTGGGGCAAAGGTGTTGGCCGCCGTCCTCACCCTGCTGATCCTGCTCAGCGGTGCTCTCCTCTCCCCCCTTCCGGCGGGGGCTTCCTTGCTTCACCTTGAGGGGCCCATCCCCGCCGACCTGGGGGTGCAGGACCATGGGCTGGCCCCCTGTCCGTCGCCTGCCCACTGTGCCCAGGCAAGCTGGCTCGTGCCGAATGCCCAGGAAGCGCTGACCAACCTCCTTCCTGTGGTGCTGTCTCTGGATGGGGTGGAGCTGGTGGAAACCGATGGCCCCTATCTTCACGCCACCGTCACCAGTCGCTTGTTCGGCTTTGTGGATGATCTTGAACTTTTCGCCAATGGGCCCGAGGGCCAGCTCCAGGCCCGCTCCCAGAGTCGGCTCGGGGATTCCGATCTGGGGGTGAATGCCCGCCGCCTCGATCGCCTCCATCGGGCACTGGAACGGAGCTCCAGCCCCTCTCCCTCCCCCCAGCTTTAAGGATGGTTCCCCCGTTGAACACGGAAGGTGGCCTCCCCCCAGGCGTCCTCCAGCTGCCAGGGCTTCTCTCCCGGAAGGAGGTTCTCGCCGCTTCCTCTCCCTGGGTTGGATCCGGCCTCAACATCCTGCCGGGGTTGGGGGCGGGCTACATCTATCAACGACGCTGGCGGGCTTACTGGATCACGGCGCTGTTGGGAAGTCTCTGGTTGGTGCTGGGGGCCGTGGGCCCCTGGGAGCTCGGTCCGCCGCTCCCGGAGCTGCTGGGCCTCTCCATGTTCACGGCGGCGGAGGCGTTTCTGGCCGCCCGCCGAGCGCGGATGGACTGATCCATGCCCCCGTCCGCCAAAGCCGATCACTCGGCAGGGCCCTTCCTGGCCTTGCTCTCCAAGGGGCTGGAGCTGTGGCTCCGCCGGCAGTGCCAGGAGGTGGAGGCCCTGGAGCTCCAGCTGGAGGGAGCGATGGCCCAGTGGCTGCAGGGGAATCTGCAGGGGGTGCGGCTTCGGGCACGGAAGGTGGTCTTTCAACATCTCTGCCTGGAGCAGGTGGATCTGGCGAGCGACCCAATTCGCCTAAAGCTGCCCGGCCTGCTGCGCCACCAGCCTCTCCAGCTGAACGAAGCCTTCCGGGTCCGGGGATCCGTTGTGTTTTCTGAAGAGGGCCTGAGTCGGTCGCTCACCCGGCCCGAGGGGCAGGAGCTTGCCGATCTCCTCTGCCAGGGACTCCTCGGGGGCGGCACCTTGCGAGGCGCCCAGCTGCAGGATGGGCGCCTGATCCTGCAGGTGCTTCCCCCCCAGGGGGGGGCTGTGGACGTCCTGGACACCCACATCGGGCTCACCTCCACGGGTCTAGAGGTCTGCCCGATCCTTGGCGGCCCTTCCGTGGCCATCCCCCTGGATGAAGCGATCACCCTCGAGCGAGCCGAGGTGCGTGCCGGGATGCTGGAGTTGGCGGGGGTTGCCGTGGTGCAGCCTTAGAGCCGCTCCGAGAGGGGGAGCACCAGGGTGACCAGGGAGTAGACCACGGCGGGCACGAAGAGATAGCTGTCGATCCGATCCAGGATCCCTCCGTGGCCCGGGATCGCATCCCCGGAATCCTTGAGGCCCGCATCCCGTTTCATCATTGATTCCGTCAGATCTCCCACCACGGCAAACAGGGCCACCACCACCCCCAGCAATCCTCCCAGCAGCCATCCCCACCGCCAGCCCAGCAGCAGGCCACCCATCCCGCCCACCAGGGCGGCGCAAGCCACCCCCCCCAGGGCGCCCTCGATGGTTTTCCCGGGTGAGATGGGAGATAGGGGTCGCCGTCCCCAGCGGCGCCCGATGCCATAGGACCCGATGTCCGTGGCCACGATCAGCAGGACGGCCAGGAGGGTGAGCGCCAGCCCCGACGTCCAGGGCCAACCGAAGCCCGAAATGGTGCCCGAGAGTCGGGGGGCTAGGGCTGGATCGGTGATGGCGCGAAGCTTGATCCAATGGCTGGGCAGAAAACCGAGGTAAAACAACCCAAAAATCGATGCCGCAATGTCGGCGATGGTGCCTGTCACCGGTTGGAGCAGCAGCCAACCGCAGATCACCGCGCCGGAAGCCGGCAGGACCGCCGCAGCCACGTCGCCCACCCCTTCATTCCCCGGCCAGTTGCCGATGCTGGCGGCCATGGTGGATGCCAGCAGGAGCTGCACCGCCACCAGGGTGGTGCGCACCGCCGGGCGGATCCCCTTGAAGCGGGCCATCCGGAAAAACTCCAGCAACCCCAGGTGCACGATCACGCCCACAGCCAGGGTGAACCACCATCCCCCCAGGAGGATGAAAGCTGCCCCCAACCCCCCCGCCGCCCAGCCACTCGCGAGGCGGGCCAGGGAGGTTCGGGTTTGGGGTTTGGGGATCAAAGTGTGAGGCATGGGAAACACCGGATCCAGCTCATCGCTCGGCGGCGATGACGAACAGGGGTTCGGCGGCGGCCAGCCGGGCCTGGGTCCCCCGCCGTTGCATCCGGTGCACGGTGGCCTGAATCACCTGCACATCCCTCGCCTCGAGCCGGTCCAGTCTGTCGGTGGCATCCACCAGTCCCTCCAGGCTCACCGTGCTGATCACCAGGCGGCCGCTGGGTTGCAGCGCGTCCCACACGGCCATGAGCGTGTCGCCCAGAGGCCTGCCCACCTCCAGCAGCACCCGATCGGGATGGGCAGGCAGGAGATTCAGATCATCAGGGGCCTTGCCGGAGTGGATCTGGAGGTTGCTGATGCCAAAGCGCCGCCGATTTCGCTCCAGCAGCTCGATGGCATCGGGGTCGCGC
The DNA here is from genome assembly GCA_040399515.1 of Cyanobium sp. Lineage (GTDB taxonomy): Bacteria > Cyanobacteriota > Cyanobacteriia > PCC-6307 > Cyanobiaceae > Cyanobium. Next base: position 60,602 of record JBBASA010000008.1, on the reverse strand, counting down.
TCCAGGGTGTGCACCATGCCCGAGGGCATGAGCCGGGCAATTTCCAAGGCCAGGGCGCCCGTGCCTCCGCCCACATCCCACACCAGGGAATCGGGGCTGAGCCGCAGATGGGCCAGCAGGATGACCCGGAGCTCCATGGGGGTGGGGCTGAAGCCCGGAGCATCCTGAAAGGCTCCATCCGGCAACCCGGGGGTGACGAAATCCCATTGAAAGGAGCTTGGCTGGTTCACGGACACAGGTTCACGAGCACTGGATCACGGGCAACGCTCCCCTTCAGGCCCTGCTCTCTTCGGCCACGACCTTCACCGTATCAGTGATCTGGCCGGGCCACAGGTTGTGTTGCTCCTCCAGCCATGCAGCTCGCTCCCCATCCATCCGCTCGCCCGGCATCACCAGGGGGATGCCCGGGGGATAGGGCACCAGGGGTTCCGCCGCTAGGCGTCCCACGGCCTGGCGCAAAGGGATCCAGGTGCCAGGGGATCGCCAGGCCTGGCCGATGGGCATCTCCAGGCGGCCCACCAGGGGAACGGGCGGGGTGGGCACGGCGGGCAGGGGCGCCCCCCCCAGGGCTCTGCGCAAGTGGGCGAGCAGGGGAGGCAGTTTGCGCTCCAGGGAGGGAGGGGGTGCCATGCCCAGGCAAAAAAGCAGGAGGGCTGGTTCAGGAAGTTCGGCCATCACCCCGCGTTCCTGCAACCAGGCATCGGCGCGGAGCCCATTCACCCCAAAGGCGCCGGTGTGAACCAGCAGACGGAGGGGGTCTTGGTTTGGCACCAGGGCCAGACCATGCTCCTCCAAGCGCCGTGCCAGGCGCCGGCCCCGCCGTTCGGCACGCTCCCGCAGGCCCTTTCCCGCGACAGAGGCCATCTCTTCCAGGGCCGCTGCCGTGGAGGTGAGCAGCAGGGCGCTGGGGCTTGAGGTCTGCAACCACAGCAGGCTGGTCTCCAGCGCTGGGGTGTCCACCCGATTCCCCTGGCCCAGGAGGGCTGCCCCCTGGGCCAATCCCCCCGCCACTTTCTGGGGGGAGAGCACCACCAGATCGGCCCCAGCCGCCAGGGCTTCCCCCCTGCCATGGGCCTGGTCCACCAGGACGGGCACCCCTTGCCCATGGGCCAGCTTCACCAGCGAGGCCAGATCGGCGCGGAGCCCCTCATAGGTGGGATCGAGGAGCACAAGCGCCGCCACCGGCCCCTGGGCCAGGGCGGTGGTGAGGATTGCGGTCAGCAGCGCTGGAGGCAGGGGCTGCCAGAGCCCCGTGGTGGGTTCAAAGGGGGGGGTGTAGAAAAGTGGGTCAAGGCTTCCCAGCACGCAGGCGTGGAGCAGGCTGCGATGGAGGTTGCGGGGCAGGAGCACCCGGGAGCCAGGAGGGGCCATGGCCAGCAGCGCCGCCTGAAGCAGGCCGGAAGCTCCATTGACGCCGAACCAACAGGTCTCAGCTCCCAGCAAGGCCGCGCAACCCCTCTGGGCCTCCGCCACCGCCCCCTCCTTCAGCAGCGGCCCGCCCCAGGTGGGCAGTTCCGGCAGGTCCCAGGAGCCCGGGGCACGGCGTAGCACCCGCCGCAGGCTTGCCGCCAGGGCCCGCCCCTGGCCATGGGCGGGGAGGTGGAGCGGCAGGTTGGGGGGGGCTTCCAGGCAGGGGAGTAGGGCATCCGTGGGCAGGACGCTTTTGGCCGAAGGGCCCATGGTTGCCAGGGGAAGGTTCCTAAAGTTTGCCGAGCCGATGGAAGATCCCTGACCCTTTCTGCTGTGCTTCCCCCGGGCTCGAAGGTCACCGCTTCATCACCTCTCCAGGATCCGGATCTTCGCTACGAGCCGGATCGCCACCTCCGCTGGCTCCTGTTGCGGCCCTGGATTTTCCTCACCCGTCTGGTGGTGGTGGTGTTCACCCTGGGCCGCATGGCCATCGAGGTGGTGGCGCAGGGAAACAGTTCGGATGCCAAAACCCAGCAACGCGTGGCCCGCCGGATCCTCACCAGCCTGACCGATCTTGGGCCCTGTTTCATCAAGCTGGGCCAGGCCCTCTCCACGCGACCGGACCTGGTGCGCCGTGACTGGCTGGAGGAGCTCACCCGTCTGCAGGACGATCTGCCCCCCTTCCCCTGTCCCCTGGCGCGGCAGACGATCACCTCCGAATTGGGAGCAGAGATCGTGGAGCTCTTCGAGGAGTTCCCCAACTATCCGATCGCCGCAGCCAGCCTGGGTCAGGTGTATCGAGCCCGTTTAAAAGACGGACGTTGGGTCGCGGTGAAAGTTCAACGTCCCAATCTGCCCTTCATCTTGAAACGCGATCTAGCAATCATTCGCGCCTTGGGGGTGTTGAGTGCGCCCTTCCTCCCCCTCAACCTAGGGTTTGGCTTGGGCACGATCATTGATGAATTTGGTCGCAGTTTGTTCGATGAGATTGATTATCGCAAAGAAGCGGATAACGCTGAGCATTTTGCCCATCTCTTTGCGGCCTATCCCGAGGTCACGATTCCCGATGTTGAGCGCACCCTGTCCAGTCGGCGGGTGCTTACCACCACCTGGATTAATGGGGTGAAGATGCTCAGTCGCAAGGAGGTGGAATCCCACCACCTGGATCCTGCGGCGCTCATCCGCACGGGTGTGATTTCAGGTTTAAGGCAATTGCTGGAATTCGGCTATTTTCACGCCGATCCCCACCCCGGCAACCTGTTCGCCCTGCCAGGTGTCACCGATGGGATGGGCCATATGGCCTATGTGGATTTTGGCATGATGGATGCCTTGAGCCAACAGGACAGGCTCACCTTGACCGGAGCTGTCGTTCACCTTATTAATCGTGATTTCAGAGGCCTGGCCAAGGATTTTCAGGCTTTGGGTTTCCTTCATCCCCAAACCGAACTGGGTCCCATCGTTCCTGCCTTGGAGCATGTGTTGGGGGATGCGATTGGTAAAAATGTGGGCAGCTTCAACTTCAAATCCATCACGGATCGTTTCTCGGAGTTGATGTACGACTATCCCTTTCGTGTGCCAGCGCGATTTGCCCTCATCATTCGTGCGGTGGTGAGTCAGGAGGGGTTGGCCCTGCGGTTGGATCCAGACTTTCGAATCCTTCAGGTGGCCTATCCCTACGTGGCCAGGCGTTTGCTGGCAGGGGATACGGCGGAGATGCGGGAGAAGTTGATGGAGGTGATCTTCGATGAGAATGGCCGGCTGCGCTTGGAGCGCTTATCCAATTTGTTGAGCGTTGTCGAATCGGATCTTCCAGGAGGGCAGGATCTCCTGCCCGTGGCCCGAGATGGCCTTCGCCTGCTGCTGGGTCCAGATGGCAGCAGCATCCGTCAGCGCTTCCTGCTCAGCCTTGTGGCCGAGAACCAACTGCATGCAGAGGATTTAAGAGCCCTATTGTCTCTGATCGGTCAACACTTCTCACTGACCAAAATGGCCACAGGATTGCTGAGTCGCCTGAATCCCCTAGCTGCTTGATCCCTTCTTCTCGGAACCCAGCAAGTCTGCCAATGTTCAGTTCAGTGATTTTTCTAGCAAGAATGCGGCTAAGTTGGATAAAGACCTGCCTTCTTCGTCACTCCTTACCTTGAGGTGATTATAAATGTTGTGAGGCAAAGTGATCGTTACTCTGATTGGCTTTCTGAAGATGCTTGGGAAACCTGATTGTTTGTCCATCCTTCTGATGTGATGGGTTACTGACTCAATTAAATCAGCCTCCCCTCCTTTTCCAACGCTTTTACCTGTTGAATTGCGTCCGGCTGGTGCCTTTGCATTTCCATGGCTTCTTTGCCCTTTCCTTCCTTTGCCAAGGGCCCTGCGCATGGAGTGGCCTTGGGGGCACTAGGGTTCGCCATGATCTGCGCCCCTTTGTGGTTGTGTTTTCCTGGCCCTTCCTCGTCAGTGCCCCCCTGGATCTCCAGGATGCTGTGGATGCCGCTGCAAGGGGCGACTATGGCGATCTGGATGCGGCGGAAATCCTGTTGGAGTTTGCCCCCCTCTCCCAGCCTCCCTATCTCCTGGCTGGAGTCGGATTGGCCATCGGCATCCTTTGCGGACTGACCTTCAGCCGACTGGTTAGCGAGCGGCTTGACGCCTGGAAGCAGGATCGGCTGCCCCTCCTTCCCCTGGGGCGTGTGCAGACCATTCTTCCCTGGGTGGGCCTACTGCTGGGCGTCACCCTTTTTATCGGTGGGAGTTTGCAGGTGTTCGGCTTCGCGCCAGGGGCCGCCTTGCTGTTGTCCTTCCTGTTGTCGCTCGCCACCGGCGGTGCGATATGGGTTCAGCTGGTGCGGCTCATGCAACAGGTGCAGGACGGCAACTTCAAAGCAGTCGATTTTGACAATTTTGATGAATTCTTCTGAGCCCCTGGCTTGACTTGAATGGAGCGTTTCAGCGGTTCATTGGCTGGGTTGGAGATGGTGTCGGTGATGGGCTTTGGATGGGGAAGAGGGTAGGGAGCCGCCTTGGCACGGTCCCGCCTGAGGGATCGGGTGCTGTTCGCGTCACCATGTTCACCAATTCCGTTTCGACCAGAAAATGGTTTCCGAGGTAATTCAATTGAATCCTTCTGGGAATCTCCATTTGCTCAAGATTTCCATTCCCCGTGGCTGGAGTGTTTGTGTTGACATCAAAGGGGGTTTGTTGGGCAATGCGCCAGCGGGTATCCAGCAGCAAAGACCCGTTGTCAATGGCAAGTCTGCCGGGGGGGATATCGTATAAGAACTCTTTGAAAGGCGTGATCTGGATGTTGCGTACATCTTGGACTTGTACGTTGAGATCAGCGCGATCGGGGAGCTGGCGAAAATAAATAAAGCTGATGTCAGATGCGCCTATCTTCACTTCTTTTCCATCTTTATTGATAAATAGGAACTCCTTCGTTTGGGGATTGTAGGATTTAATCGATACCAAGCCTGTGTAATTCGTGCCAAAGGGATTCTGCACCCTCAGGGAGTACCAGCCGATCTGTAAGGCCCGGTTGAGGTCGATGCCGTTCGGAGCTGCTTTGGCCTGACCACTCACCAGGGCCGGAGCTATCAGAACCGCCGCCAAGGCGGAAAGCAAGCTTGCCTTGAGAGGAGATAATTTGGTTTGATTTTTCCTGCTTTTCGCCATGGAAAGATTGTCTTTCATTGAATTCACCCTATTTCTAGTCAAGCTGCTGCTGGTCGGCCCGTCAAGCCGCCAGTGCGGTGGTTTATGTCAGCAGTTTGATCCTGTAGAGCACATCCTGTAAGGCATCTGCAGCGGAGATGGCCATGAACCGCTGCGGAGTGGGACTCTGGCAGCAACAGGCCAGGGGGGAAAGAATCGTGCTGGGCCGTGGATGGCAAAACTGCACCACGCTGAAGCGTTCCGCCTGGGCTTCGGCGGGTGAGACCACCCTGTGCCATCCACTGGGGAATCGGCCATTGCTGAGTCTTTCCAGCATCAATCCTGTGTTGATGATCACCTGGTTGTCGGGTGGGGTCAGGGGATGCCATTGGCCTTCGATGGCCACTTCGAGCCCGGGCGCCGTAGCCCGTGGCAGCACGGTGATGAGGTTGATGTCGGCATGGGGGGCAGCCCAGCACGCGCCCTCCGTGGGAGCCTCGGCCATGGGGGGGTAGCGCAGGGCTCGGGTGAGGGTGGGGCCATCGCTCACCATCTCCTCAAACAGGCCCTCATCCGCCCCCAGGGCCAGGGCGACGACCCGAAGAAACCGTCGCTGGAGATCGGCCATGGCCCCATGGAAACCGTTCAGCACGGCCGTGATTCCAGGCACGGCCTCCTCGGGCAAGACCCCTTCCGGATAAAAGAGGGGGTATTGGAGCTTGAGGGGGTGATCCTTCGGGAGGGGGGCTGACCAGTTGAGCATCTCCTTCCAGTCGGCTGTGTCCTCTCCTGCGGCCGTCTCCACCAGCAGCTCGGTATAACCCGTCTGTCCATGGGCATCGGGCCTGTGAAACTGCCGTTTAACCTCCACCGGTAAGTGAAAAAAATCGGTCAGCAGGCTGTAGGCCTGGTCCAGCAGATCCGTCGGCAGGTCATGGGTGCTGGTGACGAATCCAGTGCAGAGGCTGCGCCGCACCCCCTCCACCACCCCCTCGCGAGCCGATGTGCTGCCCCGTTCAAAGGCCAGGAGATCTACATCCAGGATCCTGAGGGTCATCGCCAATGGGCTGGTGGCCAGCCGAGAATGGCATTTCAAACAACGTCCCCGACACGACCCTGGATGCCTTGGCAGCTGTTCCCACTTCTGCTTCTCCTCCTGACGGCCTGTGCAGACCTGCGCCGCCTCCTCTCTCCCCCCCAGGGGGCTCAGGGCTCCCGAAGTGGAGTTGTAGGGCCCAAGGAACGTCCCGCCTCCGATCCCTCCCAGCTGCAACAGCAGAAGATTGCCCGTGACCGCTGCTTGCGGGAGCTTCCAGCCCTGGAAGTCCAGATGGCCGAGCTCAGGCGTTCAGAAGCCCGGTTAGCGAAGGTGAAGGAGGAGGCCTATGTACCCCAGTCTTCCCCACCCCGATGGAACGAAGATGAGGAATCGAGGTTCCGGATAGAAGATCGGGAAGCGGACTGGCAGAGGTATCTCCAGGCCCGCGAGGATTGGACCCGCGGGGAGAGCGGACATCGAGCTCGCTGGCAAGCGGATCACGCCAACAGATGGCAAGAGGCTCAGGCGCGTCTCGATCAGGTTGCCCGCTCGTTGCGGGATCAACAACCCGATCTCTTCACCGCCCCCGGAAGCATTGAATTCAACCCTGTTGCAGTCCGTCGTCTCCGCGATTGCGGCGGTTGATAGGGCCTTCCAGCCCTGTCAAGGCTGGAAGGGGCGGTTCAGTCCGAGGAGTTCAGCTCCGTACTGCTCGCTCATTTCTGCCTGGAGTTGCCAGGCGGTGAGAAGGGTTTTTGCCACCCGGCGCAACTCATCAATGTCCGTGCAGGCATCGATAGCCCTGGAGTGCAGTTCTGTCGAAAATTTTCGGGAGAGCGAGCGAGACATGGAGCCCATCGATATGAACAGATGTTACGAACTTTTTGGGTTTGCAGTTTGCGGTTCTCCGTACGCAGTCTTGGTCAACCGACGATCCAGCAGCAGGAGCCCCACCACCGTGGTGAAGGTGACCATCAGCACCACGGCAGAAAACTCCACCGCGTTGATCACCCCCGCCTGGCGGGCTGTTGTTGCAAAAACCAGCCCGGGTAATCCCCGGGGGATCAGTCCGAACACCACCACGGCCCGGTCCACCCCAGAGGCCACATCCTGCCGCCAGATCCCCAGGGCACAGGCCGCCTTGCTGAGCAGGGCAAGGGCAATGAGGCCGGCGGCCAGGGCCCAGGCTCTCGGCTCGAGCAGGGCAGCGAGGGGCAGCCGCATCCCCACGCTGATGAAATACAGGGGCAGAAAAACATCCGTCAGAACCTGGAAGGTGCCCTGAATCGCCGCATCGTTTTCGTGTCTGTCCCCTTCCGTGCCCCTGAGGCGAGAGAGGAGCACCCCTCCCCAGAGGGCCCCCAGCAGGGAGCTCAGGCCGCTCACCTCCCCCACCCAGGCGCAGCTGATCAGCAGGATTAGCAGGGCCAGGGGATTCTGGGGACGTTCGGAGCGACGGCGCATCCAAAGGCCTGCGGCCCACCAGCTCAGGGCCGCTGCCCCTAGGCCCAGGGGGAGGCCCAGCCAGGCCAGGCCTCCCCGGGCGGAGGCGTGCCCCCCCGAGAGGGTGGCCAGGGTGAGCAGGGCGATGGCTGGCAGGTCATCCAGCACGGACACCCCCACCAGGAGCCGGCCGGATGGAGTGCTTAAGGCCCCTCGCTGGGCCAGCAGACGGAGGGTGACGCCGGTGCCTGTGGCGCTCAGGGCCGCCAGCATGAGAAGGGTGGTGTTCGAGGAGAGGCCATAGATGCCCTGCACGGGGGCATAAGCCAGCAGAGGCACCAGGGCACTGAGGGCCACGGTGCGAAGAATCGCTCCCCGACGGGATGCCAGCAGATCCCCCCGCACTTCCAATCCCACCTGGAAAAACAGGGTGAGGACTCCTAGTTCTGTCAGGCCGCTGAGGGGGGCGATGGCGGCATAGGGCAAGAGGGTGTTCCCCAGCACCACACCCACAAGAAGCTCCAGCACGATGGCTGGGATGGCCCATCGGACAAGACGGCCTGCGCTGAGCCGGGCGATCAGCACCCCGGCGAGCAGCAGCAGAAGGGTGGTCAGAAGAGAGGGGGATCCCATGGCTCCTGCTCAGCCCGCGACTCCGACGCCTTCACCGTCAATACGTAATCCATCCGCGAGGAGATGCCGGTTCCCCGATAGGCTCCGCTCACCGGTGCGGCCAGATGGTGGTCGGGAGTGGCCGCCAGCACCACATGGCCATCCCCTACGGCCAGCCCAAGGCTGGGATCGTAGCCGCGCCAGCCCGCTCCTGGCAGATACACCTCTGCCCAGGCATGGAGTTCATGCTCCGTCACCTCCGGCGGGTGGTGCATGGAATACCCGCTGACGAAACGGGCGGCCAGGCCAAGACTGCGGCAGGCCTCCACAAACAGCATGGCCGTGTCCCGACATGCTCCCCGGCGTTGGCTCAGGGTTTCTGCAGGGGAGAAGGGCGCACCATCGGGTCGACCTACATGGTGAAAGGTGTGGTGGATGTGATCAGCGAGCCGCATCAGAAACGCTGCTGTGTCGCTCTCCACCGCGTCCGCCAGGCTCCGGGCCCAGGCCTGTACGGAAGGGTGTACCCCGCTGGAGGCAAGACATGGCGCAAGTGAGTGGGCTTCCAATGCGGAGTAGGTGGCGGGGAGGGTTCGCACACCAGGGTCCGTCAGGATCCAGTCAAAGGGGTTGGCGCGCAGCGTCTCCACCAGGGTTTCCATGGCGATGGTCAGCGCCGGGTGGGTGTGCTCAAACCAGATGATCGCCGCATCGGTTCCGTCAGGCTCGAGCACACGGCTCATCCCAGCGGGCTCCGGGAGCAGGGTGAGCTGGTGATGCAGCAGCCGTTGGCTGGCGTCCTGCCGGGGCGTGAGCCGGAGGGTGATGGGCTCCAGGAACACCGGCTCGGAATAGGTGTAGGTGAGGCGGTGAACGATGTGAAACAACATGGGCCAGGGAGGAGGCTGGGGCCCCAACCTCCCAAGCAGCTTGCCATCACCAGGGCACAGGCCCCCGTCCATTGCCCACATTGCAGCCCATCTGGGATCCCAGCAGGGCCCCGAGGGGCACGGCCCAGCTCCGCCCATCTTTGCGGGAGGTGGCGTAGCCCATCCCACCACCGATCAATCCACCGACGAGGCGCCCCACGTTGCAGCGTTGCGCCATCTGGGCTTCGCTCAGGGCCCAGTCCGCGGGGTTGTTGTCGTAGACCGTGTTATCGCCATAGCGGTCGTAGGGGGCTTGGGGGCGAGGGGAGGCAAAGGGGGGCCGATAGCCGACAGGCGGCGGGGCATAGGCCTGCCGGCCCCAGGTTTGGGCCTGGCTGGGTGCGGCCGTGAGCGCTGTGCTGAGGGCTAGGAATCCGCTGGTGCAGAGCAGGCCCAGGCGGCGGGTGGAGTGGAGAGGAAGGAAGGTCATCACCGTGTGGATGGCGGGGATGACTCAAGTTCAGCGCCGTGGAATGACTGAGGGATGACCGGCAGCCCCCAGGTTTGTGACCAGATATGACTCGGGCACCAGTGGGCATTCCCTCACGCCGCAATGGATGCAACGTCCGGTGTCGCGTCCTGTTGTCACCCTGATCATTGTTGGTTTGACGATGCCATGAGCTGGAGCGAGTTGGAACGACTCGTGGACGACGCCGAGTCCGATCCGGCCATCGGGCGTGGCCTGCGTCGGTGCCGGAGCCGCCGAGAATTCCTGCTGGCCTCCTGGCGTCTGGGCTACCGCATCCAACCCAGGGACATCCAAATGGCCTGGTCGCTGGATCTGGGGGAGACGGGAGCTACCGATCAGGCAGCGAGTCGTTAGGTGCGCCGCCCAGGAGGCGATTGAGGTTCACGCCGGCGTCGTAGGCGGCCGCATGGAGCTGTTGCTTTTGCACCTCACTCAGGCCATCCCAGAAGGCATGGAACAGGTCGAGGGAGGCCTTACCCAACCCCACCGTTCCCATCAGGGTGAGAGGGATCGACAGCCAGGGGCAGACCAGGAGCACCAGGCTCAGGATCAGGCCAACGGCCGTGCCCTCCTTCATGGCTTCCCAGACAGTGGTCAGGATGAGTTGCACCTGAGCCGTGCGGTTCAGGGCTCCGCGGCGCACAAGCCCTTCGCTCCGCAGACCGGTAAGCAGGGCCTGGTAGGCCGCATACACCAGAACGCCGGCCAGGGTGGCTTCGGTGACGAGCTGGCGTGGGGGCAAACCGGCCTGGGGGGTTGTGAGTTGCAGCCCGGCCCATCCAGCCAGGGGGGCAGCTTCCAATCCAGCCCTGGGGATCTGGAAGGGATCACGTTCACGGGTCATGGCAGGGTGGGGACCCAAAAGCAGACGCCCCATTCTTGCCCAGCGCCGGGGGAGTGGGTGGCGGGGGAAGACCGACCCGGCTACCGCACCACCAGGACAGGCACGGGGGCATGCAGCAGGACACGCTGGGTTTCGCTGCCGATGAGGAGTCCCGAGAGACCTTTGCGGCCGTGGGAAGCCATCACGATCAGGTCGCAGCCATGGCGTTTCGCCGCTTCCACGATCGCCCGGTAGGGAAGATCCTGCTTCACCACCTCCGTGTGAATGGCCAGACCCGCTGCCACACCAGCGGCATGAGCCTCCTTCAGGATCCTCTCGCTCTCCTTTTCCGCCGTTTTCCTGAGACTTTCCACAGTGGCGGGATCCAGCATGTCGCCCATGCCCACCAGAGGAACGGGCAGGGGAGCCTGCACGTGCAGGAGTGTCAATTGTGCATCGAGGGCCTTCGCCAGGGCCAGGGCCTGATCCAGGGCCCGGCCGGAGAGCGCGGTGCCGTCGCTGGGCACCAGCAAATGGTGGTAGAGCATGGCAGGAGTAGGGCTACTCCCTGTCTACTGAGGCGCCTCCCCGTCACGGCAGGCTGTAACGAGTTCTGATCAGGCTGGACCATGGTTCAGACGGGATTCCCCTGTTGTTTCGCGAACGGAGCGGCGACGGCTGATCAGCACATTCACCAACTCCTCTCTCAACAGGGCCAACTCCGGCCAGCAGCTTTGAAAGGAGGCTCGATGCTGAAGGCTGGGATCCACCGATCCAAGATCCTCCAGCAGCAGTTCAATGGCGTCGATCTGCTGCTGCCAGCAGGCTGCCGTGGCAGATGGGGGAAGTGGCGAAGCCATCAGGATGAATCACGGCAGATGGTTGACCCTAAAGCTCCCCTATTCCCTTCTTTCGACGCAGACATGCTTCCATGAAATGCGCAATCTTGATTTACACGATTTAGTGGCAATCGCTACACAATTAACCATGTCACCCTGCCTGTCGTGGTTCATCACCAATAATTGCCGCAGCGCGTTGGCCCTCGCCAGCCCATCAAAGCCTGGCTAGAGAGGAAGAGCGCCAGGCCTCTCCCCCTGGAGCGTCTCCGGTTTCGCCTATGTCACCCAGGCCCCCCCATCGGCAGTCAGCGAGGCAAGTCGGCCATCTCTTTTCCCCTGCGTTCGGCCTCGTGGCAGCCCTGTGTCTGCTGCCAGCCTCCGCCTTGGCGGTGTGGCGCCTCGGGCCTTCGTCCCCTGGACTGCTGGAGCCGTCGGCCGCAGAAGCACCAGCTGCCTCTCTTTCGGAGGCCGCCAGAGTGGCGGAAGAGCAGGCGGGTGCGGCTTACAGCTCGGGGCGGTATGAGGAGGCCTGGCGGGCCCAACAACGCTCTGTGGCCATCCATCGCCAGCTTGTCGGGCAGGACCCCAGCCAGCGCCCGAAGCTTGCAGCGTCCCTGCACAACCTCGGTGTGGTGTTGATCCGGCTGGGAAGGAAGGATGAGGCCGTGGCGCCAACGGAGGAAGCCCTGGCGCTCTATCGGGCCATGGCCTTCGCCAATGGCAGGGAGGCCTCCTCCGCCATGGAGCGTCCCCTCCGCAACCTGGTGTTGCTCTACTTCGAGGGCAACCGTCCGCAGGAGGCCTTGCCTCTGGCCGACGAGCTGGTGCGTCTCCATCAAATCCTGTCGCCGCAGGATCCGGCCCTGCAAGCCGAACAAGTGGATGTCCTGAATCTCCGTGCCAGCTTGCTGGTGGCCCTCAACCGGCCCCAGGAGGCTCTGGGTGATCTGGATGCGGCCGTTGCCCAGGGCCGGCAGCTGGTCAAGTTGGATCCCCAGAACTCTGGACTGCTGTACGGCCTGGCTGGTTCCCTGGTGAATGTGAGCCAGGTGGCCGACCTGCTGGGAAACTGGGCAAAGGCCCTCAAGCCGGCCCAGGAAGCAGAAGCGCTGCTGCGGCAGGTGGCCCGCAGCCAACCCCAGCTGATCAGCGACTGGGCGAAGGCCCTCAGCCGCCTCGGGCAGGCCTACGCCCGGGTCGGCGAACCGGCCCAGGCCAGGGCCTCCCTGGAAGAATCCATCGACCTTCTCCGGTTGCTGGCCCGCTCCGGACCTGCGGAAGCCCTGACGGTGGAGATTGGGGGGTACCGGGATGATCTGGCCCATGCCCTGGAAACCCTGGCCGTCGTCCAGCAGCAGCTGCACCGCCCCCAAGAGGCCCGGGCTGCGGCGGTGGAAGCCATGGAGCTCTATCGGGCCCTGGCCACAGTTGATTCTCGCTACGGCAAGGATGTGGAGCGAACCCGTGCCTGGTTAAGTTCCCTTCCCCAGGGCACCTTAATGAGGCCTTGACCCCCACCATGCAGCATTCCCTTGTCTTTGTCCTCTCCCGGGAAGGTGTTCTGCCCAAGGACTCCTGTCAATGGAACGATCTTGTAGATGCCCAGCGTCTGGGTGTGCGCAGTGGGACCCAACTCCGCCTTTTTCGGCTTCCTGATGGAGCGGAAGAAACGCTTCCTGCCCTGCTCCAGGCCGGTGCGGTGAAGGCCAGCGGAGAGCAACCCTTCCCCGCGGATCGACCGGCCCCCCTGATCTGTGATGCCCTGGTGCCGCTGATCGATCCCCGCAGCCTTTGGCTTGGGGTTTATCAGGTGAATGGGGTTCCCGACAACCAGTCTTCCGGCCCGGGACTGCAGATGGTGGTCGATTCGATCCAATGCCTTGATTGCTATGCGCTGCAGGATGCCGCCAATGAAACCTGCTGGTTTTATCCCACAGACAACGGACGCTATTTCTCATGGGAAAACCGCAGGAGAATCGAAACGCTCCCCGGTTATCTGCCTGACCGCCCACCCCAGCCCACGCCCTATCCCTACACCCATGGGGATGTGCATGTGCTGTGGTCATTGATGGCCGATGACCTCGCATTGACCTGCGTCGGACTCACCTATCGACGCCAGCGGATTGAATGGCCTTTGTTGATCGGTGTTGAGGAAAACCTGTCCACCTGGACGGAGTTCCAGGTGGATTGCATGGCGGAGTCGAGTTACCGGGAGCTCAGCAGCACGACCGTTTTCAAGGAGCTCGAGGCTTAGTTCTACCTGCTTGAGGGAGGTTATTCCTCCTCTTCACTGGTTCCAGCAGGCACGAGGCGGATTTGCTTGCGGCCGAGTTTGATCTCAAACTCATCTCCTGGTTTGAGGTCCAGCAGACCGGTGTAGGCCTTGCCGATCAGCAGATTCCCGTTGCCTTGGACGGTTGCCACGTAACTGAGTTTGCGTCCTGCCTTGCCTTTTCCACCGGGAGGATCCCCAAGGTTGACCCCCTTGGCCTCCAGCAGAGCCTCATAGAACGCGGTGAAGTTAAGGCGCTCGGTGCCGTCCTTTTTCGTACTGAGGTAGCCACAGCTACGAACGAGATCGGATTTGGAGGCGTCGCCAAGTTCCTTGACCTTGTTCAGTAAATCCAGACCAGCGAGGGGCATTGATCAGTGGAGTCAAATTTGCACTCAAAGATAACCTATCCCCTGCTGATGAGGCACAAGGAAGCAATCATGAGGTTCTACACGTGAACCCATAAACTCACTTAACCCAAAGGGCTTTAGCAGTTGGGTGAAATGGCGACCCCGGTAGCCCGGTGGTTAATGGCCAGCAGATCGGTGCTTCCGTTGGAGCAATCCCATCCAATGTGAACGGCGCTTAAACAGAAAACGGTTTGTTCTGACCCAGCAGGGCAATGACTTCCCCATCAGACAATTGATTGAAATCTTCATACCACAGCCCGACGGCGCGGAGGTCATCGACAAGGGCCAGGGCCTCCAATCTGTTCACCAGGGGGGCGAGTTCTTCCGCCACCTCCCGATCCACCACGGGAACGGCCAGGGTGAGTGACGCCGGGTGAAGCCGCTTGAGGGAGAGCAGGGCGGCCCTGACCGTCATGCCCGTCGCGATGCCGTCATCGATGACCACCAGATGGTGCCCCTGCAAGTGATGGGGATCGGGATCCCCAAAGAGCGCCTGCCGCCGCGCCAGTTCACGCTCCTCTGCCTGCGACCAGCCCTGTTGCCTGGCCAGGCGTTCCCGGTTGTGGGCTGCCCGCTCTCCTCCATCCCGCCAGACCACCACCCCTCCGGCGGCGACCGCCCCGATAGCCAGTTCGGGCCAAGAGGGATCGGCCACCTTCCGAACGGACCAAGTGGCCAACGGCAAGCCCAGTCGGCGAGCCACCTCCGCCCCCACGGGCACCCCTCCCCTGGGTAGGGCCAGGAGAACCGTCTCCCCCTTGGGCCAGTCCCAAGCCTGAAGGCGTGCGGCCAGCGCTGCACCGGCCTCCTGGCGTGTTGTCCAAAGGGGAGGATGGATGGCCATGGAGGGTGGCATCAGATGCTCGCAAAACCAGTCTTTCGTCAGCGCCGTCACCGCTTCCAGGGCTCCGGGCTCTTCAAAGAGATGGCTGGCTCCTGAAACAATGGCGAGTCGATGGGGGGCGCTCAGGCTCTTGATGGCCTGCGCGTTGAGGGCAAGCACCTCCCGGTCCAGCTCCCCCACGATCAGCAGTGTGGGGCAGCGCACGTTGGGGATGGCCTGAAACACCAGGTCGGGTCTTCCACTGCGGCTCACCAGGGCGCGGATGGCTTTGGGGCGTTCGGAAGCGGTGATCAGAGCGGCCGCAGCCCCTGTGCTGGCCCCAAACAATCCCACGGACACCGAAGCCATCCCGATCTCTGCTCTCCGCAGTCCATCCACCGCGCCCGTGAGCCGTTGGCCTAGGAGGGGGATGTTGAAACGCCACTGGGCCGTGCGGCGATCTTCGGCCTCTTCCTCCGGGGTCAGGAGATCCAGGAGGACTGTGGCCAGCCCTGCGGAATGGAGTCCTTCGGCCACCCGCCGATTGCGGGGGCTGAAGCGATCACTGCCGCTGCCGTGCGCGAACACTACCGCCCCGCGGGCGGATGGGGGCCCCTGCAGGGTGGCCTGCAGGGGAATACCGGCGCAGTCCAGCTGGATTTCCTTGTCCATGGCGTTCCCCCTCTCCTTGCTGGGCCAGTTCTTGGTTTTTAGCCAGCTCAAGCGGGGTCGGACGTGGCCTTACTCCTCACTGACGCTGAGCGGGACCAGCACCAGAAAAAGCAGCCACCAACCCAGGATTGCCATCAGCACGGGAGCCACAAGCCACCAGGGGAGAGGAACGAGCCGCTTGGCCAGAAGCGCGGTGCCGATTCCCAGGGATCCTGTGAGCACGATGGACCAGGGCTGGCACCACCACGGCTTGTGATGCCAGAACAGCCGATAACGAACCAGGGCACCGTGGGGCGGGGTCTCCAACTTCCTCCGAATCGGCCCGTTTACTGGGTGGTGAGGGCCGCAGGCAAGTTGGTGGATCCAGGCACGTAAGCCTTGTTGACGGTCGAGACCTTTTTGAGCGCTTTCATCAGGCTGCTTTCCGCGGCCCGGTATTGGCCATCGCGGCGGGTGCCCAGATCTTCCAGCTTGAGGGTTTTGAGCTCCTTCTCGGTGAGCTTCACGCTCACATCAGGATCAATGCCGTGCTTGTGGATATCCCGATTGCTGGGTGTGAGGTATTTGGCAATGGTCACGGTCATGCCCGAACCGTCGGACAGCCCCCGCACGGATTGCACCAACCCTTTGCCGAAGGTTTTCTGACCTACGAGAACAGCGCGCTTGTTGTCCTGTAGGGCACCGGAGAGGATTTCGCTGGCGCTTGCCGAACCCTCATTCACCAGCACCACAATGGGTTTGGTGGTGAGGGCACGACCGGTAGCCTTTTTGACATCCTGGATGCCATCTCGCGTTTTCGTGGAGACGATCACTCCTTCATTCAGGAGTTGCCGAGCAATATCAATGCTGGCCACGAGAAGACCGCCTGGGTTGCTTCGCAAATCCAAGACATAGCCTTCTGCGCCCTTCGTTTCAAGATCTTTCAGTGCCGCCTGCATATCCTTGGAGGCATTGGCATTGAATTGCTTGAGTTGGATATAGCCAACCTTCACCCCCTCGGGTGTGGTATTCAGCTGATGCTCAACAGCGTGGAGCTCGATGAGCTCGCGCATCAGGGGGGCATCAATCAGGGCACCCTTGCGGCGCAGGGTGAGCTTCACGGTGGTGCCCGCCTTCCCGCGAATGAGCTTCACGGCCTCCTCGGTGCTCATTCCCTTGGTGCTCTTGCCGTCAATCGTCACGATGACGTCCTTCGGTTGCACCCCCGCCCGAGACGCAGGAGAACCATCGATGGGAGACACCACCACCAGCTCCTTGGTCTCCTTGTCCAGGCTCAACTGGATCCCCACCCCAGAGAGTTCGCCGGAGGTGTCGATCTGCATCTCCTTGAATTCCCGCGGATCGAGAAAGCGGGTGTAAGGGTCATCCAGGGTCCCCAGCATGCCCCGGATGGCCTCGTAGGCCTCCTTGGAGTTTCCGTAGTTCTTAGAGAGCAGATCCCTGCGCAGGGTGCGCCAGCGCTCAGGTGTGTACTTCCCTGTGGTGTCCAGGTAGTCGCGAAAAACGATTTGCCAGGCCTGATCCATCACCTCCTTCGGGCTGTCGGTGATGGCGAGGGTAGGAGTGGGTGCCATGACCATCTCCCGCGCCAGAACAGCGGTGGTGGCACAGGCACCGAGTCCAACAAGCACCACAAAGGTGGTGCGACTGCTCAGCATTCTGGCTTGGCCTCTAAGGAAACAGATCGTTGGATCAACGTAGCGCCGAAATGTCCCGCTCGAACAGATCTCAGGGGTCAACCCAACGGCCGTCCTCCTTGATCAGGGCGATCAGGGCCTCCACCCCTTCGTTTTCGGGCACCCGGCGGATTTCCTCCCGACCCCGATAGAGGGAAATCGTGCCGGGTGTTTTGCCCACATAGCCGTAGTCGGCATCGGCCATTTCGCCCGGTCCATTGACGATGCAGCCCATCACGGCGATGTCCAGGCCCGTGAGGTGGGCCGTGGCGCTTCGTACCTTGTGCAGCACCTCCTCCAGGTTGAAGAGGGTGCGGCCGCAGCTGGGGCAGGCGACGTATTCCACCATCGTCTTGCGTAGGCCCAGAGCCTGCAGGATCGAATAGCAGACGGGGATTTCCTTTTCTGGAGCCTCGGTGAGCGAGACCCGGATGGTGTCGCCGATGCCCTCGGCCAGCAGGGGGGCGATGCCGGCGGTGCTCTTGATGCGTCCATAGTCGCCGTCGCCCGCTTCCGTCACCCCCAGGTGGAGGGGGTAGGGGAAGCCTTCGGCGTCCATGCGGGCGGCCATCATCCGATAGGCGGCCATCATCACCGGGGCCCTCGAGGCCTTCATCGACACCACGATGTTGTGGAAATCGAGGCGGTCGCAGAGGCGGATGAATTCCAGGGCGCTCTCCACCATCCCCAGGGGGGTGTCGCCGTAGGTGAAGAGCATGCGTTCGGCCAACGAGCCGTGGTTCACCCCGATGCGCAGGGCTTTGTCCTGCTCCTTCAGCAGGCTCACCAGGGGTTCAAAGGTGGTTTTGATCCGTTCTCCAATCGCCGCAAATTCCTCCGGGCTGAAGTCAGAGCGCTCTGGATCGGGCTTGTCGAACACGAAGAGGCCCGGGTTGATGCGCACCTTGTCCACATGGTGAGCCACTTCCAGGGCGATCTTCATGCCGTTGTGGTGCACATCGGCCACCAAGGGCACGGGGCGGTAGGTGTCTTCCAGGCGCTGGCGGATCTCCTTGACGGCCTTGGCGTGGGCCAGGGAGGGCACGGTGAGGCGCACGATCTCGCAGCCCGCCTCGTGGAGGCGGCGGATGCCTCCTGTGGCCCCCTCCACATCCAAGGTGTCCTCATTGATCATCGACTGCACCACCACCGGGTGGTTGCTGCCGATCCACACATCCCCCACGCGAACGCTGCGGGTGGGGCGCCGGTGAATCACCGTGTCGAAGCGGGGGTCGGTGGCCAGATCAGGTGCCGTGGCGCTTCCTGTGGGGGCGGCAGCGGCGGGATGGGTCGGTGCGGCGGTCATCGCAGGGCGCGGGTGCGTGGGCAAAGCCTGTCACAGCAGCGCTTCAACTGGCGAGTGGCCCAGCCCCGCCCTTCGTTGGTCGGCTTGGATCGGCAGCTCCCGAAAGCCTGGAAATTCTCACGAGCAAGGGAGGTCTTGATCGCTACTTCCCAGAGGCTCACAACGGAGCCATCAGGAAGGCGAAAGCCGGTGGAGCCCCGTCTGTTCAGTTGGGAAGCTCCTCCTCCACCGCAAACACGATCAGCTCGCTGATCACCAGCTCCTCTGGCAGGGCGTCGCTGGCTTCCCACAGATCCGCTGCCGTAATGGGGTAGCCCGCCGCCTGGGCGATGGCGGCCACGGCTGCCGCATCCTCCGCAGTGACCAGGGCTTCCAGAAGCGCCGCGTCGTGCTCGGCCTCCAGCAGGAAGCGGGCCAGGGGGGCTTCGATGGGGGCCAGATCGGGCTCGGGGGGGAAAAGCTCCTCCGCCGGAATTCCTGTGGCGCGCCAGAGATCGGTTGCCGTGATGGGATATCCCGCCGCCTGGGCGATGGCGGCCACGGCTGCCGCATCCTCGGCGGTGGCCAGGGCCCGCTGGAGATCCTCGTCGCCCTGGGCCTGATGGAGGAATCCCACCAGGGCCTCTTCCAGGGGGAGGCCCCAGGCCTCCTGAAACTCCATAGCCTCCTCGGGCTTGGCCTGTCGATCCATGGCGTCCTCTAGGGCCCCTGGGTCGCTGACGAGTTCCTCCGGGCTGGCCGCACTGGCCCGCCAGAGGTCAAGCTCGCTGATGGGGTAGCCCGCGGCCTGGGCGATGGCGGCCACCGCCGCTGCATCCGGGGCGGTCGAGAGGGCGTTTTGCAGTGCTTCGTCCCCCTGGGCCTGGTGCAGAAATCCCCGGATCGGATCCTCCTCCAGCCAGGGATCGGGAAGGACAGCACGGCCGGGCGTGGGCCCTTGTTGGGAGGACAGGCTCTCTCTGGCGGTGGTCGAGGGCTCCTCTGGCGCCAGGAGGTCGTCCGGATCGACCAGGATCTCTTCCGGGGTGGCGGCGCTGGCCTGCCAGAGATCCAGCTCGGTTACGGGGTACCCCGCAGCCCGGGCGATCGCCGCCACGCTGGAGGCATCCGGTGCCTCACAAAGCAACGCCTGGAGCCGCTGGTCGGTGTGGGCCTGCTCCAGGAAGGCCTCAAGGGACGCGAGCGACATGGGGAGGCAGCAGCACCACCCTCTGCTTAGCAAGGGGAGCCGCCTTCGCCCACGCTCCCGGGCCCTTCGCCCACGTCAAGGCGCTTCCGCGGATCCCTAGAGCGTGTCCAGCCGGCACCTGAGTTCCTTCAGGTCTTGCCAGGTGTGCCATTTCGGCGACCCCTGTTCCTTGGAGGGGTTGCGCAGCAGATAGGAGGGGTGAAAGATCGGCATCAGCCATCGCCCCTGCAGAGCCCCGT
Source organism: Cyanobium sp. (assembly GCA_040399515.1). Lineage (GTDB taxonomy): Bacteria > Cyanobacteriota > Cyanobacteriia > PCC-6307 > Cyanobiaceae > Cyanobium. Next base: position 40,806 of record JBBASA010000008.1, on the reverse strand, counting down.
CCGTTCCCTGCTGCCACTGCCCCCGCAGGCGCGTGATGCCCCCCTTGATGCCCAGCACCCCCTCCATGGCCGTGGCGCCGGCAAGCACGATCAAGGCCGGATCCACCAGGGCGATCTGCTCAAGCAGCCAGGGGCGGCAGGCGGCCATCTCCTCGGGGGTGGGTTTGCGGTTGTCCGGCGGACGGCACTTCACCACATTGCAGATGTAGGCCCCCTCATTGCTGTCGATGCCCACACTGGCGAGCATCTGGTCCAGCAGCTGGCCGGCCCGACCCACGAAGGGGAGCCCCTGGGCGTCCTCCTGGGCGCCGGGCCCTTCGCCGATCACCATCAGCGGAGCCTGCGGATTGCCCCGGCTCACTACCACCTGCTGGCGCCCCTGGGCCAGAGGGCAGAGGCAGCACTCCGCGCAGGCCTGGGCCAGGGTGGCCAGAGCGGTCGATTGAGGAGAAGGGGAATCCGGCTGGGGCATGGACAGTCCCCTGGAGGGAGGGGAAGACAAACGGGGAGTGGGCTGGGTCGGGATCGGTCGGAGGTTGCCCAACAAAAAGGTGTGAAGTTTCCTGAACAAACGCCGAGGGGCCTTGGCTCGCCGACCTAGGGCAGGATGACGCATCCCAATCCGCTGTGCCTGCCCTGATGTCGGCCCCGCTGAAGCTGTCCGTCAGGGGTGCCTCCCTGCAGCCTTCCCTCACCCTGGCCATCGCCGCCAAGGCCAAGCAGCTCCGGGCTGAAGGGTGCGATATCTGCAGTCTCTCGGCGGGCGAGCCGGATTTCGACACGCCGGCCTTCATTCGCCAGGCCGCTGCAGCGGCCCTCGAGGCGGGCCACACCCGCTACGGCCCGGTGCCCGGGGAGCCAGCCCTGCGGGCGGCGATCGCCCAGAAGCTCAGGGAGGAGAACGGCGTTGCCGCCACACCCGACCAGGTGCTGGTGACCAACGGCGGCAAGCAGGCCCTCTTCAACCTCTTCCAGGTGCTGCTCAATCCGGGGGATGGGGTGCTCCTCCCAATGCCCTGCTGGCTGAGCTACCCGCCCATGGCGGAGCTGGCGGGCGCCACGGTGGAACCCCTGGCCACCGAAGCCTCCCGGGGCTTTCGTTTCACCGCCGAGGAGCTGGAGCAGGCCATCACCCCAGCCACCCGGCTGCTGGTGCTCAACAGCCCCTCTAATCCCACGGGGATGGTGATGGGGCGCTCCGATCTGGAGGCCATCGCCGAGGTGCTTCGCCGCTACCCCGAAGTGGCCGTGGTGTGCGATGAGATCTACGAATCCCTTCTTGCCCCAGGGCACACCCACCACAGCCTGGCTGCCCTGGCTCCCGACCTGGCCGAACGGATGTTCATCGCCAACGGTTTTGCCAAGGGCTGGGCCATGACCGGATGGCGGGTGGGCTGGTTGTTTGGTCCGGCCCATGTGGTGGCGGCCGCCAGCGCCCTCCAGAGCCAGTCCACGAGCAATGTCTGCAGCTTTGCCCAGTTCGGAGCCCTGGCGGCCCTCCAGGGCTCCCGCGACTGCGTGCAGGAGATGGCCGCCCGCTTCAATGAGCGCCGCGAGCTGCTCAACGAAGGTCTGGCTTCGGTGCCTGGGTTGCAGTTGGTGGCGCCTGAGGGAGCTTTTTACGCCTTCCCGGATGTGAGCGCCTGGGGGCTGGATTCCATGACCCTCTGCAACCGTCTACTAGATGAGGTGGGGCTGGCGGTGGTGCCGGGCATTGCCTTTGGCGACGACCGCTGCATTCGCCTCTCCTGTGCGGCCTCCACCGAGACGATTCAGGATGGCCTGCAGCGGCTGGTGGCCTTCCAGGCCAAGCTCTGAGTTTCTCTCCGACCTGCCGCATGCTTTCAGGCGTTCCCAAAAAACTCGCCGTCATCGGAGACAGCGGTGTGTTCGGCTGGGGGGATCCGGAAGAGGGAGGATGGTGTGAACGGCTGCGGCGGCACTGGATGTCCCTCCCCGGATGTCCCGTGGTTTACAACCTCGGGGTGCGGGGAGACGGGCTGGAGCGGGTGGCGGCCCGACTCACGGCGGAAGTGGGCGTGCGGGGGGAATTGCGCCGCCAGGTGCCCCACGGGATCCTGCTGGCGGTGGGGCTGAACGACACGGCTCGGGTCGGCCGACCCGATGGCCGCCCCCAGCTGGCCCCGGAAGCCTTCCTGTTCGCATTGCATCAATTGCTCAGCCAGGCCCAGGCCATGGCGCCGGTGTTCGTGCTCGGGCTCACCCCGGTGCAAGAAGACACCATGCCCTGGGCTGAGGTGCTCTGGTATGGACTGGCGGACGTGCAGCGGTATGAGGGCCTATTGGAGGAGGCCTGCATGGAAGCGAATGTGCCCTTCCTGCCCGTGCTTCGCCCTTTTCTGGAGCAACCCCACTGGTCGCGCTGGCTGGCGGAAGACGGTCTGCACTGCAACAGCGAGGGCCATTGCTTCCTCTTTGAGCGGGTACGCCGCTGGCCAGCTCTGCTGGCGTGGGCGGGGCTGGAGCTGCAGGAGCTTCCCACGCCCCTGGCTCGTTGAACATCCCCCAATCGGGGGAGCGAGAAATCACCTGGATGGCGGAAGACAGGCGTGGGTCCACGGCCCGACGCTTTGGGAAGAGCGTTGTTTTCCCCATGACCGCTTCCCATCATCCCCATTCCCCCCAGCTGCCTCCCCGGCCCCTGCGCCGCCAGACCCCAGCGCACCGCCAAGGGCGAAACCACCAGGGCCTGGATCGGCAGAACCGTTGCTGGTTGGAGGCCTATGCCAACTGCCACGATCCCGTTTCCCGTCTCCATTGGCGCAACCGTCTGGTGGAGGCCAATCTGGGTTTGGTGCACAGCGTGGCCGCGCGCTTCGTTGGGATCACCCAGCTCCCCTACTCCGACCTGGTGCAGGTGGGGTGCCAGGGACTGATTCGGGCGGTGGAAGCCTTTGATGGGCGCCGTGCCCGCTGCCTCAGCACCTTTGCCATCCCCTATGTGCGCGGGGCGATCCGGCACGAATTGCGGGATCGGGAGTCGTCCATCCGATTGCCCAGACCCCTGTGGGAGCTGCGCCATCGACTCCGGCGCCTGCAGGAGGAGCGCCGGGCCCAAGGGGAGGCGCCCCTGGGACGGGAAGGGCTGGCGAGCGCCCTGGGCTGCACCCCCGGGGAGCTGGAAGAGGCCGAGGGGCTGCGGGAGGTGGCCCATCCCCTCAGCCTGGATGCCCTCCAGTGCGGCAGTGGCGACTCCGATGGCCTCACAACCTGGCTGGACCAGCTCGCCGATCCCCGTTCTCTCCCCCCTGAGCACCCCACCGCTGCGCCCTCCCGCTGCGCTGGCCTTCGCAGCGACCAGGCGAACTGGTTGCGGCTCCAGCTGACTCAGCTGGAGCCCCTGCAGCGCGAACTCGTAGTGGCGCGGGTGGTGGTGGGCTGCAGTTGGGTGGAGCTGGGACGGCAGCATGGCCTCCATCCCCGCATGGCCGAACGCCGTTGCAATGCGGCCCTCCGACATCTGAAGGCGTTGGCGGAGGGGTGGCGGGATCCTCCTGGTTCTTGCTCTGGCTCTGGCGTCAGCGGCAACGAGGCCTCCTCGGAACAGGAGGCCCTCAGACCTGGAGTCTGAAGGCCAGGGCCACGCCCATGGCCATCAGGGCGCCCACCAGGGTTTGCAGGCCATTGACCACCTCATTGCTGAGCCAGGCGATCCGCCCCTGCAGGGTGGCGCCGATCAGGCTCTCCACCAGGGTGGCCGCCACCCCCACGGCGGTGACCAGGGCCAGGGCCGAGGGGGTTTCGATCACCCCCAGGCCAGCCATCACCGCGGCCATCAACCCGCTACCCACCACGCTGGCGGCCGTGCCCTCCAGGCTGATGGCCCCTTCCGTTCCCTTGGCCACGGGACGCAGGTTGGTGATCAAGACGGTGTGGCGCCCCCAGCGCTTGCCGATCTCACTGCCGAAGGTGTCTGCCAGCTTGGCCCCCAGACTGGCGGCAAATCCCAGCAACAGCAGGGAGGCCTGGGCCCCGGCCAGGGGGGTCAGGCCCGCCAGGATGGCCGCTACCAGGGCAGACCCCCAGACATTCTCCGGTCCCCGCCGGCCTCCTCGGGCTTCCGCTAGGCCGATGGCCTGCTTGGCCTTGAACCCCAGCTTGGTGACGGCTGATCCCAGCGCTAGATAGGCCACAACGGCCAACCAACCTCGCCAGCCGAGCGTTCCCCAGAGCACCGTGCCGAGGATACCGGCGTGGATCCAGCCCTGGGGGGTGAGAAGGGGGGCCCGTTGGGCCAGGGCGATGAGGAGGGAGTTGAGGATCAGTGCCGTCGCCCAGTGGCCCGGCTCCTGACTGGGGAGCAAAAGGGAGAGCGGCGGCATGGCCCGAGGAATCTGTTGCACAGGTCTAAGGGTTGGGGGCGCAACGGCGCCGGCAGCGGATAATCGGCTGATTCGTGCTGCGGCATCCAGCCATGTTTTTCCGGAAGCAGAAGTTTTTCCTTGATCTCACCGGCCAGCAGGGCACGGAGCAGGAGAGCAAAGCTGGCAGTGAAGAAAAGGTCACCATTGCCCCCCCGGTGGCGCCGGCGGTGAACAAGGAGCCACCGGCGGCCAAGGCCGTTGCAGCCAAAGCTCCGGCTCAAGCGGTTCCAGAGGCCGCCGTTGCCCAGGCCGCTATGGCGGCTCCTGCGGCAGCTCCAGCAGCCCCCGCCGCCCCCGTCGCGGCAGCGGCGCCCACGACGGCCGAGGAGATTGCGGCCCAGCTGGCCGCTGAGGCCGTAAGTCGCCCCGCCCCCACCCTGGCCACCTTTGCCCCCGATTGCCTCACCCCTGGTGCCGCCACCCCCCGCCGCCGCCGGAGTGCGGGCGCCAATCTGGGGGCGTTCAAGGAGATCGCCCGGGGGCTGATGAAGAGCTGAGCTGGCTGCGCCAGCCCGCCAGCCAGGCCGCGGCCGCCACCGCCGCCGTGGAGGTGCGAAGAATTGTGGGGCCCGCACTCACCGGAATCCAGCCGTGGGATTGGGCAGTCTCCTCTTCCGCTGGGGTCCATCCCCCCTCCGGACCAATGGCCACCCACACCGTCTCCCTGGATGGCCTTGTCTGCTCCTCCAGCCACTGAGGTAGAAGGGGCCTGTTGGCTCCGCGGCTGCTGGCCAGGAGTTTCATGCCCTCTAGGGGTGAGGCGAACCAGGCTTGCGCTTCCTGGGGGGTGGCCAGCTGGGGCCGATGGAGCCGCTCGCACTGCTCCACCGCCTCCTTGACGATCGCCTGCCACCGCTCTTGGGGCCAATGGCCCCGCCCCACGCACCGTTCCGCCTGGAGGGGTTGCAGACCATTCATCCCCAGTTCGGTGGCCATGCGCCAGATGAGCTCGCTGTCCTGCCGGGGCAGGGCCACCGCCAGGGCCAGGGCGGGCCATGGGGCGCTCTGATGCTCCAGGGGCAGGGCCAGGGGTTGCTCCAGCCGCAGGCGATCGCTGCCCTCAAGGAGTGCACTCCAGCGCCGCCCTTCCCCATCCACCACCTCACAGCCCTGGCCACTGGAGAGCCGCAGCACCCGGGTGAGGTAATGGGCCTCTGTTGCGGTGAGCGCTACCTCCGGGCCCAGGCGGGGGGGAGGAATGAGCAGCCGGCGTCGTTCCCGGGCCATGGCCTCGCCTCCTCACCGCAAGGGCGCCTGGGGGCCACGTCCGGCACCTTCCCCGAGGGCGAAGGGACTGCCCGGGTCCTCTTCGATCGGCCAGTCGTCATTGAGGCCCCCAATCACGAGTTCACAGAGCTCCACCACGTCGCGATCGATCTGGCGGAGGGTGTTGATCAACACGTCGAGGGCAAAGGCATCGCTAGTGCCCAGATCCAGCCAGCAGCGGCCCCAGGTGCCCTGGTATTCCATGGCGCCCATGCTGTGCATAAGGGCTGGTAGGGCCTGATCCGCTGTCTCCCCCTCCCAGGGCAGCCAGCTGATGTCGGCGCCTGCATCGTGGGCCTGGAGGTTTTCGGCATTGAAGCCACCCAGTTTGCCCAGGTAGAACCAACTGTCGAAGGCGGTTTCCACGTAGGCCCGTTCTCCCTGGCCGGGGGGGTGGGAAAAACGCAGCCAGAGCCAGCAGTTGAAGGGATCCACATCGCGAAAGCGCACGTCCACAGCAGAGCAGGGCGGGGGCTTTCAGGCTGCCACCCCATGGGCTGAGCGATCCTGTGCTCCGTTCGACTGGCGGGAGGCCATGCTGGCGGGATGCTTGAGCTCCAGTCGGTCTGCTATCACCCGGCCACCTCCGCCCAGCCGGTGCTGCGAGACATCCACCTGCGTTTGCAGCCCGGGGTGCTCACCCTGGTGGCGGGGCGCAGCGGCAGCGGCAAGACCACCTTGCTGGAGGTGATCTGCGGCCTCGCCAGCCCGAATGGGGGTTCGATTCGCTGGAATGGCGAGACCATGACCGGCCGCAAGCTGCGGTGGCTCTGCGGGCTGGTGTTCCAGTTTCCCGAACGCCATTTCCTGGGCCTCACGGTGGGCCAGGAACTCCGCGTTGGCCAGCGCCGCCTCTCCACTGAAGCGCTCCAGGCTGCGCTGACTCGGGTGGGCCTGCCGGATCTGCCCCTCACTCCGGCTCCGGAGCAACTCAGTGGGGGCCAGCAGCGCCGGTTGGCCCTGGCCGTGCAGTTGCTGAGGGATCCCAAGGTGTTGTTGCTGGATGAGCCCACAGCTGGGCTGGACTGGGCTGTGCGGGATGGGGTGCTCGATCTGCTTCAGGGGCTGGCCCAGGAGCGGGCGCTGCTGGTGGTGACCCATGAACCCGAGATCTTTACCCGCCTGAAGCCGGAGGGGTGGCGGCTGGAGGAGGGCGTGCTGCGTCCTCTCAGCCGGGAGACCTCCTTACGATGCCCCTAGGACAAGGGAAGGGTGATGGCTGATCAGCTGCTGCGCGCCACGGCTGCCGGAGGGGGCATCCGCCTCGTGGCGGTCACCACCACTGTGGCCAGTCGCTATGCCCGCCATCGCCATGGGTTGTCCTTCCTCACCACCGCCTTGCTGGGCCGGGCGATGACCGCTGGCCTGCTCCTGGCAAGCTCGATGAAGGTGGCCCATGGGCGGGTGAATCTGCGCATTCAATCGGATGGCCCCTTGCGGGGCTTGATGGTGGATGCGGGGCGGGATGGCACGGTGCGGGGCTACGTGGGGAATCCATCGCTGGAGTTGGATCTGGCGGGCACGGCGGAGGGGGAGCCTGCCTTTGATTTCCGCCGCGCCACCGGCACGGGCTATCTGCATGTGGTGCGCGACATCGGCGAGGGGGAGCCCTACAGCAGCACGGTGGAGCTGGTGAGTGGAGGTATCGGCGACGATCTGGCCTGCTATTTGCTCCACTCGGAGCAGACCCCCTCGGCCGTGTTCGTGGGGGAGAGGATCGACAGCCGCGGGGTGCGCTGTGCCGGCGGACTGCTGGTGCAGGTGTTGCCCAAGGCGGCCTCCGATCCGGCGCTGGTGGCCCTGTTGGAGGAGCGCTGCAAGGAGATCACGGGATTCAGCGAACGGCTGGAGGCGAATGCAGAGGCGCTCCACCTACTTCTGGAAGATGTGTTTCCCGATCTCGATCCCCAGCCCCTGGAGTGGGCCGAGGCCCGCCAGCCTGTGCGATTTCACTGCCCCTGCACCCGCCGTCGCAGCGTTGGGGCCCTGAAGTTGCTGGGGCGGGACGAACTCAGCAGCATCCTCCAGGAAGAGGGCCGGGCCGAACTCACCTGCCACTTTTGCAATGAGGTGTATGGGGTTGAGGCGGAGGAGCTCAGGAGCCTGATCGCGGAATTCGAGGCCGCTTGAGGCCGTTACCCGAGAAAGAGGGCACCGGCCGACAGCACCAGGATCCCGATCGCGGCCTGTAGCTGGTAGGGCTGGATCGGTAGGGCCTGCACTGCTGGAACGGGCAGAGCCATCAGCAACAGCTGGGACAGCCCCAGCCCCAGGCCCAGCAAGAGCACCGTCGCACCGACAGACCTGCCGAATTTCCCGTTGCGGCGCTGCAGGTTCACCAGGGTGGTGAGGGCCGCGAGGGCCAGCAGGGCATCGGGTGCGGTGCCGGGAAAGCCGAGGGCGAGCACTAGGAGAACCCCATGGCTGATCAGGGGAAACAGGCGCTCCCGACCGGTGGCCAAGGAGAGGGAGAGGGGACGACCAGAAGCGGAGGTGCCCCCTCCGATCCGGGGGATGGAGAGGGAGGGAAGACTGGGAAGTTGGGCCAGGGGTGGGCGGGCCGGGCTGGGAAGGGTTTCCTTCTGGGAGGCTGAGCGCGCCGCGCTGCTGACCCGACCCTGCTGCCGTTCTTTGAGCCGATCCATCAACACTGCGTCGTAGGCGGCTTCCACGCGGGAGCGGGCCAAAGGATCGTCGCCGATGGCGTCGAGCTTGGCTTGCCGGGCAGCCTGCACCTCCTCAAAGGTGCTCTGTGGCGCTATGCCCAGGAGGGCATAGGGATTGGAGGGTCCTTCGGTCATCGCGATGGCCACACGTACTCCATTAAAGGGCGGCCGGTGTCAAAACAAGGGTTCAGAACGGTGAAAACCGGCCTCCTGAAGGAGTTGGAGTCGGCATGCTTCGGCTTCCGCAGGGGCAAGGCGCCAACGACGCTTGAGCAAGGGCAACTGGGGGGGGAGGTGGCTGCCTTCGCGAATCTCCACCCCGTCATGGCCCGGTAGGAAATTGACGAAGTCCGATCCACCGTCACTACGGGGGCGGGCCAGCCAGCAGGGATGGGACATGGCGAGTGCTTCTGCCCTTCACAAATCGTGATTTCATTCTGGCGGATCCGACCAGGGATCGCGTTCGGTCTTCCCTCACAGAGCGATCGGATCGATCCCACTCACCACGGGGGCCACAGCGCTCAACTCCAGGGAGGGATGGTCCTCCTGCAACTGCTGCAGGTTCCAGGTGTTGCGGAAGAGCAGCACGGGCCGGTCCCAGGCATCCCGCACGGTTTTGCAGTTGAACACCCGGCCGATGGCTTCCAGGGCTGGCCAGCCTCCGCTCACCCAGCGCGCCACCGTGAACTCCAGGGGTTCCAGGCGGGTCTTCACCCCATACTCGTTTTCGAGGCGGTATTGCACCACCTCCAGCTGGAGCTGGCCCACGGCGGCCAGGATCGGGTCCCGTTTGCTGAGATCCGTGTCGTAGAGCACCTGCACCGCTCCCTCTTCCCGCAGCTCATTCACCCCCTTGCGGAAACTCTTGAAGGCGGAGGGGTTGGGGTTGCGCAACCAGGCAAAGAGCTCGGGGGTGAAGCAGGGGATCCCCTCGAATTCCACCTTTGGTCCCACGTAGAGGGTGTCTCCGATGGCGAACATCCCAGGGTTGTTCAGGCCGATCACATCGCCGGGATAGGCCTCCTCCACCACCTCCCGGTCCTGGCCGAAGAGCTTCTGGGGCCTCGAGAGGCGGATGGTCTTGCCGGTGCGGGCATGGCGCACGGCGAGGTCTTTTTCAAACTTGCCGGAACACACCCGCACAAACGCCACCCGGTCGCGATGGCGGGGATCCATGTTGGCCTGCAGCTTGAAGACAAAGCCGCTGAATTCGGGCCGCAGGGGATCCACTTCCCCCTCGCTGGAGCTGCGGGCCGTGGGGCGCTGGGCCAGCTCCAGGAAAGTATCGAGGAAGGGCCGCACGCCGAAGTTGGTCATCGCCGAGCCGAAGAACACCGGGCTGAGTTCGCCGGCGTGCACCATCTCCAGATCCAGCTCCTCGCCAGCCGCATCGAGCAGATCGAGTTCCTCCAGGGCCTGGGCCAGAAGTTCCGGCTCCACTGCTTGGGCCAGCTCGGGGCTGTCGATCGACAGCCTTGTTTCCGCGCTCTGGCGTCCTCGCTGGGCCCGCTCGAAGAGCACCACTTCCCGGCTGCGCCGATCCACCACGCCCCGGAAGCGATCGCCGCTGCCGATGGGCCAGTTCACCGGCCAGCAGGCCAGGCCGAGTTCTTTTTCAATTTCATCGAGCAACTCCAGGGGTTCCCGCCCCGGCCGATCCATCTTGTTGATGAAGGTGAAGATCGGGATGCGCCGCATGCGGCACACCTCAAAAAGCTTGCGGGTCTGGGGCTCCAGGCCCTTGGCCGCGTCCTCGAGCATCACGGCGTTGTCGGCCGCGGCGAGGGTGCGGTAGGTGTCTTCGGAGAAGTCCTGGTGGCCGGGGGTGTCCAGCAGGTTGATGGTGCGGCCGCTGTAGTCGAACTGGAGCACGGTGGAGGTAATGGAGATGCCCCTCTGTTTTTCGAGCTCCATCCAGTCGGAGGTCACCTTCCGTTGCTCCCCCTTGGCCTTCACCGCGCCGGCCTGCTGAATCGCTCCCCCGTAGAGGAGAAGCTTTTCCGTCAGGGTGGTCTTGCCGGCGTCGGGGTGGGAAATGATGGCAAAATTCCGCCTTCGCGCCACGGCCTCGGCCAGTTCCTCCTCGCTGGGAGCTGGTGAGCAAGGGGGAGCGAGGGAGGAAGGGGGGGCGATGGAGGTGTTTTTGCCTGTGGGGGAGGGGGTGCTCATCCCCCCAGCCTGCCAGCCCAATCACCACGGTTGAAAGGGGCCCAACCATCTCGGCCAAGGAGGGGGGTGTTTGACCCCGCGAGGGCTTCAAACTAGTGTGTGGGAGCTGTCCGCCATTAACATGATATTTTCGTTCGTTTCTTGGAATTAGTTTAAAACCTGAGGGCAACACACTAGCTTTTTTTTTTGGATTTCACAGATCGACTCCATCTTCTAGAGCCCAACAGAAGAATGGTGCTCACTTGGCTTCAATCCAGCGGCAGTCGCCTCGAGTTGGTGTTTGCCATGAAAAGCCACTTGGCACTATTGGCGATGATTCGCTCCATAGCGATGCAAAGTCGTATCAAGGGGATCGCCTCCACGGAAGAGGAGGCCTTTCGCCGTATTCGGCAAAGCAACCCTGGATTTTTGATCTGTAGTGATCAGCTGGCGCAAGGAAACGGATTTTCCCTCTGCAAAAGAGCAACCAAGGTGGTTGCCGATCTGAAGGTTGTGCTGGTGCTCACTGGCGATTGCTCGGATGCAGGGCTTGCTCTGGAGAGCGGGGCCATGGCCGTGGTGTGTGAAGACGACTTCCTATCCCCTGAGATGGAAGTGATGCAATCTCTTCTGGCTGCTGCCAACAGCAAGAGTTATGTCTCTAATCGAGCCAGATCGCTTATGCGCAAGCCCATAACCATTGTTGAATCACCCCAGTCGCTCACCCCAAGAGAGAGAGACATCCTCGTTCTTTTGCTGAAGGGCGCTTCCGACTTTCAGATTGCCGAGCAGTTGCAAATTTCCATTCACACCGTGAAGGAATATGGCAAGAGCATCCGCAGTAAGTATCAGGTGAAAACCCGTTTGCAGTTGATCAGTGCCCTTATGGGTCGTGCTCTGTCGTCGAGTCGTGGCACCTAACCCCCCCTAAGGGGGGAATCCAGGCCATCAGACAGTTCCAATTGGCTGAAGCCATCAGCATGAGTTGTGGTTTTTCCCCCTCATTGATCATGATATTGGCCCCTTTTCGACCAGTCGTTCCGGCGGTGGTGCCCAAGCCTCTGCAGGCCACAACAACGTTTTATTCCCCATGGGTCTATGCCCCTAACGGAGTCACGAGCACGCTCAATTTCGTTCAGGGGATTGGGGAAGGTACTAGAAAGAACACCTACACCATTGTAGGCACCTACGGCCAACTCGCTAATGGGGCCTTGGGGGTTGTCTATCAAGGTGCGATCAACGGCACCAACACCACGCAAGGTTCAGGACCAGGCACTTGGACCACCATGGTTGTGCCTAAAAGTTTTCGCTCCCTGGGCACCAGCATCTACGGTGTACACAACAAAGGCGGTGGGAAGTTTGATTTGGTTGGCACCTACGTGTCGGCAACCCAAACCACCAATGTGGCGGGCACAACGATTAACAATACCCTTGGCTTCTACTATACAGGAGAAGTTACAAGCACCCCTAAGGACAAGGACTTCAGGAGCTTTCAGGCTCGGGATCCGATTACTGGACGCCTCGCTAACGAAACCTATCTCCACAGTACAAGTGGCGGCTTGATTGCGGGCAACTATGATTTCTTTGGTGAAGGCAGGGCCACAGGCACAGCCTTTGTCGTTGACATGAAGACCGGCAAGCAAACCAATCTCAAGTACAACGATTCTTCCCTGTCTCATAGTGTCTATGGGATCTGGTCTAATACCAATCGTAACTACACCGTGGCCGGGGGCGAATCGAGTGTGTTCGGTTCGCTGAAGCCTGGGAACAATGCCGGCCCTTCATTCTCTTCGCCAAGGGCAATTGGGGATGCCACCTTGGCTGATTACGATTCCATCACAGGCAAGGTGACAAATACTCGCACCTACCGCTATCCCGGCCAGGGTGGCACCACCTACGAAACCCATTTCGAAGGAATTTGGTCTGACGGGAAGGGGCTCTACAAACTTCCTTTTTGGGCCTTTGGACCCAGCGATCTAAGTGTTTCAGGCTTGGCGATTGTGAAACGGCAAAAGAATGGAGGCTTCAGTCCTGAAGCTTCCTGGATCACCTTTGACAACCCGCCTGGGTACAACCGCTTCGCGTCCTCCGTTTGGGATGAGGCCAGTCTTGGCTCCCTACCCAACAGCTCTGACCCCTCGCAACCCCCCTCCAGCTATGCAGCCTTAACAACCATTGGTTAGTTCTTGTTTGAGATGGGGGTGGTCGACTGCCCCCTGAAAGGTTGCTCAAGGCCAGGGAACTCTAGCCCAAAAAAAACCTCCCCGAAAGGGGAGGCTGGAGCGCAAAGATGAATAAATTAAGCAGCAGCTTTCTTGATCCGGGCACGCAGGCGGCGGGAGAAACCAAAGGCCATCCCTACGCCGAAGATGGGCAAAGGGCCGGGCACAGGTGTCGTAACAGGAAAGCTAGAAAGTGTAGGGTCTACCATCATGTAACTATTACCCAAATCATCCTGCACCAAGATAGCATTTCCATCCGAGATATTGTCAAACTGCTGTGCCAACTGCCTAACACTATAACTCCAGTCTTCTGGCAGATCCAACTGGTCGTTCATATAAGCCACGTCTTGGAGATTTTCATATGTCAGATTAGGGTCTATGAACCTCGCATAAGACTGCATCACGTAGAGATTTCCTGATGGGTCTAGCAATTGAAAGATCAGGTTGTTTGCGAAATAAGTCCACGTCGCATCCCTTGCTACGTTCGAAGGGGTATAGGCGAGCCCACTAATATTTGCATTGAAACCCACGAAGCCAAAGGTAGTAATAGGTACATTAGACCCGGAGGGCCCGGGTACATCAAGGACAAGATACTCAGTAGTTCCAGGAGGGACGCCTTCCACTGCTTGATCGTATATCCAATTACGCGGCCAGTCCAAAATGAATCCAGTGGCACCCGAAGGTAACCCATACGGATTTCCAGGGTAATATGTAGCGTTGTAGCTGTTTATTATGGCCTGGCCTGTCAAAGTCGAATAATTAGGACAGGTATTATAGCCTGTAGTATTGAAAACTGGGAAACCAGATGCAGAGGTCGGGACATCCAAAAGAACCTCGCAATATTGGTAATTAAACATATCTGGCAGGTAAGTTGGGCCTGAGGAAACAGGGTATGCGGCCATTGCGGCAGAAGCTGAGAAAAGAGACGCCGCAAACATTGAGGCGTATGTTGCTTGTGCAACAAAACGGCGACTTAGCATTTGGAGTTTTGCAAACATTGCCTACCATGTCAGAGAAAATGAGTTGTCTCCAAGCTTGCTGCTGGATACCCCCCCTAAGGGGGGGGGCACAAGCCACTTCTCAACAAACAATTGCGCACAAGGCCGGACCAATCGTTTGTTGTCCCGGATTACCTTCGCGAAACCCGCTGGGTTACATTTATAAGCAATCCATCGCACTGTCATCGGTGATGAATTGCGGATAGGACAACTGCGGCTGGGGTATCACGAATGGCAGCAAGGCCAGCCCCAGTGCGGGGGGAAAGGTCGGCCGCGTCAGATGTAAGATAGCTGGGTGGCCAGCACGGCCAGGCAGGATCCGGCGGGCACAATTCCCATGGGGGTTTCACCAGGATCAGCCCTACCAGGGCTGAGGCATTCGCTACCAGCAGTACGGCGCCGTAACGATCACCAGGAGTGGCGGAAACAGCACCAACCGTGAACCGGTGAATTGCACCAAGCCCAGGCCGCCCAGCAGAAACAGGCCGAACGGCTGGATCCACTGCAATCGCCAAGCTCGCCGGCAGTGGCATCAACCCGCTTAAGGACATGCTGCTAAGACTGGGTCAGTTCTCAATTTTTTTCTGTGATCACAGAGCCTAAGCCTGGATTTCATGTGTGGCATGTCTGGTGTGATCAACACGGAGTAAGTCATCAGAAAAAGGAGTGGATGAATGATTTCAAGCTGAACACTTTTATTGAGGGGATCCCAAGTGTTTGGCAGTCGGGGCCTCGCAATGATGTAACCAGCGTTGTTTTCCTCACCCTGATGCCTGGTGTGGAGTATGGCTGGCATGAAAATCCTGTGCCGCAGTGGATTGTTACCATCGTGGGTCGCTGGTTTATGACCACCATGGACGGCATGCGGGTCGAGATGGGGCCTGGTGAGATCTCCTTCGGTGCTGATCAGAACTGCCAACCGATTGACGGCCGTCAAGGCCATCTTTCTGGTGCTGTGGGCTCGGAACCCGCGGTGATCATGCTGATCCAGGTTGCCTCTGATCCCTTCAGCTAGTGGGATCAAGGGAGCTGGCCGCTCACCTCCAAGTAGCGGTCTTCCACGGTCTCCACTTTCAAGCAGGTCAACCCTGCCGGCTCCAGCTGGGCCTCCACCTCCTCGGGCAGGAAGGCCGCCGCCAGGGAGTTGGCAAAGTCGCGCCGGAGAACGTCGGGAGCTTCTGCGGCGTAGCGCTCCACCAGCTCCTGTAGCGCCTCTGGGTTGGGGGGACGGCGCAGGTCGCGCACCATCACCAGGGCCCCGGGGCCGGCCCACTGCACCACGGCTTGCCAGAGCACGGCTGGATCATGGAGGTGGTGCAGAAGGCAGTTGCTCACGATCACGCCGTAGGGCGGAGCAAATCCGGCCGATAGGGCCGCCAGCCCTTCGGCCGACAGGGGCAGCCGGGCTTGGTGAAAGTGGAGGAATGGCCAGCGGGCCGGTTGGCTGTTGCGTCGCTCTTCGGCCAGAGCCAGCATGGCGGCGGCACCATCGATCCCAAGCACCTTGGCCTCCGGCAAGGCGCCCGCCATGCGAAAGCTGATGTTGCCCGGCCCACAGCCCAGATCCAGGATCTTCTGCCCGTTCACTCCTGGATGGGAGCGGGAGGAAAGCAGGGCCAGGATGCGCTCGGTGAAGGCCTGATCGGAGTGATCGAAGTCAGCTGCCGCATAAGCCCGGGCCTGGAGGGGGTCGTCCATGAGTTCGGGCTCGCAGATCCGCTCCATTCCTTGCCATGGGCCTACGGGCTGATCGTGGCAGACCAGCGGTGGGGGATCAACCTCTTGGATGCAAGTGGTGGCGGTGTGTCTTGGGGCATTACACCGCCCGTGGTGGCGCTTTGGCATTGCACGCACCATCCGTGGCGTTTATGGTGCCCCATACGCACTGGCCTAACGACGTCGTGACCCTTTCCATACCTCCCCTCTCGGCCAGTTCGTCCCGCCCAACCGAAGAGGCAGCTGCAGCTGCGTTCAGCGCCCCTCCCCTGTCGGAGTTCACCCAGGACTTCCCCGCCACCGCCCCGGCCGCCAATCCGGTTTTTTACCGCACCTACAGCCGCAAGGGCCCCGCCGGCCGGGAGAGCTGGCGCCAGGTTGTGGAGCGCAACCTGGAAGGGCTACGGCAGCTCGGAGACCTGAATGAGGAAGAGGTGGAGCTGCTGCGGCGGATGCAGCTTGAGCAGAAGGCACTGCCCTCCGGACGTTGGCTGTGGATTGGTGGCACGGAGTGGATTGCCCGGCAGGAAAACTTCAGTGGGGCCTACAACTGCACCTCCACCAACCTGGTGGATTGGGAAGCCTTCGCCCTAATGATGGATCTCGCGATGATGGGTTGCGGCACTGGCGCCATCATTGAGCCCCACCTGATCAGCCGCCTGCCGGTGGTGCGCAATGCGCTGGCGATCGATTCCGTCACCGACATCGGTGCCACTCCCCCTGATCAGCGGCAGGACTTCACCACCCACACGATCGAAGGCCAGACCGTGGCCATCCGGGTGGGCGATACTCGCCAGGGCTGGGTGGAGAGTTACCGGCTCCTGTTGCAACTCAGCAGCGACGAGCGTTTCGCGTCGGGTGAACCGATCCACATCGCGGTTGATCTCTCCGATGTGCGTCCTGTGGGCGAGCGGCTCAAGGGTTTCGGCGGCATGGCCAACCCGGTGAAACTCAAGGATCTGTATGGCCGTGTGGCTCAGATCCTCAACAAGGCCCAGGGTCGGCAGCTCACCTCGGTGGAGTGCTGCTTGCTGATCGATGAGGCGGCCGTGACGATCGTGGCGGGCAACATCCGCCGCAGCGCCGGCATGCGTCAGTTTTCCGCCGACGACACCGCCGCCTCCCAGGCCAAAGACAACCTCTGGCAGCAGGACAACGAGGGCAACTGGCGCATTGATCCCGAGCGGGATGCCCTGCGCATGGCCAACCACACCCGGGTGTTCCACACCCGTCCCGATCGCCAGACCGTGCTTGAGGCCGTCACCAAGCAGTTCCATTCCGGCGAGGGCGCGATCCAGTTCGCCCCCGAAGCGATCGCCCGCTCCAACGCCGACCTGCTCCCCACTCTGGAGTTGCGGGAGGAATTCGTAGGCATCTACTGCGATCAGGGCCGCCAGGAGGCGGGCCGTTGGCTCCAGCTCCACCACCCGGAGATCGGCGAGGCCGAGCTGGAGCACCGCCTGGGGCGCTACGGCCTCAATCCCTGCGGCGAGATCCTTGGGGCTGATTTCCACTGCAACCTGGCGGAAATCCACCTCAACCGCATCGACCCCAAGGATCACGTTGGCCAGGAGGAGGCCTTCCGGGCCGGTGGCCTCGCCGTGGCCTGCCTGCTCAACCATCGCTTCGAGGTGGAGCGCTACCGCCAGAGCCGGGCCTGGGATCCGATCGTGGGGGTGAGCTTCACGGGGCTCTTTGATTTCTTTGTGCAGGCCTTCGGCACCCCCTGGCTGCAGTGGTGGGAAGCTGGCCGTCCCGACAGCGAGGAAGGCCGGGCCTTCCGGGCCGATGAGGCCCGCTACCTGAGCCGTTGGCGGGCGATCGTCGATGAGGCGGTGTGGGACTACTGCGACCGCCATGGGCTACGCCGCCCCAACCGCTGCACCACCGTGCAGCCGGCGGGCACCAAGAGCCTCCTCACCGGCGCCTCTCCGGGGTGGCATCCGCCCAAGGCCCAGCGCTTCATTCGCCGCATCACCTTCCGCAAAAACGATCCTGTGGCTCTGGCCTGCATGGAATATGGCTACACGATCGTGCCGAGCCAATCGGATAAAGATGAGCAGGGCCGTCTGCTGGATGATCCCTTCGATCCACGCTGCACGGAGTGGCTGGTGGAGATTCCCACGGAGGTCAGCTGGGCCAATCTGCCCGGTGCCGATCGGGTGGAGATCAACAACTTCTCGGCCCTGGCCCAGTTCGACTTCTACATGCAGGTGCAGAAGCACTACACAGCCCACAACACCTCGGCCACGGTGGAATTTCGCGAGCACGAGTTGGAAGCCCTTGCCGCTGCCATCCATCGCGCCATTGAAAATGGGGAGGGCTACATCTCTGCGGCCCTTCTGGCCCGTTTCGATGCAAACGCCACCTTCCCCCGGTTGCCTTTTGAGCCGATTGATCGCGCCACCTATCAGCAGCTGCAGGCGGACGTGAAGGAGCGTCGCATGAACGACGATTTCTTTGACGCCCTCCAGCGCTACGACAACGGCGAACTTCAGGAGGCTGGCCCAGCCGGATGCGACTCCGATAAGTGCCTCTTGCCGCAGAGCAAGCCTTAGGCAAGTCCCTTGTCCGTGGGCGTGTTCGCCCTTCGTGCGCGCGCTGGAGACGATATTGACCCAGAAGGGCTATGTCCTTCGCCATGGATTGCACAGGCGAGTGGAACGTAGACACGACGTGCGCCGCGTGGGAAGGTTTGCTGGCCCATGTCGACCTGTCTGTCTCTTCTCAAACTGCGGATTCCGGCATATCCATTTGGTGATCAACACTGAACCCTCAGGCCCCCTCCTGTGCGTGATAACTGCTCCGCACCAGCGGCCCGCTGCGCACTTGGGCGAACCCAATGGCTCTGGCCACCGCACCGAGTTCCTCAAACTCCCCGGGGGTCCAATAGCGATCCACGGGCAGATGGGCCAGGGACGGCCTGAGGTACTGCCCCAGGGTGAGCCGTTGGCAGTCCACGGCGCGAAGGTCTTCCATCGCCGCCACTACCTCCTCCCGGGTTTCCCCCAGGCCCAGCATGAGCCCCGATTTGGTGGGAATCTCGGGCGACAGCTCGCGAGCGGCGGCCAGCAGGCCCAATGAACGCCGGTAGGTGGCTCCCCGCCGCACCTCCCCCTGCAGCCGCTCCACGGTTTCCAGGTTGTGGTTGAAGCACACCGGGGCGGCGGCCAGCACGGTCTGCAGCCGCTCTCGCTGGGCGGCCAGCCCCTCTGTTTCCTCCCGGTGGCCGCCCCAGAAATCGGGGGTGAGCACCTCGATCGCCACCTGGGGATCCCGCCGGCGAATCGCCGCCATGGTGGCCGTGAAGAGCTGGGCGCCGTGGTCAGCCAGGTCGTCGCGCGCTACGGCGGTGAGCACCACGTAGCGCAGACCCAGCAGGGCCACCGCTTCCGCCACCCGCTCCGGCTCCGCCCCATCCAACGGCGTGGGCGCCTGGCCCTTCTCCACCTGGCAGAACGCACAACTGCGGGTGCAGATGGGGCCCCCCAGCAAAAACGTGGCCGTGCCCGCGGCATAGCATTCCGCCCGGTTGGGGCAGCGGCCCTCTTCGCAGATGGTGTGCAGCCTCTGCTGCTTCACCACCTCCTGAACGCCCTCCAGATCGGAGGCGTTGCCCACGGGCCGGCGCAGCCATTCCGGCAGCCGCTCCGCCGGCGGGATGGTGCTGTAGCGAGTGGGGCGCTCGGCGGTCATGTCAGGACCTCAGTAGAAGACATCACGGGCAGGCTCACTCCATGCGGCGGCGACCTTCGAAGGCCCGGGCCAGGGTGACTTCGTCGGCATATTCCAGCTCACTGCCAACCGGTAACCCATAGGCGATGCGGCTCACCACAGTGAAGGGCTTGAGCAGGCGGGCCAAATACAGACTTGTGGTATCTCCCTCCACGCTGGGGGTGAGAGCCAGGATCACTTCGCTGATGTCATCCCGGTCCACCCGCTCCACCAGCGGTTGGATGTGCAACATCTCTGGCCCCACGCCCTCCATCGGAGAGATCAGGCCCCCCAGCACGTGATAGCCCCCCTGGTATTCGCGGGTGCGCTCCATCGCTAGCAGATCGCGGGAGTCCGCCACCACGCAGAGCTGGCCGTTGCGTCGTGCTTCCGTTTGGCAGATCTCGCAGATCGGTTCCGCCGAGAGGTGGAAACAGGTGCGGCACTGCCCCACCTGGCTCCGTGCGGCCAACAGGGCATCGGCAAACGCCCGGATCTGCTCCTCCGGCTGCCGCAGCAAGTGCAGCGCCAGCCGTTGGGCCGTGCGGGGGCCAATCCCCGGCAGCCGCTCAAACTGATCGATCAGACGAGCGAGTGGTCGGGTGAAGCCGCTCAGCGCCCCGGTGCAGGTGGGGAGAATCTAGGGGGTTTGGCCCCGGTGTCAGGCCGGAGGGAGAATGGCGGGCAAGTTCACCCGTGCCCGATCCCTGGGCACCCCTCCTGCGCGTCGTCCCGCCCCCGCCCTCCATGGTTTCCTTGCCCCTCTTACCCCTCCCCCTGCGCACCCTGGTCCGTGGTGCGCTTTCTTTCTTGCTGGTGTTGGCTCTGGCGGGGGGGCTGGGGGCTTGCAGTGCCGCGGCGGCCGGGCTCCAATCCTTCCAAAGCCCAGATGGGCGCTACGCCTTCCTCTATCCCACCGGGTGGAATCGGGTGCAGGTGAGCGGCGGGCCCCAAGTGGTGTTCCACGACTTGATCAACAGCGATGAAACCCTCAGCCTGGTGATCTCGGAGGTGAACAGCACTAACGACTTCGCCAACCTGGGCACGGCCGAGGCTGTGGGCGAGAAGCTCCGCCAGGTGGTGATCGCTCCAGACGGCAGCGGCCGCGAAGCCGAATTGGTGGAGGCCCGGGAGCGGGAGCTGGCCGGCCGCACCTTCTACGACCTGGAATACAGCGTGCATCTGGCGGATCGCAACCGCCATGAGCTGGCCACCGTGGTGGTGGATCGGGGCCGCCTCTACACCTTTGCCGCCAGCACCAACGAAGCCCGTTGGCCCAAGGTGCGCGAGCTCTTTGAGCGGGTGATCACCTCCTTCAACCTTCTCATTTGAGTTCCATGGGCCTGGCCTTACCACGGCAGGGTCCGATCACGGTGATCGGAGATGGCCTGGCGGGCACCGCGTTGGCCCTCAGCCTCGCCCGCCTTGGTTCGGCCGTGCGCTTGATTGGCGGCGGCAACCACACCGCCACCGCCCTCAGCTACGGCGCCGTGGCCTGGGGGCCTTCCTCCTGGGCCTGGCGCCGCCTGGAGCGCTTCCATGGCCCCCTGGGTTGGCACCCCAGCGGCCTGGTGTTCCATGACGCCCGGGCTGGCCTGCCCCGCCGCCTAGCGGCCCTCACCCGTTGGGTTCCCGTTCCCCTCGCCCGGATCGATCCCCCCACCTGGATGGTTGCCCGGCCCCAGGCCCTCGCCGCCGCGGGGGTGCACCATCTGGCCCGCCGGGTGAAGGCCTTGAGGCACCTGCCGAAGGGCGGGTGGGAGCTGGATCTTGAGCCTGATGGCTCTTCCGCAGACTCCGTTCTTCGAGCGCCCACCGTGGTGCTGGCGGCGGGAGCGGGCTGCCGCCGGCTCTGGCCTGCCCTTCCTTCCAGGCTTCGCCATAGCTGGGCTGGGGTGCTGCTGGTGGGGCCCGATGCCCCACCGAATCCCTGGCTGGAGCAGGCTCGGCGCGGCCGCATCGTGCAACCACGCCATTGGCAGCGCCCGGCTCTGGAGGCGGGATCTGCAGCGTCCAGCCAAACCCCCCACTGGATCGTGGATGCGGGCCTAGCCCCCTGGGGCGCTGGCGTGGTGCTCGGCCAGATCAGCTGGCTGCCAGGGGCCGACGGGGCGCCCGGTGCCGGGCCGGAGGAAACAGGCTCTCTGGAGCCCCCCGATGCCCGCTGGATGGAGGAGCGGCTCCGGGACGGGTTGGGCCAGCTGGATCCCCAGCTGGCGACCCTCCCGGCGCCCTACCAGCAGGTGCCGGTGAGTTTCTGCACCAATGGCCAGCCTCTGGTGGGCCCGGTGGAGGGAGCGCCCGGCCTCTGGACCTTTGCCGGATTCAGTGCTGCCTTTTCCCTGGTGCCCACCCAGGCCGACCGGCTGGCCACTCGCCTGGTGGCGGATGCAGGCTCACCAGGGCAAGGATGACCCCATGACGCTTCCCTTTCTCAGCCCTGATCTGGAGGCCCTCCTGCGCATGGGGCTGGCCGTTCTGTGCGGGCTGGTGGTGGGGCTCAACCGAGCCCATCACGGCAGCCTGCCCCACCCCAACCGGGTTCGGGTGCATGTGCTGGTGGGTCTGAGTGCCTGCTTGATGGTGCTGGCCGCCGGCCCGGATGCCGGGGCCCGCAGCCGGGCGATCCAGGGGGTGGCCACCGGAGTGGGCTTTCTGGGAGCGGGGGAAATTCTGGTGGCGCCCCCCCGGGGGCAACAGCAGACCCCGGAAGTGCGGGGACTCACTAGTGGTGCCTCCATTTGGTTCACCGCGGCTCTGGGGGTGACCGTGGCCGCCTCCAGCCCTTCCTTGGCGCTGGTGGCCCTTGCTCTCGCCCTACTCACCCTGTCCGATCGTCGACCAGGCGGCACATCCGGACCCGGACCAGGCCCAAAGGAGAGCTAACGGCTGATGTTGAGAGCCAGCACCCTCAAAAGAGGAAAAACGACCGCCGCGCTTCCTGGGAGTCCACCGGAGCCATGGATGGGTCTTCCTGGGAGGGCCAATCGAGATCCAGGTAGCTCACGCCCCCCTGGTCAAAGGGCCGTCCATCCAGGTGGCGAATCTTCAGTTCCGTGGTGCTGATGGCTGTCACCAGACCGCCCAATTCCATGGGGCCCATGTCGGTTTGCATGTCGTTGCCGGAGAGCATCACCAGAACGGGAAGACGCACCAGTTGTTCTGGTCGAATCAGCTTGCGAAAGAGAGCCTGCACGGCCAATTGTTGGCGCTCCATCCGTCCGATGTCGCCGGTTTCATCATGACGAAAGCGAAGGAAGCCTTCCAAATCTCGTCCTTTGAGAGTCTGAAGGCCGGGCTGAAGATCGATATACAAACCCTGAGTATTGTCTGTGTATTGCATCCTTTTTGGTACATCAACTTCGATGCCACCAATTATGTCGGCAATCTTGCGAATAGCCCCAAGATTCACGATTAAATGATGGCGTATCGGACGGCCCATTCGGTCTGAAATCTCCCGCTTTAAGGCTTCCGTTCCCCCGGCGCTGTATAGGGCATTGATTTTCATCGGTCCATATTGCTCTGTCTCGATGTAGCCATCCCTTGGAATCTGGGTGATGGTGGTCTGGCCCCCTTCCACCCGCATGGCGGCGATGACATCGGTGTTTCCGCCTCCCATATCCGTTCCCAGAATCAGGACATCGTCCTGGCCCAAATCCACCCAGTCCCCGAAGGGATTGCGCCACTCCGCTGGTTTACTAGCCACCTCCTTATCGGTTCCGCTCACCAGCTTTGCCAGGGGAGTGGAGAGGCCAAAGCCTGCAGCCAGCCCGAGGGAGGTGGCTAGTACCAATGGGAACAGGGAGCGTCGGCGGCGGGGGCGGTAGCGTGCAGAACGACGAGGCATGACGAGGCGGACCTAGATCCTCAGAGGTTCATTGGATCGGAGGCCAGCCTGAACCCTCCAGAGATTGGCGTAGGCCCCATCTGCGGTAAGGAGATCCTCATGGCCACCTGTTTCCACAATTCTGCCGTGGTCCATCACCACAATGCGATCGGCATGGCGCACGGTGCTCAACCGGTGGGCAATCACCAGAGTGGTGCGATGGGCCGTGATCGTGTCCAGGGAGTGCTGGATCGCTGCCTCGGTTTCATTGTCCACAGCCGCAGTGGCTTCATCCAGGATCAGCACGGGCGGATCCTTCAACAGGGCCCGGGCCAGGGCCAGCCGCTGCCGCTGGCCCCCGGAAAGCCGTTGTCCCCTTTCCCCCACCACGGTGTTGTATCCCTCGGGCAGGGCCTCAATGAAGGTGTTCGCCTCAGCCAGTGTGGCGGCCCGTTTGATTTCCGAGAAAGGAGCTGCAAACGTGCCGTAGGCAATGTTTTCCGCCACGGTGCCATGGAACAGAAACACCTCCTGGCTCACCAATCCGATCACCCGCCGCAGATCGCCCAACTGGAAGCTTTCGATCGGCACCCCGTCCAACAGGATCCGGCCGGCCTGTATGGAATAGAGGCGGAGCAGCAACTTCACGATGGTGCTTTTGCCTGAGCCTGTGGAGCCCACAATGCCCAGTGTGCTTCCCGCTGGAATGTCGAGGTCAAAGTGACGCAGCAGGGGGGAGCGGCCCCCATAGGCAAACTCCACCCCCTGAAATCTGATGTGACCTGACACCTGCTGGGGATCGAGGGGCCGATCACCCGAGGGGATGGCAATGGGCGTGTCCAGCAAATTCAGGACCCTGTCCGTGGAGGCCATGGCACGTTGATAGTCATCCAGGGTGCGGCCCAGGGTGGTGAGGGGCCAGAGCAGCCGCTGGGTGATGAAGACCAGAAAGCTGTAGGTGCCCACCGCAATGGTGCCCCGCCAGGCCTGCAGGCCCCCGATCACCAGGATGGAAAGGAAGGCAAAAAGGATGGCGAAACGAATCAAGGGCACGAAGGCCGCCGAGAGGCGGATCGCCCGTTGGTTGCTGAGGCGATAGGCCTCGCTGTCCTGCTCCATTCGGGAGCGTTCCCAGGCTTCTGCGGCGTAGCTCTTGATGGTGAGCATGCCCCCCAGATTGTTGGCCAGCCGGCTGGCCAGATCCGAGGCACGGTTCCGCACGTCCCCGTAGAGGGGAGCCAGGCGCCGCTGGAAACGGAGGGAGCCCCAGAGAATCAGGGGAATGGGGAGGAAGGACACTCCCGCCACCGTGGGGGAGAGGACCACCATGGCTCCACCGATGGCCACAACCGTGGTGATCAGCTGGAGAACCTCGTTGGCCCCGTGGTCGAGAAACCGCTCGAGCTGATTGATGTCTTCGTTCAGGATAGTCAGCAGTTGACCACTGCTGCCCGCTTCAAAGAAGGCCATCTCGAGCTGCTGGAGATGGTCGTAGCCCTCGATTCGAAACTCGTGCTGGACGGTCTGGGCCAGATTGCGCCAGAGCAGCCCATAGAGATACTCAAAGAGCGACTCCGCACTCCAGATCACAAACGAGGCGAGCGCGAGAATCGTCAGCTGGGACGGGACGGATTGGGCGCCAAAGGAGGCCAGCCAGGAGTCCTTCTGTTTCACCACCACATCCACCGCCAGGCCGATCAACACGGGCGGGGCAAGATCAAACAGCTTGTTCAGAACCGAACAGAGCGACGCCAGGACGACGGTGCGCCGATGGGGCTGGAGCCGATGGATCAGCCGCTCCAGCCCCGAACGCCGCCTACCGGTCAGTTGGGGCTGGAGCTCAGTAAGATGAGTCACCAACACGGGCTGAGCGCTCGCCATAGCCTCCACCACGGCCGTTGCGAGGGCGGGGGCCACCACCACCACCTTCCCGGGGAGTGGCTTTGTTGACTCGGATCATGCGGCCCATCCACTCCACATCTTGGAGGTCATCAATGGCCCGTTGTTCGGAATCGGCGTCCGCCAACTCCACAAAGGCAAAGCCACGTTTGCGTCCGGTTTCCCGATCAAGGGGAAGGCTGCATTGGCGTACTTGGCCATATTGACCGAACAGGTCAACGAGATCCTCGCGTTCGGCATCAAACGAGAGGTTGCCAACGTAAATGGTCATTCGAAAAGAGGTCCTGGAACTGATTCCTTTGGTGCTGGTGTCCCAGGAAATTCAGTGAACGGTGCAGACCAGAAGGGAAAGGACCACGCAAATCTCATCTGCGTGAGCCGCCTGAAGGACCGGGGCCGGCTGAACGTGCCGAAGGAAGCCTGACACATTGGAATCATGGCAACCTTACAACCTCGCATGCGCCATTATTGAGGTGTGTAAAGGGAGACGAAAGGAAACTGGAAGACCGGGGCCGAACCCGGCAAACTGGCCCCATTGTCAGCAAACGCTGATTTCCCCTGCTCCCAGATGGTCCCTCCCCTGACGCCACCGCCGGTGCTCTGGAGCCTCTCCTGGCGAGAGGACGGAGAGCTGACTCCCCAGGATCACTTCGACCTGCTGCAAACCTTGATGCTCACGGAATCATCCGAGGTTCAGCATTCGCTCGTCGTGGCTATGGAGCGCCTCACAGTGAGTGAGATCACGGCGATCTCCACCGCTGACGTGTCGAAATTGTGCGCCTGAGCTCACAATCTCCGCTCAAAGGGCGTAGCGACGAGATGTGGATTCCCGGCAGTAGCTCCGGGCCGAAAGAAGGCTGGTGCCCTCGGTGAGCCGATCCACCACACACCGGCAGGCGTAGGCGGCCATTCCCTGGGGGGGCACTTTGCCTGCCTTCGTCATCTCCTCTTCCACAGCCGCCAGGCAATAGGCCTGAACCATGGATCCCATTCCTGAGGCCCTTGCAGGGCCACCACCCTGGATGAGGAGGGTGGTGGTCGCCAGAAGGGCAAGGGAGACGGGAAGGCGAGTAAAGCTCATAGACGGGAGAGTTGCAGTTCCTTGTTCATGACCCGAAGCCGTTGAAGGTTGGCGACCACTTCGGGAGGGATTCCCTTGGGCAGATCCACCGTGGTGTGGCTGTCGTAAATGCGTATTTTCCCAATCGAGCGCCCAGTGAGACCACCCTCATTGGCGATTGCTCCGACGATATTGCCGGGCTTCACCCGATCCCGCCAGCCCACCTCCAGGCGGAAGCGCTCCATGTTGGCTTCCGGTCCGCGATCGGCTTCCTCCTGGCGGGGATCTCGGGCTCGCCGTTTGAAGGTGGAGTCCTGGATGGGCTCGGGCCTCTCCTCTTTCAGCAACAGAGACTTGCCTTTCAGAGCCAACGCTACGGCGGCCTCTGCTAGGCGCTCAGGCTCCACCCCCTGTTCCCTGGAGAGCCGTTGTAGGAGTTCCCTCAGCAACCCCTGTTCCTCCTGGGTGAGGGGCGACTCAGCAATCATGTCGGCCAGGCTGGATTCCAGCCTGTTCAACCGTCCCTGGTTGATGCTGGCGTTGCTGGGAATCTCCATCGGTGCGATTGATTCCCCCACGGCCCGTTCCAGATCGCTCAGGAAACGTTTTTCCCTTGGAGTCAGGAAAAGGATGGCAGCACCTGATCGCCCCGCCCGTCCCGTGCGGCCGATGCGATGCACATAGGCCTCGCCGTCAAAGGGCATGTCGTAGTTGATCACCAGCGCGATGCGATCCACATCCAGACCTCGTGCCGCCACATCGGTGGCCACCAGCACGTCCAGCTGACCGTCCCTCAGCCGCTGAATGGTGCGCTCCCGCTGGGTCTGGGGAACATCCCCATTAAGGAGCCCCACATTGTGGCCCTGGCCTTCGAGAGCTTCGGCCAGGGTGAGACTCACCGCTTTGGTCCGCGCGAAGATAATCACACCCCCGGAACCCTCCGCTTCGAGAACCCTCTGCAGCACCTGTTGCTTTGCCTGGGGCTGCACCACCAAAAAACGTTGATGAATCTTTCCACCTTCTCCTTTCTTGGAGTGGATGGTGATTTCGGCGGGGGATTGCAAGTAGCGGTTGGACAGGCGGCGAATTTCACTGGGCATGGTGGCCGAAAGGAGCACCACCTGCCGCTGGGCGGGCAATTGGTCCAGCACCCACTCCACGGATTCGATGAAGCCCATCCGCAGCATTTCGTCGGCTTCATCCAGCACCAACGTTCTCAGTCCTGAAAGATCAAGCGTTCCCTGACGGATGTGATCCATGACCCGTCCCGGGGTGCCCACCACCACCTGCACCCCGCGGCGGAGGTGCAGCAATTGCTCACGGAAATCTGCTCCGCCGTAGATCGCCAACACCCGCACCTGGGGGAGCTGGGCCCCGTAGCTGTTGATGGCCTCGGCCACCTGGAGGGCCAGTTCCCGCGTCGGGGTGAGCACCAAAGCCTGGGGCCGGCGCTCCTCGGGATCGAGTCGTTCTAGGAGCGGCAGACCGAAGGCCGCTGTTTTCCCTGTACCCGTTCGGGCCTGACCCACCAGATCACGGCCCAGGAGCAATTCGGGAATGGCGGCCTTCTGGATCGGTGAAGGGGTTTGGAAACCCATGGTATCCAGGGCCGAAAGTAGTTCTGGCCTCAGACCAAAACGCGCGAACTCTGATTCAGAAGCTGCTGGAGCGGAATCGACGACAACTTCCATCGTGACAGCAGGGCTGCCAAAAAAAACGTCAGACAATGGTGAACCTCAGGCTGGAAGGCCAGAAAATCCTTCAATACAGACCTGCAGCTGCCCAAATGACCATTCCTGAGGAGGGAAGGGTCCAAGAAAGACGACACCTGCTGGACTCAAAGCCTTCCATCCCACGAGTTCCCACCAAGCGATCTTTTTTCAGACAGACTGAAAAAAACCTCTGATGACACAACTTCCTCAGAAGGAATTCCCTGTTGGCCGATGCCAGTTGCTGCGTTCGCTCTATTAAAGGGTGAACATTCATCTTACCACCTCGCCTGAGGGCCTCCCGGCTAGATGCGGCCGAAGTCGTCTTCGAAACGCTCAATGTCGGCCTCGCTGAGCTCCTCTCCCCGCTGCACCTCCACAATCTCAAGGGCCTCAGGCCCGGCCTCTGCCCGATGGCGCGCTCCCTCCGGAACAAAGAGCGTGGTGCCCTTTTGAGCTTGAAAGGTGGTGTCTTCCAGTGTGAATGCTCCTGTCCCATTCACCACCACCCAGTGTTCACAACGGTGTCGATGGCGCTGGAGGCTGATGCGCTTGCCTGGTGCGAGCCAAAGCCGCTTCACCAGATAGCCCTCGCCAGAGGTGATGGTTTCGTACCATCCCCAGGGTCGTTCAATGCGCATTTGGGGTATTGTATCCATCGTGAATAATTCAAGAAAATAAAGTCGATCTAACATCTCTTTGCAGGTACTGCAAAGCATTTGTTGATCTCAGCACTGGCTGTCCGCTCTCCTCCCCTGGTTCAGCGGCGTCAGCAACCATGCCTCAACCCGCGCTCGGGTCAGGGCGGTGTAAAGGAGCCGACGATCCGCCCCCTCCCCATCGGGGAGCAGCACCATCACCTGCATCGATTCGCTTCCCTGGGCCTTGTGCACCGTGAGGGCAAGGGCCGGCTCCACAGCGCCGCTGAGCTGGGCCGGATGCAACCAGATCGGCGTTTCCTGTCCAAAGGCGAGCCAGCGCTCCTGCCCCACCTCCACCACTACACCCAGATCCCCATTGCTCAGCCCAAGGCCGTGGAGGTTGCGCGTGCAGAGCACCGGCGTCCCGCTTGGCCACTGGGCCAGGGAAGACCCTGAACCCTCCCCCAGCAGGTGGCGATGCACCGCCTCTACCCCCCAGGCCCCACGGTGTCTGGGGGTCAACACCAACAGCCCATCCCGGATGTCAACCAGCGCCTGCCATCCCCTGTCCGTTCCTGGGGTGCACTGCCGGGCTGCAGTCTCCAGTTGCCGGAGATGCTCCTGCAGGCGCTGGACCACCACGGCGGGCAGGGGCCCCAGTGGGGCCTCCTGCCAGTGGAGGTTGGACGCGGCTCCCAAGGTGGACAACAGGGGCCGCAACTCCTCGATCGGCTCACCGGCGGAGTGCCTCTGGTTCCCGATCCGCTCCCGTAGGGCAGAGGCCACCTGGGCGATGGCTCCCGCATTGCGATAGGGGGTCTGCAGGGTCACCACCGCCGGCTGCAGGAGCGGTTGCCGGTCCTCCTGCAGCAGCTCCTGCAGGGGCGCCCCCGGGGCAACGGGGGGGAGCTGGGCCGGGTCGCCCACGAGCACCAGGCGCGCTTCCCCTGGCAGGGCCTGCAAAAGGGCCCCCATCAACTCCAGATCCACCATCGACACTTCATCCACCACCAGCAGGTCGAGCCTGAGGGGCCGCTCCCGATTCCGTCGGAAGTGGCCCTCGCCTCGGCTTTCGAGCAGTTGGTGGAGGGTGGTGCAAGGCCAGCGCCCTTCCGTTGCTGCCCGAAGCCGGGCTGCGGCCTTGCCCGTCGGGGCGGCCAGATGGATGCGTGGGTCGTTCTGCAGCTTGGTCAGAGCGGTCAGGATCCGGGCCACCGTGCTCGTTTTCCCGGTGCCCGGACCTCCGGCCAGTACCAGCAGATCCCGCTCCAGCGCGGTGCGGATGGCCAACCGCTGCTGGGGGTCCTTGACCCCTGCCGGGGGGCGCCAACGGGAGAGAGGAGTTTGACGATGGGCCCGGGCGGTGAGCACTTCGATCACGTCGAGCCGCAGCCGCTGCCAGCGACGCCAGCGCAACAGGGAGCCTTCCAGGGCAAGGGGGCCATGGGGGGGGTGGCTCAGGGCTGATGCCCCCAGGGCCTGAAGGTGGGCCTCTGGCCATCCGCTCCCCTGGACCCCGTCTGGGGCTGCAGCCTCGAAATCGATCGCGAGTTCCCCTAGCTCCATCGCTCGGGTCAGGGCCTCGATGAGTTCAGCCAGCAGGGGGTTAGGGGGCTCCCCATAGAGTCGGGGCAGGGCTTCCGCCAGGGCGTGACTCAACGGGGGCACCCAGCTGGGGGGATCTCGGCGGGGAAAGGTGCTCATGGGTGCAGGCCGGGCTCCCATCCAGAGGGAGCGGTCCCCAGGGCCCGATCTAGCGCCAACAGTCGCCCCAGGGGGGGACGCTCCACCACCATCCCGGGCACGGGGCCCTGCAGTACCTCCTGCACCGACTCCCCTGGGGTGCCGCGCACGAACACGTAGGCATACCCTCCCAGGTGCTGCTCCGGGCAATAGGCCGGCAGACGCCAGGCCAGATAGCGATGCAGGGCCACCAGATAGAGATGGGCTTGGAGGGGGTAGTGGTGGCTCGCCATGAGCGAATGGAGGGGTTCTGTCCCGTAGTCCCCTGGGCCGCACGAGAGGATTCGGCCCTGGCCATCCCGACGACCGAGCCAGTTGCTTTTCCAATCCAGCACCCACCACTGGTCTGTCCCTGGGGCGGGAAAGACCAGGTCGATGGAGCCAGTGAGGAAACCGCAGTGGTTTACCGGGAGCTGGGAGAGTGCCATGGCATAGGCCTCCCCAAAGGCTCCCCCAGGGTGGTCGAGAAAGGCCCGGGCCAGGTCGGCCGCCCGCACATGGTGAAGGCTGAGGTCGAAATGCAGTTCATTCATGCGTGTTCTGGTGTTCAGATCCGCCGGCCTGAGGCCCCCCAGCTCCCCGCCAAAGGGCGTGCACAGCATCTGTTGGATGGCCGCCAACAGAGGGTCCGCCCATCGCTCGTCCAGGCCTGCCCGCCGGAGTTCGTGGTTCACCACGGCCTGGAGAGCCGGGCATGGCAGCGAAGATCCATAGTCGATCTGCTCCAGCACCCGGTGCAGGCACTCCCCGAAGCCTGAGCCCCGGGGGAGGTCGGCCCAGGGCCCCAGGACCGGCCAAGCCATCACCTGGGGCGTTGGTGGTTGGGCCTCCAGCACGGCCCCATCCTCCGGGCTTGGATCGCTGATGTCCCGCCCCTCCTCCACCGCTTCAGCGGGGAGCCGGGGACCCTCGTCCCTGGTGTGGCCGTGGGTCCAGCTGGTGTAGCTGCTGCGGGCCCACCCCCGATAGAGGGACCCCGTGGGAACGGGGCCCGTGGCCAGGGGGATGGCGCCCTCCTGCCGAGGCGACGGTGGCATGCCCGCCAGGTCCAGCGCTGGGGGGTTGAGCAGTCGCAGGGGCAAGCGACGTTCCACGATCTGCTCATCCAGCCGCTGGCGCCAGACATCGAGGGGGCTGTCCTCCGGCCAGTGCTCCTCCACATCCGGTACGGGGTCGTTCGCGAACAACCAGGGATAGAGCGGGTTGCACTCACGATTTTTCGCCGGCACCCAGGCCAGCACGAGCCGATGCATCGCCCGGGTGAGAGCCACGTAGGCGAGGCGCTCCCGTTCCGCTTCCTGGGCCACCTGATGGTCCCTCTCGGCCAGGTAACCGTCGCCCCAGGACCGGTTGCGATGGAGATCCAACCGGGGGGGCTGATCGGGCCCACGATGCCAGCGTCTGCCCTCCCCCTGGGCCTTCCCCCCATCCATCCAGAGGTAGGGACAAATCACCACCGGGTATTCCAGCCCCTTGCTGCGGTGCACCGTCACCACGGACACCGCCTGCCGCACCTTGTCGCTGTGGGTCTGCTCCGTCTCGGGCACCCTCTCCAGCTCGGCCTGTCGTCTCCTGCGGAGCCAGCGGGCGGTGGCGTGGGGTCCCAGTCGCTCCCGGTGCACCCGCTGTTGCACCAGCTCGGCCACCTGTTGCAGATCCGCCAGGAAACGCCCCCCCTTGGCGTGGCTGGCCATCTGCTCGGGCGTGAGCACCGCGCCCAGGGATCCCAGCAGACCCTGCTGAGGCCAGAGCTGTGCCATTCGCTGCAACCTGGAGGCCAAGGCACTCCAGTGCAGGGGAGGCGCCTCCCGGAGGGTTTCCGCACCCCATCCCACCAGGGGAGAGGCGCCCAGGAGCCGGAGCCGGTTGGCATCGGCCGGATCGGCCAGGGCATCGAGCAGCCGTTGCAGGGCTGTCGCTGCGGGGGTGGCAAACACATCGGCCTGGCTCACCAGGCGGCTCGCGATGCCGAGATCCTGGAGGGCTTGGCGCAGATTCTCCGCCTGGGTATGGGTCCCCACCAGAAAACAGATGTCGTCGGGCTCCAGGGCCCGTTCCCCCGTGCTCTCCAGCAGGCGTGGTGGATTCGCTAGCAGCTTGGCCACGTAGGCGGCCATCTGGGCCGGGAGCAGCAGGTCCACCTCGGAGCTGCTGGGCAGGGTGGTCGACCGGCCCAGCCAAAGGAGCTCCATGGGCACCTGCCCATCTCCCCCCCGGGTCGCTTTGGCCTCCAGGAGGGGCATGGCCAGCTGGGAGCGGGGCAGCCCCCGCTCGAAGAAGGCGTTGAGTGCCGCGATCAACTCGGGCGTGGAGCGCCGATTGTCCCGCATCTGATAACAGCTCTGGGCCGCTGAGCGGGCCGCCAGATAAGTGGCCAGATCGCCCCCTCTGAAGCGGTAGATGGCCTGCTTGGGGTCACCCACCATCACCAGCAGATGCTCACCCCCGCCGAAGGCCAGCCGGAGGATCCGCCATTGGATCGGATCCGTGTCCTGAAACTCATCGATCAGGGCCGCGCTGTAGCGACCAGCCACCGCAGCCAGCAGGGGAGTGGGGGCCGTGGCTTCGGTGCCAGGATCCAGACCACTGAGGAGCTCGGCATAGGAGCAAAGCCCCAGGCTCTGACGCCTGCGGGCCAGCTCCCGGCGCCCCCAGTGGCAGGCGTGGAGCAGGGCCAGTTCGGCCGGTCCATCCACCAGCTCGGCGACGGCCTCCATCAGGGGGCGTTCGGGAAGCCTGATCGGCCGGGAATCGATCCCCTCCGCTTCGCGAACGACCTTGCAAAAGGTGCCGGGATGGAGAAAACTTTTGAGCACGTCCTGCCCCAACACCTGGTCGTAGGGAGGGTCCTGGTCGCCATGGCTGGCGATGAAGGCATCCACCGCGCCACAGCTCTTGCTGCCACTTGCTTTCAACACATAGGGGGGGGGGTATTTGAAACCGGCCTCCTTCCACTCCCTGGCCTGGGCGAAGAGCGCATCCATCAGGGCTGGACCCCGCCGTTGCCACTGGTCTGTGAACTGATGCCAGCGTTGGCGCCACAGCTCCGGCAGGGCAGCGTCCAGGGGCGTGTCCAGGGGCAGCTCCTCGGGCAGGGGATCGAGCTCCAGTCCAGGATCGCTGTCCAGGGTGCGCAGGAGGGATCGGAGGGCTTTGGGCTTCATCCCCTGGCGGCTCAGACCCCGGATCAGGTGAGGGGGCAGCCCCAACACCTGCACATGCCAGTAGCTGTGCACCACCTGCTCCAACAGGGTGTCCCCCTCGCTGTCGAGGGTCAGACCCGGTGGACGCTGGGCTTCCAGGGCATGGCGCTGAAGGCTGCGCTGGCAGAAGCCATGGATGGTGGTGATATCGGCCCCATCCAGTTCTTCCAGGGCCAGCAGCAAGCGCATCACCGTTTCCCCGGCTCGGGAAGATTGGCGCTGCTCCGCGAGCCAGTCCGCCAGCACCGCATCCGGTGGCGCCCACCCGGGATCCTGCAGCCCATTTAGGGCCTGCTGCAGTCGACGGCCGATCCGTTCCCGCAGTTCGGCGGCCGCGGCGTCGGTGAAGGTCACCACCAGCAGGCGCCGCAGGGGGATGGCCCTCTCCGTGAGCAGCCGCAGGCTGAGATGGGCCAGGGCAAAGGTCTTGCCGGTGCCTGCGCTGGCCTCCAGCAACCGCAACCCCGGCTCCAGGGGAAAGGCATTGGGCTGGAAGTCTTCCTCGGGGAGGGCCGTTGTCGGGTCCGGGGGGTGGGGCGTCATCTACGACCGGCCTCCTT
This sequence comes from Cyanobium sp., assembly GCA_040399515.1. Classification (GTDB taxonomy): domain Bacteria; phylum Cyanobacteriota; class Cyanobacteriia; order PCC-6307; family Cyanobiaceae; genus Cyanobium. Next base: position 7,050 of record JBBASA010000008.1, on the reverse strand, counting down.
GGCGGAGAGAACGGCCTTCCAGATGGGTCCCAGGAGGTCTTGGGCCTGCTCCCCGAAGGCCAGATCCTCCAGCAGCGACTTGAGGGTGCGCTGGCTCCCGAAGCAGATCTGCATCTCCTCCCTCTCCCGTTCCCCCCCGCTGGAAAAGCCGCTGCCCTCCCAGCACTCCACCACCTTCCCAAAGTCCTTGCTGTCGTCGTCAGGACAGCCCTTCTCCATCCACTTCCAGCCCGTTTCCGGAGGCACGGGCCAGCAGGAGGATCGCCAGGCCTGGCGAAGCTGCCAGAGCCGGGCCAACTCAGCCCTGGCCTCCTCTGGGGTGGGGGCCCGGAAGGTGAATTGGATGGCAAAGCTGTCTTTCTTTGCATTCCCTCCCCTGGCGATCAGAATGCCCCGCTGGGGTGGGGACTCCTCCAGGGCTGCCGCCGCCAGCTGCAGCTGCAACCAAAGATCCAGGCGGTGGGCCGCCCGATCCCGCCCCGGATGCACCAGCACCACCGCATCGCCCCGCAGGGTGGGGCAACCTGCCCAGGCCCCCCACTGCAGGGGGAGGGTTCGCCCAGCTCCCAGGGGTTCGAGCGTGGCCTCCAAGCTTTCCCAGCGCTCCTGCAGCGTTGCGGCTTCCAGCGCCGCGCCCTGACCCGGCGGAAAGGTGCCCTCCCCCCGGTGGCGCCGTAGCCAGGCCTCCCCATCATCCGGGGGCGCCATCGGCTGGGCTGGTGCGAGCACCTCTCGGAACAGGGCTGCCCGCTCCCGTTCCCCCAGCTCTAGGGGCTCCAGGTCCTCCACGTCGTCCTCCTGTTCCCTGGGCCGCATCCCCAGCTCCTGCAGCCACACCGACTGGGGGGCCATCAACCAGGCCCGCAGGTCTGCAAAGGGATCCTCCAATGTTGGGAGGGCCCCCTCCCGGGGGGCGAGTGCCTGGCTGGCCAACCCCTTGGGGGGGAGCCCGATGCCGGCCTCCAGATGCTGACAGGCCTCCAGCAGGCGACGGTCGCAACTGGCTGGGGGTCGGCTGCCCTGGGGCTGAAAGTTGGCGGGCGCCAGGGGGTTGGGTTCGTGGTTTACCAGGAGTGCCTCCGCCTCCGCTGCCGGCAGGATGCATTGGAGCCACAGCAACCACTGCTGCACTGGGGCTGAGGGCGGCTTGCTGACGCCGGTGCGCTCATCCCGGCAGTTCCAGGTGATCAGGAGGGCATCTCGGGCTGAAAGCAGGGCCTCCAGAAGGGCATAGCGGTCTTGGTCGGCGGGATCCGGATCCCCCAGCCGCCGGGCCGCCTCCATCAGGTGGAAGCCCGGTCGCTCCCCTTGCCGTGGAAACACCCCCGCATCGAGGCCCATCAACACCAGCACCCGATGGGGAATCGCCCGCATCGGTTCCAGGGCGCTGATGGTGAGGGCCCCGCTGCGATGGCCGAAACGGCCGCTGTCCATCGTCAGCCGCTCCTTCAGCACCGCTCCCACAACGGCTGGATCCAGAAGAAGGTCATGGCCCCCCGCACTGACTCGCCAGTCCTCCAGGGCCGTGTGCAGAGCGGTGAGCTCCGGATCCGTTGGCGCCTCCTCGCCGAAGAGGTCGTTGAGCAGGGCCCGCAGCCGGTCCACCCACTCCGGGCAGGGGCGGGGTGTCCCCAGCACCGTGAGCCAATGCCTGAGTCGCAGCAACAGGTGCAGGGCTTTGCCCCCCATCTCCAGGGGGGCCGGGGGCCGGGCGGGTGCGGTGTCGGTGTCCCAGGTGCCGTCGGATTCGGGCAACACCAGGCCCAGGAGAAGTCGGTCGATGGTCCAGCCCAGGCTGTGGGTGGGGTCGCCTCGGCGATCTGCCGTCCCCAGACCCCAGCGAAAGCCGCAGCGTTGCAGGAGCTCCGTGATCGCCCCCGCCTCCTCCGCACTCAGGCCGAAGTGTCGCTGCAGTGGGCCGCATTCGAGCAGTCGCTCCAGGCCACTCGCCGTGAGGCGATCACTGGCCAGGGCGAGCATCTCCAGCAGGGCCTGGCCGACCCCCCCCTCCTGTTGTTGGCTGCGATCGGTGAGGCGCCAGGGCAGATCCACACCAGTGGCCTCCCGGTCGGCAAACACGGTGGCCACCAGGGGCGCGAAGGTGTCCACCGCGGGGGTCATCACCAGGATGTGGCGGGGTTCCAGGGTGGGGTCGGCGGCTAGCAACTGCAGCACCCGGTCGCGCACGATCTGCACCTGCCGGAGGGGGCCTGGACAGGCATGAAATTCGAGGGAAGGATCCCCTGGCGCCAGGTGGAGCCTGGGTTGGAGGTCCTCGCTCAGCATGTATTCCTGCAGCTGATGCAACAGCCTTGGCGAGGCGGTTTGCCCCTGGCTGAGAAGGCGGGTGGGCCTCAGAAAGAGCGATTCCTCCCGCTCCTCGCTCATCTGGGCTTCCCCCGTGCCCTCCAGGAGTTGTTGGAATTCGGCGCCCAGCCTGCCGAAGCGGGCCTCCAACGGGGGCGCTTTGCCCATCCACTCCTCCGCCAGGGGTTGCTCAAGGGCGAGGGCTTCCTTCAGGGCCTGCCGCCGCTCCACACAGCGTTTCCAGAGTCCTGGACAGGGCGTCAGTAGGTAGAGATCCACCGGGAGCGCGGTGGCAATCGCTTGCAGCAGCTGCACCTGGATGGGGGCCATGCTGCTCGGGCCGAACACCCGCAGGCGTTCCCCCAGATGGCCCTTCAGCGCCGCTGCCAGGGGCTTCCCTGTGCCCAGCCGGTGGATCACTTCCTTCACCCCCAGGCCGAATGGTTGGAGGGGCAGCCGTTCTCTGAGGCGTCGATAGAGCTTGGGCTGCCATAGCTGCTGGGAGGGGAGAGGCTGGCCCGTCATCCCAAGATCCCGGCCGGCATCCCATTGGCTGAGGAGCTCGGGGCGGTAAAGGGCGTAGTCGTCGAAGGCATCGGCGATGGTCCGCGCCAGCTGCCAGATCGGCAGATCCACCCGCCCTTGGGATGGCTGGCGCAGGAGCCAGAGCCGCAGCAGGTCGCCTTCGGGTTCGGAGGCGATCCAGGGGAGCTCCTCGAGCACCGGCCACACCAGGTGGATGGCGCGCCAAGGATCCGCCTCCGCCTCCTGTTCCGTGCCCTCCCCATCAGCCAGCAGGAGCTTCACCACCCGGCGGAGGTGGCTGCCCGGGAACGGGAACCGCAGATGGGCCGCGATCCCCCCCAAGTGGAGGGCCAACGCTTCCCCCAGCCAGCGGCTCGTGGGCCAGGTGTTGACCACCACCTGCACGGGTTCCAAGGGGCCTGGTGGGGGGTGCCGGAGCTGGGCTGCCAACAGCTGGACCAGGACCTCAGCCCGATTGCTGCGGTAAAGCGTCAGCAAGGCCCAATCCTCAGACCACCGGTGCGAACCGGTGATCCACAGGCCGACTTGGGGAGGGAAGGGGCGTGACGGCCGGACCGGCCACGCTCAGGAGATCGCCGGATTCCGGGCAGTACGCGGTGAGCCGTCCGCCGTAGCAGGCACCGGTGTCAATCAGCAGGATCTGATTCAGCCGACGCACATGCTCCGCTGGGGTATGGCCCACAATCACATCCCCGTAGCGGCCGTCATAGGCCTGCCAGAAGGGAAGGCGTATGCCCAGATCAGGCACCCAGCGGATAGGGTCAAAACCGGCGTGGGTCGCCACCCACCCCTGGCCCCAGAAGGCCGTGGGCAGCCCCTGGAGACGGTGGATCCATTGCTGGCAGCGGCGGTGGCCTAGTTGGCGGTAGGTGTCACAGCCCACCAGGAGTGAGAACAGATCTCCGCTTTGGGATCCAAGGCCTTCCAGCAGCCTTTTCTCGTGATTGCCCATCAGCCAGACGCCCCGGCCGCTGTCAACCAACTCCCAGGCCAGCTCCATGGCCTCCTCGATCGTTGGACCTCGGTTGATCACATCCCCCAACAGCACCAGCCGGTCGGTCGGAGGGAGCAAGCCCACGAGTTGCCCCAGGGCCGTCGCACAGCCATGGACATCCCCGATGACCCAATGGCGTGGGGCCATGGCCAGCGAGGGGATTTGCGGCGAGGGCATGAAGCAGTCGAGGTCACAACCAGTCTTGCCTTAAAAGGGTTGTCCTGTCACCTTGCCGGGGATGGAGAGGCGGTCGGCTGCCGCTACCGTGCCCCGAACGCCAGCTGGGACAACGGGAGGGGCACCATGAACGAATCGCAACAATCCGACGCCAGCGGCAGCACCCCAGATCTGCGCAATCTGCCCGTCCTCCAGCGCGTGGGTCTTCTCGTGAAGGCGCTCAATGGGGCCAAGCGCACCAACGAGGCCCTGGCCCGTTGCCGAGATGGGGAGGAGATGCTGGATGTGCTGGTGGATGCTTCCCAGCGCCTGGGGCTCGGCCTCACCCGCCGCGACCTGCAAGACACGCCCCCGATCCGGGACTGGATCTGGTGGAAGAACAAGGAAGCGGTGTTCACCATCGGGGATGCCAAACCCCGCTACCAGCAGGATGGCGGACAGGGGCGGGTCCCAGCCTCCCAGCCGCCAGAGGAGGACGGAGCGCCGCGCAAGAAGTTTCTCGGGCTGTTTTAGGCCGGCGTGGCCGCAAGGGGATCGGGAATGGAGGCGCTGGGCGCCTCAAACTGCCCGCGCAGCACAAACTCAAGCCGCAACTTCATGAACGTGATGAAGGTTTCGTCCGTGGACACCACGGCGGCGGCAGGCCGGGGAACGGCTTCGGCGCTGGCTGTCAGCTCGCCGCTTTCCAGGAAGGCAGGACGCCGCACCAGCCAGAAGTCAATGGGCTTTCCGGCCTCCTCGTAGTGCCGGGTGCGCTCGCGCAGCACCTCCTCCAGGGGTTCTTCTTCGGTGAGGAAGGCCTCGCTGGCGGCGATGAAGTGATAGGTGCTCATGGCTGGCGGCTGCCAAAAAGGGGCTCTTGCCTTGGATTTTGGATCAACGCCCGCATCTCGCGCACGGCCTGGGTCAATCCCACGGCCAGGGCCCGGGCCACGATGGTGTGGCCGATGTTGAGCTCCTCCATCCCAGGGATGGCGGCGATCGGTTCCACGTTCTGATAGGTCAAGCCGTGCCCCGCATTGACCCGGAGCCCCAGGTGGCGGGCCAGCTCGCAGGCCGATGTCAGACGTTGCAGTTCCTCGGCCTGACGTTCCCATGGGGCTTCCGCATAGCTGCCGGTGTGCAGCTCCACCCAGCGGGCACCGGTGGCCACGCAGCCATCGAGCTGGGCCTGCTCCGCATCCACAAACAAACTGACCCCAATTCCCGCCTCCTCCAGGCGCCCCACCATCCCCCCCAGGCGTCCCACCTGGCTCACCACGTCCAGTCCCCCTTCCGTGGTCACCTCTTCGCGTCGCTCCGGCACGAGGGTCACCATGTCGGGTCGGAGGCGCAGGGCAATGGCTTCCATCTCCACGGTGGCCGCCATTTCCAGATTCAGCCGGCTCCGCACGGTGGCGCGCAGAAGCTCCACATCCCGATCCTGGATGTGGCGACGGTCCTCCCGCAAGTGCACGGTGATGCCATCCGCCCCCCCCAGTTCCGCCAGGAGGGCATAGGTGACCGGATCGGGTTCCACGGTGCGCCTGGCCTGACGCACATTGGCCACGTGGTCGATGTTCACCCCAAGGCTGGCCATGTGGATCGTCGGCTGGGGAGCTTCGTTGACAGGTGCGATCGTAGGCACCGATTCGGCCGCAGGAGCAACTGCCCGAAGCTCCTACCCCTAGGGAGCGACGGCCCCTAGCTTCAGAACTGTTCCTCCTCTGAACGGGTCGAGGTGTTGGCCCCTCTTTCCAAGGTTTGGCAGCAACAGGCTGGATCCGATCACGGAACCCTCCAGTCCAAACCCTGCCCTGACTCTCCCCTCCTGTCCTCCACCCCTCCCCCAGGTGCGTTGACCCCCAGGGAAACAAGCCTGTGCAACGGCATCAGCCCCTGGTTGGCGCCCCTGGCGGTCATGGTCACCGAAGATTTCGCCTTGCCAGCGTTTTTCTCGGGGGTGAAGGTGTTGGGCCGGGAACACTTGCCTGTCCAGGGTCCCGTGTTGTTGGCTCCGACCCATCGGGCCCGCTGGGATGCCCTCCTGCTTCCCTATGCGGCCGGGCGAAGGGTCACGGGCCGCGACTGCCGCTTCATGGTCACGATCGATGAAATGGCTGGCTTGCAGGGTTGGTTTCTGCATCGCCTGGGCTGTTTTCCGGTCGACCAGGGTCGACCCACTATGGCGAGTCTTCGCCTGGCTATCGATTTGCTCGCGAAGGCCCAGCAGGTGGTGGTGTTTCCGGAGGGTCGGATTGAACGGGAGGATGGCGGGATCCAACTGCATCAGGGTCTGGCCCGTCTTGCCCAACTTGCCGAGGGGCAGGGTGTGGCGGTGTCGGTGGTGCCCGTTGGCATTGGCTACTCCCAACCCATACCCCGTCCAGGAGATCAGGCGGCCCTATGTTTTGGCCCCCTCCTGCGCCCCGCCGGCCAGGGCCGGGAAAGGGCCAAATCCTTCACCGCCGAGCTGGCGGAGGCGATGCGGTCGGCCGAGCAAGCGGCCCGAGCGGCCGTCGGTCGCCCGATGGCTCCCCCGTAAAGTTCGCCATTCCTGCGTTTTGTACCCGTGAAGAGGCTCCTGTCTTGCCAACGCCTCCGCCGGGTCGTCTGTTCGAAGGCCCTGCTGTTGGCCGTCGTCGCCCCTTCGACCCTGCCACCGGTTCTGGCTCAAACCGGTTCGAGCCCCGCAGCCGTTTCCTCCGTCAGCGCTTTTGATGTGCGAGCCGTGCAGGCTCTCCTGGCTCGAGGAGATAGCGCTGCCGCTGCGGGCAACCTGCCCGAGGCTCGCCGCAATTACGACCAGGCCAGGGATGCCAGCAAACAGTTGCTGGGTTTTTATCGGGATCTCAGCGGTGCCTTCCGGGGCCTGGATGCCCGCATCCCGCGTGAAATGGATGACAAGGGGAGGCAGGTGTTGGATGCTCTCGTGCAGTCCAACCTGCGCCTGGCAGCCCTCTTCCGCCGTCAAAACCAACCGGAGGTGGCCGTTCCCCTCCTGATTGAGGTGGTCAAAACCATGACCCCCACGACGGAAGTGGGAC
>JBBASA010000007.1:0-97072 GCA_040399515.1 Cyanobium sp. | reverse complement strand
CCACACGCGTCTCCTGCGCTGGCCGCGGCGCTGGGGCCATCTCCGCTTCGATGGCTGCCATGTCTGCCAGGGGAAGGGACCCGTCAATGACCTTATCGGCAATCGCGTCCGTCAATTGCTCACGGTTTTCCGAGCTGTAGCGAAGAATGCCGACCGCACGTGCAATATCTCTCAATTGGCGCAAACTCATTGAAGCGAGATTGACGACGGGATTGCTTGACATTCCTCTGGTCTGGCTAACAGCAACCGGCCCATATTCCGAGATTTCTTCCGATTGCAACCAACCTGTCAGCGGATGGTCACATCCCGAGCCCACCTGGGCTGGAAGGCCATCCCTGCCTCGACGGCCGAGCCGGTTCCAGCAGCGGCCCATCCCTGGGGCCGGGCCTGGGAGCCTGTGCGGCAAGGGCCGCCGAGACCCCCACCAAAGCCACCAGAGCCCACCAAAGCCGCCAGCGCCTAGGCAGACCCAAAAGCCATCGCCTCCCCGTCCGCCTGGACGATGCCTGGCGCGCGGCCAGCCCCAAAGGAGAGCCACAGCGGGCACAAACCATACGACCGGCCAAGCTCCGATCAGCCTTCACCGCCCAACTGCCGCAGCTCGGACAGGCCATCGCGCCACACCCGCTGGAGAGCAGGTCCATGCTGACACCCCCGCCTTACGTACACTTGTACCATCACGTCTTGGTGTCAGCGAATGGTCATCTCTGGAGCTCCCCGCCCGGCCACCGGATTCCCGAGTCCCGCAGACGACTACGGGGAAGGACGCATTGATCTCAACCGAGAACTGATCCCCTCGCCGCTTTCCACGTTTTTCATGCGCGTGCGGGGGAATGCCATGCGGGACGAGGGCATTCACGATGGTGACCTGCTGGTGATCGACCGCAGCCTGAATCCCCACGTTGGCTGTGTTGTGGTGGCCGTGTTCGAAGGAAGATTCATCGTTCGCCGCCTGTGCGCCCAACCAAACAGGCCGCAGGCTCTCCAGCTCGAGGGCAGGGATGGGGCGGATCCCCCCATCTCCTTAGACAATGGGCAGCAGGAGGGGGCTGAAGTGTGGGGTGTGGTGATCCATGCGGTGCACCATCTCAAGAAGCAGGCAAACGGAAGGAAGGGGCCATGAGGCCACGACGCCGTAACTCCTGTTGAAATTGCAGAGCCAGCCCATCGCTGCGCCAGGCTCGGCGAAGCTGGCCAAACAAGGCCAGAAACCGACAAACAATAATCAGGCTCACGAGCAACTGCAGGCAGAGCTTCAACATGGGGTTGCCGTGGGGCCAGGGGAAATTTTAGACAAAGAAGCAGCAGACTTCTGCATGTGCAACGGAGATGTCGGTGGAGGCAGCTGGAATGAAGGGAGGGATCGAACTGGACGGGGACCTCGGCCGGGGGGGGGCTTTGCCAAGACTCAGCGCCACAGGTCTGGAAACACTGCTGGCCTCCCTGGATCCGCGATTGGACGGATTTGGCGAAGGGCCATCTTGTCTCGATGATGCCCTTGCTTATCTGAATCGCCTGGCAAGCAGCACAGGGGATCGGGACTCCGGCGAGACGGAAATCGAAGCAGCGGCGATGGTGCAGTGGATTGAGATCTGGCGAGGTGCCAGTGGTAACCGTCCAACCCTTCGCCTCATGGTGCAGACCGTTCTGGCGGAACGCCTGAGACAAGGAGAGACCTGACGCGCCCCGAGAAAGGAAGAAGTCGGGATCAGAAAAAAACAGCAGAAATAGTGGATGGGCAACAACCTCCCATCATCCCTTTCGTCCAATCTAAATTCATGCAAAGGTGTGCTTCAAATCAGCCGATGCAAATGCCGTTGTCAAAGCCGTCGTGCAGACATGTCCCCAGGGCAGCGCTCCCATTGGCGTGGGTGACCTGTGTGATGGCCGTCTTGACGGGCCAGCCCCTTCGGGCCGAGGAGATGAGTCCATCACCAGTGGAGAAAACACCGATAGATCGAACCTGGCGAGGCACGGTGGAGCTCTACGGCTTCGCCCCCCTGCGCAGCTGGGGCACCACCACCATCCGTGGGTTTGAAGCGGATGTGGACACCTCCCTGGCAGAACTGATTCCCATGATCGAAACGGTGGGTTCTGCCAGGGCCAGCCTGGAAAAAGGGCGATTTGGTGTGATGACCGACCTGTATTACGCCCAGGTGGGAGATGAAATTGCCCGAACAGGACAACGGGGGCTGCTGACGGGGAGGGTGGAGCAGACCTCCATCCAGGGCATCTACGACTTTGCCTTCCGCTACCGATTTGGGGCGATGGAACAGGCCATCGGCAGGCCCGGTGATCTCACGGTGATTCCCTATGCCGGGGTGAGGGTGCTGCGCGACCAGCTGGATCTGGTGGCCACTCTGGAAGGGAGGGGTCCTCTGGGGCTTCGGCTTCAGAAGCAGGGAAGCTGGGAACGCACCTGGGCCCAGGCCTTGGTGGGCACCCAAGCTTCGGTGTTTCTCACTCCAGGGCTGAAGCTCTTTGCCCGGGGGGATATCGGGGGGTTTGGGCTGGCTGGGGAAGAAGACCTCAGTGGCAATGCCCAGGTGGGCTTAGGCATTGCCCTGGGGGCGAACACTCAGCTGGATCTGTCCTGGCGCTTGATGGGCATCGCCTATAGCAATGGAGCAGATCGGGAAACGGGGTTTAACGTGCGCCAGAACGGGATTGAAGCGGGGCTGAAAGTGTTCTTCTGATCCTCAACCCTGGACCTCATTCGCCCGGGTCTGGCGAATCCGTCGACGCAGCTGCCGGCTCCATCCCCAGACTCCTGCCGCTCCGAGAACCGGCAGGGGGCCAGGAACGGGGGCCAGATAGTTGTTGGCGTTGTACTTGTAGGCATGCAAAACACCAGGAATCAGCTCGTAACCATTCGGCACGGGCCCCTCATCAACCCCATTGAGGAGATTGGGGCTACCAATATCCCGCTGAAGGCTCTGGCCAGTGAAATCCACGTAGACATCAAACTGCTGACCCGACCCAGACTGGGTCACGGAATAATCGTTATCTGTACCGACCAAGATGAGGTAGCTGAGGTCGTCCAGGACCGGGCCAATGGTTAGTCCCTCCCACTTTTCCGCTCGTTTCCCATTGGGCAGGACCGTGTCAGCCGCTAGATCGATCAGGGGGGTGGACTCATTTTTCAGAACGGGCAACACCCCAGTGGGCAGGGAATCGGCACCCAACTGGATCTCTGCGGCAGTGCCGATGAGCTTGGTGGCGTCCTTCAGGCTGATCTCATAGACGCGCTTGCTGCCGATGATGTTGGCTCCAGCAGGGTCATCCACACCGATGCCCCGGTTATCGCGCTCAAGAACAAGGAAGCGCTGATGGCCATCCCCATCAGGGCCCAGGGCAACGATGGCACTAAGGCCAATATTCCTCCCCTGGCGTGGATCGGTGGGCGTGGCAGTTCCACCGTCGGCCTGTATCCGGGCCCTCACCGCAGACTGGAGTTCCAGTTGGTAGACATACTGGCCCGTGGACTGGCCCGTGGTGTAGTCGAATTCAACAATGCGAACGTTTCGACTATTGCGTCCGTCTCTCGTCCCCACATCGTTAAACAAAGGATCCTGGAACACCGCATAGGCCTTTGTTCCATCCGGGGTGATGGCCAGGCCCTCAAAACCACGATTGTCCTGACGACCACCGATGGGATTCTCGTCACGGGTGGCTACATAATCCGTTCCCGAGCTGGTCCGGGGCACAAGATAGGCTGGAGTTTCAAAACGACGGATCAATTTGCCATCGCGATCAAATTCAACCAGAGAGGGTCCGTATTCATCGGAAACGAGAAAATGTCCTGTCGAAGGATGAATCACAAATCCTTCGGGATCAAATGAGTTGCCTAAAATAGACTTATTACCGTTGAGAAGCAGGGGATTCAAACCATTGAAGGGCTGCCCTAAGCCATCTTGGAACTTGATGGTGTCCTGGATAGCAAAGTTAGCGATGGCACCGGATGAGGGATCCACATCCAGAGTGAAGCGCTGCAAACGGGTTTGATAGTTAAGGACACCACCACCAGGACCTCTGTCGGACAGAGCCCACCACTCATTGCGATTGGGATCAAAATATAGATCGGAGAAATATCCCACTCTCCCCTGATCAGAGGTGAGATCATTGGACAGGTCAAGGGCATTGCCAGGAAGGCTCAATCCATTGACAAATGTGACTTGGGCAAGGGCTGGAGCACCACCAATGGCGAGAGCAGAAAAAACAATAAGAAGTGAACGGAGCATTTATTTAATGCTGAATAATTATAAATGTATTCGCCTTACAATATGGTTGCATCATCAAGGGGTTAAGCAGCCATTAAGGCGCCATCCTCCTCTGTTTAGTGTTGTAGGAGTCTCCATCTCCATCCATTCGGGTGAACCGACGCACACTTCTACTGCAGCTCCTCGGATTGGGCGGAACGGGAGTGCTGGCACCGCCACTTTTCTCCAGGGGTGAAGCGCCATCTAACGGTCTTCCTGGGCCCATCCCCCGGATTCGGATGCCCCTGCCCCTGCCATCGGATGGCATGGATGGAGGCCAGCAGCGTCAAGAGCTCTCCCGAATCACACTGCACGATCGGCTCACGGTTCCCGATGGCTTTCAAACCGACGTTCTCGCGGTGTGGGGAGATCCACTGGCCGATGGACGATTCGGCTCCAACAACGACTTTCTGGCCTTCTTCCCCCAAGCCGATAGCACGGCCCTTTTGAGCATCAATTTCGAGTACATCAGTTTCCTACCCTGGCGGGAAGCTCTGGCGGAGGTGTTGGGAACTCCTCCGCCGGTGGAGGATCTGATCCGGGCCCTAGCTCCTCAGGAGGGGCGCATCGACGCCTCCAGCCTTCCCCAAGACCATCCGTTGCTAGCGACGGTTGTGGCCGTGGCAACAGCAGCAATGGAGGACCTCGGGATTGGGGTGGCCACCATCAAGCGAGATCAGAACGGTCGCTGGCAGCGCCAACCAGGTCCTAAAGACAGAAGGATCACGGGCCTGAGCGGGCTGCTGAATCCCCAGCAACGTCTGCTGTGCAGCGGCCCGGCAGCGGCCGTGTTTCGACAGCGGCAACGAATGGGCTACGACGATGGCCTGGGAGATCGAGTGATCGGCACCTTCGCCAACTGTGCCGGGGGGCAAACCCCCTGGGGCACCATGCTCTCGGCGGAGGAGAATTTTCAGGATCAGGTGGTGGAGGCCGTCCATGCGGATGGATCGTCTCCTCCCCCATCGGAGCGACCCTTCCGCTGTGATGGGGATCGCCTTTCCGGGCTCGGCAATCCCTTTCGCCTGGCGGGCAATAAATACGGCTGGATGGTTGAGGTCGACCCAGCAAAGCCCCGGCAACCTGCTGTGAAGCACAGCTGGCTGGGACGGTTCCGCCATGAAGCCGTGGCGATTAGGGCCGTGGCTGGCCATCCGCTCGAGGTGTATTCCGGTTGCGATCGCCACGGCGGCCACCTTTACCGTTTCGTGAGCCAGAACATCGTGAGGGATCCGGCAGATCCGTCCAACTCCAGATTGCTGGAACGGGGGCGGTTGGAGGTGGCCCGGTTCGACCCGCCTGGAGCCAATGGAAGGGGGCAGGGGCTTTGGATGGCCCTGGATCCCAACACCCCTGTAGATCCACCCCTGCCCAGCCATCTCGAAAGATTCGGCATCAGCCAACCCACCCTGGTTCCCCACAGCGATCGGAGCCGGGCTGGTGCAGAAGCCCTGCTAGATGACGCGGCGGTGAACCGCTACCGAAGCCGCTACCGCACCCTGGCAGATCTATACCCCGGCACGGGGGAAGAACAGATGGGGGCCATCCTGATCGACGCCCACCTGGCAGCGAACGCCATCGGCGCCACACCCGCCGCCCGTCCGGAAGACACTGAACTGGATCCGAATAGTGGGGCGCTTCTGATCGCCTATACCGCCGCCGGTCGCGATCCTGAAGGAAGCGCCGACCCGGCCATCTTTCGCGGTCCCTCTGGAGAGGCCGCCTGGCCCCACGGCTGGGTGATGCGCCTGGAGGAAGATCAGAAGGAAGATGGGCGCAGGGGCTTTCGCTGGTGGATGGTGGCCACCGGCGGGCTCCCCTGGCAGGGGGGCATGGGCTTCGCCAACCCGGACAACCTGGCCTTCGATCGCGCCGGCAATCTCTGGATGCTCACCGACCGTTCCAGCGCCTCCAGCTCCAGTGATGTGTTTGGCAACAACAGCTGCTGGCTGTTTCCGGCGTCAGGTCCAGCCAGAGGGGAAGCCCTGCCATTCGCAATGGGGCCGATGGAGTGTGAACTCTGCGGGATCTGCTTCGACCAGCCAGAAAAGGGGCAAGGGGAAGCCACCCTGTTTCTCGCGGTGCAACATCCTGGGGAGGTAAACGGCACCCGCCACAGGGGCGCCCAGGAGATCCAGGCCCACCAACTGGTGGACCGAAAGGGAGTGGGCTTCGAGCAATTGCGAACCGTTCCTCTCGGTTCGAACTGGCCCTCAGGGGTGCCGGATCGGCCGCCCCGAGCGGGCATCGTGGCCATCCGCCGATCCAAAGGGGGGCCGCTCCTGGGAGCGCAAGGGTCCTAAGAGACCTAACCAGCCCTAGCCCCCTTGGCCCAATTGCTGCAACTGCCGTTGCACCATATGGCGATGACTCTCGGCGTAGATCCGCTCCGCAAGCTCGCGCCATTGGATCCAGCAAAGCTGCTGCTGGGCCTCTAACTCGGCCTGAAGAACTGGCAATTTCAGCGGTTTCTTCAGGCTATCTCCAAGAATGAAGTTGCGATGCAGAATCTGCAGATCATGCAGATCACCGAGGTGATCCTGGGCTGCTCTGAGATCTTGAATCCAAGCCTTCAATGCAGGTTCACACCACTGGTCGAGATGCTCCAGGGAATAGCGCGCCAGCTTGATCCGCTTACGGAGTCCATGGAGATTCTCCGCTAACGGGTCCACCTCCACCCATCCCAGGTCAAGAAAGAGTCCAGCGGTGAAGGGAGCTTGCCAGTCAGGCAGCCAGGGCATAAGGGGCAGACGACCAAGAGCAGTGAATCGGGGCTGGTGCTGCCACTTATTCAACCTGGCAAGCAACTTGAGATAACGGGAGCTGTGAAGAGCTTCGTGAAGCGTGCTGAAGGCCTGGGCCCTATCCTGCCCAAGGCGCTTCATTGCTCCCTCCAGGCTGATTTGTTCGTTCTCGGGAAGCCGAGGAAACAACTGGTCACGGAGGCGCTCATGCAAGACATCCAGATCCCGGCACAGACCCGTTCGCCGAGCTACGGCAGCAATCCGGCGCACACTTACGCCATCGGGAAAATCCAGGGCAGGAGCGAACTGACCCATGGCCGTGCGCAGGCGCCTGAGGCTCACCCTGAGCTGATGCAAGGGCTCTGGATCTCGATCAGCCAGTACCTCGGCCTGGAGATTACCCAGACGCCGGGTCTGACAGCGGATGAGATCGAGAGCGAATTCTCCACTCGTGAGAGGGAGATCTTGACCTGTAGTCAGAGGAAGTGAAGATTCATGCAGAGTTGGAGACATCTTCAATGCGAAAGAACTTTATCTCCAGGCTAAAGGGGGAGACCCCGAGCAGTCCTTAACGCCCTCCTAACGCAAAACATCCAGAGTGGGCAGTCTGTCACTGAAATGATGACGCCTGCCGAAGCCTTTGCCGTGATTCCCCTGGCTGCCGTCTGCGCAGATCACAGGCTGCAACCGGAGGAAGCCGATCTAGTGATGAAACAACTCCGAGGGCGCAGCCCTTACAGCGACATGGACCCAGTCGCTTTTGGAACCATGGTTTCGAGCTTGCTGTTGGCTCTGCGCGACAGGCGGCAGGCTCTGGTGGAGGAAGCGGCTGCACAGCTGAGTCCTGAACAGCAGGAAAAGGCTTTTGCTCTGGCCGCCCGGTTGGTGCATGCGGATCGGATCGCCACCCAGGAGGAGGCCAATCTATTAACCGATCTGAGCTGCGCCCTCTCCGTTCCTCCTGAGCGACTGGAGGAGATTGAGGCATCGATTGCCCTTCTCAGTCAGGACATCCCGAACTAGGTCAATCCTCACACCACTTGGGCATTCCAACACCCAAGGGCCGCAACGCCCCGATAGTGACTCAGCACGTTCAACGTGGCGGTGTCCAACAGGAACCGACCGCCCTCTCCAGGCAGCAACTCCAGCCAGCGGGCTGCGACAACCCGCAAAAGATGGCCGTGGGCGAAGAGGATGGTGGGTCCGTGGGGAACACCACCCTGCCGTAGGCGGGCAAGGACGCGATCCACCCGCTCTCCCACCTGTTGGGGTGTTTCCCCCTCGGGGCAGCCATTTGCAAACACCTGCCAGTCGGGATTGGAGTGGCGGATCTGTTCCGTTGTAAGACCCTCGTAGGCGCCGTAGTTCCATTCCATCAAGTCGGGATCGACCTCCGCTTGGTCCCCAAGGCCAGCCAGCTCGCAGGTTCGCATGGCCCGCTGTAGGGGGCTGACCAGCACACGGGAGAAGCGCTGAGTAGACAGAAGGGGGGCCAAAACCTTGGCCTGATCCTCCCCCCTTGCTGTGAGGGGGATGTCGGTTAGTCCCGTGTGCTGTCCGGAGAGACTCCAGGTGGTTTCACCATGGCGCACCAGCACCACATCCGTCGGGTTGAGATGAAGAAGTGTCATGACAGCTTGGGGAAAGGATGGTGGGTAAGGCTGGGTCAAAACGACTGCCAATCGTGCTCCAGCTTGACGCGGCCACTCGTCGGTAGTTGGAAGCGTCGGGGAAGGAGATTTTCATGACAGGCCCCGTGATGGGGATCACCTGCACCCTCCCATTCACAAATTCCAACCGAGGGGCTCGACGCAGGTCCCATTCGCCAAGCTCGGGATCCTCATCCAGCACGTTGCACCGCAAACGAATTGTGCCTGCTTGCTCACCCTTCGACAGATTTATGGTCCTCTGGGTTGCCTAGAACTGTCACCCCCAATGGGGATGGATGGGATGGGGCGGGCAAGGGGAGGTGCTACATCAAGGGCAGGCGCGGGGACGGGTAGGCGCTTTGAAACAGCTAGGGATCCAGTGCATGCTCAGCCTTCAAGCGAGTCGGAAGCTTTCACCCGCCTAAGGCGATCATCTAAAGCTTGGAGACTCTCTAGTGCGAACATCGGAAACTCTTGAATCGCAAGCAAAAAACGTTCGCGATTCATGGGCAACAACTGTACGGAGGTTGCCGCGAAAGCACTGCAATAGCGAATCTGCCGTGGATCAACCATCACATCAAACCCAAAGCAATCCCCCGGCTCCAATAATTCAAAGATCCCTTTCCCCCACTCGATTCTCACTGAACCATCAGTGATGGCATAGAGATGGTCACCAGGTTCGCCCACACGGAAAATCACTTCTCCAGATGCATGGCTTTCAAGCGTCCTGCCATTGGAGAGGGATCGGATGGTTTCCAGTGCAATATTGGGTTGAGAGGCCATGACAGGGTTCGGGAGGAGGAATAGAAAAGTTCTGATTGGATCAGGGTTGAATCGTGCTCAACGCTGCCTTGCCTTGCTCCAGAACTGATTCTGGAAGAGGTATGAAACCCAGTTCAGGTGCAATGGACTGAGCAGAAGCTGATAAAGTATATTCAAATACTTTTTTGATGGCTTCAACTTTGGGTCCATTTCCAGTCTTGTAGAGCAGGATCCAACTGAAAGTTACGATTGGATAGCCTGAGGAGGGATTTGGATTGCTGCCTATCAGATCAGATCCCAAATCAATCGAAGCCAAGGCCTCCTTTTCACTTTCAGCTGTGGGCTTCACCGTCTTTCCAGAAGCGTTCGTGAGGGCGGCAGCTTGAAGAGGAGGCTTAACGAACGCCGCTTCCACATAGCCCAATCCTCCCTCTACCTGCAGCAATTGGGCTGCAACGCCCTCATTCCCCTTAGCGGCGGTTCCAACAGGCCACTTCACGCTTTTGGCAGCTCCGATCTGCTGCTTCCAACTGGAATCGATAGCGGCAAGATGAGCTGTGAAGTTAGCTGTAGTGCCAGATCCATCTGCACGCACCACCACTTTTATTGGCTTCGCAGGACAACCCAGTTGGCTGTAATTGGTGATTTTTCCCTGAAAGATCCCTACAAGCTGGCTCTGACTGAGCTTGAGTTCACAGCCTGGGTTGTTGTAGGCCACGGCAATAGCCCCGGCCGTCATGGGGATCTGCACCACACCCTGGGGGACCTTGGAGAGTTCCTCAGACTTCATAGGCACATCGCTTGCTGCAAAATCCACTGTCCGGGAAATGAACTGGCGGACCCCGGCTCCAGAGCCAACAGACTGGTAGTTGACGCGCACGCCCTTGCTGGAGAGATCTTGGAACCAGCGTTGGTAAATGGGCGCGGGGAATGAAGCACCTGCACCACTGAGGGTGGTCGTTCCACCGCACCCATAAAGCGTGAATGCCAAACCGACCGCAGTAGAGCTGCTCAAAAGCGCCCTGAATCCCCTAGAACCGGCTTTTGAGAGGACTGGTGACATGGCAGGGCGCAAGGGCAAGGTCTGAGATTTAACGATAAAAGTTCGCAAGCGCAGAACCATTAAGACCGGGTTATCAAACGATCTGGAAACCAATTTAAATCATACAGAGACATCGGCAGTAAACAAAAAAATAAACAGGAAAACATTTAATCTATCCTTTATCTCTGGGCTGGCCTGACCCAACTAAAAATGGAAACGGATGATCCCTTTCCACGGCCATGACCCTCACCCCAGAGCTGTCCACCCCCGAGAAGGAGGGGGCTCCCATCCAGCCGCATGAGGAGCTTGAGCATGAGCTCGCCCTCACAGACGCTTGGTGGCGCGCAGCCAACTACGTAGCTGTAGGCATGATCTACCTACAGGACAATCCACTGCTGCGGGAACCGCTGCAGGCGGCACACGTCAAAAATCGACTTTTAGGCCACTGGGGATCCAGTCCAGGTCAAGCGTTCATCTGGGCTCACTCCAATCGGGTTATCCGGCACCACAACCTCGACATGATCTACCTCTCGGGGCCTGGCCACGGGGCCCCTGGAGTCCTTGCTCCAACCTACCTGGATGGCTCCTATAGCGAGATCTATCCCGATAAATCGCAGGACGCCGATGGCTTGCGTCGGTTCATGAAACAGTTCTCCTTCCCCGGCCACATCGGTTCCCACTGCACCCCTGAAACCCCTGGCTCCATCCATGAGGGAGGGGAACTTGGTTACGTGCTTTCCCACGCCTGCGGAGCTGCCTTCGATAATCCCAATCTGATTGCTCTGGCCTGTGTGGGAGATGGGGAGGCCGAAACGGGTCCTCTTGCTACCTCCTGGCACATCAACAAATTCCTCAATCCCATCATCGATGGGGCTGTACTGCCCATTCTTCACCTCAACGGCTACAAAATTGCCAACCCCACGCTTCTCGCTCGTATCCCACACGACGAGCTCGTTCAACTGATGCGTGGCTATGGCTGGGAGCCAATCTTCGTCGAGGGAAATGACCCCATGCCTATGCACCGCTCGATGGCGGCGGCAATGGACGAAGCGATTGGTCGAATCCTCAGCATTCGCGCCGAAGCACGATCGAGTGGGGTCGCTGCGCGACCCCACTGGCCAATGATCATTTTGAGATCTCCTAAGGGCTGGACAGGTCCCAAGGCAGTGGGAGAGAAGAAAGTTGAAAATTTTTGGCGAGCCCACCAGGTGCCCCTCACGTCGCCCAAAAAAGATCCAGAGCAGCTGCGCCAACTTGAAGACTGGCTGAAGAGCTATCGGCCGTGGGAGTTGTTTAACGCCGATGGTTGCCTGGTGGAGGAATTGCGTCAGCTCTCCCCAACCGGGACGCACCGGATGGGATCTAACCCGCATGCCAACGGAGGAATGCTCAGGCGACCTCTGCACCTTCCCCCACTGGAGGCCTATGAGGTGCCCGTGGACCACCCGGGAACCACGGAAGCGGAGAACACCTATCCCCTTGGAGAGCTGCTACGCGATACCATCGCTCGCAACCCTCATGCCGTGCGGGTGTTTGGGCCCGATGAAACCCACTCCAACCGTCTGCAAGCCATCTACGAGCAAACGAAAAAGCTTTGGATGGAAGAGTTTCTCCCTGAAGATTGCAATGGCAGCGAATTAGCCCGTGATGGCCGTGTGGTGGAGATGCTCAGCGAACACACGCTGGTGGGGATGATGGAGGGTTATCTGCTCACGGGTCGTTATGGCTTCTTCCACACCTACGAGGCCTTCGCCCATGTGATCGCCTCAATGTTCAACCAACATGCTAAATGGTTGGAATCTTGCATCCACCACGCCCCTTGGCGCGCACCGATCGGTCCCTGGAATTGCCTGATCAGTTCCACCGTCTGGAGGCAAGACCATAACGGCTTCACCCATCAGGATCCAGGGTTTATTGATCTGGCGGGCAATAAGAGCGGTGAGGTTGTACGCGTCTACATGCCGGCAGATGCCAACTGTCTACTAGCAGTAGCAGAGGAAGCTCTGGTTGAGACAAATGTGTGCAATATCATTGTTTCTGATAAGCAGAGTCATCTCCAATACTTGACGTTAGACCAGGCTCGCCGTCATGTGGAAAAAGGAGTTGGTCTCTGGGGCTGGGCGAGCAATGACGACAACGGTATTGAGATGGATGAACCCGATGTGGTGATGGCCTGTGCGGGTGACATCCCAACGAAGGAGACCCTGGCAGCGGTTGAAATCCTTCGACGCGAGATTCCTGATCTAAAGATCCGCCTGATCAACGTGGTGAAGCTATTCGCCCTCACGGATCCTGCGGAACATCCACATGGATTGAGTGATCGGGATTTCGATAGCCTGTTCACAACAGATCGGCCTGTCATCTTCAACTTCCATGGCTACCCCTGGTTGATTCACCGCCTGGTGTATCGCCGCACCAACCACGTGAACTTCCACGTGCGTGGCTATAAGGAGAAAGGTAACATCAACACTCCATTGGAGCTAGCGATGAACAACCAGATCGACCGCTTCAATCTTGTGATTGATGTGATCGATCGGGTCCCCCATCTCGGTTCCCGTGCAGCCCATCTCAAGGAGCGGATGAAGGAGGCCATCCTGGAGAACAAAGCCTATGCCCATGAACACGGCATGGATGCGCCAGCGATTACGGACTGGCGCTGGTCTACCCCAAGCGCCCTGAAGGCATGAGCCAAGGCACCTCCATAGATGGCGGCCTTGTGCTAGTGCTGAATGCAGGTAGCTCAAGCCTCAAGGCCAGGTTGATCCCAGCTGATGGGACTCCCATCTGGAGCGGACAAACCAACTGGACATCCGGAACCGCAAGAACAGTGGTTGATGAATGGCTACTTCCGGCCATTAGCCCCTGGGGACATGGCGTGGAGTTGGTGGGCCACCGGGTGGTGCATGGCGGCACCAGCTTCACGGCACCCACCCCGCTCCACGGAGAGGTGATGGAAAGGCTAAGGGAGCTAACCCCCCTGGCCCCCCTGCACAACAGGCCTGCTCTGGAGGTGATCGAAGCCGTGAGCTCCTGGCGCCCTGAGTTAGCCCAATGGGCCTGCTTCGACACGGCCTTCCACCACACCCTTTCACCGGAAGCATTCACATACGCCATCCCTGCCTCCTGGAGGCAAGAGGGTTTGCGCCGTTACGGCTTCCACGGGCTCAACCACCAGCACGTGAGCGAGACAGTGGCCGCACAGCGTCTGATCAGCTGTCACTTGGGAGCCGGCTGCTCGCTGTGTGCAATCGCGGATGGGCAGAGCATTGCCACGACGATGGGATTCACACCCTTGGAGGGTTTGGTGATGGCGACCCGAAGCGGCTCCATCGATCCAGGACTCCTGCTTCACCTGCTTCGGCAGGGGATCAGCAAGGAGCAGCTCGACCATGACCTGAATCACGCCAGTGGGCTCCTTGGGCTCACGGCAGGTTTGAGTTCCAGTATGAAGGATCTGAGAGAAGCAGCAAGCAGCGGTAATCCCGACGCTCAGCTTGCCATTGCTGTCTTTCGTCATGCCCTGATTCAAGGCATAGGCGCAATGGCAGCCACTTTGGGTGGGGTCGACGTGATTGCCCTAACAGGAGGCATCGGTGAACATGATCAGGCCCTCAGGAAAGAGCTGGCGGTTGCCCTCTCCTGGCTTGGGAACTTTGAGCTCTTAGTCGTTCCAGCCGATGAAGAGGGCCTGATTGCCCGTCAGTGCAGAGAAGCCTCTGGTTCTAGGAAACCGCCTTAGAGCCTGCTGCCAACTCAACGGTGAGAGGCTGCACTTTCCAAATGTGGTCCGCATATTCTTGAATGGCTCGATCGGACGAGAAGAAGCCACTTCTGGCACTATTGAGAACGGAGGTGGTTTGCCAACGGGACTGATCCCGCCAGAGAGCATCAACTTCACCCTGGGCGCGCACATAATCGGCAAGATCAGCAAGGACAAAGAAGGGATCTCGTCCGACGAGGTTTTCCACCAAGGGCTTAAAGAGATCTCGGTCACCATCACTGAAATGACCCTGCTCAATCAGATCCAGTGCCTCGCGCAACCAGGGAACGGTTGCAAGAAGATTCCAGGGCTGATAGTTGAAAGCCAGTTGCTTGATCTGCTCTGTGGTGTTGCCGAAGAGGAAGAAGTTCTCAGCACCCACCTGCTCGCGGATCTCCACATTGGCTCCGTCAAGCGTGCCAATAGTGAGGGCACCATTCATGGTGAATTTCATATTGCCAGTACCCGATGCCTCCAGCCCAGCTGTAGAAATCTGTTCGGACAGATCGGCAGCAGGATACACCTTTTCACCCAGTTTAACATTGTAATCGGCAAGGAAAACGACCTGCAGCAGGCCACGGCAAAGGGGATCTGCGTTAACCACTGAAGCAATTCCATTGATGAATCGGATGATTAACTTCGCCATCGCATAGCCTGGAGCAGCTTTGCCTCCAAAGATCACCGTGCGAGGCACCAACTCAGAGGTGTCGCCCGATCGGATGCGCAGATATTGGCCAACCACCTGCAGAGCGTTGAGATGTTGACGCTTGTACTCGTGGATGCGCTTCACCTGCACATCAAAGAGAGAGGAAGGATCAACCTCCAAGCCTGTGGTCTCTTGAATGTAGTGCGCCAAACGCTTCTTACAGCTCAGCTGGGCGAGCGCCCAACGATCTAGAAAGGCTTGATCACGAGCCAGAGGTTCGAGCTCGCGCATCCCATCTGATCGGCTGGGCCAGCCTGATCCGAGAACCTCCAGCAACAGCGCATTAAGAGGTGGATTCGCCAAGGCAACCCAACGACGTGGGGTTACACCATTGGTGACATTGGTGAAGCGATCGGGGTAAAGCGCCGCAAATTCTGGCAAGAGAGAAGAGCGCACCAGGGTGCTGTGCAAGGCGGCCACACCGTTTATGTGGTGGGCGGCAACCGTGGCCAGGTGAGCCATCCGCACGGTGCGCTGTCCGTCTTCACCAATGATCGATACGCGACGAAGAAGATCCAGATCGCCAGGGTGGCGAAGCCGCACTTGCTGCAGAAAGCGGCTGTTGATCTCATAGATCAACTCAAGATGACGAGGGAGCAAGTCGGCAAACATGGACAGGTTCCAACACTCCAATGCCTCTGGCAAAAGGGTGTGATTGGTGTAGGCAATAGTCCGATGTGTCAGCTCCCAGGACTCGTCCCAATCAAGGTGATACTCATCGAGCAGAAGCCGCATGAGTTCAGCCACAGCAATGGCTGGGTGGGTGTCGTTGAGTTGAATGGCCCAGTGGTCGGGAAGGGTGTGAATCGACAAGCCCCGAATCTTCAGATTGCGAAGCATATCTTGGAGGGAGCAACTGACGAAGAAAACTTGTTGTTTCAACCGCAAACGTCGTCCAGCATCGGTTCCATCATTGGGGTAGAGAACCTTGGAAAGCGTCTCACTCGCCACCTTCTGCTCTACCGCACCCTGGAAGTCACCTGCATTGAACGCATGGAAATCAAACGACTCACTGGCTTCAGCACGCCAGAGCCGGAGCCGATTGCAGGTGTTAACGCGGTAGCCCAGAACGGGCACGTCGTGGGGAATACCAACCACAACCTCAGCGGGCTTCCACTCCACCCGAAGCCGTCCATCCTCCAGTTGCATCATCTCAGTGTGACCACCAAATCCGACCTGACAAGCCTTATCAAGCTGAACCATCTCCCATGGCCAACCACCCTTGAGCCATTTATCTGTAATCTCAACCTGGGAGCCGTGCTGAATCAGTTGATCAAAAATACCGTATTCATAGCGGATTCCATAACCCGTTGCTGGGATCTCCAAGGTGGAGAGAGACTCCAGAAAGCATGCAGCCAATCGGCCCAAGCCGCCATTTCCAAGTCCTGGCTCTTCCTCTAGATCAAGGACACGATCCAAGCTATCGATCCCAAACGATCGAAGGGCCTCATCTGCCGCGTCGCGGATGCCAAGCATGAGCAAATTATTGCCAAGCTGGGGGCCAATCAAAAATTCAGCCGAAAGATAGGCTACGAGCTTGCTTGACTGGGAATGTTGGGCATCCTTATTCGCCAGATGACGGGACATCAGCCGATCCCGCACGGCACAGCTGAGGGCAAAGTAGAAATCAAGCGGAGTAGCCTGATGAACTTGGCAACCTTGGGTAAAACAGAGATGTTCCGTAATGCCTTGGATCAAATCCTCTGCACGAAGGCCTGTGCGTTCCGGATCATCGAAATGAGCAGCAGATGGCAGGGCATTGAGGGCAATGGTCATCTCAGGTTCCGGTAGCTGATGCTAAGTCTGAAAATGGATAGTTAAGGGAACGCTAAGCCAAGGAAATAAACAATAAGTCCTTAAAAAATCATGAATTGAGCGCGGCAGTGACACACAAAGAAACGGTTGTCGGCAACGGCCATCACCTCCTCGGACATGGCTGAACACGCCTTGATGTACTAAGGGCGACAATTAATTGGGGCTTTGGAAAGGCTTTACTACGCCTTATCCAGTCGAATGGCGACCAAGGCGAGGGTTGGGGCTGGTCTGGAATTGGTCATGGCCATCACGTTTTCTGCTGTCACTAAAAGTGAATCCAATGGCCTTGTGTCCGGTGGTCTGATCAGCGTCAGCGACCTGGGAGCCAATGCCGAAATTTCGGCCTACTCCAAGGTTCACCGCTTTCTCTACACGGTGGGTGGAGGCTCAGGCAGCATCGTGGTCACCGATCTGAGAGATCCGACCCTGCCGAAGGTGGTGGCCAAAGGCAATCCCGACCTCAACCCCGGCACCGGCAGCCCGTTCCAGACTCTGCAGAGTGCGGCCGTGTTCGGCAACCTGCTGGCCGTGGCCGTTCAGAACTCGGTCAAGACTGATCCAGGGTTTGTGGAATTCTTCGATATCAGTAACCCGGCGCTGCCAGTGTCGATCAGCACCCTCACGGTGGGTGCCCTGCCCGACATGGTGAAATTCAGCAGTGATGGTACGAAGCTACTGGTCACCAACGAAGGTGAGCCCAGCAATCTCTACACGATTGATCCGGAAGGTTCGATCTCGGTGATCAACACCAGCGGTTTTCTGGCCGCCACGCCGGTGGCTCCGGCCCAGGCAAATGTGCAGACCGTGGGCTTCAGCGCCTGGGAGAACCGCCGCGCCGAGCTGATCAATCGAGGCGTGCGCATCGGCCAGCGCCTGGGGGTGACCACCACCGTGGGCCAGGACATCGAACCGGAAGCGATCGCCATCAGTGCCGACGGCAACACCGCCTGGGTGTCTCTGCAGGAGAACAACGCCATTGCCGTGCTGGATCTCAGTGGCGCCCAGCCGGTGATCAGCAGCATCTTTTCCGCCGGCATCAAGGATTGGAGCCGCGGCGGCGCCACCGCTGAAAACTTCAGCTTCGAGCCGGAGTACGCCTCTGGCAGCGCCAACCAGCCGGTCGGCGTGCAAGCGGGCGGCATCTCCGGCCTCTGGTTCGACGGCACCGAGACGGTGGGCGGCCAGAGCCTCGACATCTACTTCGCCAACACCGACCGGGGCCCCAACGGCCAGCTGGTGTCCGGCAAGCGTCAGTTCCTCGACCCCGATTTCCAGCCCACCATCTACAAGCTGGGTGTGAACCGGGCCAGCGGTGCCGTGAGTGAGCTGGGCCGCATCGGCCTGAACCGCCCCGATGGCACCCCCCTCACCGGCCTGCCCCAGCTGCAGGGCAAAGACGACATCCCGATTGATTCGTCCAATAACCCCCTGCCGTACGACCCGTTCGGAATTGATTCCGAAACCGTGTCGGTGCTGATGGTCAGCATCGGGGGCACCGCCCGCAAAGTGTTCGCCGTGGGCGATGAATACCGGGGCCAGATCGCCCTATTTGATTTCACCAACGGCAACCTGATCCAGCGCTACATCCCGGCGGGTCAGAAGGCCCAGCTGCAGGCCCAGCACGGCGCCGTGATCGGTGCTGAAACGATCGACAGCCTACCGGCCATCTACGGCAGCAATCGCTGGAGCAATCGGGGCATCGAGGGCATGGCCTTCAACCCCATCGACGGGCTGCTGTATGCCTTCATGCAGAGCCCGCTCGACAAGGATGCCAACGGCACCGGTGCCAGCCGGAGCACCTCGGAGCTCACCCGCATCCTGGCCATTGATCCTGCCACCGGCACGCCGGTGAAGGAGCACCTTTACCTGCTGAGCGGCCGTACGGGTCAGGACAAGATCGGCGATGTCACCTTCGACGCCGCCCGTGGCGTGTTTCTAGTGATGGAACGCGACAGCAGCCGCAGTCTCACCGGTTTCAAGCATGTGTACGAGGTGGACCTGCGTGGCGCCACCGACACCTTGCCCCTCACCATGGCCAGCCAGGTGAGCGAGGCTGCCCTGCCAGCGCAGACCTTCTTGGTCGGCACGGAAGGCCGCGCGGTGTTCCGCGAAGTGATCGATGCTGGCGAGCAGGGCAACAACGGCTACCGCTTCAATGGAATCCCCGATGGCATCGGTGTTACTGACAACGGTGATGGCACCCTGCGGGTGCTGGTGGCCCATGAGATTCGCGACACCGCTGGCGATGCGCGTGCCCATGGTTCCAAGGGCGCCTATGTGTCCGATCTCACCATCGACAAGGCAACTCTCTCGGTGATCAGTGGCAAGGACTTCCTCGCCTCCGCCAACGATCTGTTCCTGGCCACTCCCGATGGCACCACCTGGACCAGTGGCGTTACCACCGCGTTCAACCGCTTCTGCTCGGCAGACCTGGCAGCCGCAACAGCCTTCCGCAACGGCACCAATGGCTATGGCGGCCGTATTTTCCTGGCCGGAGAAGAAGCCGGCGTAGAAGGCCGTGCTTTTGCCCACGTACTCGACGGTACCGATGCCGGCAAGGTCTATGAACTGCCCAGCCTAGGCAATCTCTCGTTCGAGAACGTCGTCGCCAATCCGCTGGCCCAGGACAAAACCGTTGTCGTCAGCCTTGATGACACCAGCACCAATGGCCAGGTTTATGTCTACGTCGGCACCAAATCCACCACCGGCAACGCTGTTCAGCAGGCTGGTCTTGCGGGAGGTACCACCTACGGCATCCGCATTAATTCCACTGGCACCACCAACACCGAGGTGGGCAACATTGCAACTCCCGATGAGACTGGTCTCGGTCTCAGCAACGGTGTTGGCACCTTTGAACTGGTCAACCTTGGCGATGTCAAAGCCAAGACCGGCGCTCAGCTGAACAGCGAAAGCATCACCGCTGGCGTCACCAACTGGCTCCGCCCGGAAGACGGCGCCTGGAGCCAGGACGGCAAGATCTTCTACTTCGTCACCACCGCCACCAGCACCAGCGCCAGCCGCCTCTGGGCGCTGGAGTTCACCGATCCCGCCAACCCCGAAGCCGGCGGCACGGTGAAGATGCTGCTCAACGGCAGTGAAGGCCAGGTCATGCTCGACAACATGACGGTGGCTGATGACGGATCGATCCTGCTGCAGGAGGACCCAGGCAATAATGGTCGTCTGGCCAAGATCTGGCGCTATAACCCCAGCACCGACACGCTGGTGGAACTGGCGCAGCACAACCCCGCCCTGTTCAGTGGCACTGGTGCCATCACCCTAGATGAAGAATCGTCGGGCATTGTTGATATTTCCTCTTTCCTCTCAGGAGTCAGCGGATACGACACCACCAAATACAGCTATTTCCTGATTGCCGACCAGATCCATAAGGCCGTCACCAGCCCCACCAGCCAGGTGGAGATTGGGGAACTCAGCGTGATGGCCACCGCCAAGGTGGATGCCAAGCAGCAGATCGTTCCAGAAACGGCCCTGCCAGCGCAGACCTTCTTGGTCGGCACGGAAGGCCGCGCGGTGTTCCGCGAAGTGATCGATGCTGGCGAGCAGGGCAACAACGGCTACCGCTTCAATGGAATCCCCGATGGCATCGGTGTTACTGACAACGGTGATGGCACCCTGCGGGTGCTGGTGGCCCATGAGATTCGCGACACCGCTGGCGATGCGCGTGCCCATGGTTCCAAGGGCGCCTATGTGTCCGATCTCACCATCGACAAGGCAACTCTCTCGGTGATCAGTGGCAAGGACTTCCTCGCCTCCGCCAACGATCTGTTCCTGGCCACTCCCGATGGCACCACCTGGACCAGTGGCGTTACCACCGCGTTCAACCGCTTCTGCTCGGCAGACCTGGCAGCCGCAACAGCCTTCCGCAACGGCACCAATGGCTATGGCGGCCGTATTTTCCTGGCCGGAGAAGAAGCCGGCGTAGAAGGCCGTGCTTTTGCCCACGTACTCGACGGTACCGATGCCGGCAAGGTCTATGAACTGCCCAGCCTAGGCAATCTCTCGTTCGAGAACGTCGTCGCCAATCCGCTGGCCCAGGACAAAACCGTTGTCGTCAGCCTTGATGACACCAGCACCAATGGCCAGGTTTATGTCTACGTCGGCACCAAATCCACCACCGGCAACGCTGTTCAGCAGGCTGGTCTTGCGGGAGGTACCACCTACGGCATCCGCATTAATTCCACTGGCACCACCAACACCGAGGTGGGCAACATTGCAACTCCCGATGAGACTGGTCTCGGTCTCAGCAACGGTGTTGGCACCTTTGAACTGGTCAACCTTGGCGATGTCAAAGCCAAGACCGGCGCTCAGCTGAACAGCGAAAGCATCACCGCTGGCGTCACCAACTGGCTCCGCCCGGAAGACGGCGCCTGGAGCCAGGACGGCAAGATCTTCTACTTCGTCACCACCGCCACCAGCACCAGCGCCAGCCGCCTCTGGGCGCTGGAGTTCACCGATCCCGCCAACCCCGAAGCCGGCGGCACGGTGAAGATGCTGCTCAACGGCAGTGAAGGCCAGGTCATGCTCGACAACATGACGGTGGCTGATGACGGATCGATCCTGCTGCAGGAGGACCCAGGCAATAATGGTCGTCTGGCCAAGATCTGGCGCTATAACCCCAGCACCGACACGCTGGTGGAACTGGCGCAGCACAACCCCGCCCTGTTCAGTGGCACTGGTGCCATCACCCTAGATGAAGAATCGTCGGGCATTGTTGATATTTCCTCTTTCCTCTCAGGAGTCAGCGGATACGACACCACCAAATACAGCTATTTCCTGATTGCCGACCAGATCCATAAGGCCGTCACCAGCCCCACCAGCCAGGTGGAGATTGGGGAACTCAGCGTGATGGCCACCGCCAAGGCCAGCAGCACGGGCCAGGCCAGCTGGAGTGATGCCCTCGGCGTGGCGGCCCCTGAGCTGCTCAGTAACACCCGCACCCTGGTGGACCACGACAGCAACCCGGCCACACCACCCATCTACAGCACCTCCAGTGCCGACCGTCTGGCGGCGGCAGGCATCCGGTTGGCCCACAAGCAGGAACTCTTCAACCTGCCCTCGATCGGCGGCTCCACCGACTTCGACAAGCCCGAAGGCCTCACCCTGCGCAACGACGGCGCCCTGGTGGTGGCCTACGACAACGACTTCGGCACGGAAGGCGCCAACGGCAACGCCCTCACGGTGGTGACCTTCGATGGCGCCGGCCTCGACAGCTCCGACCGGGATGTGAACGGCACCTCCGGCGGCGGCAACCAGTACCGGCCCGTGAGCGGCCTACCGGTGGCAGGGCTCACCATGCCCGATGGCATCGCCACCTATACCGATTCCCTTGGCCGGCGCTTCCTGCTGGCTGCCGGCGAGGGCGATTCACGGGAATATGAGCCGGATCTGGGCAACATCTTCTACGACCTCACCCGTGCGGATGTCGCCACGGTCGTCAACGGCACGGCGTTCCGAAACCATCCCGGTGTGGCGGCCCTCAACACGGCTTTCAATGCAGCCACCGGGATCGCACGGACTCGCCTCAATCTGCTCAACGACACCGGCGATATCAACGGCGATGGTCTGATCGACAAGGCCTACAGCATCGGGTCCCGCTCCCTGCGCATCTACGACGACAAGGGCAACGTGGTGTTCGACTCCGGCTCCGCCCTGGAGGATCTCGCCAACGGCCTTGGCTATTTCACCGGCAGCTACAACCGCGACGACGACAAGGGCACCGAGCCCGAAATGGTGGAAATCGCCACCATCGATGGCCGCACCTATGCCTTTGTGGCCCTGGAGCGCACCCCCACCAGTGTGGCGGCCCTCTTTGACATCACCGATCCTTACCAGGTGACAACCGCCGATCCGCTGGTGTTCAGCGGTGCCCAGCGGGTGGAGGGTCTCACCTTCCTGCGCAACACCGCTGGTGAGGTGGGTGGCGTGGTGGCCTCCAGCGAGGGCAACGACCGCGTGTCGGTCACCACAACCCTGCCTGGTCGCTTCACCCTGCAGCTGCTGCACCTGGCCGATGGGGAAGCGGGTCTGCTGGCGGCCGAGACCGCCCCCAACCTGGCGGCCCTGGTGGATGCCTTCGATGGCAGCGTGCCCAACACCTTGATCCTGGCCGGCGGCGACAACTTCATCCCGGGCCCATTCCTCAACGGTGGTACCGACATCAGCGTGCGCGATGACCTGAACGCCACGACCGGGTCCACCATCACCGGAAACCAGCCGATCGCGGCGGTTGATATCGCCGTCCACAACCTGATCGGCGTGGAGGCCTCCACCATCGGCAACCACGAATTCGACCTGGGCTCCCGGATTTTCCGCGATGCGATCAACCCGGCCAGCGGCTGGGTGGGTGCCCAGTTCCCCTACCTTTCGGCCAACCTCGATTTCAGCGGCGATGCCGACCTGAGCAGCCGCTTCACCAATACGGTGGGCGCCGGCCTGGAGGAAGCCAGCAGCCTCAAGGGTCGCCTGGTGCCCTCGGCCGTAGTGACCAAAGGGGGCCAGAAGATTGGCCTGGTGGGTGCCACCACCCAGATCATTGAGCAGATCAGCTCCACCGGCGGCGTGGAGGTGAAGGGTTTTGCCGGCGACGGCTCCGAGACCAACGACATGGCTTTGCTGGCTGCCCAGCTGCAGCCGGTGATCGACGATCTCACCTCCCAGGGGGTCAACAAGATCGTGCTGATGGCTCACCTGCAGCAGATTCAGTACGAACAGCAGTTGGCACAGTTGCTAAAGGGGGTGGACATTATCCTGGCCGGAGGGTCCAACACGCGCCTCGGCGATGACAACGATGTGGCAGCTGTCTTCAATGGCCACGATGCCACCTTCGCCGGCCCTTACCCCATCGTTACCAGCGGTGCGGATGGCGGCACCACCTTGATCGTGAACACCGACAACGAATACACCTATCTGGGCCGCCTGGTGGTGGATTTCAACGAAGCCGGCGAAATCGTGCTCGACAGCCTCGATACGGTGATCAACGGGGCCTATGCCGCTACCGATGCCGCCGTGGCGGCCGCCTGGAATGTGGCCGAGGCCGACTTGGCGACCACCGCGTTTGCCACGGGCACCAAAGGGGCCAAGGTGGCCCAGCTCACGGGCGCCGTGCAGGATGTGATCGCGGCCAAGGACGGCCAGGTGTGGGGCCACACCAGCGTGTATCTGGAAGGCGAGCGGGCGTTTATTCGCAACCAGGAAACCAACCTGGGCAACATCAGCGCCGACGCCAACCTTGCCTATGCCCGCCTGGTGGATCCCACTGTGGTGGTGTCGCTCAAGAACGGCGGCGGCATCCGCGCCCAGATCGGCTCGGCCGATGTGGTGAGCGGCGACAAGCTGCCCCCGGCTGCCAATCCGGCCGCCGGCAAGCCGGAAGGGGCCGTGTCGACCCTCGACATCGAAAACTCCCTGCGCTTCAACAACGGCCTCTCGCTCGTGACGCTCACCGCCGCCCAGTTCCGCCAGGTGGTGGAGCACAGCCTGGTGGGTGCCGGCACCAGCGCGGGTCGCTTCCCCCAGATCGGCGGCTTCTCCCTCAGCTACGACCTCACCCGCCCGGAAGGCAGCCGGGTGGTAACGATGGCCATCGATAACGAAGCAGGCCTCAGCACCGATGTGATCGTTCGCAACGGGGTTCTGGTGGGAGACCCGGCCCGCAGCTTCCGCATGGTGACCCTCAACTTCCTGGCTGGTGGCGGAGACAACTATCCCTTCCCCAGCTTCAGTGGGCTCAATCGGGTCGACCTATTGCAGGCCACCAGCTCTGGTCCTGCCATCTTCTCTCCTGATGGAAGCGAGCAGGATGCCTTGGCGGAGTATCTACTTGCCACTACGAGCCAGGCTGCTCCCTATTCCCAGGCGGATACCCCTCAAGCCCTCGACCAGCGTCTGCAAAACCTGGCCCAGCGTGTCGACACGGTGGTGGATCCAGCCACCCTTTTCCTGAGCGCCCTCTCAGCCGACAAGGCCGAGGGCAACACTGGCTCCACCCCCTTCACCTTCACGATCCAGCGTGAGGGTGATCCCTCCGTTGCCGTGAGTGTGGCCTGGGCCGTGACCGCCTCTGGCTCCAACCCCGCGGATGCTCTCGATTTTGCTGGTTCTGCCCTCCCTTCTGGTGTCGCCAACCTGGCTGCAGGGCAGACCAGCCAGCAAATCACCCTCAATGTGGTGGGCGATGGTTCCTTCGAGGCGGATGAATCCTTCACTTTGAGCCTCTCCAATCCGCTTGGGGGATCCCTTCTTCCAGGCGCCGCCACGGCCAACGGCCGCATTCAGAACGACGACGTTCTCACTGCACCGGTCTACACCTTTAGCAAGAGTGCTGATGCTGTTGATGAGGGCTCTTCCCTCGCCATCGGTGTCTCCACCGCCAATGTACCTGCCGGCTCCCCCATCTTCTGGCGCTTTGGCGGCACTGGCATCACGGCTGCGGACTTCTCCGATGGCCTGCTTGAGGGATCCACAGCCCTAGGCTCCGATGGCCGCGCTGGCTTCTCCAAGGCCATCGCCGCCGATCCTGATCACGACCCCAACGAAACCCTCGAGCTGCGCTTCTTCAGTGATGCGGCACACACCCAGCAGATCGGTTCCACCGTCAGTGTGCTGCTCAGGCAGCCCAGCGTCGGCCTGATCACGGACGCCAGTGACATCCTGATCGGTACCAGCGCCGATGAAACCCTCATCGGCGTGCCCACCGGCTCCACGCTCCGCGGCCAGGGGTCCCTCGACCGCCTCACGGGTGGGGGAGCGAACGACCTCTTTGTGCTGGGCGATGCCACTGGTCGCTTCTACGACGATGGCACGCCTGGGCTGGGCAGCGCTGATCTGGCGCTGGTCACCGATTTCAACGCCGGTGATCGCATCCAACTCCACGGCGTTGCCAGCGACTACCGCCTCATCAGCGGACGCTACGCCGGCGTGGCAGGTGTGCGCATCGACGCCCTTTCGCCCAACCCTGAGGCGATCGGCTTTGTGCAGGGTTCCACCCTGGCGTCTCTCAACCTGGCCAATTCCTCACAGTTTCTGTTTGTTTGAACTCCACCCCATTCCTTCTATGAAAAGCTTCTCCCGTTTGGCTGCTACTGCTGTTCTCACCGGCACAGCCGCTTCCCTTCTCGTCTCCATACCAGCCCAGGCTGCTGTCGTCAATGTCGGTGGTGTTCTCTACGACGTGACGGTCCTGGAAACCTCCTACACCGCATCAGCCAGCTCATTTCAACTGCCTCCCCTTGGCCAAATGCCCTGGTGGGGAAGCCAACCCGCGGCGGACGACTTTGCTGGTCAAGTCTTTGACGCTTTGGGTGAAGGCTCGATAGTGGGCTACGGCCCTCTCTTTGCCTATTCCTATGACGCTTCCATCACAGAAGTGATGGGCAGCCTCCAGGACCTCAGTGCAACAGGCTCCTTCATCGATGGCACCCCAGCCGCCAGCACCACGGTGAAATACGCCATCGCCACGGACACAGCTTTGTCTCCCGTCCCAGGACCCCTGCCCCTCTTTGGCGCGGCGGCGGCCTTTGGTTGGTCGCGCCAGCTCAGAAGACGCATCTCCAATCGTTGAGGGATTAGAAGCGCTCCGGTCGGGGATCCCGCCAGTTGGGATCCACACCGCGGCGCTGAAGATCTGCAGCCCTCCCCTCCAACCAGGCACGGTTCAATCTTCGGAGTTGGTAAGTGCCTGCTCGTGCTAACTCCACTCCTTCCCAGTCTCGCCAGTGGGGCTGGTCGGCCGTTTTTCGATCGATCACGAGAAGGAAAGTGGGTTGGTGGTGGCCGGGCAACAGGCCCGGCCTCTGCTCACTCCCCAGACGATCGGCAAGATTCACCAAAGCGCTCGGCGATCGGCCTTCGAAGATCACCGTGGCATTGCTGTAGTAATGCAGCGATGGTTGGCGCATGCCCACCATGGCAAGGGTTTCTTCATGACTCCTCTCCTTGACAGCCACGGCAGCGAGTTGACGAATGGGAGATCCCCGGAGCTGGTCGCCGATTTGCCACAGCGGCAGAAGCACGAGGGGACCAAACAGGAGCAGGGCTACCTGGCCGTGCACCAGTCGTTGGGAGGGTTGTTTCGAGGCCAACCCTCCCAGAAGGAAGGCCGAAACAAGCATGATTGCTGCACCGAGGGTTAGAACAGGACTCCTGCTGAGAACGGGCTGTAGCTCTGGCAAGGTGGGATCGCGAATCTGGGACAGCCAGAGGCCAGATGACGCCAGACCGGCGGAAAGAACCAGCAGTAGACCTGCGGAGATGGAAAGGGCTCGAAGGGACAGCGATTCAGAACTGTGCCGGCCCGCTCGAAAGGCCAAGGCGACAAGCAGCCCAGCAGCAGGGGTAGCCACCAACCAGTAGCTCGGGAGCTTGGTGGCCGATGCAGAAAAGAAGATCAACACGGCCAGCAACCAAGCGCTGGCAAAGCGCGCCAGGGAGTGGGGAGGACTCAGCGAGGAGCGGGCCCCGCGAAGGGTGCGCAGCAAAGAGAGAAGAAGCAGGGGAGTGAAGGGAAGGCTCCCCAGAAGCAGCATGGCCAGGAAATACCACCACCCCTGCTCGTGGTTGTTCACCACCCGGGTGTAACGCTGCAGGTTGTGGTACCCAAAGAAGCTCTCCCAATAGGGCTGGCCCTCCCGCCAAAGGGCCAGCCCATACCAGGGGGCGGAGAGCCCAAGGGTGAGGGCGAGGCCCGAAAGGGGCCGAAGCCTCTCGCGAAGCCGCGCTGCGGAGGCGCCAAGGATCCAGAACAGGATCCAGGTGAGCACAAAGAGCACCAGGGCCACCGGCCCTTTGCTGAGAACCGCCAGGGCAAGGGCAGCCCAACAGAACCACCAGGCTCCCCTCTCTGCTGCATAGGTGCGCCAGGCCAGAAGGAGACTGGTGGCAAGGGTGGCGGTGAAAAGCGCATCGCTCACCTCCGCTCGGCCCCACACCAGAACCAGGGGGCTGAGGGCAAAGGCCAGAGCAGCTCCAAGGGCCGAAGAGGTCCGACTGGCCCTCTCGCCGCTGGCATCGGTACCATCGCGTTGAGGCCAGCGCAAGAGAGTGTCGGCCAACAGCACCATGGTGGCAATGGTGGCCAGGGCCGAGGGGAGGCGGGCAGCCCAGGTGCCCAGCGGGTCCCACTGGCTGGCACCAGGCAAGGCATAGAGGCTGGCCATGAGCCAGTACACCAGCGGCGGCTTGTCGTAGCGCGGCAACCCATTCACCTGGGGGATAAGCCAGTCGCCGCTCCGGGCCATCTGGCGGGCTGAGGCGGCAAACAAGGCTGGGGTTTCGTCCACAAGCCCGGTGTGCCCCAGGCCCAGGAGAAAGAGCAGGGCACCAGCTGCGGCCACCAGGAAGAGGAGAAGAACGTGGCGCCTCTGCAAGGAGAAATGGGACCGCCGAGCGGTAGGAGAGAGCAACGTCTATTCCCCAAGAAGAAGCCACTCCAGAGCAGACGCCGATCCAGGACGGGTGCGGGAAAAGACAGGGAGATGTGATGCAGATGTCCCACTTAAAGGACCGTTAATCCATGGGCTTCAAGCTCTGTTTATTGACCTTTCTCCTCCATGCGATTCCTTCCTCCTGACGAGCAAGAAATCGTTTGCCGGGCACGAGCCCTGGGCCTGGATGGAGCAATCCGACCCCCGTCCTATCTCTCCCCCCAGTGGTGCACGGCCCTGAGTCTTTGGTTGGCCCTCCCCACTTTTGGCTATTCCCTGATCTTCGTGCCCTTGTTGTGGGTGATCCAGCACGACCGCACAGCCACCCGACTAGCCCGACTGCGCCTAGAGCTCGAGGAGGTTGCCGGAAGGGAAATCCTTTGCCATGAGAGCGTTCCCGCCACCGGAGAGCCACCCATCCCACCCCTGGGAACGGACCCGTTTCCTGCCCTTGAGGCACACCGGAAAAGATTCTGCAGATCCTCCTGAAACCCTTCCTCTGCGACAGGACCTCCCCTTAATGTCTTTCGAACCAAAGCGAATCGGGCCACTCCAAGACCCGCCTTAACCATGTCTGAGACCTGCAGCGAGGCCTATACCACCGATCAGCTAAACAGTACGGCCCTGAAATGGGGCGATGATGGTGAGCTGTCCGCTCTCGACCTCCAACGGATTCTGAGGCTTCTATCTCAGGCCGATCCCGTGGCAGAAGCGCTCATTTCCGCTTCGGAAGATCCCAACCTTTGAAGGTTTCTGGCCACGGCCCTGGCCAGCCCATCCCGACTGGCCAGGCCCAAAAGCTTGGATTCGGGTAACCCAGCAGACGGCAGGCCAATAGGGAGCAATGCCACCCCTTCAGCGGACACGTCGAACACGGGCACCTGTCGCAAACCACCAGGGACTAACTGGTCCTCCAGTTGGTTGAGAGTGGCTCGACCTGGGAGCCAGACCATCTCGGAGCGCAAACAATCCCTGAGGGTGGACGCGGTCGCAGGGCCAGCTAAGGCCTGGTCCTGCTTCTGACGTTGAAGCCCCCGTTGCAGGTCTGACAGGTTTACCAACCCGATGGCCTTGCTCTGATCGGTCACCAGAAGGCAATGGCCATGTACCTCGATCAACAGGTCGAGGGCCCTGGAGGTGGACGTTGTGGCGGGGAGCACCAGGGGGGCTTCCGGCTCCAGTGCCTCGAGCACAGAGATCGAGGCCATGAGGTTGCGTCGCTGCTCCTCCATCAGATCCCGACCAAGCAGATCGACCGACTGGAATCCCTGCCAGCGTTCAACCAGGGCGGCACTCAAGCCCGCCGCCGCCATCAAGGGCAACACGATGCGGATGTCTCGCGTGAGCTCGAACAGGAGCAGGATCGATGTGATCGGGGCCCGGGCGCTGCCGGCCAGCACCGCAGCCATCCCCACCATGGCGTAGGCCGGCGGTTCGGCCACGGGCAGATTCAGCCCTCCGGCACCCAGCAACTGACCGTAGACATTGCCGAGCACGGCCCCTAGAAAGAGGGCTGGGGCAAAACCGCCGCCCACGAAACCTGAGGCATTGCTGAGAGTGGTGGCCAGAAGCTTGGCTGCGATCACCCCAACCAGGGTCAGCAAGGGGATGGCCTCGTCCTGACCCAGCAGACTCTCAATCGTGTCGTAACCCACCCCCAGCACCTCAGGGAACAGCAGGGCCAACCCACCCACGGCGGCTCCACCCATGGCGGTGGCCAGGCCGGGGGGCAGCTGGCCCACCAAGCGGAGCACCCGAGGATGGCGACCTAGGGCCAGAAGGCGCACCAAGGCCAGAGACACCAGACTGGCCACCAACCCCAGACCCAGGTATAGCGGCAGCTCCAGGGGAGACCTCACCTGGTAGGCGGGCAGACGCAGGATGGGCGAATCGCCGAGCACCAGCTGGGTCACCAGGGCCGAAGCCACGGCCGCCACCAACACGGCCCGCAGGCTTGGACGGCTCTGGATGGCATTGAAGCTGCCTTCAAAGGCAAAGAACACCCCGGCGATCGGCGCCTTGAAGCCCGCCGCCAAACCCGCAGCAATGCCCGCCGCCACCAGGGCCTTCTGGGACTGGGGGGTGAGCCCGGACCGACTCGCCACCCACAGGCCCAGATTGCCCCCGCTCTCCACGCTGGGCCCCTCCGGACCAAGGGAGGCCCCACTGCCGAGGCTCAGGGAGGCGGCCACCAAACGGAGGAAGGGGAGACGGGGAGCAGCGGCCACCGCCCCATCGGCCATGGCCAGGAGGCTGGGAATGCCTGGGCCGATGGAACCCGCCAGCCATCGCAGCACCCCCACCGCAAGGCCGCCGAGGGTAGGCACCACCACCACCGGCCAGAGAGCCAGCCAATCGGTGAGGGCATCGTTTGCACTAGTGGCAGGCTCGGGGAGAGGAGCTGGCGGACTGGGGGCCAACCATCCGAGACCTTCCAGGCCAAGCTGCAGCATGGATTTCAATGGAGTTCCCCCATCCGGTGCGAGGGGGGGGAGATCCAGTCCGCCCGCCTCGGCCAGGCCAGCAGCGGCTGGAGAACGCCCGATCACCAGCAACCCCTCTACGAAGGGGCCATAGAGAAAATTATTGATGAACCCCTGGAGCTCGTGGAACGCCACAATGGCCAGGCCCGTCAGGGTGCCCACCAGGGCGGCCCACCCCACCAGGCCCCATTGGAAGGGCTGGGATGGGCCTGGGGGCAGGGGCTCAGAGGAGTTTCGCTGAGGCTCAGGTGCCGGGGCGGACGCTGGCAAAGATCTCCTCCAGAATGGCTGTTGCTCCCTGCCGTCGAAGGGCGTCCGCCAGGGCAATGCCGATTGCCTCTGGGTCAGCCCCATCGCCCCGAACCTCATCCCGGATCAGGCGCTGACCATCCAGGCTGGCCACCATTCCGGTCAGCACAAGGGCCTGATCGTCAAAACGGCTGTTCACCCCGATCGGCACCTGGCACCCCCCCTCCAGGGCACGGAGGAAGGCCCGCTCAGCTAGACAGCGTCGGGCGGTTGGTGGGTGCTCCAGCACCTTGATGTGCTCCAGCACCCTTTCATCCCCATCGCGGCATTCGATGCCGAGAGCCCCCTGGCCCACGGCATGGAGGGAGATCGAGGGATCAATCAGCTGATGAATTCGGTCGGCGAGTCCCAGCCGGCTCAAGCCCGCGGCCGCCAGGATCAAACAATCAAACTCTCCACCATCCAGCTTCTCCAGACGGGTGATCACATTGCCGCGCACATCCTTGAAGATGAGATAGGGAAAATGATGGCGCAGCTGGGCCAGCCGCCGGAGGGAGCTGGTGCCCACCACGCTGCCTTCGGGAAGGGTCTCCAGGGTTTTATCCAGATGCTTCTCATGCACCACCAGGGCATCGGCCGGATCCTCCCGCTCGGTCACACAGCCAAGGATCAGGCCTTCTGGAAGCTGGGTGGGAAGGTCCTTTAGGCTGTGGACGGCAATGTCGGCACGATCCACCAGCATCTGGGCTTCCAGTTCCTTGGTGAATAGCCCCTTGTCACCGATCTTGGCGAGGGCCACATCCAGAATTTTGTCACCCTGGGTGGCCATGGCCTCGATCCGGATATCTAGGTCTGGATGGGCTTGCAAGAGGGCATCTCGCACCCAATGGGTCTGCACCATCGCCAGCTGGCTGCGGCGCGAGGCGATGCGCAGGAGAGAAGCGTTCATCGGTGGGGGGAGGCCAGCAGAAACACCTGCCTGTTCACAGCCGCTCAGCCTAAAGACTGGTTGCCCCCGGAATCCAAACCACGGGAGGGAGCACTTGTGAAGAAATCAAGGGGGAGGGGCCCCCAGGTGCCTTCTACTTCGGGATCGGTGTCACTGTGCCCGGTCACCAAAACCCCTTCCCCCAAACCTGCTTCCGCCCGTAGCTCCACCTTCCCTGTGCGCTGATGCCCCTTCAGGAACACAGGGCCACGGATCGCGCGGGTCTCCGCATCGTCGGTGGCCCCCAGCCGGGGCCAGCCAAGGGCCTGCTCAAAACTCTGGAGGCAGGCCAAGGCCGCCTCCGTACCGGTAGCCATGATTCCGATCGTGCACCAGTCACAGGCCGCCAGCCGTTGGCGCAGCTCCTGTTCGAGCACGAGCCGTTGCTGCTGGGACAGGGGAGGAGCGCTGCGATGGCCCCGCAGATCCGCCAGGTCTTGGATCGATCCAGTCGTCATGCCCTCACCCCAGGACGCCAGAACGCCATGCAGATGGTGAGCCAGGCCAAACCCACCACGCCACCGGCCAGCAGATCGGAAGGCCAGTGGGCACGCGCCACAAGGGTGCTGAGCCAAACCAGGACCACCCAAAGGGTGGCTCCCACCACCAGGGGACGGCGTAGATGGGGGTAGTGAAGCGAAAGGATGGCCACCATGGCGAAATAGAACGCAATCGAGCCGGCTGCATGGCCGCTGGGGAAACTTCTCCCGTCCACTGCCAGCAATTTGGCATGGGGGCGGGCCCTATCAAAGAAAGGTTTCAGCCAGAGATCCACAATCATGAGAATGCCGCCTGTGGCCATCACCAGCAGCTTCAGGTCATTCCACCAGCGTTTCAGCAAAAGAAACACAAGGGCGATCACCACCAGCACGGCTGTAAACCCCACCCCGCTTAGGCGATAAACCTGAAGCAGGAAAAAACCAATCGGGTTGGCCAGAAGCCGGCCCAACCCATCGAGCAGCACCTGATCCAGTTCGGGCGCCTGATCACTGCCTGTCACCAGTCGACCGAGCAGAAAGAGCACCGCGAAGCAGATGGCAATGATCCATCCATCTCTCAGGGTAAAAGGCGGTCTCACTGGGGGGGCTCTCCTTTGCCACTGGTGAGACCGCCGAGGGGAAGCCGGACACGCCAGAGTTCTTGCTCTCCTATTTTCCCCAATCGCTCCATGGCGTTAGCCGGCCATTCAAGCTCTTCTAGAACTTGGCGGTCGCCCAGCAAACGGGCCGTGCTGCTCCTCGAGGAGAGTAAGAGGCTGGGGCGATCTTTCCGCAGCCGACGCTGAATGCTCTCTTTCCCGGAGACGAAGGCAGCCGTTTCCCCCCCATAGAAAAGGGTGCTGTAACGCTTGGTGCCCACCACCCAGAGGGGCTCCTCAGGGCGGGCCAGGGAACGGGCCTGCTTGGCCAACTGGCGGATGGGAAGCAGCCGTTCCCGATCGATCAGGGGAGCCAGGGGTGGAATGACAAGGGCCAGTATGGAGAGAAATCCTGCCAAGCTGGCCCACCCGAGCCAGCGGCGGTCGTTCCCGCTGACAACGGTGTAGGCCAGGGCCAGGGCTATCAGGCCCAGCAGGCTGGCAAGGCGGAGGGGCAGACCAGAGGCCTCCAGGGTGGCGGCAAAGGAGGGGTGGGCTGGGTCGGTGGCAGCCCAGCGGGGCGCGAAAACGGCCGCCATGGCCATGGCCGCCAGCAGTAGGGCCTCCACCGAGCCACTGATCCGGGTGGGGCGATTCAGGCGTGAAGCAGGTGTCTCTGCACGGCCAAGGTCGGTGGCGCCGTGGGGCAAGGGCCAGAAGAAGAGCGCCACCAACAGGGCCCCCGCCGGAAGAATGGGCAGGATGTATCCCGGCAGTTTGGTGGCCGCGGCTGAGAAAAACGCCAAAGGAATCAACAGCCAGAGCAGGAGAAACAAACCCACCGTTTCCCCTGGCAAGGGAGGGAGCGTCGGCGACCGCCAGCGCTCCAGCCGCCAGAAGCCCAGTGCTGCAAAGGCCACGGGTAGGAAGAGCGACCAAGGGAAGAGCAAGATCACCAGCCAGGGCAGATAAAACCAGGGGGGGCCTGGGTGGTCATAGATCACCGTGGTGAATCGCTGCAGATTGCTGAATCCAAGAAAGCCGCCGAGGAAATCCGAGCCATTGACCTGGGCCGCCGCCGAATACCAAGGGGCCGCGACGGCCAGAAAGAGCGCCGCAATGGGGAGCAGGTGGATCGGCTTCATCCATCGCCGCCACTGATCGCTTAGGAGCAGAAACGCACCGATCACTAGCAGGGGAAGAAGCACGCCCACCGGGCCCTTTGCAAGCACGGCGATGGCCGAAAACAAGGCCAACCCGATACGTCCAAGCACTGCCAGGGGGGAGTCGGACGGTTGCAGGTGCGCCAGGAGAAAGGCAAGCAGCGCCAGGCTGATCGCACTTGAGAGAAACATGTCCGTGGTGGAGGTGCGTCCCCAACCGATCCAACCGGGGCTGGTAGCCAGGACCCCAGCCCCCAGGGCAGCCCTCCCCCATCGCACCTGCAGAGGTTCCTGCGACCCGCCCCAATGCCACAGCACGAAGAAAGAGGCCACTACCACCGAGCTCGCCGCCAAGGCCACAGGCAAACGGGCAGCCCAAGCCGACACACCAAAAAGGCGGAAGGCAAGCGCCACCATCCAATATCCCCAGACGGGATAGTCAAAGAACCGTTCCCCGTTCCACCAGGGGGTAACCCAGTCGTTACGGAGGTGCATCTGATGGCCAACTTCCACAAAAAGGGCCTCCGTTTTATCCATCAACCCGAGTGTTCCCAGACCGTTGAAAAAGGCCAGCCAACACAACAGGGCCAAGCCAAGAAGACTCAGCCAAGCCCACCGCGGATTCACATCCATGGACTCTCCGTTCACCAACGCAGCAGCCGCAACTTAGGATGCGGAGGTGAGGTTGTTTGCCAAGGGGCTAGCGACAGGAAGCCTTAAGGCGAGTTCCAGACAAATTTTGAGGAAGCTGCATATTTCCACACAAAATCAACAGCGATCCCGGCAAACATTGCCACCAGGGGTGTCTGGGTGTGTTGATGATAAAGGGCAGAGGAGACGCCAACATTCGCTACCATCCCCATGGAGGTGACGAGCAGAAAGCGGAGGAGTCCAATCCAGAGGCGCAGACCCGATAACTGCTGGAAGCGAAAAGTTAAGACATTATTAATCAGAAAATTGCTGGAAGCAGCCCCGATGACAGAAGAGGTCTGGGCGAATTCAAAATTGAAATGAAGAAAACGGCGGGTGAGCGAGTAAATCAACAAGTGCATCGCAATGCCTGTTGCACCTACCAAGCCGAAGCTGATAGCCCGCCGCGGCACACTCCGCAGCAGAAGGGTGTGAAGGATGGAGATACCCAGATCCCAGACCACTGCCAGATTTAATTTAGACTCGCCACTGATCCGCTCCTGAAACAAAAGGGGGATCTCTGCCACAACAAGGCGACCACGACTGATGGCCAGCAATTCATATAAAAATTTAAATCCATTGACATCAATTTGTCGCACATACGAGAGGACGGATTGCAGACGGCAGACAAAAAAACCACTCATGTAGTCGGTTAATTGGCTGTAACGCGGCAGACTGAAGCGGGCCACGGCATTTGCGATGGTGGAATTTCTCTCACGCCTCTCACTCAGCCCCTTGATCAAGGAATCAGGGTGGAAACGGCTCCCAATCACCAGGTCTAACCCTGGCTCCTTCAGACATTCCAAAGCCGCGATCACGCTGGATGGAGGATGCTGACCATCGCAATCCATCACAGCCACCAGATCCCCCGTGGCGTCGAGGATGCCTTCCTTAATGGCACTAGACAAACCAGCACGCCCAATGCGACGGATCAGGCGCACCTGAGGAGCCGTTCGG
Organism: Cyanobium sp.; assembly: GCA_040399515.1. Classification (GTDB taxonomy): domain Bacteria; phylum Cyanobacteriota; class Cyanobacteriia; order PCC-6307; family Cyanobiaceae; genus Cyanobium. Next base: position 61,289 of record JBBASA010000007.1, on the reverse strand, counting down.
GCCAATTCCCTTACCCGTTCTGCGGTTCCGTCCTGCGAATCATCATCAACAAAGATGATTTCCAGGTCATACCTGTTGCTCAGAACGAGTAACTCGGTTGCAACGGGCAAAACATTGTCTCGCTCGTTGTAGGTAGGAAGAACGATCGAAAGCCTTGTACGAGGACTGGCTACCAAGGAGAACGATATCCTTACTTAATATACTCTTTGAGCACACTATTGCGATTGGGATGGCGAAGTTTGCGCAACGCCTTCGCTTCAATCTGGCGAATACGCTCTCTGGTGACGTCAAAGATCTGGCCAATCTCCTCCAGGGTTTTCATACGACCATCGTCCAGGCCATAGCGAAGCCGCAGGACGTCTCTCTCCCTTGGGCTGAGTGTTGCCAGAACACCTTCCAGATCTTCTCGTAGCAAATTCTTGGCGACATCCTGTTCAGGATTTTCAATATCAGCCTCAATGAAATCACCCAGACGAGAATCTTCTTCTTTACCGATTGGCGTTTCCAAGGAGATAGGCAGTTGGGCTGACTTCGCAATAAACCGGAGCTTTTCGATGGTCATCTCCATGCTCTCGGCAATTTCCTCCTCTGTGGGCTTGCGTCCAAACTCCTGAGACAGGGTCTTCGTTGTCTTTTTTATGCGAGAAATGGTTTCGTAGAGGTGAACCGGTAGACGGATTGTGCGGCTCTGGTCGGCAATAGCTCGCGTAATGGCCTGACGTATCCACCAGGTGGCATAGGTGGAAAACTTGTAACCCTTCTCGTGGTCAAACTTTTCTGCAGCACGGATCAGGCCCAGACTTCCTTCCTGAATCAAATCCTGAAAAGACAAGCCGCGATTCATATATTTCTTGGCAATCGATACCACCAGGCGTAGGTTGGATTGAACCATTTTTTCCTTCGCCCTTCGTCCCAGCATCAACCTCCGACGGAACTTGATGGTGGGCATCTCGACCAAAGCAGCCCACTCCTTGGTATCAGGATGATGGCCATGGTCAGCCTCAAATTGGGAGGCCAGCTCTTCCAGCTGAAGGAGATCAGCGATCTTCCGAGCCAGTTCAATTTCCTCGTCGGGCCGGAGGAGGCGAATCCGGCCGATCTCCTGGAGGTAAACACGGATGGAATCTTCGGTGTAGACCCCCTTCGGACCCACCTTGATGCTGGCCAACGCCTTGGCCGCCGCCGGGGTGTCCTTACTGGCTCCAGATTTGTCATCCGCAAGAACGAGCCCGTCTGAATCCAGCAGTTCTGGCGAATCCAGCAAAAGATCTGCCCCCTCATCCAGGGAGTCGTCTCCAAGCTGTTCCTCATCCTGTTGAGGTGAAGCCTTGGGCTTTCCTTTCCCCTTGGAGGCTGCGCTGGCGCCTGATCGCGACTTCTTCGGTGCCACCTTTGCTGGGGCCGCCTTCAGATCCATCAGATCCAGTGCGTCCCCTGGCTCTTGAAGGCCCATCTCCACCTCGGTCGAAGCGATGTCAAGGCTGGTTACTTTGGCGGTGGCGGAGCTCATATGGAATCGGGCAGGGGCTGGGAAGGCGTTCAAAAAAGGAGGGTTACCCTCGCATGCTTATCGAGAAGCACTCCAGGGGTCAGCCAGTGGGGACTGGCGTAATGGCCCGGTTACAGGGCGTGCTGAGAGGGCAAGGTCAACGCCGAGGAACGAGGAAATGGGTCAACCTGGTGAGGTGACGGAAAACAGCGAGAGAGATCTGGCCAGGACAGGGGGGAGGGAAGGGGTGTGCTCATCCTTTGGATTGCTCCTGATGGATGAGTGCGGGACTCTGGTCTCTTTCCCTCAAGCCGAAAACTGCCTGGTTGATGTCAACCTCTCGAACTGGCTCCCTTCATCTTAGGAATGGTGTGAGACGTTTGCAAGAATCCTTGCCTCCCTCCGGGAACAGCCAAGCCCCCCCGGCCTTCCTGGACATCTGGGTTGAGGCTGGCCGGGAGGGACAGGTGTTCACCTACAGCAACCCCCATGCTCTGGCGCTGGGAACGGGAGATCTGGTTCAGGTGAGACTGAAGGGACGGCTCCACGCGGGATTGGTGGTGGCGTGCCTGCAGCAAGGCCCCAAGGATCTACCTGAGCACAGCCTCCAACCAGTGCTAGCCCTTGTGGAGCGTGCTGCCATCCATCCCGACTGGCAGCAGTTGATCACGGAAGTGGCGCAGCAGTGCCACACCAGCCTCTTCCGCACCCTGCGGAGCGTTCTTCCCGCAGGCTGGCTAGGCGCCAGGCGCCAGGTCGCGGGGCAGGGGCGACAGCTACGGCTCATGCAACGCACCTCGCTGTCCCTTGCCGCTGCGCCCTCCCTGTCCCCGCGCCAACAACAGCTGCTGGACCATCTGGACAGCCACGGGGGGCAGCGCCTCTTAAGAGATCTGATCGGTGGGGATGGCTTTGGACGCGGCGTGGTTCATGCTCTCGAAGAGAAAGGACTGCTGCGCAGTAGCCCCATCGTCCAAGCTCCTGGAAGGCACCAACCGGCCCACCCCCTGGAGCTGCCTGCCACGGGCCAGGTGCTCACACCTGCCCAGGCGGCAACGGTCAGCAGCCTCCTGGCAGCAGCCCCTGGCTCGGAAACACTCCTGTGGGGCATCACGGGCTCAGGCAAAACGGAGGTGTATCTCCAAACAGCCGCCCAACATCTGGCCTCTGGGCGCAGCGTGTTGCTGCTCACCCCGGAGATTGGCCTCATCCCACAACTGCTTGACCGAGCACGCGCACGGTTTGGAGCGGGAGTCCTTCAATACCACAGCGGCATGGGGGAAAGGGACCGGATCGCCTGCTGGAGGTCCTGTCTCGCGGCAGGCCAGGAAAGGCAACCGCGGCTGGTGGTGGGAACCCGTTCAGCCATCTTTTTGCCCCTCTCCCCCTTGGGGTTGATTGTGCTGGACGAGGAACATGATTCCTCCTGGAAACAGGAAAGTCCCATGCCCTGCTACCACGCCAGGGAGGTGGCCAGGCTTCGTTGCAGGCTTGAAGGCAGCCAACTGGTGCTGGGAAGTGCCACCCCATCTCTCGAAAGCTGGTTAGCCTCCCAGAGCCCCTTGGGGCGGACCGGCCTCCTCCGGCTCCCGGAACGCATCGGGGGACGGCCCCTCCCTGCCGTAAGAGTGGTGGACATGCGCCATGAACTGGCGGACGGACACCGGCGCCTCCTCAGTCGGCCCCTGTTGGATCGGTTGGAGAGCCTCCGCCATCGGGACGAACAGGCGGTCATCCTGGTGCCCCGTCGGGGCTACCGGAGTTTTCTCAGCTGCCGCAGTTGCGGATCCGTGGTCCAGTGTCCCCACTGCGATGTGGCGCTCACCGTGCATCGTCGCAGCAGCGGCGTGGAGTGGCTCCGATGCCACTGGTGCGACCACCGGCAGGAGTTGACCCAACGCTGTCCGGCCTGCACATCCACGGCCTTTAAGCCCTTTGGGGCAGGGACCCAAAGGGTCATGGAGCAACTCACGGCCGAGTTGGAAGGCCTCAGGGTGCTGCGGTTTGATGCTGACAGCACCCGGGGGCCAGACGGCCATCGCCGGGTGCTGGACACCTTCAGGGACCGTCAGGCTGATGTGTTGGTGGGCACTCAGATGCTGGCCAAGGGCATGGATCTGCCCAGCGTCACCCTGGCCGCCGTTCTCGCGGCGGATGGCCTTCTGCATCGCCCGGACCTCCGCTCGGGCGAGCACTGCCTCCAGCTGCTGCTGCAACTCGCCGGACGGGCCGGACGGGGGGAGCAACCGGGTGAGGTACTTGTGCAGACCTACACGCCGGACCACCCCGTGATCCGCCATCTTGTGGATGGCCGCTACGACGCCTTTCTCAAGCAGGAAGCGAGCCTCCGCCAGGGCGGAGCCCTTGTGCCTTTTAGCAGGGCCTGCCTGTTGAGGCTGGCCGGTCCCTCTGCGTCCACCACAGCCACCTCCGCCGCAGCGCTGGCAGAGAGGGTGCGTCCAGCCGTGGAGGCCCAGCAGTGGTGCCTCATCGGCCCCAGTCCCGCCCCTGTGGCGCGGGTGGCCGGGCGGAGCCGGTGGCAGCTGTTGCTTCACGGTCCCCAAGGATCGCCCTTGCCCCTTCCACCAGAGCAGGAGCTGCGGCAAATGTTGCATCGCAACGTAACCCTGGCCATCGACCCTGACCCGCTCCAGCTGTGAGGGAAAGGCTCAGGCGGGCAGCTCCGGAAGGCCAAGCCCAAGGCGAACCCGCATGCGCTGCACCAACACCACTAGGAGCAGCGCAAGGGAGATGACCACTCCTCCGAGACCGATTGGATTCCAGCGCCAGCAGCGAATCACCAGGTGATTCACCTGCCCGGGCTCCAGGTGCCAGATCCATTCATGGGGATCCCCCGCCGGACGAACAGAGTGGGGCCGCGCCTCAAGCAGGGAGCGCCTGGAAAACGGTGTGAGACGCATGCTCAGATCCAACCCAGGGAGAGATGGCAGATTCTGGAGATCCAGGCTGATCTGAATGTGTTGAGAGACCCCGAACAACCAGTTGGTCTCCTGCCAATCGAGGGACGGGGAAGGGAGGACAAACCCGCCCAACGCTGAGGCCTTCTCCCACGCGTGCAGGAGGGAGATCACGGCACTCTGAGGGGTCAGCAATGGGCTGGAAAGGATTGTGGTGGCTCCTTGTTGCATGTGCTTGTAGGGAGGCTCCTCTGCCGCCAGAGCCGCAGAGAAAGCGCTCTGGAAAGGCAAAGGGGTTTCTGCCACGGGGCGCAACCGATGCTCGAGACGGACCCGACCGGGGCCGACGACGTTGAGCTCCGTCTCCACACGCAGACATCCGGAGAGAAGCGAGCCCAGCAACAGCACCACAAGCAGCGCCACCACCACGGCGGCAAAACCACGGGGGCTTTGGGTGGGCCCCACGGGGGGGGGAGGTGGAGTTTCTGCCTTCTGTCTTGGCTTGCGCCGCCCACCACCCACCCCTTCCAGGGGGGGGGCCTGATCCAGCCGAGGCAACGTCAAGGACCAATCCCGTGGCCGTTTCAGGGCCGGAGCCTCTAACACCTGGAGAAGATCCCGGGCCTGGGCGCGCCTCTGGGGATCGGCGCAGCGTTGCAAACTGCGGCAACAGGCCGCAGCCCTCTCGACTTGACCCTGGCCCATAAGCGCCGTTGCCAGAAGGAGGCGAAGGATGTCGCCTGGGGGTTGAGAGGGAGTGTACACATCACACAGAGGCTCCAATAGAGCAACAGCCCGGGAATAATTCCCCCTCTCGATGGCCAGCTTGGCCTTGGTCAGCGCGGTGGAGAGATCATCCGGCTCCTGGGCCATGGCTGCTCAGGGCTGCAAAAGCCGGGGGCTGCCCACCACCATCGTGCCGATGCCGGCATTGGTGAACACTTCCAGCAGGAGGGAATGGGGCACCCTTCCATCCACGATGTGGGCCGCCCCCACCCCCTGGGCCAAGGCCCGGACACAGCATTCGGTTTTCGGGGTCATGCCTCCTGCCACCACCCCTTCGGCAATCAGCGCACGGGCCTCCCCCAGGGTGACCTGCCGAATGAGGCTGGTTGGATCCGCCTTGTCCCGGAGGATTCCAGCCGTGTCCGTGAGCAGGATCAATTTCTCAGCCTGAAGGGCTGCGGCCAACTCCCCAGCCACTGTGTCGGCATTGATGTTGTGCATCTGCCCAGAATGATCAGGAGCCACGCTGGAGATCACGGGGATGTAGCCCGCCTCCAGCAGGGGGTGGAGGACGGAGGGATTGACCGAGGCCACCTCCCCCACCAACCCATGGCTGCTGCCTAGGGGACGGGCGGCCACGAGGGAGCCATCGGCCCCACAAATCCCAACGGCTCTTCCCCCTACAAGGTTGAGGCCATTCACAATCTGTTTGTTGACCCGTCCCACCAACACCATCTCCACCACGTCCATGGTGTCCGCATCGGTGACTCGCAGACCATCACGGAACTGGGGCTGAATCTGCAACCGGGTCAGCCATTGGTTGATCTCCGGGCCGCCTCCATGTACCACGATCGGCTGCACACCCACGCAGGACAGAAGGGCCAGATCCCTGAACACCGCCTCCCTCAGGCCTTCCTCCACCATGGCCGCCCCCCCGTACTTGACCACGATCTGGCGGCCGGAAAACCTCTGGATGTAAGGGAGGGCCTCGCTCAACACCGAGACCCGTGAGGCCTCCTCCAGGTTGATTAGGGGATCACTCATCAGGGGGCAGGCTGAGTGAGGGATGGGTCGGGGGACAGGACCTCGCTGACCCGGGGTCGCAAGGTGAGGCTGAGTTGATGCTGGGGTTGCTGGACCAACGCAGCCTGCAGTCCAGGGCCAAAGAAACGGCTCAAGCGGTCGAGGGAAGCTTCCCAGCGTGCAAAAGGAACACCGCCCTCGGCAAACGTAAGACACAGCCCATAGCCCTCTGGGAAGGCGAGCTCTTCCACCGAGAGCAAGGCTGGTGGATCCTGCTCGTTCCAGAGTTTGAGCGCCTCCAGTGAACTCTCGAGGTGCACTTTTTGGCCATAACGCCAGCGACAGACATCGGCCACGAGCTTTCGAAGGGGCTCACTGGGAGGGGCCTCCCTCAGGGTCCGCAACTGATCTGGTTGGGTGATCCTGACCGGAGGAGGGAGTTCGGAGGATTTCAAGGCCAGCCCACCCAAGAGAATGGGGATGCCGTAAAAAATGGTGGGCAGACTGAGATTGGGATGGTCGCTGACGTAGGCCAGGGAACCAATCACCGTGAGGGCTGTACCGGCGAGGGTCACCAGCGTGCCTGGGGAACGGAAAGTTTGCATGGAGCCATCTTCCTGCAGGAGAGGCCAGGATGGGATGACCTCATTTGGCCTTCATGTCCAATCCTCCATCCTCACCCTCTGCGGAAGGCCCCGCCCCTGATGGAGCCAGCATGGATGATCTGCGAAGCGTTCTGGAGGCTCTGCAGGATGATCGCCTGTGGCTACTGCGCCAGCTGGATAGCGGACGCTGGCCCCAATGGCGTCTCGACCTGGCGGCCCTGGAACGGGAACTGGGGCAACTTCTGGATCAAGCCGGGGAACGGCTGGAATAGCCGTTGTGGGGGCCGTCACTCAAAAGGGAATCTCATCCTCTCCATCGCTCAGGTCGTCGGGAACCAAGGGAGATGTGTTCCAAACGGGGGGGGGGCTAGCCACTGGTGCTTCCTTTCTGGCCGGAGCAGAAGCAGACGGGCTGGGAGCTGCCTTCCGGCCAGGTGGGCCTGCAGGGGCAGGGGGGCTCTGGGGCGGGGAGCTCAAGGTGGGCCGAGAAGACGGGGCCGGGGCCCCATAGGGATGAAGTCGGGCGAGGGTGAGTTCGGCTCGCTTCTCCTTCACCCCATCCTGGCGAGTCACGGTATTCATCCTCAGCCGCCCCTCCAAGACCCAGCGTTCGCCCACCTGAACCCGATTCTGGAGATCAGTCGCCAGATTGCCCCAACCCACAACCTTGATCTGGCCCGCGGGATCCTCTGGCCTCAGCCCGTCGAAGCGGGCTGTCATCTCCGCGACCGGCGTCTGGTTGTCCTGCGTGTAGCGCACCTGGGGCGCCTCAAGCACTTCCACCTCGAGCAAACAGTGATTCACGCCCTCTTCCGCTGGGAGTCCCTCCCATCCTGATGCACGCCGCTCAACTCAGAACTCCTTTGCCACCGGATCCAGCCCCTACCAGCCCAAAAGGACCATGGAAGTGAAAGGAAACCGACTGTGGCTGATTGCGGGTACAGGAGAGGGGCCGGCCCTAGCCCAGGAGTTTCTCGAGCGGGGATGGCGCTTGCGAGTGAGCGTGGTGACGACCACTGCCAGTCAATCCTATCCAGAGAGCCGCGATCTGGAGATGGTCATTGGGGCCCTGGCCGACGCAGGAGCCTTGCGATCCCTTCTTGAAGCCGCGGAGAGGGAAGGAGACCCGTTCCAGTGGCTGATCGATGCCAGCCATCCCTTCGCCGTCCGCATCACGCCTGCGGCTATGGCGGCCACAAGGGGCCGACCCGAACGGTTGCTCCGTCTGGAGCGGCCTGGGCTTGAGGCGCCCTGGGCCATTCCCCTGATTCACATGGACGACCTTCCGCGCCACGTGGCCAGAAACGAGCGGTTGCTTCTGGCCATCGGAGCGAGACAGCTGGCAGAGGCGGTTCGCCGGTGCCCAGGAGTTCGCTTCCATGCCAGGGTGTTGCCCTATCCCCAGGCGTTGAGACAGGCCCAGCAAGCGGGAATAGCTGCCGACCGCCTGGCCTGCTTCCACCCAACAACTGATGGGGCTGTGGAGAAGGCTCTCTGCCGGCAATGGCAGATCGATGCGATCCTCTGCCGTCAATCGGGCGGGCTCACACAAGCCCTCTGGCAGCAGGTTGCACGAGCGCTCGGACTCCGGCTGCTGCTCCTGCAACGCCCACCCGAACCGGAAGGAATCCAGCGGCTGGAGTTCCAGAGCCTGATAGAACGCGTGGGTCGACCGGATCAGGGAAGCGTCTCGTGCTTGGGCAACAGGTCTTGAAGGCCGTGGAAGAGGCGAACCAGGCGGATCTGGTGTTGGTGCTCACCACCGAAAGCAGCCTGGAGAAGGCCGAGCAGCTGGCCGCCACCCTTCTGGGGAAGGGCCTGGTGGCCTGCGTCTCCTGCGTGCCGATCGTGTCCCACTACCTGTGGCAAGGCAGCTGCACCCGCAGTGAGGAGGTGCAGCTGTTGCTAAAAACCCATCCTGCCTCCCTGGAAAGGCTTTATCAGGCAGTGCTAGCGCTCCACAGTTACGAGACGCCAGAATGGATCACCATGGGTGCCCAGACCCGGGGAGCCTATGGAGCCTGGTGTCTTGAACAGCTCGCACAGGTGGCCGCTAGTGGAGGTGATGGGCCACCAGCTCCTTCAGGGAGCCATGGGGACGGGGGCCCAGCTGGGTAACCACTTGGCCCGCACAAAGGGATCCCAAACGACCACAACTCTGTAACTCATCACCTCTGGTGTAGCCGTAGAGAAAGCCTGCGGCATAGAGATCGCCGGCGCCTGTGGTGTCCAGCAAGGGGCCGAGATGGAAGGGGGCGATCGGCAGGGTCTGATTCCCGCTCAGAACCAGGGAACCCTCCTCACTCCGGGTGAGGGCGGCAACCTTGCAGCGCCCCCGCACCTGAGCCACGGCCTCTTCGAAGTGGTTGGCCTTGTAGAGGGAGGTGATCTCCATCTCATTCGCGAAAAGGATGTCCACATGACCATCAACCAGCTCCTGGAAGCTCTCACGATGGCGATCCACGCAGAAGGCATCAGATAGGGAGAGGGCAACCTCCCCTCCGCTCTCACGCATCACTTCAGCGGCGGCGATAAAGGCTTGTTTGGCCTCATCACTATCCCAGAGATAGCCCTCGAGATAGAGCACCTTGGCCTGGCGCACCAGATCCAGATCGAGATCGTTGGGATGGAGATTCACGGAGGCCCCCAGATAGGTGCACATCGTGCGCTGGGCATCCGGGGTGACAAGAATCAGACAGCGGGCCGTGGAGGGTCCGCTCTCGGCTGCTGCCGTTTCGTAATGGGCTCCAACGGAACGGATGTCATGGGCAAAGATGGCTCCAAGCTGGTCATTGCGCACCCTGCCGATGAATCCCGCCTGCGCCCCCAGCTGGGCCAGTCCGGCCAATGTGTTGGCCGCTGAACCCCCAGAGGTTTCCAGGCCAGGACCGAGGCTGGCATAGAGCTGTTCGGCCTGGGCCTCATTCACGAGAGCCATGGTGCCCTTGGTGAGGCCGTGGTCCTCCAAAAAGCCGTCCTCCGTCTTCACCAAGACATCCACAATCGCGTTGCCGATGCCCACTACATCGAAGGCTTTGGGGCTGGGAGACGTCATGACACGCAGTGGAGTAAAGGGGGAAGGGTGTGGGTGGGCCGATCAGCAGGGCATGAGCCGTGGGGAGCCGATCACTCAGACGTTGAGCAAGGCCCGTTTGGGCCCATGGATTGGATCCTCAACCACAATGGTTTGATCCCGTTCCGCACCCAGAGACACGATGGCAATGGGAACTTCCATCAACTCGGCGAGGTAGCGGAGATAGGCCCTTGCGGCGTCGGGGAGATCCTCCAGCCTCCTGCAGGCGGCTGTTGAACATTGCCATCCGGGCAACGCAACAAAGATTGGTCTGCAGCGGGCAAAGTCTTCGGCGCTGCTCGGGAAATGTTCAATGCGGTCGCCATCGAGCTCGTAGGCCACGCAAACCTGGATCTCATCCAGTTCATCCAGCACATCCAGTTTCGTGATCGCCAGACAGTCCAGACCGTTGACCTGGACGGCGTAACGGCCGATCACGCCATCAAACCAGCCACAGCGGCGGCGACGCCCAGTGGTAGTGCCAAACTCCCCACCACGGTCGCAGAGATGATCGTTGAGGCTGCCCTCCAGCTCCGTTGGGAAGGGCCCTTCACCGACGCGGGTGGTGTAAGCCTTGGCCACTCCGATCACCCGGTCGATGAGGGTGGGGCCGACGCCGGCGCCGACGCAAGCGCCACCGGCAACGGGATTGGAGGAGGTGACGTAGGGATAGGTGCCGTGATCGAGATCCAGCAAGGTGCCCTGGGCACCCTCAAAAAGAATGTTTTTTCGCTCCCTGGCCGCCTGATGGATGACCCGGGTGCAATCCACTACATAGGGAGCCAACCTCTGGCCGTAGTCGGCATATTCCTCAATCACTGCCTCAGGATCTAAGGGCTCCAGGCCGTAGACCCCAACCAGAAGAGCGTTCTTCTCGGCCAGGGGGCCCAACAACCGGTCCCTGAGGCGCTCCACATTCAGAAGGTCGATCACCCGAATGCCGTTACGTTCAGACTTGTCTGCATAGGTGGGGCCAATTCCCCGACCGGTGGTGCCGATTTTTCGGTCTCCTCGCCTCTGCTCCAGGGCCTGATCCAGCAGGCGGTGGTAGGGCATGGTGACGTGGGCTGTGGAAGCAAGTTTGAGGCCAGATGGACTGATGCCACAGGCCATGAGCATGTCGAGCTCCCCAAGCATTACGCGGGGATCCACCACCGTCCCGGAACCAATCAGACAGATGGTCTCGGGATAGAGGATGCCGGAGGGAATCAGATGAAGCTTCAAGACACGATTGTCAACCACAATCGTGTGGCCCGCATTCACTCCCCCCTGATAGCGAACGACCACGTCCGCAGATCTGCTCAACAGATCTGTGATTTTCCCCTTACCTTCATCCCCCCACTGTGCACCGATAACAACAACGTTGGCCAAGGACACCGCGGCCTGGAGCCGCCTTCGAGCACAAACAATAAGTCTCTCAGACGGGTGGGTGATTCGTCAAAATCTTCTGATTGATCTTCACAAGAAAAGGGGGGCGGTTCTCTCAGGCCCCCTTGCTCGCCGAGGCGGCAGCCTGCTCGAGTTCCTTGCGCACCCTGTTGCGAAGAGTGTCAGGGAGAGGACGATTGGAATAGGCGGTGTAATGGCTCGCCAAGGAATTGAGGGCAGTCTGCATGGTGGTGAAGGACGAGAGGCCATTCACCGAAGGCCGGGGACGATAACGGGCCATGTAGTCATTAATCAAAGCGCGCGCCTGGGAAATGGCCTCCGAAGCGCCAGGATCGTCGGCCGGCAGAGCGATGGTGCTGAGAAGGGATTGGGTCACCATGGTCGTGTCCTCGACATAATTACCGCTGAGCAAGCCCCCGCCACTGCAGGCGGTGAGGCTCACGCACAGGATCAACACCAGGGAGAGAACCAAGGGCTGGAGCTTGGACAGACTGGCCGCAAGCGCTTGGGCTGCCCGGCGGGCCCAGCTGGAACAGGAGCTCAGTACTGCAGCCATGGCAAGGAAAGGGAATGAACCGATCCTACGGGTCCCCCGCAGGCCGATGAAAAGGGTCAACCCAGACCTGAGCGCTCCATGCCAACCCGTTTCAGAAGCCAGGTGCAGGCCTCCCCAACGGACATCTCCACGGCCTCGCCCGTGCGACGCGTCACCACTTCCACGGTTCCCGCAGCGGCCCCACGCCCGACAACGACCCGATAGGGGATCCCCAGGAGATCAGCATCCTTAAACTTCACCCCTGCCCGTTCCTGACGGTCATCCAGCAAGGTGTCCAGGCCCTGCTCACCTAGCGCGTCATACATTCCTTCCGCAGCAGCCACCTGGATGGCGTCCTGGCTGCTGGCGATGATCACGATGACCTCAAAGGGGGCGATGGACACTGGCCAGCACAGCCCTTGTCCATCGTGAAGTTGCTCAACAGCAGCCTGGGCCAGTCGGGACACACCGATGCCGTAGCAGCCCATCCACAAAGGGTGCTCTTCACCCTCCTCAGAGGTGAAGGTGGCCCCCATGGCCCGTGAATACTTCTGGCCCAGCTGAAAAATATGACCCACCTCAATGCCCCTGGCGGTCTCCAGGTGTTGGGAAGGATCATGCACACAACGGTCGCCCCGTTGGGCCTCCCGCACATCCACGATCGGGGGAACGGGAGTGAGATCTCCCCAGGACGCGCCCACCAGATGCCAATCCCTGCGGTTTGAACCGCAGACAAAGACGGTCAGCTCTGCGGCCGTGGGGTCGGCAAAACGTAGGAGGGTCGGGCTCCAGGTTTTGGCTCCCGCAAAGGCAGCATTGTCTAGATGGGGGCCCAAAGAGCCGAAGGGCAGGGGAGACAACCCCTCCGCCTCCAAGTGGGCTGGCTCAATGGCCACCACCTGAAGCAGGGAACCCTGGCCTTCGATTCTTTTTTGGAGAGCGTTACTGAGCTTGACCTCATTCAGTTGCTGATCGCCCCGAAGACAGACGAGTACGGGATGGGGTGCCCCCTCAGCAAAGCGAGCAACGAGCAGCAGCACCTTCACGATCTGTGAAGGATGGAAACCGTTGGCCTGGCAGAGGTCTGCGATGGTGGTCTGATCGGGAGTGGAAATCTCGCGACACGGGTCGACAGGGAGGGGAATGGCCTCCGGTGGCAGGGAAACCGCGCGCTCCAGGTTTGCCGCATAGGCCCCATCGGCGCTGGCAAGGATCAGATCCTCCCCGGCCTCTGCCGTCACCATGAATTCCTGGCTGGCGGACCCTCCAATGGCACCACTGTCGGCCTCCACTGCCACGGTGCGTAGGCCGCAGCGCTGAAAAACGCGCCGATAGGCCCCATCCATTAGGCCATAGGTCTCTCGCAGAGACTCCTCATCCGCATGGAAGGAATAGGCATCTTTCATAATGAATTCTCTGCCCCGCATCAAGCCAAATCGAGGCCGAATTTCATCACGGAACTTGCTTTGAACCTGGTAGAGGCAAACGGGCAACTGGCGATAGGACCGGAGCAGATCGGCGGCCAAAGCGGTGACCACCTCCTCATGGGTGGGACCCAGGCCGAGTTCCCGGCCTTGGCGGTCGTGAAGGTGGAACATGATGCCCTCCCCGTCGGTGTAACCGGCCCACCTTCCACTGCGCTGCCAGAGCTCCGCTGGTTGCAGTTGGGGCAGAAGCGTTTCCAATGCACCAATGCTGTCCATTTCCTCGCGGACGATGGCAGAAATTTTTTGTAGCACGCGCCACATCAGTGGCAGGTAGACGTAGATCCCTGCGGAAACACGGCGGATGAAGCCTGCCCTTAAAAGAAGCTTGTGGGAGACGATCTCAGCTTCCGCAGGGTCATCTCGAAGCGTCACCAGCAGGAGGCGGGAGACGCGCATGGATCGTTGACTCGCTGAGGGGGAACCTATCACTCAGGCTGGAGGTGGGCATCCGAGCGTGTGTCCAATCGGTTGAGGCGTGCTTGCAAACCTCTGCTAACATTAGGCCAAGAATTTTAAAAGAAGACTGGATTCTTTCTATGTTTGCTTCCAGCAACCCTCTTTCTACCGAAGGTTTCGGCCTTTCTGCTGAGCAGCAAGATCAGGGAATTGCAACCTTGTCCGCAACAGGTGAAACAGAAACTTCGGACTCCTCTCTGATAGGGATCGATGAAGTTCAGAAAGCATTAAACCGGTCCAGGGCTTCTGTTTATCGGTATACCAACACAGACCCCCGCAACATCAATCCCCCATTTAACCCCCGAAAGCTCAACCCAGAGTTTCGGAGCGACATCAAGCAACCCTTGATGTTTCACGCCAATGAGGTAGCTCGTTTCGCGCGAGACGTGCTCAGGATCAAGGAAGTCACCGTTGAGGTGCTCAACGCTCCTTCGACAGCCACTCAGCAACTGTTGAGCTCGATTCTCAATGAATTAATAGCCATCCGCCAACGGCTCGACACCCTCGATCTGATCACAGACGAACTTCAGCCCCTCCGCCAGCAAAACAAGGCCAGGCCAGCGGCCTGAGGGTTCAGGACAACCGCTGAACCAAAAACCCCTCATAGTCAAGGGCTCGGAAGACAGGGAAGGGGTCACTGAATCCTGTGACCTCCAGCAGGCCCGCGAGTCGGGAGAGGCTCAGGGGATGAACCTCCCCAAGAATTTTGGTGGCGTCGGACAGAGGCTCCGTCCTTTCGGAGCGTTGAAACACCTGGCGAGCCATGATGAGCTGTTCATCGATGCTGCTCCGCTCCGGCAGCATCTGATCCACCAGCACCACCTGGGCGCCTGGGCGCAGGCTTTGGGATAGGGAACTCAGGAACCGTCGCTTGCTTCCATCGTCTGGGAGACCCTGCATCACAAGAACGGCCATGGCGCCATCAAAGTCAGGCTCACCGGTGAGATCCTCCACCGTGCCTTGCACCCATTGAATCGGACCCATCGGCTCCTGATCTCCGGGTGGGGCTTGGAGCTTTTCCCGGGCCATTGCCAACATATCCTCGGAAGGATCGAGCGCCGTGAGATGCCAGTCGGGGCGGAGTTGCCTAGCGGCAAGCAGCTCCGCTCCCGAGCCACACCCAGCCACCAGCACAGAGGCCCCTCGGGCCTGGGCCATCGGAGAGGCCGCGAGCAGGGAAACGGAGAGACGGGCCAGGCTTGTGTAGCCGGGAATCAGGCTCGCAATCAGGCTGTCGTACCCGGAGAGGCTCATGGATCGTGATCTCGCCCCAGCGTGAGACCATCGTACGGGGGGCCGCTTCCGTCCTTTCTTTCGACCCGATCCAGAGAAATCGAGACCCGAGGTGCCCTAAGTTGGGCTGCGCCTTCACCCCCCGACCCACCGTGCCCACCATCCGTTTCGAACGCGAAGGCCAGCAGGTGGGGTGCATCGAGGGCGCCAATTTGCGCAAAGCCGCCCTGGATGCGGGCATCAACCCCTATACCGGCCTCAACAACCTCAACAATTGCGGTGGGCTGGGCCAGTGCGGCACCTGCGTGATGGAAGTCCTCGATGGTGCCCGCAACCTGTCCCCGCGCTCCGATGTTGAAGAGGTTTACCTGGCTGACCGCCCTGCAACGTTCAGGCTGAGCTGCCGCACCACTGTGAACGGAGACGTCACCGTGCGCACACGCCCAGATGGAGCCGTGGGGAAGGGTTCCAACAGCCTGGTCGGTGCCATCAAGGCCCTGATCAACCGCGGCTGATCAACCCTCTGGCGGAAGAGAAGAGAGCAGGGAAGTGGGGGCGTCCTTCGTCTCCTCCCCTTCTCGATTCATGAGTTGATCGAGCTCCTCGATCAGGCCAGCAACTCCTGACCGGCTGATCTGGCTGATGTAGGTCCGTTTGACCCTTTCAATGGCGGTGCAAACCAACTCCTGAGAGCGTTCCAGTGCAGGACCATCCTCCAGGGCCAGGGCCAGCTCTTCCCAAAAACGGTCGATGACGTGTTGGAGGAGTCGGAGTTGCTCGTCATCCCGTCGACCCAGCTGGGACCCTGCCCCTCGGGACAGATCCAGCAGGCTCTCCACCATTCCCTGAGCCAGTTGCCGGCTGAACCCCTGTTCCACTCCCAGGAGGGGTTGCAATTGCCGCAGCGGGGCCGGCACGAGCGTGCGCTGCAGGCTCGTCTGCAAGGCATGGCCAAGAACGCCTTGCAACTCCGGAGCCAGGCGAGGAGCCACTTGCACCAACAGCAAGGGGGCCCATAGACGAACAAGCTCGACCAGCTCCTTTTCCTCCTGGCTCATCACAGTCTGATGACTGCGCAGGGCCCGCAACCGTGTCGGCCAACGCTTTGAACGCACCTGATGCTGCAGTCCGTCCATGATCTGCAGGGCAAGAACTTCAAAGAGCTCCAAGGCCAGAAGAGCCACCACACCTCGGCTGACCACTGCCCTCAGGGGCTCGAGATTGATCCAACCAGCCTTTTGCAAACGCTCCAGCACGGGAAACAGCCGCAACCATCGCCAGAAAGGCAAAAATAACGGCAGGTCAATCCATCGCCTGAGAAAGGCATCGCGCCAGCTCAAACCAGGCAATTTGCGGCGTAATCGAATCGTCTGAAGCAGAATATCCAGCAGAAAAACACTCTGAAAGAACAACAGGTCTGTGCGCCAGAAATGATCGGTTGGCTGACCGTTTTGATCAATCGAGCGCCAATAATTGCGAGCCACAAGTGGCAACACATCGTTCTTCCAAAACCGCCGCTCGCCTTCCCATGAATGGTTTCTGAGCCATTGATCACTCAGAAGCAAGCTGACGGACTCTTTGGAGGAATCAAGATCTGCTCGCCAGCGGAGGCGATTCTTGATTTTTTCTAGGGTGCCCGATCCAGCTGTGGACTGAAAAGGATCCGTATCGATCATCTGGTGGCTCAAGGTCACCAGATTGACCAGGCTCGTTCTTTGTTGGACGGAAAGGGGAGTGCCCGGCTGATAGCCCTGCATCACCCCGTCCGTTTTCTCAAACTCTTGGATGAAATGCTGTGTTTCACGGTGGGGCTCAATGCCTTTCAGCCGATCCATCAAAGGGGTGATGTCGGGCAGCAGGGGGAGAGACACCGCCAAGGGCAACGCGGGGATGGGATGGAGGGTGCGTTGGAGCCAGAACGGACGCAGGGGCACATAGGTGAGATCAACGACCACCCAAACAAGGTTCAGGACGGCCCACAGGGCGACAAATTGGTCCCAGCCCTTCCAAACTCTGTTGCCGGGGCGAGACAGGGTCTCGTGCCAGCGGGGGCGCGCCATGGCTGCGCTCGCGGATGTGCGACTAATCTGCCTGCTGGTCAGCCATTCCGCGGAGCGCCGATGGGAGCCGACCATCCATTGAGCCACGACTCATTTTGAGCAGCCACAAAGACGAGCAGCCGCGCCTGGAAACAACCATGACGCCACAAGGTGGCAGATCCTCACCCTCCCATTCCGAGGATGATCCCTGGGCCTTCTGGCGGAGCATTCTGCTGACCCTGGCCGTGGCCCTTGGGATCCGCCAATTTCTCGTGGAGGCTCGCTACATCCCCTCTGGTTCGATGCTGCCTGGCTTGCAGTTGCAGGATCGCCTCTTGGTGGAGAAGCTCACCTACCGCAACCGTCCTCCCCAGCGAGGCGAGATCGTGGTGTTTCACGCCCCCCATCACTTTGACCGTGTGCTGTCGGCCCAACACCGACCGGGGCCCTTGGGCTGCCTGCTGGTCAACATCCCCTTGATCGGACCGATGCTGGGTCTTCAGGAACCCGCCTGTGATGCCTACATCAAGCGGGTCATCGCCATCCCCGGAGACAGGATCGTGGTCAACCCCAAGGGACAGGTTCTTCTCAATAACAAGCCACTCCTGGAGACCTATGTGACCAATACTTGCCCCGTCGACGCCAGGGGGATCGGGCCCTGTCCCACCCTGGATGTGGTAGTTCCCCCCAAAATGGTGCTGGTGCTCGGGGACAATCGGGCCAATAGCTGGGACGCGCGGTTTTGGCCCGGGGGCCCATTCCTACCCCAACGCGAGATCATCGGCCGAGCCTTCTGGCGGTTTTTCCCCTTCAACAGCGCTGGATCGCTTCAAGGGGCCAATGGGTCTCCGGCTGCAGGCCAGAGGCCATGACACGACCCATCAACCCAGCGGAGCCCAGGCTTGGAATGTTGGCGGCCAGGGAGCCCCTTTCCTGAGAAGCCTCTGGCCAAGGGTGGGAGGGATCCCAGAGAATCCAGCGGTCCGTCGGGGGTGAGAGATGCTCAGGTGGAAGGTCGAGGAATCTGCAGGGTCCCCAACAAAGGGCCTGCCAGAGCTCTTCCGCCGACCAGCCCTGCCGAACCACCAACTCTTGCCAGAGCATGGGAAGGGCAAGGCCATGGCCTGCGAGACCAGCTTTCCGCTGATCTAACGGCAGCATCTGCTCTTCCCCATCAAGGGGCTGGTGATGCACAGCAACCGCACTGAGTAGGCCTCGTCTGAGGGCGTGCAGGAGAGCCGTCCGATCCGCGGGGGCTCCCAGGGAGGGCACCACGCGCCAGCCCTCATCCGCCGGATGCAAGGTGCCACTGTCAGCCAGCAGATGCCACCAGCTGACGCTGGCTGGGGGGGGGTCCGGTTGGGCCTCAAGCAAGCCCACAGCTTCGCTGGTGGAGAGATTCATCAGCCGCAGGCCCAAACCCTGATGGGCCGCCGCCAGGCTGAGCAATGTCTGCAAAGGGAGGGTTTCGCTGAGCACCGGATCGGTTGGCCATCCAGCCCTCAGAGATTCCACCCTCTCGCGCACGAAACCGTCCTGCCCCAAGGCAGGATCCCGAGGGGCCAGGAGTACGGGGCGGTGGCCCATCTCCGCCAGAAGAAGCCCCTTCTCCAGCAAAGCCAGGGGCGGGAGATGGTCGGAGCCCGCCAAACCGAGGGCTCCTGCCTGAAGCTGTTCCCTGTGAAGGGCAAGCGTTTCGTCGGCACCCTCAAGGCTGAAACTGCCCCAGAGGAGCAGCCGCAAGGGAGCCTCCCATGCCAGCTGCAACCGTTCCGGACGATCCCGCCAGGGTCGGGCCCAAGGCAGGAGCGCCACCGTGCCATAGCCCCCAGCAGCAGCAGCCTGCGCCAGGCTCTCCAGGGTTTCGGCGCGTCCCAGCCAGGGGTCCTCCAGAACACTGTGGGGGTCGACCAAGGGGGGGGCCAGCCACAAATGACTGCCGTCGAGCTCCTTCACCTCCTGACCCTGGTCGGCCTGGGGAGGGGGGGCCTCCCACCCGAGCAGGGTGTGCCCTGTGAACCACACATCCCGGCGTAGAGAGGGCTGGCCTGGCCCCTCCAGCACCTGCACCTGACGCAACAACAGGAGAGAAGCCATGGGCAAGGCCTCAGAGGGCTCCTGCGGCGGTGCGATCCAGCACCCCGCCCAGGTGGCCGGTGAGATTGAGGCAGCTCACTACCGGAGCCCCTTCCAGACCTTGGGGGTAGTCCACCACGCTCACCCCCCCATTGCCCTGTTTCACCATCCAGATGTCTGCAGGGGAAAGTCCCAGCAAGGCGCAAAGGATGGTCTTGTTCACGGCGTCATGGGCCACGACCAGGGCGGTTTCCTCCGGGTTGAGCCCACCCACGATGGTGTGCCAGGTAGCCACGGAGCGGTCCCACACCTGCTGCAGGGTTTCCCCATCGGGCATGGTGACGGTGTGGGGAGCCCGCTTCCAGTCGGCGAGGAGCTCGGGCCAGGCTTCGGCGATTTCCTCCTCCAGGCACCCCTCCCAGCGACCGTGGCCGATCTCCACAAGCCCCGGTGTGGTGGTGAGGGGAACGCCAGGATGGCAGGCCAAGATGAGTTCCGCCGTCTGCCGGGGGCGGGCCATGGTGCTGCTGTAGGCCCGTTGAATGGACACGTTGGACAGAAAATCACTGGCGGCCCTGGCCTGAGTACTCCCTCGGGAGTTGAGCGGAATGTCGATCTGACCCTGGAAGCGGCCTTCCCGATTCCAGTCCGTTTCCCCATGCCGAACCAACAGCAGGCGGGGGCCCTTGCTTGGGGGCAGCCCATTCCCAAGATGGATGGAGTTGTTCAGCGACTCGACCTGAACCGCCACAGGCTCTCCCTCCGCCTGGCTGAGATTGAGCACCGAGATCGAGGCATTGTCCATGCGCAACCTGCGGAATCCGGTGGCATTCAGGCCCAGAAGCTGCAGGATCAGGGCACGAAGGATGGCGTTATGCCCCACCACCAACACACTCTCGGTCTGGCCACCAACCAAGGCGTGCCGGTGGGTGGCGTGCAGACGGTCAACAAATCTTCCGGCCTGCACCATCAGATCCCTTAAGGGGAAGAACCGACTGCCGTCGGCCTGCTCCAGTTCCAACATGTGAGGAGCTTGTTGCCAGGTGCGGGCCTGCTCCGGGTAGCGCTCTTTCACGTCCTGGCGGCGAAGACCGCTCCATGGGCCGAGATCCACTTCCCGCAGATCCCCATCAAGCTGGATCGGGGTTGGAGACCCTGTGGCCCCAAGCAAGGCCTCGGCGGTGTCTTTGGCCCGGGTGAGCGGGGAGCTGTAGGCGTGCGAGAACGCCACATCCTGCAGAGCCACTCCTGAGAGGTGGGCTTGGGATGTCCCCTCGGGGGCCAGAGCCGAGAGATCATCCCGGCCCTGAATGCGGTGCTCCAGGTTGAAGGTGCTCAACCCATGACGCACAAGCACAAGGCGAAGGGGCACGGCCAGCAGGGGGCGGACAAGGGCAACTGTATGGGACCAGAATCCTTGGATCCCCCCAGACAAAGACTTCGTGGCAGGTCAGGCCTCTCCCGAGCCAACCCGTGCTGAACCAGGCCCCAGGCATCCATCCCCATGGGACGGCATGGGGAGCTGGAAGGGGCTGTTGGCCCTCTTGGCCCTCTGCCTGAGCGGGCTGATCTGGATCAGCGGACTGGAAGAAAGTCTGTCCCGTCCCTCGGTGGTCAACGCGCTTGACGTACGTCAGTTGGAGCTCACCGTTCTGACCGCGGAAGCCCTGCCGCATTCCCTCCGCACTCTCTTGGTGGGTGAGGACCCACGGGGAACCCTGGTAGAGGTGCTGGAGAAGCAGAGCAAGGATCCCTCCAGCCCACCGCCGGCGGAACGGCGATTGGAACTCACCCTGCTGCAGCGGAGCCAAGGGGATCCGAGCTCAACCAACAAGGGTTCAGACCTGGCGAGCCTGGCGTCCCAGGTGGATCCATCCCGTCGCCCCCTTTTGCTCGCTCTCCAAGGTCCCTCTGTGGTGTCCCCGTCCCAACAGCAGGCCCTCCTGGCCCCCTGGGGAGAGGAGAGCCTGATCGCCCAGCTGGGGTGCGAGCAGCTAGGGGGGGCCGCCAGTGCCTGCCCGGCGCAACGGCAAGCCCCATGGTTGATAGGGCGATTCCTGGCCCTCACCGTGCTGCCGGCCTTGCTGATGGTGACAGGTGCCATCCTCCTGGGGCGTCAGCTATGGCTGCTGCAACGGGGCCGGCTTCCTAGCCCCCCTCCCCTGGTGGCCCCTCCCCTCTCCTTGGTGGATGTCACCCTGGTGATCGCGGGTGGATTCGTGCTGCTCGGAGAGGTTCTCCTCCCTGCCCTGACCCAGGGTGGTCTGCTCCGTCTGCTGAGCCATTGGACGCTGCCTGGCGATACCCGCCAGGGGATCGAGGTGCTGGGGTCGTACCTCACCCTGATGCTTGCGCCACTGGGAATCCTGGCCCTGTTCCTGGCCAGGCATCCATACCCTCCCAAGGGAGGCTGGCTCCAGTGGGGGTGGCGACCGTTTTCGGCCGTGGTGGTTCCGGCCTTGAACGGGTTCCTGATGATGATTCCGCTGGTGGCGCTCGCCACCTGGATGCTGCAACAGGTCTGGACGGACCCGGGGGGCAGCAATCCGCTGCTGGAGATGGTGCTGGGCAGTTCCAACGGCCTGGCCCTGCTGGCGTTCGCCCTCACCGCCGTGGTCTTCGCCCCACTGTTTGAGGAAACCCTATTTCGTGGCGTGCTCCTTCCCGTGCTTGGTCGCCATATGGGTGGGGTCGCAGCGGTGGGTATCAGTGCCGTGCTCTTTGCCCTGGCCCATCTCAGCCTGGGTGAGCTCTTGCCCCTGTCAGTGCTTGGGGTTGGGCTGGGTCTCTTGCGTTGGCAGAGCGGACGGCTGGGAGCCTCGGTGTGTCTGCATGCGCTGTGGAACAGCCTGACCTTTCTCAATCTCCTTCTGCTGACCCGCTAGCCCTCGCCTTGCCGAGAAAGCATTGGGGTGGTTCACTTGCTCAGAATCGGGCCCATGTCCTTGGTTGCCACGCCTTCCTCCATTTTTAGTTCCCCAACCAGCGCGTCAAAACGGGCGCAGCGCTCCTCGGGTCGAAGGACAGGACGCAGGCAGCAGCCCAAACCCTCACGCATCGGGGAACGGTCGTTGCAGCTGATCCAGGGTTCCCTGAGCGGCCGCAAAGTGGAGCGACAATCTCCTCTTCTGGCCAGTCTTCACAAGGTCTCCTCGGGAGCGCTCATGGGTTTGGGTTTCTCCTTGGTGGGACTGAGCGCCTTAACGCTCCACTGGCAGAATCAGTGGTCCAAGAACTTTGCCGAGCTGGAGGCCACCAAGGTGCTCGAGCATCGACTGCACGAATCCGCCGCGGTGCTGGAGCAACATCACATTCGGACCATGGGTCGACCGGGCGAATTGCTCCCCACCAGCAGTGAGAATCTGGTTCACCTCCCGGCCCCCAAACAGCCGGGGGCGACAAAGGCAACCTTCCCTGTTTTGGCCGGTTTCACCATTGGAAGTTCATCGTCCGGGAAACTCCGCCCCTCCCTGCCAGCTGGTTATTGATGGAGCAACCCACCACCCGCCATCCCCCCAACGGGCGACCTTGGACATCGGAACGCAGGTTGGGCGGTGGAAATGGTCGGCCTAGGGGCCATGGGCGCAATGTTATTCCCCTCCAACCCCCTTCCAAACGCTTGTTTTGGGTCTACGGCTTGCTATGTCTTGCCCTTGGAGGTCTGGGCATTCGTCTTGTCTGGCTGCAGGTGGTGCAAGGGGAAGCCCTGCAGGAGAAAGCCCGTGAGATCCAAACCCAGGCCATCAAACCCCTAGGCAAGCGGCGCACCATCGTGGACCGGGCGGGGCGGATGGTGGCGATCGATGAAGAGCGGTTCACCCTCTGGGCCCATCCGAGGTATTTCAGTTTTTTTGGAGACGCCGCCGATACCAGACGCAGCACCGAAGAGGTGACAGCCAAACTCGCGGAGGTTTTGGCTAGGCCCCAAACGGAGCTCCTCCGGAACATGGGCAACAGGAAGAGCGGAGTCAAGCTGGCCACCAATCTGGATCCAGAAACAGCCGACCAAGTGCGGCGCCTTCAAATCAGCGGCCTTGATCTGGAGGCCTATCCCCAACGCATTTACCCACAGGGCACCCTGTTTTCAAATGTGGTGGGTTTTTTGAATCTAGATCGAGTGCCCCAGGCCGGATTGGAACAGAGTCGCGATCAGGATCTGAAGCGCCAGGAAAGCTCGTTCAGCATGCGCCGAGGGGGAGACGGCACCCCTCTCCCCGATGGCCTGCAGGCCGGATCCCTCTACGGGGACGACCTTCGGCTCCAACTCACGCTTGATTCCCGCTTGCAGCAGGTGGCCCAGCAGGCCGTTGGCAAACAGATGAAACAGTGGAATGCCAAACGGGGTGTGGCCTTGGTGATGGATGCCCACACTGGCGAATTGCTGGCCCTTGCCTCCACTCCTACTTATGACCCCAATCGCTATTGGGATTTCAACCCTGGCTCCTTCAGGGAATGGTCCGTTCAGGATCTCTACGAACCCGGATCCACCTTTAAACCCATCAACCTGGCCATTGCCCTACAAGAGAAGGCCATCGACCCAAAGGGCACGGTGAATGACAGCGGCCAACTCACCATCGGCGGCTGGCCTATCTTCAATGCCGACCGGCGGGCGAATGGAATCATCGATTTTCCTACGGTTCTTCAGGTCTCCAGCAACGTAGGGATGGTGGATGCCATGCGCCATCTGAAGCGGGAAACCTTCTGGAAGTGGCTCAACACCATCGGCATCAACGATGTTCCCGACACCGACTTGCCAGGCGCCGTGGCAGGCCAGTTGAAATCCAGGGAGGAATTCATCTCGGGAGCCATCGAGCCAGCCACAGCCTCCTTCGGACAAGGGTTCTCCCTTACCCCACTGAAGCTCCTGCAACTGCAAGGAATGTTGGCCAATGGAGGGCGCTTGGTGAGCCCCCACATCACCCGTGGTCTGAGATCCGGGGAAGGTCTTGCCTCCCGGCCCACCCAGAGAGGTGTTCAGCTTCTGGATCCCAAGGTCACCCAGCAAGTGGTGAATTGGATGGAAACCGTTGTGGACAAAGGCACCGGCAAGGGGATCAAGATCCCCGGCTACCGAATCGGTGGGAAAACGGGCACGGCCCAAAAGGCGGAAAACGGTGTTTACATCCCCGGAGCAAGGATCACAAGCTTCGTGGCCATCCTTCCGGTGGAGAACCCCCGCTACGTCGTGCTGGTGGTGATGGATGAACCGCAGGGAGGCAATGCCTATGGATCCACAGTGGCGCTGCCGGTTGCACGCCAGATCGTGGAAGCCCTCCTCGTGCTTGAAAAGATCCCACCCTCAAGGCCCGAAAAGATCAACCCAAAACCTCAGCTCGTCCGAAGCCAGCCCTGAAGCCAGCCCCCCGGCTTGTATGGATTCCCACAAGCCAAGGCATCGCGGCTGGGCTCTGTCTGGTGGCACCGTTAGCGTGAAAAGAAGGTTTAAGGCCGCTGCATCGCATGACCAACCTGCTGGAACAACTGGCCACCATGACTGTGGTTGTGGCCGATACTGGCGACATCGAGGCCATCCGCCAGTTCACTCCCCGGGACGCCACCACAAATCCATCACTGATTCTTGCCGCTGCCCAGATTCCCACTTACCAAAATCTCATTGACCGGTCCCTGACAGAGTCCAGGTCTGTAATGGGGGAGAGTGCCCCGGTGGAAGACGTGGTCGCCGAAGCCCTGGACGAGATCAGCGTCACCTTCGGCAAGGAAATCTTGCGTATCGTGCCTGGTCGGGTGTCCACAGAGGTTGATGCCAGGCTCAGTTACAACACAGAGGGAACGATTGAAAAAGCGCGGAAACTGATTGGACTCTATGAACAGGCAGGGGTCAACCGGGAGCGCGTGCTGATCAAGATTGCCTCCACCTGGGAGGGGATTCGGGCCGCCGAAAAGCTGGAGCAGGAGGGAATCCACTGCAATCTCACCCTGTTATTTGGTTTTGCCCAGGCCGTGGCCTGTGCAGAGGCCCGGGTAACCCTGATTTCCCCCTTTGTGGGTCGCATACTGGATTGGTATAAGGCTGCCACCGGACGCGAAAGTTATCCCGGTCCTGAAGATCCTGGTGTGCTGTCTGTGACGAGGATCTTCAACTACTACAAGACTTATGGCTACAAAACACAAGTGATGGGGGCAAGTTTCAGAAATATCGATGAGATCATTGAACTTGCTGGATGTGATTTACTCACAATCTCTCCGGCCTTGATGGAGCAACTGCGCTCAAAAGAGGGTCTTTTAGAGCGCAAGTTAATCGCTGATGCGCCGGGGGGGAGCGAAGAAAAAATCCATGTGGACAAATCAATGTTCGACAGTCTCATGGAATCGGATCGCATGGCGACCGAAAAGTTGGATGAAGGCATCCGGGGCTTTTCCAAAGCCATTGAAACCTTGGAAGTGCAATTGGCCCATCGCCTGGCAAGCCTGGAAGGTAAAGCCGCTTTCACCCATGCCGTCCATGAGATTTTTCTCCTCAACGATCTTGACGGAGATGGCTGTATCACACGCGAAGAGTGGCTGGGCAGCGATGCGGTGTTTGATGCGCTCGACACCGATCAGGATGGGCGGCTCGCCCCGGAAGATGTGCGTGGGGGATTGGGCGCGGCGCTCTCGGTGCGACGCTAGGCCAATTGGTGCCAGGGGCATCGTGGACCATCGCACGTGGACCCGTGTTAACCATTCCTTTGTTTGAACGCCCTAAATTCAACTCTTTCATAGTCGCACCAAATGAACGCCCTGGACACCATGCGCGCGCTAGCCAGCTCAGGGGAGGTGATTCACGTGCCGGCGGGCAGCATGGTGTTCAAGGCAGGTGAATCTGGGGATTGCATGTTTGGCCTTCTGGATGGCACGGTCGAACTCTCCTGGAATGGGAAAAGTGGCCACGAAAGGATTGAGGCCGGGGATGTGTTCGGGGCCGGCGCCCTGGTGACCCCGGAGCATCGACGATTCGGCAATGCGGTGGCCAGCACAGACTGCAAGCTTCTGGTCATGAACAAGGAGAAATTCCTGTTTGCCGTGCAGGAATCACCAATGTTTGCCATCGAACTCCTGGGCTCCATCGACCAACGTCTACGGGACTTAAAGGGGTGTGATCGTCAACGGTTGTGATCGTCCCTATCCGCGCTGAAACAGCAAGCGCTTTATCACCCGCTGAGCGATGTCGCCATAGCCCATTTCCCCTGACAGGATTTGGGCAATCCGTTGAGGGGCTGTGGGCCGTTTGAGTCCGAGCTGGTAGCCCACGCGAGGTAAACGGTAAAACACCTGGGCGATCCTCTTCCCCCAAGCCATGGAATCACCCCAGTCTCTGCGCATGACGGCCGTGTAGGCCTTCAACCCCTGAGGGTCGCCCCCGAGCCAGGCATGCAGGCCCTCCGCTGCCCGGCAGCCACTCATCAAGGAAGGCCGCAGACCCTCCGCAAGGAAGGGATCGCACAGGGAGGCCGCGTCTCCCGCCACCAACAGCCCCTCTCCATCGAGGGGATAGTGACCGTCCCAAATTCGCAGACGTGAGGATTGACGCAGGCCCGCATCCGGGCGGAGGCCCAAGGAGGGGAGAAGCCGTTGGAGCACCGCCTCTCCATCCACCTCCGCCTGGCCGATGAAGGAACCTAAGCCGATGCTGTAGCCATGTTGGCGGGGGAAAGCCCAGCAAAAGCCCTGGGGCACCGATCCAAAATCGAAATAGGCCACCCCTTGCTCCCGGATGGGACACTCCACTTCCACCGACAGGGTGGAGGCATAACGGGGTCGAGGGGGACCCAAGCCCAGGCTGCTGGCCAGTCCTGATGAGGATCCATCGGCAATGAGCAAGCTGCGGGCCTGCCATGGTTCTCCCTGTTGGTCCCAGACCTGCCAGAGCTCACCTTGGCGCTCCACGGACACGGCCGCCGTGGAAAAGCGGAACGTGGCGCCAGCCTTGGCAGCCTGCTCGGCCAGGAAGGCATCCAGCAGAGAGCGTCGCACGATCCAAAAGGGGGCTTCCCCGGGAAGACTGGCCTCCACAGGATCCTCAAGGGTCCAGGTGAAACGAACATCCCTGATGACCTGATCCACAGCAGGAAGTAGATCGAACGGAAACCACCGCTGCACGGAAGCCGCCATGCCTCCCCCGCAGGGCTTTCTCCGTCCAGAGAATTCCCTCTCGAGGACCACCACACTTCGGCCTCGCTCAGCAAGATGGAAGGCCGCTGCTGATCCTGCAGGTCCAGCCCCAATCACGAGAGTGTCGACGGGACTGACCCGATGGGAACTCATGCAAGGAACCCGAGCTAAACCTTGAGAATTTCAGCCTCTTTCTCGGCCAGTTGCTTCTCAAGATCAACAATAAAACGATCCGTCACTTTTTGGACCATATCCTGTTGATCTCTGGATTGATCTTCAGAGAGATCTCCGTCCTTTTCCTGCTTCTTGATACGGTCAATCGCATCCCGACGCAGATTCCTGAGGGCAACCTTTCCCTCTTCAGCATATTTCGCCGCAATCTTACAAAGATCTTTGCGTCGATCCTCCGTCAGGGGAGGGATATTGATGCGAATAGTCTTGCCGTCATTATTGGGTGTTAACCCCAGATCGCTCATGGCGATGGCTTTTTCGACGAGAGACACCGATCCGGCATCAAAAGGTTGGATCTGAATGGTCTGAGAATCTGGAGTTGAGAGGGTCGCCAGGGATTTCAGGGGTGTTTCAGCCCCGTAATACTCAACTATGATCTTATCGAGCAGAGATGGATTAGCCCGACCGGTACGAATAGTATTGAAATTACGCTGGGTAGCTTCCAGCGATTTTCGCATGCTTGCTTCAAGATCCATGGGGGCTTAAAAACAAAGAGAAGGGATCACGAAAGGGGCTGAAGAGTGGACATAATTCGAGTGCCAATAGGCTCTCCCCCCACGGCTCGGCTGATATTGCCGCGGCCAAAAAGATCAAAAACAACGATGGGGATCGAGTTGTCTTTACAGAGGGCGATTGCCGTTCCATCCATCACTTCAAGCTCGCCACTAAGAACATCCATGAAGGTCAGTGTGTCGTAGCGCGTGGCATCGGGATAGAGGGCCGGATCTTTGTTGTAGACACCGTCCACCTTGGTGGCCTTGAACACGACATCAGCATTGATTTCAGCCGCCCGAAGAGCCGCTGTTGTATCCGTTGTGAAGAAGGGGTTCCCACAACCGGCAGCAAAGATCACCACACGCCCTTTCTCGAGATGACGGATGGCCCTGCGGCGGATGTATGGCTCGGCCACCTCCTGCATCGAGATCGCACTTTGCACCCGCGTTGGCACACCGGCTCTCTCAAGCCCATCCTGCAACGTGATCGCATTCATCACCGTGGCGAGCATGCCGACATAGTCCGCAGTGGCGCGATCCATCCCAGCGGCTGATCCCTTCAACCCCCTAAAAATGTTGCCACCCCCCACCACAATGGCCAACTGGGTGCCTGCGGAAACCACATCCGCAACATCGGAAGCAATCGACTGCACGATGGCGGGGTCAATGCCATACCCCTGACTCCCCATCAGCGCTTCTCCGCTGAGCTTGAGCAACACTCGCCGATAGGCTGTCATTCCAGTGTTCCGGCCGGCCAAACCCGCCGAACAGTAGCAAGACCCCAGCATCGAGCCCACCAGGACAAAGGTGGGGGGCCGCTTTCAATACTCAATGCCCGGCTGGGCCCTCACCCCTTGCTCGCGAAAGGGATGGCGCACCATCCGCATCTCGGTGACCAGATCGGCGGATTCGATCAGGGCCTCAGGCGCTCCCCGTCCTGTCAAGGCCACATGGGTCAGGGGAGGCCGCACCCGCAACCCGTCCAACAGCTCCTCGAGGGGAAGGTAACCAAGCTTCAGTGCCACATTCACCTCATCAAGAACGACAAGCTTCCACTCGGGATTGTGCAGATAGGCAAGGGCCTGCTTCCAGGCCAGGTCCACGGCCCTGCGATCCCGTTCCCGATCCTGGGTTTCCCAGGTGAACCCCTCACCGAGGGCGTGGAAGTGCAAATCCTCCCCGAAGCGCCCAAGGGCAGCCACCTCACCCGGCTGCCATCCCCCCTTGATGAACTGGATGACCGCAACCCGCTCCCCATGGCCAAGCATTCGCAGCACCAATCCCAGGGCTGCGGTGGTCTTTCCCTTGCCCTCCCCCGTAAACACCAGCACAAGGCCCTTCTCCAACTGGCGCGTCTCCAGGCGCATCTGCTGCACTTGGCGCCTGCGCTCCATCCGTCGTTGGTAGGCCTCACGATCCGTTTCGGGGGACACCATCCCCCCCTGCCCCAGGTCAGCGGCCACTTCGTCCAGCGATCGCCCGTCTTTCATGGAGCTTTCTCCCACTGACCGCACACTCTGCCTGGCCTCTCAGCTCGCCAATCGGCGGGCGAGGGCCGCATCCACCGCCTGCTGCTGATCCCTTCGCGTGATCCAGTGGTGGTAGGTGCGGTTATGGATCCCCACAGAGTGGCCCATCATGCGAGCCGCCACCGTGTCAGGCAGTCCGATGTGGATGGTGCGAACCGCCCAGGCATGGCGAAGGTCGTAGGGGGTGAGGGGCAGGTCATAACGCCGAAACTGTTCCGACACCCGCTGGCCCACCGTGCGCAGGGAGGTGACCCGCAGATCCGTGGTCACGGAGGGAAGGGCCTGGCGCTCCACGGCCAATCGCTCCAGATCAAAGTGCTCCACCCACTCGGGCTGGAAGGGCCACACCTGATGTTCCCCCGTCTTGCTGGTGGGCAACACCCTCACAACCCTGTCGCCTCCTGGGCCCAAGGCGGAGACATCAGAGAAGAACACCTCATGGTTGCGCAGCCCATAGGTGGCCATCAGCCCATACACCAGACGCCACTGGGGATTAGGAATCAGCTCAAAAACTTGCAGAATCTGGGCGTCGCTTGGCAAAGGGCGGAACCGGGCGGCATGCAGTCCATAGCCCCTTCCGAGCTCCTGCCAATCGGGCGGGAGGGGAAGGGCCAGGTGCCGGGCCAGAGCCCCCAACACCAGGGCGCATTGCTGGCGGCTACGGCTGGCTACTGGATAGCTTTCCAGCACCGTCGTGAACAGCCCGGCATCCAGGTCTTGGCTGGCTTGCTCACCGATCGCCCGGAGGCGGAGGAGATAGGGCTGATAGGCAGACCGCCAGGTGCTGCGGGCCCCGGAGGGCGAACGACGACGACGGGGATCCTGATGGAAGGCCCGTTGAAAGGAGTCCAGGGCTTCCCGGAGAGCACTCGAGGGCTCAGCCCCAGAGGCGCCCCCTCCCTGCCCCGCCTCTTGGCCAGGAGGGGGCTGGGCGGCACAGGAGGAAGGCGTCTGCCAGTCCTGCCAGCGAAAGGTGCCCTGCTGCAACTGGAGTTTGAGCTGATGTAGGTGAACCATGGCCTCCTGAACAGCGTCCTCGCTGGCCCGCAATCCCAGGCTCAGACGCTGGATCGTTGGCTTGGACTGGCTGCTTCCAGACCGGGGGGGCAGGGGGCCACGGAGTCCGAGACGCTGGCCGCGAATCTCCAGGCGCCAGGACGTTCCTGACTCCGCCAGCCCTTGGTTGGCCAGCTTCACGGCGTCCTTCAGGCAAGCAGGGTTCACTGGGAATGGCGTTGAACACAGCCGTGGACTTCCTAGGGAAGGTGGCCCAGAAGCTGGAAACTACCGTGAGAGTGGCAGTGTGGCCAGGGCTGAACCCCATCGACCCTCCGGCTGGCGTTACGCTCGCGATGCTGTTTCTGTGGGCAGGGCATGGCAAAGGTTGGCGTGTTGCTGCTGAACCTCGGTGGCCCTGAACGGATCCAGGACGTCGCCCCCTTCCTCTACAACCTCTTTTCTGATCCAGAGATCATCCGGTTGCCGATCCCGGCTCTGCAGCGCCCTCTGGCCTGGCTGGTGAGCACGCTTCGCAGCAGCAAATCCCAGGATGCCTACCGGGCCATCGGCGGCGGCTCCCCCCTGCGGCGCATCACGGAGCACCAGGCCCGGGAACTGCAGAGCCTGCTTCGTCAGAGGGCTATCGATGCCACCACCTACGTGGCCATGCGCTATTGGCACCCGTTCACCGAGTCAGCCGTGGCGGACATCAAGGCCGATGCGATGGATGAGGTGGTTGTGCTCCCCCTCTACCCCCAGTTTTCCATCAGCACCAGCGGCTCCAGTTTCCGCGAACTGCAACGACTCCGTCAGAGCGATCCCCAGTTCAGCCAACTCCCCATCCGCTGCATCCGGAGCTGGTACAACCATCCTGGCTACATCCAGGCCATGGTGGGCTTGATCAGCCAGAAGCTCCAGGAGGCTGACGATCCGGCCAAAGCTCACGTGTTCTTCAGTGCCCATGGGGTCCCGAAAAGTTATGTGGAGGAAGCAGGCGATCCTTACCAGCGGGAGATGGAGTCCTGCACCCGCCTGATCATGGAGGAGCTGCAGCGAACCCTCGGCCACCCCAACCCCTCCACCCTGGCCTACCAGAGCCGGGTGGGTCCGGTGGAGTGGCTGAAGCCCTACACCGATGAAGCCTTGCGGCAGCTGGGCGAGGAGGGAGTGAAGGATCTGGTGGTGGTGCCGATCAGTTTTGTGAGCGAGCACATCGAAACCCTTGAGGAAATCGACCTGGAATACGCGGAGATCGCCCACGAAGCGGGCATCGCCAACTTCCTTCGGGTGCCGGCCCCCAATACCGATCCCACCTTCATCTCCGGTTTGGCAGATCTGGTGGCTGATGCCCTGGAAGGACCGGAGGTCAACCTGGATCAGGCGGCCCAACTGCCGAAAAAAGTGAAGCTCTATCCCCAGGACAAATGGGCCTGGGGATGGAACAATAGTTCTGAAGTGTGGAACGGTCGTTTGGCGATGCTGGGATTCTCCGCTTTTCTGATCGAATTACTCAGCGGTAAAGGGCCCCTGCATGCCATCGGCCTGCTCTGACTCTGCTCAACGGCAAACCCACCCACGCTGGGTGATGGCCTTGTTGGCTTCTCTAGTGGGCCTTTCCCAGCTGACGAAGCCCCTGGAGGCCAGCCCAAGGATGGCATGGGGCCGGGCCAGCTTTCCCGTTGCCAGCTTTGCGGGGTACACCAGTCCCTACGGGCTTCGGGTCCATCCGGTGAGCGGAGGCCTCCGTCCCCACGCGGGCCTGGATATCGCTGCTCCCCTGGGATCAGCGGTGCGGAACTGGTGGGGGGGCACGCTGATGGCCACCATCAGCGATGCAGGATGC
The DNA here is from genome assembly GCA_040399515.1 of Cyanobium sp. Lineage (GTDB taxonomy): Bacteria > Cyanobacteriota > Cyanobacteriia > PCC-6307 > Cyanobiaceae > Cyanobium. Next base: position 29,032 of record JBBASA010000007.1, on the reverse strand, counting down.
GGGAACGGACTCCTGATCCGCTCAGGAGCCTATGAGCATTTGTACTGCCACCTGGCGGGCCGCATCGACGGCGACACCTACCGCAGTGGAGCCGTGCTTCTGCGGCGGGGTCAGCGTGTGCGGACGGGGCAGACCATCGGCCATGTGGGGCTGACAGGAAACACAACGGGGCCTCACCTGCACTGGGGTCTGCGCTACCGCGACCGATGGCTGGATCCGGCAGCCGTGCTAAGAGCCATGGCTGCAGAACGACGCCTGCGGCAGCCAACCGGGCGTGGAGCTTTTAATGTTAGGCAGACCCAATAACGTCGCTCAAGCGCAGAGCCGTTTCATCGTTCCCTCCCCTGCTTGCCCGCTGTGACTCTGACCCCCACCCCATCCAACGAAGCAGCAGTCCACCCGGCCCCCATCCAGGTGGAAGACAAGGGGCCAAAACGGGTGAGCGGGGGATATGCCTTGATGGATTCCCTGCGTCGCCATGGGGTGCGCCACATTTTTGGCTATCCCGGTGGTGCCATCCTGCCGATCTATCACGAACTCCATAAGGCCGAAGAACGGGGCTGGCTCAGCCACATCCTCGTCAGACACGAGCAAGGGGGCGCCCACGCCGCCGACGCCTATGCCAGAGCCACCGGCCAGGTGGGGGTGTGCTTTGGCACCTCTGGGCCTGGAGCCACCAACCTGGTCACTGGGATTGCCACCGCTTATATGGATTCCGTCCCCATGGTGGTGGTGACGGGCCAGGTGCCCAGGGCGGCCATTGGCACCGACGCCTTTCAGGAAATCGATATCTTCGGGATCACCCTGCCGATCGTCAAGCATTCCTGGGTAGTGCGTGATCCTGCCCAGCTCGGTCGCATTGTGGCGGAGGCCTTTCTCATTGCCTCCTCAGGCCGTCCAGGTCCTGTGTTGATCGACATTCCAAAGGACGTAGGGGCAGAGGAATTTGACTACACCCCCGTTCAGCCTGGAACAGCCATTCCAGCCGGGTTCCAAAGCACACCCCTCCCCAGCCATGAACGTCTGGAGGACGCCCTGGCCTTGATCCGCCTGGCCCATCGCCCCCTTCTCTACGTTGGCGGTGGCGCAGTGAGCAGCGGAGCCCATCAGGAGGTTCACCAGCTGGCCGAGCGGTTCCAGATTCCCGTCACCACAACGCTGATGGGGAAGGGGGCCTTCGATGAGCGGGATCCCCTTGCCTTGGGCATGCTGGGCATGCATGGTACGGCCTATGCAAACTTTGCCGTTACCGAGTGCGATCTTCTGATCGCCGTGGGGGCACGTTTTGATGATCGGGTCACGGGCCGCCTGGATAGTTTTGCCACCCGGGCCCGGGTCATTCACATCGATATTGATGCCGCGGAAGTGGGCAAAAACCGCGTGCCTGATGTGCCCATCATTTCCGATGTCAAGGCCGCACTCTCGGGGCTCCTCAGCCTCAGCGTGGGCGAGGAGAGCAGGGGCCGCACGGAGGGATGGCTCTCACGCATTGCCCTGTGGAAGCACCACTATCCCTTGGTGGTGCCGAATCCTGAGGGTGAGATTGCGCCCCAAGAGGTGGTGGTGGCCCTGCGGGAGCTCGCTCCCGAGGCCTACATCACCACGGATGTGGGGCAGCACCAGATGTGGGCTGCCCAGTTTCTTCCCACGGGCCCCCGGCGCTGGATCAGCAGTGCTGGCCTTGGCACCATGGGGTTCGGCATGCCGGCGGCCATGGGAGTTCAGGTGGCCAGACCCGATGCGCAGGTGGTCTGCGTAGCGGGGGATGCGAGCATCCTGATGAACATCCAGGAGCTGGGCACCCTCAGCCAATACGCCCTGCCCGTGAAAGTGGTGGTTCTCAACAACGGCTGGCAGGGGATGGTGCGGCAGTGGCAGGAAAGCTTCTACGACGAGCGCTATTCCGCCTCCGAGATGAGTGTGGGCATGCCTGATTTCGTGGGGCTGGCGGAGTCGTTCGGGGTGCGGGGCATCCAGATCAGCGATCGAGCCCACCTGATCCCCCAACTCCGGGAGGCCCTGGCCCACCCGGGCCCCGTCTTCATCGATGTCACGGTGCGCCGGGGCGAAAACTGCTATCCCATGGTGCCCCCCGGGGCCAGTAATGCCCAGATGGTGGGTCTGCCATCCCATCCCGAACTGGCCATCGACACTGTGCGTCAATGCGCATCCTGCGGAGAAACCACGGCCAGCGCCCATCACTACTGCCCAAGCTGCGGGGCCAAACTCTGAAACCATCGTTCCTTTCCCCCCTGTTGCCAGGCCTCAGGGTTGTCCGACATGTTCTTGTTCTCGTCCTCCTCTGGACAGGGATGATTGGTTTCTCTGATGCGCCCGCCATGGCCGCTGAAATCATGAGTGTCCGCAGCGCCACCCTGTTGCAAATCGGGGATCAAAACCGGAGTTTTGGTATCCAGCTGGCCTGTCTCTCAGTGCCCGAGTCCAGCCAGCAGGAGGCTCTGGGCTGGCTGCAAAAGCATGGTCCCCGGGGAACGAAGGTGAACCTCCGTCCCATCAGCAACCATGACGGCATGCTGGTGGCCAAGGTGCGTGTGCTCAAAACAGGCCAAGACCTTGGAGAGGCCATGGTGGCCGAAGGGCTGGCGAGCCCCATTCCATGTAGTGATGGCCTCCCATCCAGCTGAAGGATGAGTCTGAACCGCACAGCAAAGGGGATCGTTTTAGTGCCGAGCCTGCTGCTGGGGGCGGCCTTCCTGAGCGCAGCGGCCTGGATGGATGGCCCCGCAGCCCAAAACAAGGGACTGGCCCTGACCCTTGGAGCCGTGTTGCTCGGGGCAGGGGTCCTGGCCCAACTGTTGCCCTCTGGAAGCCCTCCCCCACCCCAGGACAAGGAGACCGATCCCTAACCACTGCCGCACCCTTCATGTGGTGACGGAGATAACCACTCCTTCATACCCGCGTCAGAGTGTGTTCATTACCAGGGCAGGGATGGTGCCAGAGGCAACGTCAGATCTTCGTCTCGTGGTGCCCTTCGAGCAGGTTGGGCTGACGGCGATTGGTGAGGTGGGGGGGAAAAATGCCTCCCTTGGGGAGATGATCCGCTCCCTGCAATCCGAAGGCGTACGAGTTCCAGGTGGCTTTGCCACCACCGCAGCGGCCTATCGCCTTTTTCTGGAGACCAATGGATTGGGGCCAGCTCTGGATCAGGCGTTGGCCGCTCTGGACATCTCTGATCTAGAGGCCCTTCAAACCGCCGGAGAGGCCTGCCGAAAGATGATCCTCACGGCCACTCTTCCGCCCAATCTCGTGGGTGCAATTTTGGAGGCCTACGGCGGGATGGCGGTGCATCAGCAGGGGGCAGCACCAGCAGTGGCGGTTCGATCCAGCGCCACCGCAGAAGATTTGCCAGAAGCCAGCTTCGCTGGCCAACAGGACACCTTCCTCCATATCGAGGGTGAAAGCGCCCTGCTGGAGGCTGTGCAGCGGTGTTACGCCTCCCTGTTCAACGATCGGGCCATCTCGTATCGGCAGCATCAGGGTTTTCGCCATGCAGACGTCGCCCTGTCGATCGGGGTGCAGGAGATGGTGCGCTCTGATTTGGGCGCGGCTGGCGTGATGTTCACGCTCGATACGGAAACAGGCTTTCGGGATGTGGTGCTGCTCACGGCTGCCTATGGACTTGGGGAAAACGTTGTTCAAGGCGTCGTCAACCCGGATGAATGGCTCATTCACAAACCCTCCCTGGCCCAGGGATTTGAACCGATCATCAGCCGCCGGCTCGGGAGCAAAGCCCTGCGCCTGGTTTATGGGAGTAATCCGCAGGGAGATGGCAAGACTCTGCGCAATGAACCTGTGCCAGACGCCGATCAACAGCGGTTTGCCCTCAGCGATGCTGACATCCTCACCCTGGGCCGTTGGGCCTGTCTGATCGAACGGCACTACAGCCTGCTACGGGGGAGCCCCACACCCATGGATCTGGAGTGGGCCAAAGACGGCCTCAGCGGAGAGCTCTTCATCCTTCAGGCACGCCCGGAGACCGTGGAATCACGCCGCGGGGGAGCGGTGCTCCGCAGCTGGCACCTGCGCTCCCGGGGAGAAGCCCAATCCATCGTCACGGGGCGGGCCATCGGTGCCGCCATCAGCAGCGGCTGCGCCCGGGTCATCCAGGACCCCTCAGAGATCGGACGGTTTCAAACCGGCGATGTGCTGGTGACCCGCCGCACCGATCCAGACTGGGAACCGATCCTCAAAAAAGCAAGCGGGGTGGTGACCGACCAGGGAGGACGCACCTGCCATGCGGCCATCATTGCCCGAGAAATGGGCATCACCGCCATCGTGGGCACCGGAGAGGGCACCGCCCGCATCCAGGATGGGGAAGCGATCACGGTGAGTTGCTCAGAAGGCGATCAGGGAAAGGTATATCGCGGCCTGCTCGACTTTGAGGTGAAGGAGGAACGGCTGGATGATCTCCCCGCCACCCGCACCAAGGTGTTCATCAATGTAGGGAACCCAGAGGAGGTGTTTCAACTGGCTGCCCTGCCCTGCGATGGCGTTGGCCTGGCTCGGTTGGAGTTTGTGATTGCCAATCAGATCAGGGTGCATCCCCTCGCCCTGTTGAACCCGGAGCGGATCGCAAACCAGCAGGAGAGAGAAGAGATTGATAAGCTCACCCGCAACTATGCAAAGCCGACGGATTACTACCTTGATTTATTGAGCCAAGGAATGGCACGCATCGCTGCTGCCTTTTACCCAAAACCGGTAATCCTCCGCTTTTCCGACTTCAAGAGCAACGAATATGCACGCCTTCTCGGTGGAGCTGCGTTTGAGCCGAAAGAAGAAAATCCGATGCTCGGCTGGCGAGGGGCTTCTCGTTATGTGTCCCCGGAATTCAGCAGGGCCTTTGCTCTGGAATGCATAGCCCTGCGCCGGGTGCGGGAGCAGATGGGATTGGTGAATGTGATCCCCATGGTGCCCTTCTGCCGAACACCAGAAGAGGCCGATCGGGTGCTAGCAGAGATGGCCAAGCAGGGATTGGTGCGAGGGGAAGGGGGCCTCCTGGTGTACGTGATGTGCGAACTTCCGAGCAATGTGGTCGCCGCTGAGGCCTTTGCCCAGCGATTTGATGGCTTTTCCATCGGCTCAAACGACCTCACCCAACTCACCCTGGGGCTGGATCGGGACTCAGCACTGGTCGCCGACCTCTTTGATGAACGCCATCCGGCGGTGAAAACCTTGATTCAGATGGCGATCGAAACAGCTCATCGTTGCGGACGCAAGATCGGGATCTGTGGTCAGGCTCCGAGCGACTATCCCGAATTCGCCCGTTTCCTTGTGGGCCTGGGGATCGATTCGATTAGCCTGAATCCGGATGTCCTCTTGTCGACTCGCCTGCGGATTGCGGAGATTGAGCAGGAGCTTGACCCACCTGCAGCTTCTCCATCTAAGGTGAAGCTCTAAAGACGTCTTCCGTTTAGATCCATGCCTTCCGGACTCCGGGTGTCACGGATCGACAAGGTGCCTGGCCAGGGGCCCCTTCTACTCCTCGTCAATGGCGTGGCTGTTGGCAGTCTTCGCAATCGCAACCTTTTTGAGCTTACGGTGGGCTCAGGGGACATCCTGCTCGAAGTGATCGTCGGCCGCATACCCCTCTACGCCCTGCTCGAAGCCGCTGAAGGGTGCACGGCCCGGGTACAGCTCGGCCGCCGGCGCAACTTAGGCCTTGCTGAGGCCAGCCACTACCTTCAAGTGGAGCCCATGGTGGTGGGCTTACCAGATCGCACCCGTTTTCCCCTCAACCTCGGTGCCTTATCCGCCCTGGAATGGCTCCAACAGAAACGGACCATGGCTGAGCCGCTTACCAGCGTGCAGGTGACCTATCTGAAGAGCCGCCTTATGGCAGCGGAGGAAGCCCCTCCTTGCTTGGCAGACGTACCCTCCTTGAGAGAACTTGGGGCCTTTGCGGCCCTCGGGCTCGACACCGATGCGGAAGAAGCGGATGTGCGAGAAGCGTTCCGGCTCCTGATCAGCATTCATACTCCTGAAACAGGGGGACCCAATGAAACCATGCAGCGCTTGGAGGAGGCTTTTCGCATCACCATGGCCGTTCTGACCCGCAGACAACTCCGTCGCGGTGTTCCTGAGCTCGGCCGATAGCAAGAAACGATGGAACGATGGCGTCTTCACGGCCTCCGGCTGCCACTGGACCACACCCAGGCTGAATTGGAGGGCGCGATCTGCACCAAGCTTCATCTGCCGGCCTCCGTGCTGCTGTCCCATCAGCTGGTGAAACAGAGCATTGACGCCCGCAGGAAAGGGGGGATTCAGTTGGTTTATGCCATTGATCTGGAGTTGGCGCTGGACGGTAAGCAAAAGCAGCAACTGATGCGCCGTTTCGCCAACAGCCCCCAGCTCCGGCCAACACCCAATGAGCAATACGCCTTCGTGGTGGAACCCCTTCAGTGGAAGCATTGGCTAACCATCGGCCAACGCCCCCTTGTGGTGGGAGCAGGGCCCTGCGGGTATTTCGCCGCCCTGCTGCTCGCCGAGATGGGTTTGTGTCCCCTTCTCCTGGAGCGGGGACAACCGGTGAAGCAGCGAACGAAAGACACCTTTGGTTTCTGGCGTGGAACGCAAAGGTTTAACCCCGAATCCAATGCGCAGTTTGGCGAGGGAGGGGCAGGAACGTTTTCCGATGGCAAGCTCTACAGCCAGATCAGTGAACCAGCGACCTACGTGCGCAAGGTGCTGGAGGAGCTCGTGGTTGCTGGGGCCTATCCAGACATCCTGACCCTGCACCATCCCCATATCGGCACCTTCAGGCTGGCCACCGTGGTGAGGAGTCTGCGGGAAAAGATCCAATCCCTTGGCGGTGAGGTGCGGTTTGGAGCCAGGGTGGAGGACCTCATCCTGGCGATGGACGGCAGCCGGCAGGTGGAGGGGGTGCGCCTGGCCCATGGAGAGTGCCTGCAGGCACGACATGTGGTGCTGGCCTTAGGGCACAGTGCGCGTGACACCTTTCACCGGCTGGAGCAACAGGGAGTTGCCATTGCCCGCAAACCCTTCGCGGTAGGCCTGCGCATTGAGCATCCCCAGGCTCTCATCGATCGGGCGCGTTGGGGTGAGCAGGCCGGACACCCCCGCCTTGGTCCAGCCGAATACAAGCTGGTGCACCACACGCAAACGGGACGGGATGTCTATAGCTTCTGCATGTGCCCGGGAGGTTGGGTGGTGGGGGCCACGTCCGAGGAAGGATGCGTAGTAACCAATGGGATGAGCCAGCATTCCCGCCGGGAACGCAATGCCAATAGTGGGCTGGTGGTGAACATCACCAGCGAGGATGTGGACCCATGGGCCCGTTGGCCAGGAGACCCTCTTGCCGGAGTGGCCTTTCAACGGCATTGGGAACAACAAGCATTCCAGGCTGGAGGCAAAAACTATCTGGCTCCTGGCCAGCGTTTGGCAGATTTTTTAGCAGACCAACCGAGCCCCCCTACCAACGAAGCACAGGGGGAAGGCGTGAGGGGGTCCTATCTGCCAGGGGTTCGAATGGGCACCCTCAACGGATGTCTCCCAGATTTTGTGCTATCAGCCATCAGGGAAGCCTTGCCGATCTTTGCCACCAAGCTTCCTGGCTACCTACTCGACGACGCCCTGCTAACCGGAGTGGAAACACGGACCTCTTCCCCGATTCGAATGCCACGGAACCTCAAAACCCTCCAAAGCAGCAACACTCCCGGGTTGTATCCAGCTGGCGAGGGCGCCGGATACGCCGGGGGCATTCTGTCCGCAGCGATTGATGGCTTGAAAGTGGCAGAAGCCCTTGCTCTGTCGATCAACCCTCCTCTTCCTCACTCCCCAGAGGGACCAGTCGAATTTGCTTGCGACCGAGCTTGATCTCAAATTCGTCACCTGGCTTGAGATCCAACAACGCCGTGTAGGCCTTGCCCACCATCAGGTTGCCGTTGAATTGAACCTTGGTGTTGAAGCTGAGCTTGCGCCCGGCTTTCCCAGACTTCGCAGAAGAACCGATGTCCATGCCCTTGGCATTGAGCAGGGCTTCATAAAAGGCGGTGAAGTTCAGACGCTCGGTCCCATCCTTTTTGGTGGAGACATATCCACAAGCTCGAACAAGATCGGATTTATTGACATCACCCAACTCCTTGACCTTGGAAAGGAGGTCTGCCCCTGTGAGCATGATTGCTAAGAAAAATGCGACATCTGCATTATCACAACATGATGGGGCTCTTTGCAAGTGGCAAATGCTGCTTTTCAAAGGAAGACCTTGCTGGAGACTTTCTTGGCAGTTGGGCAAAATATCGGTTGTAAATGGACCCCAGACCGCTTCAGGACGGAAAAACCAGGATTTCTTAATTCAGATGTTCCCAAGCAGGGAAGCAGCCTGAATCAGGATTGGGACACGATTCCACTCCACTGCACAGCCTTCACCTGATCGCGACGCCAGGAGTGAAAAAGCAAGGGATTGGCCACCGTGCACAGGGGGCACACGCTGATGTTGGAAGGGGAAACGCCCTCGTTTTCTAGCTGACGTTTGGTTGCCGCACGAATATCCAGCCGGTCACGGCCTGGGAGTGGGTCGGCTTGAAGCGCGCCACAGGCCAGGAGCTCCTCCAGGGCCCCGGCCCCACCAGGATGGCTCGCACCAGGTGCGAAGAGCGACTCCGCAACTTGCTGGCTCACCTCCCTCTCCACCTGGTAGGCCTCACCGCTGACCGCTGGCCCCAGAGCCACGATCACTTCACTGCGCAGACTGCCTGCCTCCTCCAGCAGGGCGAGAGCGCGGGGCAAGATCCGACCTGCCACACCCCGCCATCCGGTGTGGCAGGCCGCCACCCTGCCGCTGCGGGGATCGGCCAGCAGAACGGGCGTGCAATCCGCCCCGCACACCCACAGGCTCTGGCCTCCGTCGCTGCTGATCAATCCATCGGCTTCAGGCCAGGGGACTGAGCAGGCGGAGTGGGCAGGAAGCACCTGGGCACTGTGAATCTGTCGGGGCCGATGCACGCTGATGCCTGCACTCAGGTACCCCGCCAGTTCATCGGGTTCACGCCCTTCCCATTGGCGGGTAAAGAAACCATGCTCAAACCCCTCCAGCAGATCGGACTGCAGGTACCAGCCCCCATAAGTCCCCACCCAGGTCCACCCGGCAAGGGTGTTGAAGTAGGCGTCCGGTCGGTCAAACGGCGGGGGCAACTCCTCAGCCATCCGGCAGATCCCGAAGCATCCAGAACCCTTCAAAGTGGCTATCCCCATCCGCGGTCTGCACGGCCAGAAACTGCAGCCCACCAGCATCCTTGCGGGCCCGTGAGAAAACTTCCCGGATGGCCGAAGCTTCCTGGTCTGCCAGCCTGGCCAGGCGCCAACGATCATCCAGCCCGGCCTCCAGCACCAGCTGCCCTTCATCGAGCTCGAGCCTCACGGGCTCCAGACCCGCGAGCCAGCCGGCAATAGCCAGAGCACGCTGACGGCTGAAGAGGCGAATCCCCGGCACCCCTCCCTGGGGATCGAGATCGGAGGGAAGGGGAAGCAGGGCCCCAAACCCCCTGCTCCAATCCGGGGCATCGGCGAGGGCCTCTATGGGAAGCATGGCCCAACTCCAGGAGTCGCCCCTGGCCACTTCTGGCCAAGCAAGGGGAACGGGACGCTGGGGTTGGGGTGGGGGTGCCAAGGGACCAGCCATGTAGCCCTCCTCGGCTGGGTAAACCTCCCGTTCCCGTTGCCCAAGCCACTCCATCAGCGAGAAACACCGACGACTGGGCAACACCTCCAAACCCAGCGGTGCCGCCGCCCTTTCCACCATTGCCCGCATGGAGCCCCTCCAGCAGCGGAGCCGACCGGGTGAGACGCGCCCTTCGGCTTGGGCCACGTCCAGGGCTTCCGTCAACGCCTCGCGCAGCCACTGGGAATTAACGGTGTCGGCAGAACACCGTTTTTCAAAACGAAAGGGGGTCGGGGGGAGGGGTGGAGCGCTTGCGGAGGACAGCTCGGGGGTTGAGGAGATCAACAATTCCCAGCGTTTACGTCCATCGGCCTCAAGAACGGGGCGGGAATAAAAATCAACCTCCCAGTCGGCTCCACGAAGACCTGCAGGGGCAGGGGGACTCACGATCATGAGAGACCTGGACTCTCTCCTGGGGACGTGGCCCCTAAGGGCGGCTCCTGCTGCGGTGAGATGGGAGGGTCTTGCTGCGAGGCCTGTTGCTCCCTCTGTTTGAGGAGGGAAAGGGCCCGGGCAGCCCGTTCTGGCGCTTCTCCCATCACCTGTTCCTTGGCGATGAGCAATTCACCCGGTTGGTTTTCCAGCAACTGAGTGTTCAGGGCAATCCGTCCGCGCTGCCCATCCACGGCCGTGATGAGGGCCATGATCCGGTCCCCCTGCTGGAAAGCTTCCCGCAGGTCTCGAAGGGCTGCCCCGGTGATGGAGGAATGGTGCAGAAGGCCACTGACCCCCCCGAGATCGACAAAAAACCCATAAGGCTTGACGGCACTGATGTGCCCCTCCACAAGTTGGCCAACCTCCAGCTCACGAAAGCGGAGAGCTGTGGCCGCTTTCTTTTCAGACAGCACCAGCTTGCGGGTTTCGGGATTTACCTCCAGGAAAGCCACCCCGAGGGTTTTGCCCACCAGGGCTTCATGTTGGTCGCCCTCGCTGAGCTGGGATCGGGGGATAAAGCCCCGAAGGCCCTCCAGCTCACAGGTGACACCCCCACGGTTAAAGCCATTCACCTTGACCTGAACCACCGAGCCCTCCTTCTCGAGCTGGAGCACCTTGTCCCAGCTCTTGCGCAACTCCAGAGCCCGCACGCTCACCGTCACCATTCCTTCGGCGTTCTGCTCGCGGGTAACTAGCACCTCAACGGGCATCCCTTTGGGGAAACGCTCCTTGAGGCTGGTGATCACGCCCAAGCCGCACTCACGCTTCGGCATGAAGCCAGGAGCCTTGCCGCCAATATCCACGTAAACCCCATCACTCTCAGCACCGATCACAGTCCCCTTCACCAGGTCGCCTGTGGTGCCTATGGGTTCGTTCTCGTCGAGGGCGGCAAGAAAGGCCTCCTCGTCAAAATCGAAATCGTCAACGCTGCGCTCTTGCCGACGCTCAGCCCTGGCCTGGGATTCCTTGGGTTGGCCTCCTCTTGTTGGTGCTGTGGGAGAGGGGCCCAGGAGATCAGCCATGGTCATCCCCTCGAGCTCCGCCAGGGAAAAACGGTCCTCCTCCGACCGCCCCTGTTCCGAACCGACGGCAGGTGGCTTGGGGTAGGGCGGCGCTGGGGCTTCAACGGTTGAAACAGGATTGAGATCCTGGGTCAGGGGCTGGGCTGGTCCGTCCTTGGGATCGTCCTTTTTCAGCATCACCACCTGGGGGGGGCGGCGCGGCGGTGTGACACCGCTCCCCCCAGGGTTGCGGGGATCGGGCCGCCGAGGCTGCAGCGAAGGGGGCTTGCCGGGTCCGGCCATCACCAGATGGGTTGACAGACTTCCCACTCTACGGAGTCTGCCTGGTGGCTCCGTGGTCCTATCCACCGCCAGCTCTGATCGGCCATGGAAAAACATTTGGAACTCCTTCCCTGGCCAGCCGTTCAGGCCGCCGCTCAACGGCACGGAAGCACCATTCTCTGGCCCCTGGGCTCCCTGGAACAGCATGGTCCCCACCTGCCGCTGGCCACCGATGCCCTCTTCGCCGATCGGGTGGTGGATGCGCTGATCCAGTCCTTGCCTGTGGATCTGCCGATCTGGCGTCTGCCTGTGCAGCAGATCGGCTTTGCCCCGGAGCACAAGGCTTTTCCAGGCACCTTCAGCCTGCGGGCTGAGGATCTCATCAGCCTGGTGGAGCGCGTGGGAGCCGATCTGGCCGGCTGGGGCTTCCATCGCCTGGTGTTGATGAATGCCCATGGGGGACAGATCGGCCTGCTGGATGTGGCAGCCCGTCAACTGCGTGCCAACCACCCCTCCCTAGCTGTGCTCCCCTGTTTTCTCTGGCGGGGACCCGAAACTCTGAGCTCTCTTATCCCGGAACCCGAACGCAGCGTGGGATTGCATGCGGGCCTTGCCGAGACCAGCCTCATGCTGCATTTGGCTCCCGAACTCGTGGGGTCAGAACGGCATGCGGATGGTTTGCAGCCACCCATCCCCCCGCCTGACGGCTGGAGCTGGGAAGGCAAGGCGCCAACGGCATGGCTCACCCCGGAGCTCAGTCGATCCGGGGTGATCGGGGATCCCTCAGGGGCGACGGCAGAGCTCGGAGAACAGCTCTTCAACGCGCTGGTGAGCAGCTGGCAGGGGCGTCTGCAGTCCCTGCTCAGCAGTGACTGGCCGCCAAGAGCAATGTCTCATGCTTAAACTCTTCCAACCCATCCCTCCCTAGCCATGAAGAGTCTGGAGACCGAATCCCTGCCGGACTTTAAAAGTGAAACATATAAAGATGCTTATAGCCGTATTAACGCCATTGTCATTGAAGGTGAGCAGGAGGCCCACAATAATTACATTGCCCTTGGCACACTCCTCCCCGACCAAGCTGAAGAGCTCGCCGTCTTAGCCCGGATGGAGTTGAAGCACATGAAGGGCTTCATGGCCTGTGGCAATAACCTTGGTGTCGCCGCTGACATGCCTTTTGCCCAGAAGTTCTTTACGCCCTTACGTGAGAATTTTCAATTCGCACTTGCCCATGGGAAGGTGGTGACCTGCCTCCTGATTCAAGCGCTTCTCATCGAAGCATTCGCCATCTCGGCCTATCACATCTACATCCCAGTAGCCGACCCCTTTGCCAGGAAGATTACCGAAGGCGTCGTCAAGGACGAATACACCCACCTCAACTATGGCCAGGAATGGCTAAAAGCCAATTTTGAGAGCAGCAGGGAGGAGCTGGAGCAGGCCAACCGCGACAACCTTCCCCACGTCAGAAGAATGCTGGAAGGGGTGGCAGCCGATGCGGCCGAACTTGGGATGGGCAAGGAGGACTTGATCGAGGATTTCCTGATTGCCTATCAAGAGGCTCTAACGGAGATCGGCTTCAATTCCCGTGAAATCGCCCGGATGGCAGCAGCAGCCCTGGTGGGATGACCCATCGGGCCCACGGATCGTCATGGCAGGATGTGGAGCCGGCAGTTTTTTGCCACTCTCTTCCCCTTCGCCCATGTTTGGCCTCATCGGTCATTCCACCAGTCTTGATGCCGCCAAGGCACTGGCCCTTTCCCTTGGCTATCCGGACTACGCCGAAGGCGATCTCGAGATGTGGTGCAGCGCTCCGCCCCAACTGGTCGAGAGATTTCAGGTGACCAGCCCGGAGGGCAAGACAATTGAGGGCGCTTATATCGATTCAGTTTTTGTTCCGGAGATGTTGAGTCGGTTCAAAACAGCCCGGCGGAAAGTTTTGAACGCCATGGAGTTGGCCCAAAAAAGCGGGATCAATATCAGTGCTTTGGGAGGCTTTACGTCAATTATTTTTGAGAACTTCAATCTCCTGCAACAACAGCAGATTCGCAGTACAACCCTGGATTGGCAGCGGTTCACGACGGGCAACACCCACACCGCCTGGGTGATCTGCCGCCAGGTAGAGATCACCGCACCGGATGTGGGGATCGAGCTCTCCCAGGCGAAGGTGGCGGTGATTGGAGCCACCGGAGACATAGGCAGCGCGGTGTGCCGCTGGCTCCTCCAGCGAACGGGAGTGGGCGAAGTGCTGTTGGTGGCCCGTCAGCAACAACCCCTGCTGGATCTTCAGGCGTCCCTGGGATCCGGGCGAATTCTGGCTCTGGAAGAGGCCCTGGCGGAGGCGGATGTGGTGGTGTGGGTAGCCAGCCTGCCCCAAACGCTCTCCCTGGAGCACACCCAGTTTCGACTCCCTTGCCTGATGGTGGACGGCGGATATCCCAAGAACCTTGACAGCAAGGTGGCCGATGAAGGAATTACCGTGCTCAAGGGGGGCATTGTTGAATTCTGGCAAGACATCTCATGGCAAATGATGAGTGGGGCAGATATGTTTAATCCCAAGCGCCAGATGTTTGCCTGCTTTGCTGAGGCCATGTTGCTCGACTTTGAAGATCTCCATACCAATTTCAGCTGGGGACGCAACAACATCACGATTGAAAAAATGGAATGGATCGGCGATGCTTCCCGCCGTCACGGATTCACCCCCTTGGGACTGAATCACCAGCTTGCCCCCTCCCTCGTGATGGCCTGAGCCCCTCGGCCTCAATCCCTTCCACCGCCCTTCCCGCTCCATGGCCAGACGTGCCCTCCTGGACTTTGAAAAACCGCTGATCGAACTGGAGGAACAGATCGACCAGATTCGCCAGCTCGCCCGCGATTCGGAAGTGGATGTGAGCCAGCAACTGCTCCAGCTGGAAACCCTTGCCAGCCGAAGGCGGGAGGAAATTTTCCGCTCCCTGAGTCCTGCTCAGAAAATTCAGGTGGCGCGCCATCCTCAACGACCCAGCACCCTGGATTACATCCAGGTGATCACCGATTCCTGGTACGAACTCCATGGCGATCGCTGCGGCAGTGACGATCGAGCCCTGGTGGGGGGAGTCGGCCAGATCGGTGACCAGGCCGTGCTCCTTTTGGGCCACCAGAAGGGTCGAGACACGAAGGAAAATGTGGCCCGCAACTTCGGCATGGCTTCCCCAGGGGGCTACCGCAAGGCCATGCGCCTGATGGAGCACGCGGATCGTTTTGGGCTTCCCATCCTGAGCTTCATCGATACTCCAGGGGCCTATGCGGGGGTTCTCGCGGAAGAGCAGGGCCAGGGTGAGGCCATCGCCGTCAACCTCCGCGACATGTTCCGACTGCGGGTGCCCATCCTGGCAACGGTGATCGGGGAGGGGGGCTCAGGAGGGGCCCTTGGCATCGGCGTTGCCGACCGCCTTCTGATGTTTGAACATAGCGTCTACACCGTGGCCAGTCCTGAAGCCTGCGCGTCCATCCTCTGGAGGGATGCAACCAAAGCACCGGAAGCCGCTGAAGCTCTGCGCATCACCGCCAGCGATCTGCAGCGGTTAGAAGTGGTGGACACCGTTCTGCCCGAACCTTCGGGAGGCAACCACTGGGCTCCGCTTCAGGCTGCAGAGACGCTGAAGGCTGCACTGCTGACGGAGTTGCAGGGGCTTCAGACCCTCAGTGAAGAGGAGCTTCTGAATCAGCGCTATGCAAAATTCCGCCGAATAGGCCGGTTTCTTGAGAGTTCTACCCCGGAGCATCAACCAGCCCTCTAGGGTACGACTGATTTTTTGAACAAACTTGAGCGTCGCCTTGATCACGGGTGCCTCCCGAGGCATCGGTGCTGCCACAGCACGATGCTTTGCTGAATCTGGCTATTCCTTACTCCTGATTGCCCGTCCCTCTCCCGAATTGAACAACGTTGCTGAGGCCCTCCGCTCAGAAACTTGCCACGTGGAAACGGCCGGTATCGATCTTGCCAACCCTGCTGCCATTGGTGCCGGGGTTCAGGAGCTGTGCTCCCGAGGCCTTCAACCCTCCATCGTGGTGAACAACGCTGGAAGCGCCTGGACAGGCCCCCTCGCCGAGATGCCCCTCGACCAATGGCAGAGGTTGCTCCAGTTAAATCTCACCAGTGTTTTCCAGATCTGCCAGGCTGTCGTTCCTTTGCTCCGGAAGGCCGGTGGGGGCTTGATCGTGAATGTGGGAAGCCATGCCGCACGGCATGCCTTCCCGGATTGGGGGGCCTACTGCACGAGCAAAGCGGCCCTTGCCAGTTTCAGTCGCTGCCTGGCTGAAGAGGAGCGTGCCCATGGCATCCGGGTGAGCACACTCACCCTTGGTTCGGTGAACACACCCCTTTGGGATAGTGAAACCGTTCAAAGCTCTTTCGATCGCCGTGCGATGCTTTCAGCCGATCAGGTGGCCCGAACCCTGCTTTTCCTCGCCGAACAGCCCCATCACCAGGTGGTGGAGGACCTCACTCTCATGCCAGCTGTCGGTGCTTTCTGACCTATCCCCATGACCTCCACCCTCCCCCCACGCTTTAGTTCCAGATCCATTCCTGCTAGCGACGCTCAACCTCTTCCCATCAGTGAGCGGATCCGCCAGCGGATTCAGCAGGCTGAAGCGCCCTATTTTGCCAATGACAACATCTCTCCTTTCCTCAACGAGGGAGACATGGAGGAGCTGGAAATGGAGGTGACGGGAAAAGTGCGTGATCTTTTGCGCAGTCTTGTGATCGACATAGAAAATGATCACAACACCGAGGAAACAGCCGAGCGAGTCGCTCGCATGTATTTGCAAGAGGTGTTCAAGGGTCGCTACCAGGAACAACCCAAGATCGCGAGTTTTCCCAACGTCAAGAATCTTGATGAGATTTATACGGTTGGCCCCATCACCGTGAGGTCGGCCTGTTCTCACCACCTTGTACCCATCCTTGGCAATTGCTGGATTGGCATCAAGCCTGGTGAAAGGGTGATCGGCCTCTCCAAATTCTCCCGTGTAGCGGATTGGGTGTTTTCCAGACCCCACATCCAAGAGGAAGCCGTAATCATCCTCGCCGACGAAATTGAGCGGCTCTGTAAACCCAAAGGTTTGGCGATCCTGGTGAAAGCCCAGCACTACTGCATGAAGTGGCGGGGGGTGAAAGAGCCCCAAACCAGCATGATGAATTCGGTGGTGAGGGGTGATTTCCGTCATGACCCCTCTTTGAAACAGGAATTTTTCGAGCTGGTCAAACAGCAAGAATCTCTGCTGTAATCAACCTTCTGCAGGGCTCGCATACCGAGTTCTCTCCGCAACCTTGAGCGCGTGAATCAGATCGTTCACCCTCTCAAGGTTTTTCACTCCTGGCCGATCCTCCACTCCACTGGAGGCATCCAGGCCAAAGGGTTCCAGTCCCTCGAGCACGGGTCCAACGGTTTCGGGGCTGATGCCTCCTGCCAGCCACCAGGGAAGGGTGGGAGCAAAGCCTTCCAACCAATCCAGGGGAATGGACCGACCCGTTCCTCCCAACTGATTTGGCACCCAAGCATCCAGCAGCAGGGCATCCACCACGTCTGCGTAGGCCTCCCAGAGCTGTAACTCCTCTCGTGAGCGAACACGCAGGGCCTTCCAAAGCACCATCTCCGGCCCCAGGTTCCTCCTCAGTTCACGGCACCGATGGGGGGATTCCTCTCCATGGAGCTGCACCACTTGATGGCCCTTCCCGG
Organism: Cyanobium sp.; assembly: GCA_040399515.1. Lineage (GTDB taxonomy): Bacteria > Cyanobacteriota > Cyanobacteriia > PCC-6307 > Cyanobiaceae > Cyanobium. The sequence continues at coordinate 11,906 of JBBASA010000007.1, read as the reverse complement.
CATGGAGGTCGGAGAGATCAAGGTCGGCAGGATCAGCAACAACAAGCACCCCCAGACATGCAGGCTGGCTCCGTTGCGCGGCAGCAAAGAGAGCTGGACGCTGGTCCACCGGCAGGAACCGGGGAGATCCGGGGACGGCCACCACACCGATGGCATCCACACCGGCCGCAGCGATGGCCCCTGCCTGTTCAGGATCCCTCAATCCACAGATCTTCAAATGGGTTTCTCTTGGGACTTCGCGCTCTTGAGTGAAGAGGGGATCAGGCACTGCCGGACTACAGCTGTCTGAGACCTTTCTAAGATTGAGAGAATCCATGTACGCGGATCAGATTGTGGGGCAGGGCTGGGAACTCATGCGAATCCGCGGCATTTCCCTGCGCCTCCATCCCACCTGGTTTTTTGTCCTGGCGTTGCTGACGTTTGTGTTTGCCAGGGATTACCAGGATTCCTTGGGACCTGGACTGGGGACGATCCTGCTCTGGGCCCTTTCTCTGGCCTCGGCCCTGCTGCTGTTCCTCTCAGTGGTGCTGCATGAGTTTGGCCATTCCTTCGTGGCGATGCGTCACGGCGTGAAGGTGCGAAGCATCACCCTGTTTTTCCTAGGCGGAGTGGCCAACACGGAGTCCGAGTGCAAGACCGCCCGAGGGGAATTTCTAATGGCGGCGGCTGGTCCTGCCGTCAGTCTGCTCATTGGAGCGGGCCTACTGATGGGACAGCACGCGGCCACCCATCTCTCTCCCGCCCTGGGGGAGATGGCCCAGCGACTGGGGGAGCTCAACCTGGTTCTCGCCCTGTTCAACCTGCTCCCAGGGCTGCCCCTGGATGGAGGACGGATTTTAAAAGCCCTTGTGTGGCAAGTCTCCGGAAGCCAGCGGCGAGGGGTGGAGGTGGCCAATGGATTCGGTCGCTTTCTTTCGCTGATGGCCCTCGGGCTTGGCGTGATGCTCATGCTCAAGGGGGTGGGCTTCGGGCTCTGGCTGTTGTTGCTCGGATGGCTGGGGTTGGGTGCGTCCCGCAGCCAGCAGCAGCTCTTGCTCCTAGAGCGAATCCTTGGCGATCTGCGGGTTCAGGATGTGGCGAAGCGTCGCTTCCGGGTGCTGGAAGCCACGGATACCCTGCGAAAAGTGAGTCAGATCAGGCTCACGCCGGGTCCCGCCACGACCCAACCCCTTGGCACCCAAGCCGGCAATGAGGGGTTTCCCGATTGGCTACTGGTCTGCGATCAAGGCCGCTGGAAGGGGGTGATCGACGAGAAACCTCTCCAGGACCTTCCGATCCAACGCTGGGACACGGACCGGGTGGCGGACCACATGCAACCCCTCAGCAGCCTCCGCGCCATTCGCGAAGATGCCCCCCTCTGGCAAGCCGTATTGGCGCTCAACGAGCATCCCAGGCTCCTGGTATTGGGATCCTCTGGATTACCAAGCGGCACCGTGGAACGGCCCGATCTTGGAGAGGCTGTGCTGGCTCGCCTTGGGGTGCGCCTTCCAGAGCCGCTGCTGACCAGGGCAAGACAGCAAAATGCCTATCCCTTGGGCCTGGCCCTCGAACCGGTGGCCAGAGCCATGGCGGAGTCGGCGGAGGGGTTGCCGGCCAAACCCAGCACCTCATAAGCCCTTTGGTTGGACTGGACGGCGGTCCATTCCCACTCCTCAAGCGGCTCGTTCAACAGAACAGCACCATCGACCTGGTGTCCTTCCGCCTGAGGGGCCACCAGAGGCCACCAGCGGGATGCACTCTGGAGGAGGAGGGCTTCCAACTCCTCTTCTGAAAGAGGCAACTCCGGCAGGCAAGGCGCCGGACTTTCAAAGACAGCCTCCCAGAGGGCTTCATCCGGCCTGATGGCGATGCTTCCATGCTGGAGCAAGGCATGACCCCGCCACCTCTGGGCACTACCGATGCGCTTCTGCCCACCGGGATGAATTAGATCGGCGGCAGTGCTGGTGGCGAAGCAGTTGGCCTGGTGGATCTGGCAGGGGGAATCGCCAAACTCCAAGGGCAACCCCATGGCGGCGAAAGCCTCCTGCAGCCAGAGGCAGCTGAGGTGATAAGCCTCGCGCCGCCGGCGGGGAGGATCCGGCCAGATCAAGGCATAGGTGAGATCACCCCCATGGAGAACGGCTGCACCCCCGCTGGGACGGCGCACCAACGCCAGTCGTCCCTCAGCCGCAAGGTGCAGCCAGTGCGGAGGGAGAGCATGCTGATGTCGGCCCAAAGACAAGGTGGGTCTGCTCCAGCGATAGAACCGCAGGAGAGGGCCACGGCGCTCGCCCTGGGTCACGCGCTCCAACAACCAGGCGTCGGTGGCCATCTGCAAGGCCCCCGGGAGCGAGCAGGAGGGAAGTCTGCGCAAGCAGAGGGATTCCATCCAATCAACGGCGGGGGGCGTAGGCCCAGAAGCTGGGGTCCAACTCATACCCCAACACCGCTGCCATCTGGCCCAGGCCCTGCCGACAATCCATGCCGGCAGCAAGTGAGAACGCATCCAGCTGAAACAGCCGATGGCTGATCCAGAGTTCCAGGCTGTCTGGTGCGAACTGAAGGCCCTCGTTGCGGCTGAAGCGGTGGGGCAACAACATGGCCACGTGCCTGGCCAAGGTGCCTCCGGCCCGCTCGAGAAGCAGGGGAAGCCATGGGAACTCCGCATCCGCCCGCAGACACCAGAGACGGACCTCCGGGATCTCGGAGAGCTCCCTCGGATCTTCGGCAGTGGTGAGCCAGCCCAACTGCAAGTTCAACGTGCCGGCATGGGACAGCAGCTCCTCCACGGGCAGGGCCAGCCATGCACCCAGGGGGGAGAGGTCAAGACCTTGGATCTGCTGACAGCTGACCGAAACAAGCGCAGGAGGGTGGGCCATCAAGAGCTGTGACAGGGCCTGCAAGAGAGATGGACCGTAGCGGGCTGAGGGCGAAGAATGGGTCAGTTCCCCTGTTCTTCATCATGCTGACCCAGACGGAAATCCTGATTGCCTTGGTGGTGGCCGCCCATGCGGGCGTACTGGCTGTGCGCCTTAGCTTCAGTCTGTTCAAGGCCTGAGTCGCCTGAATCATGAGGACGGGACTTGGCAGCAAGCCCCGGAGACGTTATAAGCGGGGCCTGTCTTATCGATGTTCTGTGCCCTCCCCCCTCCAGGCCAGCGCTTCCATTCCTGTCAGGCCCTCGGTTCGCTCCAAAGGGCGTCCCCAAGGTCCATTGAAAGGACCGGCTCTGGCTGCTGGAGTTGACAAAGGCAGACCCCTGCATCGAACCGCTGGTTCCCGGCCCGTTCAGATGGTGGTCTCCACGGGGGCAGAGGCTCTCTCCCTCAATGAAGAGCGACGGGAGCTGGTTTGCAGCCTGATCGGGCTGGCGGTGAAGCTAGGACTGGTGGTGGTGGCTGGCGTCAGTCTTTGCCGCCTAGCCGGTGCCTATCAAGAACGGATGGACCGACAAGGGGAACTCAGTGCGGTTCTGGAGATTGAACAGGCCCAGCTCTCCAAGGCCCGCGACCGTTTTGATCAGCTCTTCATGGTGGAAGGCGAGCAAAAGCTGATTCGGGAACAGAGCCAGTGGATTGCCCCAAATCGACTTCGGGTCGTCTGGCAATCGGCAGATCCACTCCCAGCTCAGCCTGCCGTGGCCATTGCTCCCAAAGCTCAGTGGCCCTGAAGAGCTTTTTGGCCAGCCCGTAAGTTGGTGCGGTCCGTCGTCGTTCCTCTAGTCCATGAGCAGCACCCAAGGCGATGGCAGCGGTTCTGGCCCCGTCTCTGGCACTGTTCTGATCACCGGAGCGTCCTCCGGTGTGGGTCTGTTTGCCACCAAGTCCCTCGCCGATCGCGGTTGGCATGTGGTGATGGCCTGCAGGGACCCCCTCAAGGCCCGGCGAGCCCAGAAGGCTCTCGCCATCCCGGATTCCTCCGTAACCCATCTCCAGGTTGATCTCGGCGATCTGCAGAGCGTGCGTCAGTTGGTGGACAGCTTCCACTCCTCTGGGCTGCCACTGGATGCCCTTGTGATCAATGCCGCCGTGTACTTGCCTCGGCTAAAGGAGCCCATGCGCTCACCCCAGGGCTATGAACTCTCGATGGCCACCAACCATCTCGGCCAATTTCTGCTGATTCAGCTCCTGCTGCCAGACCTGGAGCGCTCAACCCATCCCTCCCGCAGGCTGGTGGTGCTTGGAACGGTGACGGCGAATTCCAAGGAGCTGGGTGGAAAGATCCCCATTCCCGCCCCCGCCGACCTGGGAGATCTGGCCGGATTCGAGGGTGGCTTCCTAGCGCCCATCAGCATGGCGGACGGCCGGGCCTTCAAGCCCGGAAAGGCCTACAAGGACAGCAAGCTCTGCAACATGATCACCACCCAGGAACTCCATCGGCGGGAGCATGGCCGGACGGGCATCCTGTTCACGTCGCTCTATCCCGGCTGCGTGGCCGATACGCCCCTGTTCCGCCACACCCCGAAGGCCTTCCAGACGATTTTCCCTTGGTTTCAGAAATCCATCACCGGGGGTTATGTGAGCCAGGCCCTCGCCGGCCAGAGGGTCGCTGATGTGGTCACCGATCCGGCCTTTGCCGTCTCCGGGGTGCACTGGAGCTGGGGAAACCGGCAACGCAAGGATGGTCGCCAGTTCTCGCAGGAGCTTTCAGACAAAGCCAGCAACCCAGCCACCGCCTCCCGGCTCTGGGATCTTTCCCTGAAACTGGTCGGTCTTTGACACTGGGGCGCCACTGGAAAACCGGGCAAATTGCGGCGAAACGCGGCAAACGCTCACAGCTTTGCTAACACGTCTACAGCTGCATGCTCCTCTTCATGTCCCGCACCCTGCGCTGGGTGCTCGGTCTGCTGCTTGTTGCTGGCCTGGTCATCGGCGCGTTCCTGTTTCTGCCCTTCCGCTCCTGGTTGCCAGGCGGCACGGTGGGCAACGTCTCCACCCGACTGGTGGTCAACGGCCCCGCTTTCAACCCCCTCTTTCCCAAGCTTCACACCAGCGAGCAGCTGGTTTTCACCCAGGAGAAGCGTGGCTTCAGTCAGGCGCGACTGAAGGAAGGAGAAACCACCAAAGCGTTACTCTCCATCTCTGACGTGCTCACCTCACCCAGTTCCCGAGCCAAGTTCAGCGACGCCAAGCTTGAACTGCAAAGCTGGCCGCTGGTGGACCAGGGAACCGAGGCAAGTGCCCTACTGGTGGCCGATCGCTTTCAGGTGAAAGTGATCGGACAGGGGGCAGGGCTCACCCCGGACGATCGCCACGATCTCCTAAATGCCTTTGATCTCAAGGCCCTGGCAGCCCTGGCCCCTGAAACCCTGGCTCCTGAGGCTCCAGGCGCCTCCCGTTCCCTTCCTGCTGGAAAGGGCGCACCTCTGAAACTGCCGCTGCCCCAGCGGACTGCCCCTGCCAAGTCACCTGTTCTGGAGCCCGCCGCATGAGCCCCACCGTTCTTGAGCGCCTTGAGCGCCTGCCTCGCCGCAATCTCACTGTTCTGTCCCTGCGGGGAATCAGCACCCTGGTTCCCGGGGGATGGCGCAACGTGACCAGCGCGGAAGAACTGATCAGTGAAGTGCTGGGCACCGGTGATCCGGAGCTGATGCAACAGGTGAGGGAGCGTGCTGATCAACTCAGTCGTGCCCGACACGAGGGCTACACCCGGGCCATGAGCCTCTACGACGCGGTCAACCGGTCTCAGAAGGCCGCAGGGGGCCTGCGAGTGCTCGCCAATGTCACCGGCGGCCTTCCGCTGGTTAAACGGCTAGCCAACCTTACCCCGCCCACCGACACCTTGCAGGCTGCTGATCTGAGCCTGAAGGTGGCTTCGGAAATGCTGGCCTTCACCCAGGTAAACGGTCTGCCTGGCAACAGCTTTTCCGATTTCCGGGCCTCCCTCAATGAGTATGCGGGGGAAGCGAAGGTGCGCATGGCCGCCCTCGTCTGCTTTGACGCGCTGCTTCCCCTTGGAGATCAGGCCTTGGAACGCATGGATGGCCTGCTCGGGAGGGTGGGACACCAGGAACTGCGCCAGTTGCCGGCCTACGCCGGCATGGCCGCCATGATTCCAGGTCGAGGGGATGACGCCCATTTGAACTTTCTGAGGCGGGGGGTGGACACCTGGCTGGACTGGGCCGGGGGCTTCACAGGTCAGCTGGGCCTGACAAGCCAGCGTGCCGTTCGGGCCTTGGAGACTACCCTCGGGCCGTGGCAAGGAGGCTTCCAGCAATTGGCGATCTTCTTGGATGCTTTCACCGACACCTACCAACACACGGGCGTCCAGGCCGTGGCCAGGCGATTGGTAGAGCGCGCCGCCGCCGAAATCTGAGAGGAACACAACATGCGTTGGAGCGACGGTCGTCGGAGCGACAATGTGGACGACCGCCGAGGCAGGCCTGGGCCTGTGATGGCGGCAGGAGGCATTGGCCTGGGGGGCCTCCTCCTTGCCGTGGTGGTTGGGCTGCTGGGGGGCGATCCCATGGTTGTGCTGCAGCAGATGGGAACTGGGGGCGGAATGGGGGGTCCCACAGCTAGCAGGCCAAAGCAACCCACGGCCCAGGAAAACCAGTTGGCTGATTTTGTTTCGGTAGTGCTGGCCGACACGGAAGACACCTGGGAGAAGGAGTTCCGCGAGGTCGGACGCAAGTACCGCCCGCCCACCCTGGTGCTCTTTGACGGGGTGGTGGCCTCCGCCTGCGGCCAGGCCTCTGGGGCCATGGGGCCCTTCTACTGCCCGCGGGACCAGAAGGTATACATCGACCTCAACTTCTATCGCCAGCTCAGGCAACAACTGGGGGCTCCTGGCGACTTTGCCCAGGCCTATGTCATCGCCCACGAAGTCGGGCACCACGTGCAAAACCAGCTCGGCATTGAGCAGAAGGTGACGCAGATGAAGCAGCGCCTACCCGAGGCGCAAGCCAACCAGCTGTCTGTGAGACTGGAGCTCCAGGCCGACTGCCTGGCTGGCGTGTGGGCTCACTCCACTGCCAAGCAACGGCGCACCCTGGAAGAAGGCGATATCGAGGAGGCCATGAACGCCGCCGCGCGCATTGGCGACGACGCCCTGCAACGGCAGAGCAGCGGCCGGATGCGCCCGGACTCCTTCACCCACGGGACGTCTCAGCAGAGGCAACGTTGGTTTGCCACGGGGCTAAAAACCGGCGATATCAACAGCTGCGACACCTTCAACCGCAGGGAGGTCTGAACCCGCCACAGGCCGCCTGATTGCAGGACGGGGTTTAATCCGCCGTTAACTCCCCCTTTCCCTGGGCCCACCAAGATAAATTTGAAAGGAGAATTTGATGGGTCGTCACGGATTGCGTATCGCATCGGTGAGTCGCTTCGTGGCGGGCATGGGTTGCGTGCTCTGGGGCATCACAAACACCGGGCCATGGGCCCAACCTGCAGGGGAACCCATTGCCATCAGCGGTTCCAGCACGGTGGGGCCGATCACGGAGCTAGCGATCAAGGGCTTCCAAAGAACCGCCCAAGGCAAAGCCGTCCGCTTCGGCCCTGTGGTGGAAAACGGCACAAGCGCTGGTTTTCGCGAGTTCTGCAGCGGCAAGACCGCCATCAGCAACGCCTCTCGCCCGATCAACAGCAAGGAACTCGCCGCCTGCAAGGCCGCTGGGGTGACCTTCTATGAGTTACCCATCGGCTTTGATGCCATTACGGTAGTTGTGCATCCCGGCAACACCTGGGCCCGGGAGATCACGGTGCCAGAGCTCAAGAAGCTCTGGTCCCGCTCGGCGCAGAACAAAGTGGTGCGCTGGAACCAGGTGCGATCAAGCTGGCCAGCCCAACCCATCAAGCTCTTCAGCCCTGGAAGAGACTCCGGCACCTTTGACTACTTCACGAAGGCCGTCACGGGCGAGCAAGGGAATAGCCGCATCGACACCACAAGCAGCGAGGACGACAACGTCCTTGTTAAAGGCGTTGCCAACACGGGGCTAGGCATGGGGTATTTCGGCTTTGCTTACTACAAAGCCAATACCAACCAGCTCCGCGCACTGGCCATCGTGGGGCCCAAGGGGAAAGTACTGCCCTCGGTGAAAACCGTGCAGAATGAAACCTATCAGCCCCTTTCGCGGCCGATGTTCATCTATGTGAATGCCCGGCAAATAGCCGCTAAACCCTCACTGCAGAACTTCGTAGGCTACGTGTTGCGGAACGCCTCAGAGATCGTGGAGAAAGAAGGATCCGTGCCTCTGTCAGATATGCAATATCTCTTGGTGGAAAACAAACTGTTCCGCCAGGTGCAAGGCAGTGCTTTTGGGGGAAATCTTCCTATCGGCCTCACCCTCGGTGAACTGCTTAATCGCAGCATCGATCAAAACAAGCGGCCAGAATTCCGGCTCTGATTGCCTGCAATCCTTGCAAGGCAAGAAGCCTTGGCCAGGATTGCAGGAAAAGCGCACCTCCTAATCGAATCCGAGAAGATCGAAGATCTCACGGTCCTTGAGGGATTCGGCCTCTAGGGGCTGAACGTTCTCAAGCATGGTGCGGGCCAGGTTGAGATATTCCTGCTGCACCGCCTCCACTTCGGGGCTGGGCTCCATCTCAAAGATGGTGCATTTCTTCAGACGGGAGCGGCGAATGGCGTCCACATCCCGGAAATGGGCCATGGTTTTCATGCCCACCCGATCGTTGAACTTGTCAATCTGGTCTGTATCCAGGCTGCGGTTGGCCACCACCCCACCCAGACGCACCTTGTAGTTTTTGGCCTTGGCCTGGATGGCAGCGATGATGCGATTCATCGCAAAGATGGAATCGAAATCATTGGCCGTCACAATCAGGCAGTAGTGGGCATGCTGCAGGGGCGCTGCGAAACCTCCGCAAACCACATCGCCCAGCACATCGAAGATCACCACGTCGGTGTCTTCCAGCAGGTGGTGCTCCTTGAGCAGCTTCACCGTCTGACCGGTGACGTAGCCGCCACAGCCGGTCCCCGCAGGTGGTCCCCCGGCCTCGATGCACTGAACGCCGTTAAACCCCTCGAACATGAAATCTTCCGGCCGCAGCTCCTCGGTGTGGAAATCCACTGTTTCGAGAATGTCGATCACCGTGGGCACCATCTGCTTGGTGAGGGTGAAGGTGGAATCGTGCTTGGGATCGCAGCCGATCTGCAGCACCCGCTTACCCAGCTTGGAAAAGGCGGCCGAGAGGTTGGACGAGGTGGTGGATTTGCCGATGCCTCCCTTGCCGTAGACGGCGATCACCAGGGCGCCCTCCTGGATGTTCAGGCCGGGATCTTGATGCACCTGCAGGCTGCCTTCCCCATCTTCCCGATGGCTAGCCCCCTGGGGGCGACTGCCAGCGGCGGCGGGGGGCTGAAGGGTGGTGGTCATGGGAAACCAGGAATGGCCAGGGGCACTGCCTTTATCCAAAGACAGCAGCCAGGACGTTGGGTGGGGATCACGCAAAGCGAAACAAAGAGGTTTCGCAAGGCGGCGGACATCAATCGCCCCCAGGGTTGCTAGCCACCCTTGCCGGGGCAAGGACCGTTAGGGACTCGCAGTGGCCTCAAGCCGTGAGGATGCATGTCATCGGTTGGCTTCGGCTTGCAGCTTCCGCAGGTCGTCGTTGAACTCCCGCAGCACCGAGCGGGGGCTCACCTCATCTAACAGCTCCACAATGCGGCTCACCTCGTCCTGGCTGAGCGAACGGTTGCCTGTGACAGCTTCGAAGTTGGCTTTCACCACGTGGTCGCGGATCTCTTCGAGGGAAGCCCCGTTAGTCACCATGGTGACTACGAAGGGATTGGACCGGCCCGCCTGGATCAGGGCCTTGTTGAGGAGCTCGTAGGAGAGCTCTCCTTTTTTGTTGGTGTAAGCCTTCACGATGGCTCCGTAGTCGGCACTGCTCACCGTGGCCACGGCCTCGGGGGAAGCGTCTTCCGCCAGTTCCGCCGGCACGGGGCCCTCCTCTCCAGCCCCCGCACCCACCGCAGCGGGGGAGCGAACGGGACCACGGCTGGAGTAGGGAAGGCCAGAGGTGAGCTCAATGGCCTCCTCGAAGGCCTCCAGGGGGTAAAGGTCTGAGGGGGTGTTGTGGGCAGGATCGGCGGAACCGCTCTGGCGGTTGAGAAGGGCCAGTCCAGGCTGGGGCCCATCCTGCCGAAGGATCACCACCCCCACCTGACCAGCGCGGAGTTTTTGGCGGTAGGCCACGGCCTCCAGGCTGGAGAGTTCAACGAGGCGGGTGCGGATGACCATGGAAAGGGAACAGTGCCTCTTCCAAGGTAGAGACGAGCAGAAGGATCGCCCACACCAGGAGTCCATGGGATGTCGGCCCTCTTGGGGACCGATGTGAAACCCGTTCGAGGAAGCAACGATCGGGTGGACTAACGGGGTCAGCGGCTGAAATGAACCTTGGCTTCGTAGAGCGTTTCGCTGGTGATGGCGCTCAGGCCCCGATCGCGGGCGAAGGCTTCGGTGTTGCGTCGCACCTTGCCCCGCACGAAAAAGGGGATCTTGTGCAGCTCCGCTTCCCCATCGACGGTCCACACCAGCTCACCAGCTGAAACGGGGGCTTCCACCACCGCAACAGCACCTGAAGCTTCCAACCCCGCCATGTCGGGAGAGGCCGGGCGAGAGGAAGCCACCGCCGCCCCCCCGTGCGCTTGATCATCCCCGGGGCCCTGGGCCGGAACCCCATCGCCCAGGTGGCTGCGGTGACCGTCGACGAACTCGAAGTCGTGGCGGAACATGCCGATCAGGTGTTCCTCCAGCCCCATCATCAGGGGGTGCACCCAGGCATCGAAGATCACGTTCGCTCCCTCCCAGCCCATCTGGGGGGAATAGCGGGCGGGCACATCCTGCACATGGAGCGGGGTGCTGATCACGGCGCAGGGAATGCCAAGCCGCTTGGCACTGTGACGTTCCATCTGGGTGCCGAGCACCAGCTCTGGAGCGGCCTCCGCCATGGCCTTCTCCACCACCAGGTAGTCGTCGCTGATGAGGGCTTCCAGGCCCAGCTCCTTGGCGGCGGCCCGCACCTCCCGGGCCAGCTCCCGGCTGTATGTGCCCAGGCCCACCACCTCAAAGCCCAGCTCCTGGCTGGCGATCCGGGCGGCGGCAATGGCATGGGTGGCATCGCCGAAGATGAACACCCGCTTGCCCGTGAGGTAGGTGGAATCCACGGAGCGGGAATACCAGGGCAGGCGGGAGCGCCGCTCGATCTCCGCCGCAGCACCCAGGGGGTCGAGCCCCAGCAGGGTGGTGATCTCCGTGAGAAAAGCCGTCGTGGCTCCAATGCCAATAGGGACGGTTTTGACCGTGGCCATGCCGAAGCTGCGCTCCAGCCAGCTGCACACAGGAGCTGCCACCTCCGGATAGAGGCAGACGTTGGCGTCCGCCGTGGGGATGCGGAGCAAATCAGCCGGCCTGGCATCCAGCGGGGCCACCACGGTCACCTCGATGCCGTGCTCGGAAAGGAGATGGGTGATCTCGCGCACGTCGTCACGGCAGCGGAAGCCCAGCAGACTGGGGCCCAGCAGATTCACTCTGGGCCGGCGGCCCTCCTCATTCCACCGGGTGGGAGCAATCTTCGGGCTACCGGGCGGGGGCACCTGCTCCTTCAACAGACTCCGGACAAGCTGATAGAACGTTTCCGCCGCTCCCCAGTTTTCCTTCTTGGAATAGGCGGGCAGCTCCAGGCTCACCATCGGGATGCCCCCCAGATCCATCCCAGCGGCCAGGGCACCGGGCTGGTCCTGAATCAGCTCGGCGGTGCAGCTCTCCCCCACCAGCAGGGCTTCCGGGTGGAACCGCTCCACGGCCTGGGCAATGGTGCGCTTCACCAGTTCCGCCGTGTCGCCCCCCAGATCCCGAGCCTGAAATGTTGTGTAGGTGACGGGAGGACGCCGATCGCGCCGCTCGATCATGGTGAACAGCAGATCGGCATAGGTGTCGCCCTGGGGGGCATGGAGCACGTAGTGCA
>JBBASA010000006.1:0-103319 GCA_040399515.1 Cyanobium sp. | reverse complement strand
TCGTGTATTGAAGATGCGTTATGGGATGGAGGGCGAGGAGCCCATGAGTCTCACGTCCATTGCCAAGGAACTTGGGATGAGCCGCGACAAGACGAGGAATCTCGAGCGCAGGGCCCTCGAAGGCATCCGCAGCCGTTCCCTGGATCTGCGCAACTACCTCGTGGCGTAAGGGCGGTTCTTTCCCCCTTTCTCGCCGCGCAACCCGAACCTCCCCCCAGGACCAACGCTCTTAGGTTGCACGCCGTACATAAAAAGTGTTCTTGATGGCTGCCTATGGTTGGCTCCGTGCCGTTGTCGTTTCCCTGACCCAGTCCGGGTCTGAGCGGGATCTTGAAGTGGCCCGCCGTCTGGGGTACTGGCACACCGAGGAGGATCGCCAACTCCTCCGGGAACACCAGGCCCAGTTGGCCTTGGCCCGACGAACCGAGGTTCTGGATCGGGCGGCCCGGGTCGGCACCGTTGGGATGCTGACGGCCGCTTGGGCGATCCCACCCCTCTGGCCCGTGGCCATCATGGCCAGCTTTCGCGTCTTCCCCAGCACCAGCCGTCGCCTGCTCTTGGGCGTGCTGGGTGTCACGGGGGCCACGTTGGTGGGTTCGGGGGTGGTGGTGCATCAGGTTCTTCAGTCCGCCTTGCCCGATCCCCCTGTCGCCCTTCCGGCGGCCGATCCCGCCGATTCCACCTGGGCTACTAGAGGCCGGTACTTCCCAGGCCCCTGAGGCCTGGGAAGTACCGGCCCCGCAGGTTTCAGTCCAACCCTTCGGCTTTCTCCGCTTCCGCCCTCAGGCGCTGCAGCCGCTCCAGCAGGGATTCATTGCTCATCCGATTGGTCAGCCGCTCTGCCAGCAGGGGGAAGGCCAGAGGGGTGGGCCGTGGTGTGTGTTCCACCTGAAGGCGGCAGGTCTGAAGCCGTTGCAGGGTGGCTTCTAGCCGATGCCTTTCCAGCTGCTCGCTGAGCACCTCGCGGCGGGCCTGTTGCAGCAGCAGGTTGGAGGGATCATGCCGCGTGAACACGTCAAAGAGCAGGGCGGCACTGATCTGGAGCTGGCTGCCGCTCTTGGCCGAGCCGGGATAGCCGTTGTGTACCAGGCCACTCACCTGGGCGATCCCGCGGAAGCGGCGCCGGCACAATTCGGAAAGGTTGATGGCCGCTTCCAGGTCCCGCTCCAGTCCCTCCGTGCTGAGCAGCGCTTCGCCGTGTTGGGCCACCAGCTCGGGGAAGGGATACCCCCGAGGGGCCAGCAATTCAAAGCCGTAGTCGTTCACCGAGACGGTCAGCGTGCCCGGGTGATGGCGGGCCAACCTCCAGGCCCAGAGAAATCCCAGTCCCTCATGCACAAAGCGTCCCTCAAACGGATAGGCATAGAGATGGCAGCCCTCCCGTGTGCGGCACACCTCCACAAGAAACTCATCCCGTCTGGGGATCCGTGAAAGCTCAGCCTGCCGTTGCAGCAAGGGAACAAGGGCTTCCAGCTCCGGGGTGTCCAACAAGGAGCTGCCCGCCCCCTCCTCCAGGGCCTGGCTGCAGCGACTCACTTCCTCCCGCAGATGGTGGCTTAGCAGGTCGGAGAGGGCCATCTGTCCCCCTGCCCAGGCGGGCACGGCCGTGCTGCTCTTGGTGGTGGTTTTCACATAGGCCGTCATTTCCCGCAGACGCTGAAATTCCAGTTGGCGGCCGGCAAAGAAAAAGACATCCCCAGGCCTCAGGCGTCCGATGAAGGCCTCCTCCACATGGCCGATCACGGACCCCCGCACAAAGCGCACGCTGACGCTGCGATTGGCGGTGATCGTGCCGATGTTCAGCCGATGCAGCCGGGCGATCGCCTTATCCTGCACCCGGAAACGAAACGCCGGGGGAGTACCTGGGTCCTGTTGGTCGGTCAGGGGCTCCCGTTCCAACTTGCGGTAGCGGGGGTAGGCCGCCAGACAGCTCCCCCCGTGTTCCAGAAAGTTGAGGCACCACTGCCATCGCTCGGGCTCCAGGTGCCGGAAACTCCAGGCGGCGCGAACGGTCTGCCATTCCTGGTGGGGGCAGAATCCCGGGCCGCAGGCCAAGGTCACCAGATGCTGGAGCAGCACATCCAGGGGGGCGTCCGGGGCGGCCCGGTGTTCCACTACCCCCCGCCCCAGGGCGCGGCGCATGGCACTCACTTCGATCAGCTCGAGGGCGTTGGTGGGCATGAAGAGCACCTGGGAGGTGCGGCCAGGGGAATGCGCCGAGCGGCCTGCCCGTTGCAGCAGCCGTGCCAGATGCTTCGCAGAGCCGATCTGCACCACCTGCTCCACGGGCTGAAAATCCACCCCCAGATCCAGGGAGCTGGTGCACACCACCCACCGGATCTCCCCGTTCTTCACGCCCGCTTCCACCCCTTCCCGGGTGGCCCGATCGAGGGAGCTGTGGTGGAGCGCCAGAGCGTCCTCCATTTCCGGACAGGTGTAGCGCAGGCACTGATGCCAACGCTCCGCCTGGTTGCGGGTGTTGGTGAACAGCAAGGTGGAGGTGGTGGGCTCCAGGGCCCCCACCAAGGCTTCGTGCATGCGCAATCCCAGGTGCCCTGCCCAGGGGAAACCGTCGATGGAATCGGGCAGCAGGCTGCTGATGGCGGTTCCCCGCTGGAGAGGGGCCGTGATGATCAAGGGGTCGATCCCGGCTCCCACCGCCGTCTGGGCCGCCTCCTCCAAATTGCCGATGGTGGCGCTGATGGCCCATCGCCGTAGCCCGGGCCTCTGGCGACTGAGCCAGCTCAGGCAGAGCTCGGTTTGGCTGCCCCGCTTGCTGCCCATCAGCTCGTGCCATTCATCGATCACCACCCCTTGCAGCGCTGCAAACAACCCTTCGGCATCGGGGGATGCCAGCAGCAACGCCAGCGATTCCGGGGTGGTGATCAGGATCTGGGGAGGCCGTTTGCGCTGGCGGGTCCTCTCGCTGCTGGGGGTGTCCCCGTTGCGAAGACCCACCCGCACGGGCCAGCCCATGGCGGCGATCGGGGTCTCGATCGCCAGCTGGAGATCCCTACTGAGGGCTCGCAGCGGCGTGATCACGAGCAGTCGCAATCCCGCTGGCTCTCCCTGATGAAGGTTGGCCTCCTGAACCAGCTCGGCCAACGGGCCCATGACAGCGGCATAGGTTTTCCCCGAGCCTGTGGGCACTTGGATCAGTCCACTTCGGCCTTCCAGGTAGGCCTGCCAGCATTGTTGCTGGAACGGCTGCGGTTGCCATCCCTGCTGGGCAAACCAGGCTTCGATCGGGGCCTGGGTTCTGCCCCGGCTGATATCAGTTGCGGGGACCTTGTGGGCCTTCTTTCGGCCGCGGGAGGAATCGGCAGGGGCCATCGCGCAAGCATGGGAAGCCCGGCGCCGGCACCCTATCGGTTCTGGTTCGGAGCCGCTGGTGCCCCTGGCGCCGCTGGGGCCATCAAGGCCAGCGCTTCCTCCAGGCTGTCAGCCTCCCGGGCCAACTTGTCTGAGCGCCAGCGGCTGATGCGCGGGAATCGCACGGCCACCCCACTGCGATGCCGGGAAGAGGGCTGGATTCCCTCGAAAGCCAGCTCAAACACCAGCTCGGGTTCCACCGCGCGTACAGGTCCGAAGCGTTGCAGGGTGTGCCTGCGAATCCACTGATCCAGCCGCTGGATCTCCCCGTCATCCAGTCCGGAATAGGCTTTGGCGAAGGTCACCAGCTGCGGTGGGGGCCGCTCGTGCTGGGCTGGTGCGGCCCCGTCCCGCCAGGGCCGATCCCACAGCCCGAAGGTGTAGTCCGTTAAAAGGTTGGCCCGTCGGCCACTCCCAGCCTGGGCATAGAGCAGGACGGCATCCAGCCGATAGGGCTCCAGCTTGTGTTTCCACCAGTGCCCCCGCCGCCGGCCGCTGAGATAGGGCGCCTCGCGGTGTTTCAGCATCACCCCTTCGGCTCCTTCTGAACGGGCCTGATCCCTCAAGGGATCGAGCTCCTGCCAGTGGAAGAGCGGCAAAACGGGTGCCAATCGCAGCGGAGCAGGCAGCCCTTCCCGTTGGAGCTGATGGAGTAGCTGACGGCGCTCCTCCAGGGGCCTGGCACGCAGGTCGCTCCCGTCCTGTTCGAGCAGGTCGTAGATCACATAGGAGGCAGGAGCTTGGGCCAGCAAAGTTCGCCCTGGAGCCAGCCGACCCAGGCGGCGTTGAAGGGTGGCAAAGGAACGGGGATGGGGTTCCCCAGCCCCCCAGATCACCACCTCCCCATCCAGCACCAAGCCCTCCGGGAGGTGGGCGGCGGCGGCCGTGAGATCTGGAAAGCTGGCGTTGATCAGATCTTCACCCCGGCTCCAGAGAAACACCTGCCCTTGGCGATGGATCAGCTGGCAGCGAATGCCGTCGTATTTCCACTCCACTTGCCATTGGTTGGCTGGGGTGGTGTCCAGGATGGCCGGATCCAGGGGCGAGGCCAGAAAGAAGGGGTAAGGGCGGCTCGGTGGCATGACCCCTGTGTCCATGGGAGTGGTCAGCGCTTCCCAGGCTGCCGACGTCGGTTGGGCCCGGCCCATCAGCCGGTGTTTCAACGTGGCGCTTTCCAGTCCGGTCAGGCGAGACAGCGCGCGGATCACTAGCCCCTCACTCACCCCCACCCGCAGGCCGCCGGTGAGGAGTTTGTTCATCACCAGAAGCTGGGGTTGGCTCAGTTGGCTCCAGAGGGTCTGCACGGCCTCGGCCTGGGCGTCCCCCTGGAGGGAGGCCAGAGCTGGTAGATGCTGTTCCATCCACTCCTGCAGAGACCCTTGCTTCTCCGGATCAGCCTTGCCAGGGGGGACAGGAGGGGACGGCGTGGTGTTCCAAAGCAAACTGATGGTTTCCGCCGAATCCCCCACCTGTCTGTGGCACTCGTCAAAGAGCCAGGGGGGCCAGGTCGTGCCGTTAAGACAGATCTCCCGTAGGCGGCGTCCCGTGATCAACCGACGCTTCTGGCGGCCGAGCAGCACATGGAGAGCCCAGGCTCCTTCCTCAGCCGAACAGGCCTGGAAATAGGCCAGAAGGGCGGCAACTTTCGCTTCGGTTCCTTGGGTTAGATCAAGGATCTGAAAGAGGTTGCAAAAGGCCTCCATCGTTCTCCCGTCACGTGTGTGACTCTAATTGCGGGAATGTCCAGACCTGGAATTCATTTCCTTCTGAAACTCGGTGTTCCGGGATCTCACCAGGCGACGCAAGGGGGTTGGTTGGCCGAATTTGTTGAAGCCCATCCCGGCAAAACCAATGGCATAGGCTAGGGAAATCAAGCCATCGCGCGACAGGGGAAGGATGATTCGCTGAAGGGCTTGATCCTGATTCTCCTTCAGCTGATTTTCCAATCGGTTGACCGTCGATTCGATCCTTTTCAACAAGAAGTCTCTGACGGTTGGCACATTGCCACCAAGGGGACGGCTGGCCAGCTGTTCGCCCCCTGGAATGGCAATGATGGCGCGACGAAGTTCAGTTTCTGTTTGGGCCTTTTGGATCTGAGGCACGGCGGCGAGCACCTTTTTCAACTCGGCCTGTCTTTCCTCCACCTGGGCATTGATCCCCTTCACCGTTCCGTAAGACTGGAGGGGAATCAGCAAGAGGAAGCCAAGGGACGCGAGGGTGGCGAATCGACGCATCCAGTTGATCTGTTTGGAGGAAGGCGACACCTCGGCATCGATCGTGTTGGCTACCATTAACAATCCCAAGGCCAGAAGGGGCAGGCTGGCCGTGGCACGCAGGGCACCACTGAACCGGACCATCCACTGAGGCTGAATGAAAGCAATCGGAAAAATCGCGGTGATCACCTGGGCCAGAAAGACAAGTATCAACGCATAGGCAATCCATTGAAGGGAATCAGCGGCTTGGCGCGAACTCAGTCTTCCTTTTTCCACCAGGTAGCTCCTAACACAATCGCATCATTATACTCGTTAGTGGCTTCTTGCTTCACTTCGGTGCACTTCTTCGGATGGAGATCCGATTGTTTTGCACTTTTCGTCAGGATCAGGACAGCAGAAGGGCCTCGTCTGCGCTGAAGTCCGGGTCCTCTGAGGCCGTCTTGCTGTAATCCAGCTGATAGCTGTCTGCCAGGCTGCTGGCAAGATCGAATCGGGGTTGCCACGCCAGCTCTCTCTGAAGCCGATGGGTATCGGTGAGGAAATGGGACAGCCGCAGGGGAAAGGCCTTTCGGGCCTTCGGCTCGAGCCCAGCCGGGTCAAAGCTGCGAATGTCCACGGTGGCTGGATTTTTGCCGCAGGCTTTTGCTGCCGTGGCCACAAGCCCCTTCAGCGTTACCCCCTGGAGGCCAGAGCAGTGATAGATGCGGTTGCAGGCGGTGTCCACATCGATGCTGAGGGCCATGGCCCGGGCCAGATCCCGCACGTCTCCCAGCTGGGTGATCAGCCCCCCATCTCCCGGGAGGGGGATGGGGCGATCGTGGGTGAGGCGATCAAAAAACCACCGTTCAATGGGGTTGTAGTTGCCCGGTCCAATGATGTAGGTCGGGCGGAAGCTGGTGAAGGGAATCCCCTCTGCCAGCAGCCAGGCTTCCGTCTCCGCCTTACCGGCGTGGCGGCTAGCGGGGTCGAGGGGGGCATCCTCGTCCAGGGGCCAGAAGTCGCTATCGGCATACACCCCGGCTGAACTCACATAGACCAATCGGTGACGGGGGGCGCCTGTGAAGGTCAGCACGCTCCGGGTGTCGGCCAGGGTTCGGCCAGAGCTGTCCACAATCACATCAAAATCCCGGCCCGACAGTTGGCTCAGGTCCGTCTCCAGGGTGCGGTCCCCCTTGATGTGCTCTACGCCAGCGGGAACCGGTTGGCGACCTCGGGTGAAGACGCTGACTTCATGGCCCGCCTCTATCAGTGACGCCACCAGGGGCCTGCCTACAAAGCGGGTTCCCCCCATCACCAGAATCCGCATGGCTGACATCCCTTAGGTCGGGTCATTCAAGCGACTCGTTGCGAAACCGTGGCTAGTTTTGGCCTTGAGCCTTGCCACCTGTGATGGTTCTTCCCTCTGCCCGTTCTCGGTCCGCCGTTTTTCTCAGGCCTGCCCTTGCCATGGGGCTGCTGGCAGGGGGCCTGATCCCTCTGGCCGCCCATGCCCAGGTCCAATCTCCGGCTCCGGGTGTGCTCTGCGATTCCCAGGCCCTGAGAGGCAGCGGGGTCTGCTACGACAGCCGGGGGGCCTCGGAGCCCCTGACCCGTCAGTATCTGGGTCCCCGGGCAGAAGCCCAGCTTCGTTCCTATCTGGCAACCAATCCCGCTCCCCTGGAGTTTCGCCTCAGCAACGGCATCGTCTGCAGTGTGCCCGCCCGGACCTGTTGGGAAGACGGCTGGAACAAGCGCAATGTGGCCCAGCGGGTCACGGGCCAGCTCTTTGCTGGCGCCAACTCCGGTCAGCAGGGATCAGGGTCCTCAGGGGATGGATGGAATGCCAGTCAGACGGCCAGAGACACGGGGTTGTGCAGCCTGAGCCGCGGCGGTCGCCCGGTGTTTGATGGCCGCTGCGATCTGCGCCAGATGAGTCGCGGCGATGGTCAGACCCGCTATCGGGTGAGGCTCAACAACGGCACCACCTACATGTTCACCAACCGGGGTGGTTCGGTCAGCATTGCGGACGATTTTGGCTCCACCTGGCCCGTTAGCCATCTGAACCATGGCTCCACTGGTATTTTCCGCTGGGCCGACATGACCTTGGTGGCCACTCAAATGGCGGGTCGCAGTGGCACCTCCTCCTCCAGTGGCAATGAAGAGTTGGGCAGGGCTATCGGCACTTTGTTTAACACCCTTTTCCGCTGAACCTGATCCGGTGGGCAGGCAAGGGAATGGCCCTGCACCAGGTAGGGGCTTTGCTTGACCACAAGCGCGGCGACCCCCCGGGTGGGGGTGGTCAGTCCTCTGGTGCTGGCCATCGAAGGGTCGAGGGGGTACCCCTTGCCGTTATGGCTCAGCCAGGTTGACCTTCCTCCCCCCGCTCCCTCGGATTGCGGAAGAATCAGGTCGCGCCAGCCCCCCGTTTGCCGTTCGGCCACGATCAAGGCCGTGTGGAATCCCAGGAGCGTTTGCAGAGGCCTGATCCTGGCGCCCACATCTTTGAATAGCATCACGGGGCAGCCAGCCTTGGCACAACCTTGGCGCCCGAGCAGGGCTACCAGGGTTTCCGGAGCCCTATCCCCATCCAGATCCACCCGGTTGTAGAGGTAGCGCAGCCCGCCCTGGCGCTGGCACTCCGCCGGGTTGGATCCTGGGGGGAATAGGTGTGTGCGCAGCGCCTGCTCGAGGGCAGGATCGGGAAAGGCGATCGGGGCAATCAACCGATCGATCTGGAGAGGGGGCGTGGGGGGAAGGGGGAGCGGCTCCATGGGGGCCACGGTTTGGCCCCACTTTGCGGCCCGCGGGATGATGACACCAGTGGCTATCAGGACATGGACGTCATCCCGGCGATTGATCTGCTCGCGGGCCACTGTGTGCGGCTGCACCAGGGTGACTACAGCCAGGTCACCACCTTTTCCGAGGATCCCCTGACCCAGGCCCTGTCATGGCAGAACCAGGGGGCCACCCGACTCCATCTGGTGGATCTGGATGGGGCGCGGCAGGGGCAGACCGTGAATGATGCTGCCGTCCGCAATATCACGGCAGCCCTCTCCATTCCGGTTCAGCTCGGGGGAGGGGTGAGAACCCGTGAGCGGGTGGAGCAACTGCTGGAGCTGGGCCTGGATCGGGTGATCCTGGGTACGTTGGCGGTGGAAGACCCAGATCTCGTCTGTCGGCTCGCTGAACGCCACCCCGGTCGCATTGTGGTGGGCATTGATGCCAGGGGGGGGCAGGTGGCCACCCGCGGCTGGCTGGAAAACAGTGCCCTTCACGCCACCGATGTGGCCCGCCGCTTTGAGGGAAGTGGGGTCGCGGCACTTATCACCACAGATATCGCCACCGATGGCACCCTTGCTGGCCCCAATCTGGAGTTTCTCAGGGCCATGGCGCTGGCCACTTCCATTCCGATTATTGCTTCGGGAGGTGTGGGCTCCCTGAGTGATCTCCTCGGCCTCCTGGTCTTGGCTCCGTTGGGGGTGGAGGGGGTGATCGTGGGGCGGGCCCTCTATGACGGGGGGCTGGATCTGAAGGAAGCCCTGCAGGCCATTGGACCAGGGCGATGGCAAGACCCGGGTGGCTTGCCCATCGCCTGACCCTCGCTTCCGGCGTGCTCCCTGAGCATGAATCTCATAAATCCTCTATAAATAGGAATGGTTGACGATCGCTTTTCGCTGTTTCCATCCAGGTTTTGTGGCCCACTCCAACCCACCATCTCCAAGCCCTGGAAAGCGGTCCGTCCCCAGCGACGTTTCTTTGGAGGACGTTGCATCTGGATTGGAGAGGGAACAGGCACCATCGGAGACGGTGGATGCGGCCTATCGACGCTGCCGCGAACTGGGTCTGCGACTGAGCAAACAGCGACGCATGGTGCTGCAATTGTTATGGGCCGAAAAAACCCATCTAAGCGCGAGAGATATCTTCGAAAAACTAAATAATCTTGGACGGAATATCGGCCATACGTCTGTTTATCAAAATCTGGAGTCGCTCCAGTCTGCTGGCGTGATTGAGTGCCTGGACCGTGCCAGTGGCCGCCTTTATGGCTACAGGGCTGATCCCCACAGCCATCTCACCTGCCTGGACACAGGTGAGATTCATGATCTGGAGGTATGTCTTCCTGCCCAACTCCTTGCCCTGATCGAGCAACGAACGGGATATCAGATTGAGGCCTACACTTTGAATCTCCTCGGTCGTCGGCCCACCCGCTGACGCCATGACGATGGCCAAGCCTTTCTCCTCCAGCGAGCGTCTTCCCCAGATCCTTGTTCTTGGCGATGGGCTTTCTAGGGAGGGTTTGAAGCGTTGGCTGATTCAGGATCCCCCCCTCTATCGGCTGGCGGACAATCCGGAGGAGCTGGAAGGGGCGCCCCGGCTCATCCTTTGGAGTTTGACCACCCTTCCGCCCGCCAACACGCTTTTCGAAGAGCTTCGCCTGCTTCAGGAGCGGTGGCACCCCGCCCCCGTTCTGCTGCTTTCCTCTGGGGCCCTCTCCTATCCGAGGGACTTCCTCCTGGATCTTCCACTTCAGGGCCTGCTGGAGGCACCCGATGACGCCACCGTCAGAGACGCCGTCTCGACCCTCCTCCAGGGGGGTCGCGTGGTGGATCTGCTCGGAGGCGCGGGCGACTCCCCCTGGCGGGAGCCTGTGCCCATGGGATTGGGACAGTGGCTTCTGGTGAGCGGTCTTCAGCAGATCGATGCTGAGTTGCGGCTGTGTCACCGGCTGCTTAACCCATCCCCCACCACCTGGCTCGCCCAGTTGCTGCTTGAGGGCAGGTGCCGCGAACTTCAGGCAGCCCGCTCACTGCTGCTTTGGCTCTGGGGCCCCCTCACCATGGCCTGGGGCTTCGAATCTCCAGCACAGTCCCAGGGCGCTGTCCTTACCACCACCGCTGTCCCCCCATCCCCTGGTGCCTCCCCATCTAGTCCCGGGGGCGCCCTCGCCCCTGTGCTGACTCTCACCCTGAGACAACGCAATGCGGAAGGCATCTGGCGGGCCTTGCGCCAGCGTTTGCAGGAGGCTGTTGCAGCGGAGCCTGCCAACCTCAGCGGCCAATTGTTGGCCTTTGATGGCCTGCAGGCCGAACGGCGGCGGGATCTCCTGTTGGCCTTGCTGGAGCAGCTGGACAACCTCCGCGACAACCTCCAGCAGGAGGATCAGAGCGCTGAAACCCTCCGTCAGCGCTGGGCTGTCTTGCAACCCCAGCTGCGGCAACAGGCTTTGCGGCAGCTGGCAGGTCCCTATGTGCAGCTTCCCCGGGAGGGCACTCTCCAACCCGTGGCCGAGACCCTCTTGAGCCAGAGCGATCTCGAGGGGGAGGATCCCGAACTTCCCGATCCCCATTCCATGTTGGCGGCCGTATTGCAGGCCCGCCCCCTCGTGGTGGATGGTCGGCTCAGGGCACCTGATGAACCCCAGGCGGTCCTCTATCTCGAGATGCTTCTGGCCAACTGGTTGGTGCGGAACGCCGAGCAAATCAGCAGCCAGGTGCTGGCCCTGAGTGCGGAGTGGCCAGAACTCCGCCGCTATCTGCTGCGGGAGAATCTCTTGCCCACCCGCAATCTCGAGCGGCTGCGCAACCAACTCAATGCCCAGGAACGCTGGCTGAGCTGGGTGGAGCGGCCGATCCAGCTCTATGAGAGCCGCCGCCCGCTTTTTTGTTTGAAAGAAGGAGGAATCGGTCGTCTGGACCTCACCGAACCCCGGGATGGGGAGCTCAAGCGTCTGAGCTGGCCCCAGCAACTTGTCACCCTGACCCTGGAGGTGCGCGATGCCCTCGCCCCCCAGGTGCAAGCCATTGTGAGGGCCCTGGGAGATCTCTTCGTGGTGTTTCTCACCCGGGTCGTGGGCCGGGCCATTGGCCTGGTGGGGCGCGGAATCGCCCAGGGAATGGGGAGAAGCCTGGGCCGTTGACCCCCATAATCCTCCAGGTGTGGACCTTCGCTCCTCGCCCTTGTCCCGTCTCCCCACCACTCCTGTCCACGCGCCGATGATGGCCCCTGCGGCTCGCTGGATCAGCGCCAGGATTCTTGTCCTGACCCTTTTGCTGGTGGGCCTGCTCGCCTGGCCTCCGGGGGCCTGGGCCAGCCTGGACAATGATCGCTACGACGGCAATATTTTTGCCCTCTATGCCGGCAATGGCTCCTTGGTGCCTCCAAGGCTCACCCTGGCTGAGGCCCTGGCGGACCATCGGGTGACCCTGGTGGTGTACTACCTCGATGACAGTGCGGTCAGCAAACGCTTTGCGGGGGTCGTATCGGAGTTGCAGCGGGTGTGGGGCAACAGCATCGAACTCATGCCGTTGGTCACCGACCCCCTGCAGGGACGCATGGACGGTGGACCTACCGATCCCCTTCATTACTGGAGGGGAGTCATTCCTCAGGTGGTGGTTCTTGGACAGGAGGGCCAGGTCCTCTTGGATGCTCCTGGTCAGGTGGAGATCGACACCATCCATGCCGCCTTAAGTCGGGCCACCGGGTTGCCCCTCCCCCCTTCTAGTTCTGAGCGAAGGATGACGAGCTTCAACGAGCTCAACGATGGTTGGCAGTCGGTGGCTCCGGATCCCTCTCCCCGTGATTGACATGAACCCGCAGAGGCGGCTCGAAACGGACAGCCTCGGTTCGATCGAGGTTCCTGCCGAGCACTTCTGGGGTGCCCAGACCCAGCGCTCTCTCCAGCTCTTTTCCTTTGGGGAGCAGATGCCACTGGCCATCGTGCATGCGTTGGGCCATCTCAAGGCCGCCTGCGCCGAGGTCAATGCGGAGATGGGAAAGCTGGATCCTGGCCTGGCTTCAGTGATCGTGGCTGCCGCAGAAGAGGTGGCCTGCGGAGCCTTGGATGAAGAGTTTCCTCTCCGGGTGTGGCAGACGGGTTCCGGCACCCAGACCAACATGAACGTGAATGAGGTGATCGCCAACCGGGCCATTGCGGCCATGGGTGGGGAGCTGGGCAGCAAGCGCCCCGTCCATCCCAATGACCATGTCAATCTCAGCCAATCGAGCAACGACACCTTCCCCACGGCCATGCATCTGGCGGCCTGCATGGCCCTGGAGCAGACCCTCCTACCAGCCCTGGAAGCCCTGATTGCCTCCCTGGCCTGCAAGGCCGTGGCCTATGCCGACCTGATCAAGATCGGTCGCACCCATCTGCAGGATGCGGTGCCCCTGACCCTCGGCCAGGAATTCGGTGGCTACCAGGCCCAGCTGGAACTCGGCCTGGTGGGCCTCCGGGCCACGCTCCCAGGTCTGCGAGCCCTAGCGATCGGCGGCACGGCCGTGGGCACCGGCTTGAATGCCCCCCCTGGATTCGGGGAGGCTGTGGCAGCCCATCTGTCGCAACGCCTTGGGTTGCCCTTCCACGCCGCAGCCAACAAATTTCAGGCCCTGGCAGGTCATGAAGCCCTGGCCGCAACCCATGGAGCCTTGGCAGTGCTGGCCGGCAGCCTGATGAAGATCGCCAACGACATCCGCTGGCTGGCCAGTGGGCCTCGCTGCGGTCTCGGTGAGCTGATCCTGCCGGCCAATGAGCCAGGGTCGAGCATCATGCCGGGAAAGGTGAACCCCACTCAGTGTGAGATGGTCACGATGGTGGCAGTGCAGGTGCTGGGGAACAACACGGCCGTGCAGATGGCCTCCAGCCAGGGAAATTTCGAACTCAATGTCTACAAACCCCTCATCGCCCTGAATTGTCTGAGCAGCCTTGAGCTGCTCAGCGGGGCCTGCTCAGGCCTGCGGGAGCACTGCATTGAAGGCCTACACCCGGATGAGGCCCGCATTGGCCGCCATCTGGAAGAGAGCCTGATGCTGGTCACGGCGCTCACCCCCGTGCTGGGCTACGACCAGGCCTGTGCCATTGCTCGCCATGCCCATGCCCAGGGCCTGAGCCTCAGAGAGAGTGCGGAGAGGCTGGGCGTGATCAGCGGCGAGGAGTTTGATCGCTGCGTTCATCCACAGTCGATGATTTGAGCAGCCTTTCCAAGGTTTCCCTTGTTCCCGGCTGATCAGGGGCGCCCCGCTGGAGGATCACCACCCCATCCCGCAGCGCTTGAACCCCATAGCTCTGGCCCATGGCCTCCAGGCGCTTGATGGAATCCTCGAGCACATCCCTGTCTTCGTTGAAGGCTGGTGCGAAGCGTTGGAGCCGGCCAAGGTCGGCGGCCACCCAATCCACCGGGCGGATGTGGCCTTGCCGATCGGCATAGCTGATGGCTTTGGGGAAGCGAACCAGCACCTCCCGCTGAGCCAGCCTCGGCACCAGATGGGTAGTGGCGGCCACTGTGGCCTGACGAGGGATGAGCTCCAGGGCATGACGGGCCTCCATGGCATGCCTCCACTGGGCCGCCAGGGGCACATGCACCCAGGGGGTGATGCTGTCAGGCACGAGCCAGGACAGGGAACGGTTGGGGTTGCTGGTGAGGGTGAACAGGAGGGACAGGGCGACGCAGCCCGCCCAGAACGCCCGCAGGCGTCGTTGGGCGAACAGGTGTGCATGGCTGCGCCACCAGAGGGCAGACCCGGCGAACAGGCCTGGCACCACCAGAAACGTGTAGCGGATGTTGATTGAGAGCGGGTTATTGCTGCCCTGGGCCAGCAGAAGTCCCAGCAGGGGGAGCCCCATCAACAGCCAGCTGTCGATAGAGAGGAGAGGCACAAACATCAAGGGGAGAGCCTGTCCCAACAGATAGCGAAGGGTTTGATCCGGAGGGCTTACCAGCTCCCTCAGCAGCAGCAGGGGTTGGCTCAAACTGGCGCGCAGCACCTGCAGGCTGGAGGCCTTCTCCTGCTCACCGATGTACTGGCCGAAGTTTTCCACCATGAAACGACGGGAATTGTCTTCGCTGAAGAGCGGCATCAGCACGTTGGTGACCAGCACCACCCAGGCCCCACCCCAGAGGATCAGGGCCAACCCCAATGGCCAGCGGTTTCTGCGCCGCAGGAGCAGCCACAGCCCAATTCCCACCAGCACGACCCCCGTGTCCTCGCGCACCAGGGGGATCAGCACGGCTGCCCCAGCCCCCAGCCACCAGGGGCCCCTCTCCAGGCCGATCAAGAGCAGAAACACCAACAGAGGCAGCTGGCAGAGATCGGTGAAATTGCCCCATGTGGGCCCAATCACTGCGTTGGCGCCAAAAAAACTGATGGCCACCATCGCGGCCAGATGGTCTGGCAGCCAGAGCCGTGCCAGCAGGTGAAGGGCGAGCCCGGCGGCGGTGATCAGTACCACCTGAAGTACCCCCAAGGCTTCGGCCCCCCCATAGGCCACCAGGGGAATCCAGAGGGCCAACAAGGGGGTGAAATGCTGACCGAGGCGCCGGTAGCCCAGGGAAGGCACCTCGCCCTCGTGGATCACGTTGGTGGAGAGCTGGGAGGAGAGCGTGCTCTCAAAAGGATGGCCATGCCATCCATTCCAGAGCACTTGGGTGAAGATGCCCTGGTCGTAGGAGGCGCTGAGGGAGTGCATTCGCCAGCCTTGGAGGAGCAGTCCCAACCCGGCGAAGAGGGCGGCTGCCACCCACACCCGCCTCCGCCAGGGATGCGAAGGGGGTGTTGCGAGATTGGTGAGCGCGGTGCTTGGGGAATGGGGGGGCATGGCAGCTTCTCAGAGCAGATTGGCCGCCAGCTCCGCCAGTGCCGATCGCTCCCCACGCATGAGCGTCACATGTCCAGCAAGCCGTTGCCCCTTGAAGCGTTCCACCAGCCAGGTGAGCCCGTTGCTCTCTGCATCCACATAGGGATTATCGATCTGGTAGGGATCACCGGTTAGCACAATCTTGGTGCCCTCCCCAACCCGGGTGACGATGGTTTTCACTTCATGGGGTGTGAGGTTCTGGGCCTCATCCACCACCATGTATTGCCTTGGGATCGAGCGGCCACGAATATAACTAATGGCCTCAACTTCAAGTAGGCCCATGCCCTTCAAATCGGCCCAGCTGTTCCGTGGTGCTCGCTGGCCTCCCCTGCCGCCGCCATGGCCTTCGCTGGCCCCAAGAAGAAAGTCTAGATTATCAATAATGGGCTGCATCCACGGGCCCATTTTCTCTTCGAGATCCCCCGGCAGGTAACCGATGTCTTTGCCCAGAGGGATCACGGGCCTGGTCACCAGAAGCCGGTCATAGGCCCGTTCATCGGCCACCATGTGCAGTCCTGCCGCCAACGCCAGGAGTGTTTTCCCCGTTCCAGCCTTGCCGATCAGGGTCACCAGTTGGATCCCTGGATCCAGCAGCAAATCCAGGGCGAAGGTCTGCTCCCGATTGCGGGGCTGGATCGCACCCAGGCGCACCTTGGGAGC
Source organism: Cyanobium sp. (assembly GCA_040399515.1). Classification (GTDB taxonomy): domain Bacteria; phylum Cyanobacteriota; class Cyanobacteriia; order PCC-6307; family Cyanobiaceae; genus Cyanobium. The sequence goes on along the minus strand of JBBASA010000006.1, from coordinate 87,467 downwards.
CCGTTGCAACGGCAGAAGGGCTCTGCTTTCACCATCAAATCTTGCCAACAGGGTGTGATTGGGCTGGGCTTGATTCACCAGGGTCACCCCCTCATTAGCCACCAGTTCTGGATGGCCCGCTGCGAGATCGGATTGGGACAGTCCACCGGGGCTTTTCACCTGGTCGATCTGTTCGGCACTAGCCCACACTTCGCAGAATCCCGGATAGAGATCTGCTATGTCCACCTTGTCGGTGGTGTAGTCCTGGGCAATCAGGCCCACCGCATCGGCCTTGATGCGCAGATTGGTGTCCTTGGTGACCAGCACCACCGGGAGGTGGCGGCCCATGACCTCTTGGAGCCGTTGCTCCAGAGCGACGGCCAGAATGTTGTTATCGCCATTGCCCCCCTTGAGTTCTGGGGGAAGTTGCTGCAGGGTTTCACTGCGACAGAAGACCACCTTCAGGGTGCCGCCGCTGGCCTGGTCGATGGTGACCCCCTCGGCCAGATTTCCCTTTTCCCGTAACTCGTCAAGAAGCCGAGACACCTGACGGGCATTGCGGCCCTTCTCGGATGGATCCCGCTTGAAGCGATCAATCTCCTCGACCACCTCGATCGGCACCACCACATCGTTGTCCTGAAACCGGGTCAGGGCCATCGGGTCGTGCAGCAGCACGTTGGTGTCCAGAACAAAGGTTTTGCGCATGCCAGTGGCGGGGCCGGTGCCATCCAGTGGAACCTAGGGCCGCCCTTGCCCTTACGCTCCTGCACCAGGTTCTACGGGTGATCGGGTTTGACCCTTTTTGTGTCCACATTGTTATTTCTCCTCCTTCTCTTCGGCCTCTTCCTGGTCTGGCTCGAGCTCCGTCACCGTCTCAGGCCGGCCTCTCCACTCCTGATGGAGGCCGGACCGTTCCAGGTGCGGCGGGAAGGCAATGCCCTGGAAGTGGAGGGTGACATCGTCATACGCAATCCCCATCCGCGCATGGAGGTGTTCGTTCCAGAGATCGAGGCGCACCCCGTTCTTCTCGGTCGGGAGGATGTCTCGGCCGTCACTCGGCGGGTGCGAATCACCCCGATGCATCCTGATGAGCCTGCTCGGCCCGATGGCTATTGGGCGGCTTACATCGTCAAAGGCTGCAAAAGCACGGTGGCCCGTCTCCAGATCACCCTCGAGACACCCGCAGGCAGCGATCCTGCCTCCATCCTTGACACCCTCTGGCTCGATGTTCACTGGATCAACTACGGCCCATTCGGCCGTTTGAGCCGCCGCAACGGTTTTCTGGTTCCCCTTCAAAAACCCGTCCCCCTCACACCCGAATCCGCCACCTGGCGGAAAGGGGAGGGCTGTCGGGTCTTGCCGGTGAAAACCCACCTTCTCGGCGTGCTGGATCGGCCGGTAGAGGTGTTGGAGCGCTACTGCGGCTCCCTGCTCCAGCCGAACGATGTGCTCACGATCGGAGAAACCCCCCTGGCCGTGATGCAAGGCCGGTATGCCCACCCCTCCACGGTGCAGCCTTCCATGCTGGCGCGCCTGCTCTGCCGCGTGTTCCATCCCACCAGCAGCCTGGCTACCGCCTGCGGGCTGCAGACGCTGATTGACATCGTGGGCCCGGCCCGGGTGCTGTGCGCCTGGATCGGAGGGCTGGTACTCAAGCTTGTGGGCAGCAAGGGTGGTTTCTATCGCCTGGCAGGGGAGCAGGCTCGCCTTATTGATGACGTCACGGGCACCACTCCCCCCTATGACCAGACCCTCGTGTTGGGCCCCGCCCATCCAGAGCGCTTCTGCCAGGACATGGCCGCAGCCTTGGGGGTGTCGGTGGCGGTGGTGGATGTGAACGATCTCGGCCGGGTGAAGGTGCTGGCGGCAAGCCGGGGCAGTGATCTTTCCCTGATTGAGCGGGCCCTCCGCCCCAATCCCGCGGGGAACGCCAATGAACGCACCCCCCTGGTGCTGATTCGTCCCTCCTGAGGCCCATGGGCCCAGCTTGCAAGTTGGCTGGCTTGGGAGTAGGGGGCAGAGCCCTAAAATTGATTGAACTGTTTGTTTCTTTAGGCCTTCGCACGGCCCCCATCCCTGGTCATGCCCGTTGGTTCCAAACACGTTGAGCGGATTCGTCTCGGGATGGATCGGCTGAGGGGGGGGCTCCAGGAGGGCTGGGTTGTGGAGCGCCTCCAGGGTTGGCAGCTTCACCTTCTCCAGGACCCTGCTTTCCTTCCCCTCCTCCCCCAGCTTCAGCGCGCCCTGTTCTTGCGGCTGCCGGAGCGTTTTCTGGGTTCCATGGTGCCGGCCCTCCCCCAGGCCCCAGTAGTTCATCTGGCACTCCTCCGTCTGCCCACCCAGCCCCCCCAGCCCCTTGGGCTGATCATGACCCGACGGCTGAACAGGCGGGGCACTTGCTGGGAGGTGGATCACCTGGCCTTGGCCCAGGCCCGGGGCCCCCTCTCCCCTCCCGATGCTGAGGTGGTGGAAGCCTTGGTGCGCGAAGCGATCCAGAGCACCAAGGGAGTGGCCAGTTGGATCGCTACGTCCTCCGTGCTGGATGGCCAGCGTCAGGCTTTCCTGAGGTCCCAGGGGTTTCAGCAGGTGCGCCTCGATCAACTCTGGCAGTGGAATCCCCACGGGGAGCCTCCTTCCCTTCCGCCCGGGCTGCAAGCCCAGCCACTCAACCGACAGACCGCTCCCCTGTTGTGGCACCTGGAGCAGTCCTGTTGTCCTGCCCATCTGCGCCAGGTGTTCGACCGCCGGATCGAAGACCTGCTGGATCAATCCGGGGGATCCGGCTGGCTTCTGGTGGATGGCAGCAGAAATGAAGCCGTCGCGGCGATTCGCCACCAGACCCACCATCCTGAGGTGGGTCTGGTGGCTGAGCTGAGCCTCCAGCCCGGTCGGGAGGATCTCTACGGCGCCCCCAGCGCCTGGTTGCTCCACCGTCTGGCCAAGCCAGGCACACCCCTTGTGGTGCGTTCCGATCGGGACGATGCAGCCCGTCGCACCTGGCTGGAAGGCTTTGGGTCCAGCCTGTTAGGCGAGCAGCTTCTCATGGCACGCTCCGTCTGGCGTCGTCAGGAAGCGATCCAGCCGGCCCGTCAGGCCGCCCTCAGGCTCGAAGCCATGCTGGGCCAGTGGAAGCCAGCCCCACGCTCCTTGCCCACCCCTGCTGGGCAGCGCTGAGTGCCCCCTCGGCCCCCCTGTTCTGCCCTCGCCCTTGATGTGGGCCGGAAGCGCATAGGTCTGGCGGGCTGTGACCCCCTCGGCCTCACGGTGACCCCACTGCCAGCCCTTCTGCGTCGCAGCCCAGAGGAGGATGCCCAGAGCATGGCGACCCTGGCTCTCAGCCGCCGGGCCAAGCTTCTGGTGGTGGGTCTTCCCCTGGATGCGTCCCAGCACCTCACGGCCCAGGCCCGTCACAGTCTCCGGTATGGTCGCCTCCTGGTGCGGCAGATGGCGGCTGGGGGGCTGGAGTTGCCTTTGGTGTGGGTCAACGAGTTCGCTACCAGTTGGGCTGCTGCTGAGCAATTCGGGCTAAAGGGGGACCGAAGCGGGAAACTGGATAGTGCTGCTGCAGCTCTGCTGCTGGAACAATGGTTGCGAGAGGGTTCTGTGATCGAACCCGAGCCGCTCCTCTCCTTTCCCTTATCCCGTTGAACCAATGACCCCTGAACCCCCTGACCTGAACGGGTCGGGAGATGTGCCCACCGTCCTGGTGAAGGATCAATCCGGGAGGGAGATCCTTTGCTTTCTCGAGCATCTGATTCCTCTGGATGGCAAGGACTATGCCCTGCTTACTCCGGTGGACACTCCGGTGTGCCTGGTGCGCATCGCCCAGGGGGAGGAGGACAAGGATGAAGTGATTGAAAGCCTTGAAGGTGCCGAGCCGATCCTGTCAGTGGCGGATGTGGTGTTGCAGGAACACGACCTGACGTTGGTCCGCTCAGCGGTGACCCTGACGGTTAGCGGAGAGCTGGAGGAACCAGATCCGGATGAGCTGGAGGAAGAGCTGGAGGATGACTTGGAAGATGAGGAGAGTGATCTGTACGAACTGTTGATTCAGTTTCGGGCAGACAACCTGGAGTACGGCCTTTACATTCCGTTGGATCCCTTCTTTGTGGTCGCCCGCATGGAGGGGGGCTATGCCGAGGTGGTGGAGGGTGAGGAATTCGAGCGTGTCCAGCCCCGTATTGAGGCGGAATTGGATGAGCGCGAACGGGAGAGCTGAGCTTCGCCCATGCTGCGCCAACTCCTCACCCCAGACTGGACCCCTGGCTGCGCCTTGCCCCAGCTGACCATGGAGGCGTTGGAGGCCCAGGCTGGAGCCCCCATCCGGGCCCTGGTGATTGATGTGGATCGCACCCTGCTCCCCCACCGCAGCTCTGTTTTGCCCCCTGTCGCGGAGCGGTGGCTCCAGGAGGTGGGGGCCCAGCGGCCCATCCACCTCTTCAGCAACAACCCCTCCCGGCGCCGCATCGGTGGGCTCTCCGAACAGTTGGGCCTTCCCTACACGGTCGGCGCCGCCAAGCCCCGCAGAGGTGCCCTGCGCCGGGTGATCCAAGACCTCCAGTTCCCCGCATCCCAAGTGGCGTTGGTGGGTGATCGGGTGTTCACGGACGTGCTGGCCGGTAATCGGGTCGGCCTGTTCACGGTGTTGGTGAAGCCGATCGATGCCACGGGCCAGGCCAACCGGCAGGATCGGTTTCAGTCCTTTGAGCTGGAAGTGGCCCGTCATCTCCGTCATCCGCTGTGGGAGAGGTGGCCCTGAACCGCTCCCTTCCCCGTCGCGTGATCAAGGTGGGCACGAGCCTGCTGCGCGGCCAACCGGACCGCTCCACGGCGGCGGTGATCATGGATCTGGCCACCTCCATCGCCCGCGCCCAACGGGCTGGTGAGCGCATCGCCCTGGTCACCAGCGGCGCTGTGGGGCTGGGATGCACGGGTTTGAACCTTTCCCGCCGCCCCACCGACCTGGCTGCCCTGCAGGCCGCCGCCGCCGTCGGTCAGGGACGGTTGATGGCGCTCTATCAGGAAGCATTCGCCGTTCGCGGGCTCACGGTGGCCCAAGTGCTCCTGACCCGGGGTGATCTGGCCTCTCGCCGAAGCTATCGCAGGGCCTGTCAAACCCTGGAACAACTGCTCGACTGGAATGTGGTGCCGATTGTGAACGAAAACGACACCCTGGCCACCGATGAACTGCGCTTTGGCGATAACGACACCCTTTCGGCCTTGTTGGCGGTGGCGATCGGTGCGGGGGAGCTGGTGTTGCTTACGGATGTGGACAGGCTGTATTCCGCCGACCCCCGCACCGATGCCCAGGCCGTGCCGATTGTGGAGGTGAGCGATCCTTCGGACCTGGTCCGCCTGCAGGAGGGCGCTGGAGGGGGAGGTCAGTGGGGAACGGGTGGCATGACCACCAAGCTCACGGCTGCGCGCATTGCCACCGCCAGTGGGATTCGGGTGCGGCTTGCCGATGGCAGGGATCCGGCCGTGCTGGACGCCCTCCTGGCGGGAGAGCAGGTGGGCACTGTGTTTCAGCCAAGCCCCACCCCCCTCTCGGATCGGAAGGGCTGGCTGGCCCATGCCCTCGTTCCCAACGGCGCTCTGGTGGTGGATGAGGGGGCGGAGCATGCTCTGCGCCACCAGGGCGCTTCCCTGCTGGCGGTGGGGATCCGGGCGGTGGAAGGCCGTTTCGATCGCCTGGCCCCGGTGCGCCTCTTGGGGCCTGGGGGAGGGGAGATCGGTCGTGGTATCTGCGGATTGAGCAGTGAGGACATGCGGGCCATCCTGGGCCTGGATCGGGACGAGATTCGTCGCCGGCTGGGCGCGGCGGGGAGCGAGGTGGTCCATCGCGATCACCTTGTGCTCACTGCTCTCTAAAGGCGGCCCATGGAGGGGGTGGGGGAAGCGGCCTACGATCCGCCCCACACCCTTCGGTGGGCGCGCCCAATCCCATGCGTTTCAGCCGTTTGCTTAGCCAGCTCCCCGAGGTGGGGGAGGGCATGCTCCGCCACCTGGCCGATGATCCTGAGATTCTGGGAGCGGAATCCCTGGAGCGGGCCGGTCCGGGCCAGATCAGCTTTCTGGAGCCAGGCCATGCCCCGGCGGCAACCCTGCAGACCACGGGAGCGGCCGCAGTGTTGCTCTACCCAGATCCCGAGCTCCAGGACCTGGCCAGTGGCCGGGGCCTGGCCTGGATCGCCGTGCCCCAGCCTCGCCTGGCCTTTGCCGAGGCCCTCGATGCCATCTACCCCAGAACCCTTCCCCCTGCTGGTGTCCATGCCACCGCTGTGGTGAGTGCCGAGGCCTCCGTGGCCCCGGATGCCCATGTTGGGCCCCATGCCGTGATTGGCCCCGGCTGTGAGGTGGGTGGGGGCTGTGTGCTGCATCCTGGGGTGGTGCTGGTGGAAAACGTTCATCTCGGCCAAGGGTGTGAGATCTATGCCAATGCGGTGCTCCACCCGGGATCCCGCCTGGGAGAACGCTGCGTCGTGCATTCCGGAGCCGTGATTGGCTCCGAGGGATTCGGTTTTGTCCCCACCCCGCAGGGCTGGCGCAAGATGCCCCAGACCGGGCTGGTGGTGCTAGAGGACGGAGTGGAGGTGGGCTGCGGCTCCATGATTGATCGGCCTTCCGTGGGAGAAACCCGGGTGGGGGCGGGCACCAAGATCGACAACCTGGTGCATGTGGGCCATGGCGTCACGATCGGCCGTGGCTGTGCCCTTGCGGCCCAGGTGGGGATTGCGGGGGGGGCACGGTTGGGGAATGGGGTGATCCTGGCGGGCCAGGTGGGGGTGGCCAACAAGGCCACGTTGGGGGATGGGGCCATCGCGTCCTCCAAATCGGGCATCCATGGCGACGTCCCCGCCGGGGAGGTGGTGAGCGGCTACCCGGCGATCCCCAATCGGCTCTGGCTGCGTTGCTCGGCTGCGTTCAGCAAATTGCCCGAGATGGCCCGCACCCTGCGCCAGCTCAAGGCCGACCTGCCCGACTGAGGGTGACGGGTGGGGGCGGCTGGCTAGCCTCCGGAAGAGGTCTGGGGCCGCTGTGCACCGATCTCCTCTCCCTGTTTTGCCCCAGCCCATGACCACCTACCGGATCACCCTGCTTGCTGGCGATGGGATCGGGCCGGAGATCATGGCCGTAACCCGTCGCCTGCTGGAGGTGGTGAGTCCTCTCCATGGCTTCAGCCTGGCCTTTGCGGATCACCCCTTTGGCGGGGCGGCCATTGATGCCTGCGGCGAGCCGCTGCCAGCCTCCACCCTGGAGGCCGCGCGCTCTGCCGATGCGGTGCTGCTGGCCGCCATCGGCAGCCCCCGTTACGACAGCCTGTCGCGGGAAAAGCGGCCAGAAACAGGGCTGTTGGCCCTGCGCTCGGAGCTGGGGTTGTTCGCCAATCTCCGACCCGTGAAGATCTTTCCAGCCTTGCTGGATGCCAGCACCCTGAAGCGTTCCGTCATCGAGGGGGTGGATCTGCTGGTGGTGCGGGAGCTCACCGGGGGCGTCTACTTCGGCACCCCCAAGGGCCGGATTGAAGCGGAAGGCCGGGTGCGGGCGTTCAACACCATGGCCTACTTCGCCGATGAGGTGGATCGCATCGCTCGGGTTGGCTTCGCCTTGGCGGCCAGCCGTCGCGGTGAACTGTGCTCCGTGGACAAGGCCAATGTGCTGGATGTCAGCCAGCTCTGGCGGGAGCGGGTGGAGGCCATCCATGAAGAGTTCCCTTCCGTGCGGCTGAGCCACATGTATGTGGACAACGCCGCCATGCAGTTGGTGAGGGCGCCACGCCAGTTCGACGTGCTGCTCACGAGCAACCTCTTCGGAGATATCCTCAGCGACGAAGCCGCCATGCTCAGTGGCTCCATCGGCATGCTTCCTTCGGCTTCCCTAGGGGAGGGCGGGCCTGGCCTGTTCGAGCCCATCCATGGTTCCGCTCCGGATATTGCGGGCCAGGACCTGGCCAACCCGCTGGCCATGGTGCTCTCTGCCGCCATGATGCTGAGGATCGGGCTCCAGCAGGAGGAAGCCGCTTCGGCTCTCGAGGCGGCCGTGGATCGCGTGCTGACAGGGGGGTTCCGCACGGCCGACCTTTGGACTGTAGGGACCACCAAGCTCGGCTGTAGGGCGATGGGGGAGCGGCTGGAGGCTGAACTGGTGACCCACATGGCATCGGTTTGATCCAAGGGGAGCGCGCCGGGCGGATCCGGGCCCACGACCTGCCAAACTTTCTGACGCCTCCAACACCTGTGTCTGATGTCGAAGCGTCATCCGGTCGTGGCCGTCACCGGTTCCTCAGGCGCGGGCACGAGCACCGTGAAGCGCGCCTTTGAGCACATTTTTGCCAGGGAAGGCATTGTGCCTGCCGTGGTGGAGGGCGATAGCTACCACCGCTATGAGCGTGGCCCCATGAAGGAGGCCATGGCTCAGGCCGTGGCTCGCGGGGAGAATTTTTCTCATTTCGGTCCGGAGTCCAACCTGTTTGACAAGCTCGAGGAGCTGTTCCGGGTGTACGGGGAAACGGGCTCTGGGATGAAGCGCTACTACCTGCACTCCGTCGAGGAGGCTGCAGAACACAACGGGCGCCTCGGCACCCAACTGGATCCTGGGCAGTTCACCCCCTGGGAACCCATCGCGGGAGATACGGATCTTCTCTTTTACGAGGGACTCCATGGAGGCGTGAAGGGCGAGGAGTACGACGTGGCTGCTTTCGCCGACCTTCTGGTGGGTGTGGTGCCCATCGCCAACCTGGAATGGATTCAGAAAATCTCCCGCGACAATGCTGAGCGTGGCTATTCAGCGGAAGCTATTGTTGACACAATCCTGAGAAGAATGCCTGATTATATTAATCATATTTGCCCCCAGTTCAGCCGAACGGATATCAATTTCCAGCGGGTGCCCACTGTGGATACCTCCAACCCCTTCATTTGTCGCAATATCCCCACGGCGGATGAAAGCTTTGTCATCATTCACTTCCGCAAGGGTGCCAGGGAAAAGTGGGACGTCGACTTCACTTATCTTCTTGACATGATTCATGACTCCTTCATGTCCAGCCCCACAAGCATTGTTGTGAATGGCGGCAAGATGGGGTTTGCGATGGAGTTGATCCTCACGCCCATCATCCACCGCATGATTGAGGAAAAGAAATACTTCGACTGAGTCTCTTTTGGTCGGCGCTACTCCTGCCTTGCTTTCTCCCCTGTCAGGCCAGCTTGGGCTTCCTTGGCTTCAAGTCGAGATCGCCGTTCTGACGGCTTTTCTCGGGGCTTGTGTGGGGAGCTTTCTGAATGTGGTTGTCTGGCGCGTGCCGCGGGAGGAATCGGTGCTTTGGCCCCCCAGCCACTGCCCCCGGTGTGGGACGGTTCTGGCTTGGTTTGAAAACATTCCAGTGCTCTCCTGGCTCGCGCTCCGCGGTCGCTGCCGCCACTGCGAGGCTCCCATCGGTCTGCGCTATCCCGCTGTGGAAGCGCTCTGCAGTGGACTCTGGGTCCTGATGTTGCTTGCCCAGCCCTCTGCTATGGGCCCCAATCCAGCCCGGCCCCTCCTTTGGCTTTCCGGCTGGATCTTTGTCAGCCTGCTGTTGCTATTGGCTCTCATCGACGCTGATCAGCTCTGGATCCCCGAACCGTTGTGCCGTTGGGGGGTGGTGGCCGGTTGGTTGGTGACGGTGGGAATCGGTTGGCAGCAATCCCCTGCCATGGCCCGAACCTTGTTGGCCTCCCATTTGGTGGGGGCGACCGCGGGACTGGTGGGGTTTGAGGCCCTGGCGGCCCTGGCGGCTCGCTGGATGGGCCGCCCAGCCCTGGGCTCCGGGGATGCCAAGGTGGGCGCTCTGTTGGGGGCTTGGCTGGGCCCTCTGGGGTTGGCCCTGGCAGTGATGCAGGCTGTGCTGCTGGCTGCCCTCTTTGGAGCACTCGGGCTTCTGAGTGGTCTGTTGAAGCGCAACCAGCCGATTCCCTTTGTTCCGTTCCTGGCCCTGGGTGGTGGGGTGATGTGGTGGACCGGGGTGGCCCCCTGGCAAAGCTGGTGGCTGGGCAGGTGAGCCCCGATCGTTTTTTAATGGTGCTCAAACGAAGAAGGCCACCCGGGGCGCCCCCTCCTTTCGCATCACACCCTTCCACCAACCTGCCATCGCCCAATGTCGCTCTTCGACTGGTTTGCTGATCGCCGCAAAACCCTTCCTGTTGCCCGCAGCAACCAAAAACAGGAGCTGGACGACAGCGATGGACTGTGGAGCAAGTGCCCGCGCTGCGCCTTGGTGATGTACCGCAAGGATCTGCTGGCCAATGCGAGCGTGTGCAAAGGCTGTGGGCATCACCATCGCATCGACAGTGAGGAGCGCCTGAGGCTCCTTGTGGATCCGGGAACCTTTGAAGCCCTGGACACGGATCTGGCTCCCATGGATCCCCTCGCGTTCAAGGATCGTCGGAGCTATTCCGACCGCCTTCGGGATGCCCAGCAGGCCACGGGGTTGAAAGATGCTGTGGTGACGGGGCTGTGTCGGCTGGAGGAGCTGCCTCTGGCCCTGGGTGTGATGGATTTCCGTTTCATGGGCGGGTCCATGGGGTCCGTGGTGGGGGAAAAACTCACCCGTCTGACGGAGGAAGCCACGGCTCGAGGGGTGCCCTTGGTGCTGGTGTGCGCTTCAGGGGGGGCACGCATGCAGGAAGGCATGCTCAGCCTGATGCAGATGGCCAAGATCTCCGGGGCCCTGGAAAGGCATCGCCGCGCTGGCCTGCTCTATCTGCCCCTTCTTACCCATCCCACCACCGGTGGGGTGACGGCCAGTTTCGCCATGCTGGGGGATCTGATCTTGGCTGAGCCCAAGGCACTGATCGGCTTTGCGGGGCGGCGGGTAATCGAGCAGCCCCTCCGGGAAAAACTGCCGGAAGGGTTCCAGACCGCGGAATATCTCCAGGACCATGGGTTTGTCGATCTGATCGTGCCGCGCACCGAGTTGCGAGCCACCCTGGCCAACCTGATCCGTCTCCATTGCCGCAGGCCCGTTGGTCGGCCCGTGATGGCATGAGGGATCAAGGCAGATGGGCCACCATCCTGGTAATTCTGTGCAGTCTGCCCCTGGCGCTCTGGTTCCTGGCTCCGGCCCCCGCCTGGGCTGGACCCGTCAGCTGGATTGAGGTTCCCCCCACGCAGGAAGGACGCCAGTGGTGGGACGGGGGAAGTTTGCGTCTTTCCCGCAACGGAGCGCTCACCGTGCTCAGTCGCTTCCAGCCGGCGCCCCCTGAGGGAGAGGCCGAAGCATCCGGCCGGCCGGCCCCCAGCATCTTGTATGTGATGGAGCTGGATTGTGCCCAGGAGCTCTATCGCGACATCTCCGTGAACGGCTTTCCCCGGTTTCGTGCCGAATGGCAAACCGCCGCCGGGGATGCCCTCAGCACAGCGATCCTCAGGGCCGCCTGCAAGGCCGGAGCACCCTTGTTGACCCCATCCATCACTGGAGAGATGGGCTGATGGCGTCGTTCTCTGATCAGCCCTTGCGGGTGGCTGTGGTGGGACTGGGCTTTGGCGTCCAGGTGCATGTGCCGGCACTGCGGGCCTGTGAAGGCCTGGAGCCCGTGGCCCTCTGGCATCCCAGCCCTCACCGTCTCGCCGCGGCCTGTGCGGCCGCGGATCTTCCTGGGGCGTCCTCCTATGAGGCACTCCTGGCTGATCCCACCGTGGATGCCCTGGTGCTGGCCACCCCTCCGGAGCCAAGGCTGGCCATGGCCCGAGCAGCCCTTGAGGCGGGTAAACATCTGTTGCTTGAGAAGCCCGTCACCCTCTCGGCTCCGGATGCTGAAGACCTCCAGCGGTTGGCCCTGCAACGGCGCCTCACGGTGGCGGTGGACTTTGAATATCGGGCCGTGCCCCTGTTTCAGCAGTTGGCCCAGCTCCTCAGCCAGGGGGCTGTGGGCACCCCCTGGTTGGTGAAGCTCGATTGGCTGATGAGCAGCAGGGTCAACCCATCCCGGCCCTGGAGCTGGTATTCCCAGGCAGCGGCCGGGGGGGGGGTGATCGGAGCCCTGGGCACTCATGCCTTCGACATGCTCCATTGGCTCATAGGTCCGACGCGGGGCATGCAGGCGTTCCTGAGCACCGCCATCCGGGAGCGGCCCCTTCCGGGGGATGGCCGCATGGCGGCGGTTGATGCGGATGACATCGCCCTGGTGCAGCTGGAGTTGGAGACCGCTGGTGGGGGGGCGGTGCCCGCCCAGGTGAGCCTGGCATCGGTGGCCCGCCATGGCCGGGGGTGCTGGCTGGAGGTGTACGGCAGCGAGGCCACCCTGGTGCTGGGCTCCAGCCGGCAAACGGATTACGTCCACGGTTTCCAGCTGTGGCGTGGGGAGCCAGGGGAGCAATCGCTCCGCCAACTCACCCCCGATCCTGAGCTGGCCTTCCTCCGAACCTGGGAGGACGGCCGCATTGCCCCGGTGTGCAGGCTGATGGGCTGGTGGAAGAGGGCCATCCGCCAGGGCACCCCGATGGTGCCGGGCTTGGCGGAAGCCGTGGCCAGCCAGCGGATCTGTGATGCAGCCCATCGCGGATCCGCCTTGCCAACCCCTTGATGACACGCATGGGCAGATGGCCCTGTTTCGGCAAAGACGGAGAACCGAATCCCCCGACACCTGGTGAATTCAGTAACGGTTGCTACCATTTTTAAATCGTTGACCGGTGCGCCCCATGGTTTCCATGGGTTGAACCGGCGGAAGTAGGGGGGCTCTGTCTCCTGAAGCAACGCGCCATCCACCTGCCGTTCTCGGCAGATCACCAAGGAGGCACTTCCATGTCCATCACCACAGCCCGCCAGATGGCTCGTCAGGCTGAAGAAGCCCGTCGCGCCGCCCGGGAGCACGACTATCTCGTCTCGGCCCTCCGCCGCGAACAGTTGGTCGACTGATCAACGGAGTCCATCCCTGATCCTGATCCGCTGTTCGCCTGTCCGGCGCACGGCCTTGGCTCCTTCGGAGCCCATGTTCCTCAACCCCGCCGCGGCGGGGTCTTTTTGTCTGGAGCGGCGAGGGGGGCTGGATGGAGCATCCCCTAGACTCCCGCCCAGTCACCACACGAGGTTTTCCCCATGGCGCTTGTCCCGCTTCGGTTGCTGCTCGATCACGCCGCCGAGAACGGCTACGGCATTCCGGCCTTCAACGTGAACAACCTGGAGCAGGTGCAGTCGATCATGGAGGCTGCTTACGAAACCGACAGCCCTGTGATCCTTCAGGCCTCCCGTGGAGCCCGCCAGTATGCCGGCGAGGCCTTCCTCCGGCACCTGATTCTGGCTGCGGTGGAAACCTATCCCGACATCCCGGTGGTGATGCACCAGGATCATGGCAATAGCCCGGCCACCTGCTACGGCGCAGCCGCCAATGGCTTCACCTCCGTGATGATGGACGGGTCACTCATGGACGATGCCAAGACCCCTGCCAGCTACGAGTACAACGTGGCTGTCACCAAGGAAGTGGTGGACGTGGCCCATGCCATCGGCGTGAGTGTGGAAGGTGAGCTGGGTTGCCTGGGTTCCCTGGAAACCGGCATGGGTGAGGCGGAGGATGGCCATGGTTTCGATGGCAAGCTCGATCACAGCCAGCTGCTCACCGATCCCGCCGAAGCTGCTGACTTCGTGGCCAAGACCAAGGTGGATGCCCTGGCCATTGCCATTGGCACCAGCCACGGCGCCTACAAGTTCACTCGCAAGCCCACCGGCGAAGTGCTGGCCATCAGCCGCATCGCCGAGATCCACAAGGCCATTCCCAATACCCATCTGGTGATGCACGGCTCCTCCTCGGTGCCCCAGGAGTGGCTGGACATGATCAACAAGTACGGCGGTGCCATCCCTGAAACCTATGGCGTGCCCGTGGAGGAAATCCAGGAGGGCATCCGCAACGGCGTGCGCAAGGTGAACATCGACACGGATAACCGTCTGGCCTTTACCGCTGCCGTGCGGGAAGCGGCCTTCAAGGACCCCGCCAATTTCGATCCACGGCACTTCAACAAGCCAGCCCGGCAGTACATGAAGCAGGTGTGCCTAGATCGTTACAAGCAGTTCTGGTGCGCGGGCAATGCCAGCAAGATCAAGCAGCGCGATATCAACTATTACGCAGCCCTCTATGCAAAGGGTGCACTCGATCCCAAGACAGCTGTGGCCGCCTGATCGGTTCTCCTCTAGCTGTTCCTTTATCGCGCGTTCCAGGGCTTCCCACCAGGAAGCCCTTTTTTGTGCCTTCAGGGCAGTGGAATGGAGGGGGCTGGGCCGGTTTGTTGAAGCAGGCTTTCTGTGGCAGCGAGATCATCCGGAGAAATCACAGCGTTGCCCACCAATTTGGCGAGGGCTGTGCGCAGATCCCTTTCCATCACAAACTTTCGGCCATCTGAAACCACAACCCGCACAAGTGTTGGCAGGTTATTGCTTGAAGATTCCAGATAGATGGGTTCCACGTAGAGCAAGCCTTCACCAATTGGAAGCACAAGCATGTTGCCTCGAAAGAGCCGGGATCCCATGCGATTCCAGAGCCCAAATTGCAGGCTGATCGTCGGATCTTGGTCCGTCAGGGCTGAGATCTGCTGTGGACCGAGCAGCAGCCGTTGTTGGGGAAAGCGCACCAGCAGAAGTTCCCCATAATTGGGGGGATCATTGCGCGCTGCCAGCCAACCCACAAGATTGGTGCGTCGCAGGGGAGTGAAGGGTAATAACATCACAAATTCAGAGCGATTCTCGCCCGGTAATTCCAACGTCACGTAGTAGGGCTGCACAGGAATTGTCTTGTTCCCGTAAATCTCCAATGGCACACTCCAGACGTCATCTCCGTTATAAAACGTGCGCACATCTGTAACGTGGTAGCGCAATAGTCGTTCCGACTGGATGTCAAATTGACTTTGGGGAACGCGAATATGTTGCAACAAGGTCTTGGGCATCGCCTCGATGGGCTGAAACAGTTCTGGAAAAGCCTTGATCCATGTTTGCAAAATGGGATCATCTTTCTCGCTCACATATAGCCAAAGCCTGCCGTCGTGGGCATCGACAACGGCCTTCACGGGGTTACGGAAGTAACGCAATCCCTTTGGATTGGGATCGCTGTATGGATAGGAACGGCTCTTGGTGAAGCCATCCAACATCCAGTATTGATGTTGCTCGGGTCGATAGCCTTTTCCTTTCTCGACTCGCGTGGTCACGAGATAGGGTTGGCTCTCAAAGCTCAGGAACGGGGCCAGCGCTTCCAGGCGCTCATTCACCTGTCGGCGCAAGAGCAGAAGGGAGCGGGGCGTAATCGATCCGGTGAAGAGAATGCGGGGTTCTTCCAGATAGACAGCGGCCGCCAACTTTTGCCACCCCTGGGCCAGGGAGATGCCCACTGTGCCGTCGTAGTGGGTGTACACATTGAGGTCTCCCTCCGGGTAGGAGAACTCCTTCACCAGGGTGGGTGCAACGGCGTAGGGCGCGGGTCCGGAGGAGAAATAGAGGCTGGGGCGGCCGATCGGCAAAGCCTGCCGAGCTTCCTCATCACTGACGCCCAGTTGGGGGATGCCCTGCACCCGGGCGCCACGGCCCAGGTCCTTGACGAAGAACAGGGGCAGCCCGTCTGTGCCGGCCGCATTGACCGGCGAAACCGTGAAGCCATGCCCATGGGTGAACACCAGATGTTTGTTCAGCCAGGTGCGTGATCCTTTGGGCAGGGCTTGGCTATCCAGCTCCCGCGCCGAAATGAGCACCTGTTGGCTGGTGTCACCCGGGGAGAGGCCCTGAAGCGGATAGCGATCCACGGCCGCTGTGGTGAAGGTGTAGTACAGCCTGAGTTGCTGCAGCTGGCGGTTGGCTGCAATCAGCGGTTGGCTGTCCCAAAGGCGAATGTTGTCGAGGGTGCCAGGAGACGAGGCGAGGTCAGCGGCACTCAACTTCTGCCGAGGTTCCAGAGTGAGGGTTCGCACCCGCTCCAGCCCAAAGGCTTTGCGAGTAGCCTGAATGCTGCGCTGAAGGTATGGGCTCTCCAGGCGCAATTCCCTTGGCTGCACCAGGAAACGCTGGGCGAGGGGAGCCAACACCCACTCGCTGAGGGGAACGGTGAGGCTGGTGATCGACAGGGGGATCAGCACCCCCCGGCGAAGCCATCCCTCCGGAACAGGCACGAGCAGACTTGCTGAAGTGAGAAAGAGCAGCAGGGCCAGCAGCAGGCGCAACGGCAGTCGCACATGCAGATCCACCCATCCGGCGCCGGCCGCCACGCCACTGCCCTCCACCATCAGGTCAAAGGGCGCCAGGGCGCTGCTCAAGCCAGCTACGAAGGCCAGTAGGGCCAGTTGGGGTTGCAACACCTCCTTCTGCTGGCGTGAAAGACCACGAAAGGAGAGGTCGGATAAACTGGTCCCCTCGCTCAAGGTGAGCAAGAGACAGGCCGCCAGCCCCACGGCGATCTGGGCGATGGCCACGCTCAGCAAGAGATGGATGGCGGGGAGCCGCAGAACGGTGAAGGAGAGGTCCAGCCCCGTGAGGGGATCCCCTTCTCCAAAGGGAGAGGCCAGGAGTGCCGGCAGCCAGAGGCTCCACCCCCTGGCCAAGGCCGTTGCGGAGGCAGCCAGGGCTGCGGTGAGGATGATCCGCAAGGTGGTGAGAGGCCACGCCAGCAGGGGAGGGATCAGCAGTGCCATCAGGGCCAGCAGGCCCAGATAGGGCAGATCCATCAGCACGGAAAGACCTGTGATCACCTCTCCGCTGAAGGGAGCCGCAATGAGCCCCTTGGCCTGAATGAGCAGATAGCCCAAGCTCCCGATCAGCTGAACCATCAGGCCCACCAGGGCGAGCACCAGGTTGCGGTTCTCCAGTCGAACGACGGGCTGGATGGGGAGCTCCTTGCTGTCTTGGCTGTGTCGAAGTCGCCAACATCTCTGGAGTTGCTTCAGCTGCAACACCAGGCTGATGCCCAGCACCCCCGCGAAGGCCAGCAGCTGATACCACCAGCGCTTCAGGAGGACGGACTGGAATCCAAATTGTTCAAACCACTGCCATTCCACCACCAGCCGGCACAACAGCCATGTCCCTGTGATCAGGGCCAGGGCGGAGAGCACAACGATGGAGAGGATCGCCCGATTGGGCTTGGGAGCGAGAAGGGCCACCCATGGAGCGTAGGCAGGGAGCGGGCCTCAAGCCGCCGGGGGTCAGCAGGTGCGAAAACAAAATACCCGACGTGTGGGGTCGGATTTAAACGGACGCACGGGTTGGTGCTGTTAGCGTCGGCTGAGACCAGGGCTCCCATGTGACCGTCAGCCTGACTCCAGCCACCCTCAGTGGGCCCACCTTTACGGGTCTGCGCTGCAAGGAATGTGGCCAGCTCTACGACGCTGGACCACGGCACGTGTGCGAAGACGTCTGTTTTGGCCCCCTTGAGGTGGTCTACGACTACGACGTGATCCGTTCCCGTGTCAGTCGCGCCACCATTGAGGCCGGGCCCGCCTCGATCTGGCGCTATCGGGATTTCCTTCCCGTGTCGGCCGATCCCATCGATGTGGGCACAGGCTTTACCCCCCTGCTGAAAGCCAATCGACTGGCCAAGATGCTGGGCTTGAGTTCGCTCTACATCAAAAATGATGGGGTCAACATGCCCACCCTTTCCTTCAAGGACCGGGTTGTCTCCGTCGCCCTCAGCCGCGCCAAGGAGCTTGGATTCACCACCGTGAGTTGCGCCAGCACGGGCAATCTCGCCAACTCCACCGCTGCCATCGCTGCCCATGCCGGCTTGGAGTGCTGTGTGTTCATCCCTTCGGATCTGGAATCCGGCAAGATTCTGGGCACCTTGGTATACAACCCCACTCTGATGGCGGTGAAGGGGAATTACGACCAGGTGAATCGCCTCTGCTCTGAAGTTGCGAACACCTACGGATGGGGATTTGTCAATATCAACCTCCGTCCTTACTACTCCGAGGGGTCCAAAACCCTGGCCTACGAGGTTGTGGAACAGCTGGGTTGGCAGCTTCCCGATCACATCGTGGCCCCCTTGGCTTCCGGCTCCCTCTTCACCAAAATCTATAAGGGGTTCCAGGAATTCGTTCAGGTGGGTCTTGTTGAGGAGAAGCCCGTGCGCTTCAGCGGAGCCCAGGCGGAGGGTTGTTCGCCCATTGCCCAGGCCTTCCAGGAGGGACGGGATTTCATCAAGCCCGTCAAACCCCACACCATCGCTAAATCCATTGCCATTGGCAATCCGGCGGATGGTCCCTATGCCATCGACATCGCCAATCGCACCGGTGGCAGTATCGCTGCCGTTACCGATGAGGAGATCATTGAGGGGATCAAGTTGCTGGCAGAAACCGAGGGTGTTTTCACGGAAACGGCAGGTGGAACCACGATTGCTGTCCTGAAAAAGTTGGTGGAGCAGGGCCGCATTGATCCTGCCGAAACCACCGTGGCTTACATCACGGGCAATGGACTAAAAACCACGGAAGCCATTGCCTCCTCCATTGGCGAGCCCTACACCATTGAACCGCAACTCGCAAGCTTCCGCACGGCCTGGGACCAGGCCCAGTCCTATCGGACTCCCTCCTCCCTTAGCTGATTTTCACCCCACCATGGCTGTTCAAGTTCTCATTCCTACTCCCCTGCAGAAATACACCGCTGATCAGGCCAGTGTGAGCCTGGAAGCGAAGAGCGTAGCCGATTTGATTGATGCGATGGACTCCGCTTTCCCTGGTATTCGCACCCGGCTTTGTGATGAGAATGGAAAGATCCGAAGGTTTCTGAATTTCTATGTTAATAGCGAGGATATTCGCTTTCTGGAGAACGAAACCACCGGCCTTAATCCAGGCGATGAAGTGAGCATCGTTCCAGCGGTCGCCGGCGGCTAAGGCCGCTGGCCTATCGGCCGGTCCGCGAGCCTCGTCAGGCTGATCCCTGTTTGCCTAGCGTCCATCCCACGCCGATGAGGGCCCGTGACCATCTCCCCCTCCGTGCCCCAAAGCTGGGAATCACCAGCACGGATCTACGACTACCGCCAGGCTGCCAATCCGATCCGAGCAGGACTCACGGATCCGATCCCCCTCGAACAGTGGAGCCCGCCGGATCTGGCGTCTGCCCTTTCCTCCACCATCCAGCCCCTGGACCTGAGCGGGGCTCTTGGCTGCGAAGGGCCAGCTACGAGTCCGGCCCTGGCCGCCCACTACGTTCTCCTCCATCCCGAGGAACCTCTATGCCCCCAGGCGGTGGCCACCAGCTCGCTGTTCTATGTATTGAAAGGGGCAGGGGGGCTGTCCTTCCCGGGCCAGTCGGATCCTTTAGCCCAGCCTCTGCAATGGGGCCAAGGCGATCTGTTTGTTCTTCCCCATGGGTTTTCCCCGGAGTTGACCGCCCAGGAGGCCAGCCTCCTCTATTGGGTGCACGATGCCCCCTTGCTGCGCTATTTAGGGGTGAGCCCCGTGGCAGCTCGCTTCTCCCCGTGCTTCTTCAGCCGGGAACGCCTCGATGGGGAATTGAACCGCCTCATGGCCGATCCAACGGCAGCGCGGAGCAACCGCCTGAGCGTGTTGCTGGCCCACGGGGCCATGCATGCCAGCCGAACCGTGAGCCACACCCTCTGGGCCATGGTGGGTGTGGTGCCAGGCGGGGCCATTCAGCCCCCCCATCGCCACCAATCGGTGGCCATCGATCTCATCCTGGAGGCGGCACCGGGTTGCCACACCCTGGTGGGCACTGAACTCGACGGGGATGGGAGGATTCAAAGGCCGAAGCGCATCGACTGGAAGACCGGTGGTGTGTTCCTTACCCCTCCGGGCTACTGGCATTCCCATGTCAATCCCAGTGGTCAGCCCGCTCGCCTCTTACCGATCCAGGATGCGGGCCTTCACACCTACCTCCGCAGTCTGGATATCCGTTTTGCCGGGGGGTTAGCGGGTCAAGATTGAGGCTTCTCCGGCTGAACTCTGGAGAATCGGGCCAGCGGGGGATGGGACGTCGGGATGTTGCTTCTGCCAGGCGTCCACCTCCAGACGGAAACTGTCTCCATCGATGGTTTCCTCGCTGATCAGGCGCTCCACGATCCGATCCATCAGCTCTCTCCTGGGCTCAAGGAGAGAGATGGCCGTTTCGAGGGATTGCTTGGCCAGGGTCCTGACCACCGTGTCGATCCGGTTGCCCGTGTCCTGGGAGTAGTGGGGTTCGGCCCGAATCCAATCCCGACCCAGAAACACCTCCGCCCCATCTCCTTCCAGTGCAACGGGCCCCAGGCTGGAGAAGCCATAGCGGGTCACCATCTCCCGGCAGATCTTGCTCACCATCTGCAAATCACTGGAGGCTCCCTGGGTGACCTCACTGGGGCCAAAGACCACCAGTTCTGCGGCCCGTCCTCCCAGCACCACCACCAGCCGGGCGAGCAGGTAGGCCCGGCTGATCAGGCCTGAATCCAGGATGTCCTCATCGGGAACGGTGCGGGCGAACCCACCAACTCCTCCGGCCCGGGGTAAGAGGGTGACCTTGTCCAGTCGGTCCGCATGGGGCACCAGACAGGAAAGGAGGGCATGGCCCACCTCGTGGTAAGCGATCAGGCGCTTTTTTGCACTGTCCTGAAGGGGAGCTGCCGTGAGCCCCATGGTGATGCGCTCAAGGGCATCACTGATGGCGCGATCATCAATCTGGCTCTCCTCGCGGCGAGCAGTGAGGATGGCGGCCTCATTGAGCAGGTTGGAGAGATCGGCTCCGGAGAAGCCAGGGGTGCGGGCGGCCCAATCGGAGAGAGACACCTTCTCGTCGAGGGGGCGGGTGCGGGCATGGACCGCCAGGATGGCTTCCCGACCCTTGCGATCTGGGAGATCCACGATGATGCGGCGGTCGAACCGTCCCGGTCGCATGAGGGCTGCATCGAGGACATCAGGGCGATTGGTGGCCGCCAGAAGGATCACCCCGGAATTGTCTTCAAACCCATCCATTTCCGTCAGGAGCTGGTTGAGGGTCTGCTCTCGCTCGTCGTTGCCGCCCCCGATTCCCGCTCCCCGCTGACGGCCGACGGCATCGATCTCATCAATGAAGATGATGCAGGGAGCCTTGGCTTTGGCCTTGCGGAACAGGTCGCGGACCCGGCTGGCTCCCACCCCCACGAACAGCTCGACGAATTCCGACGCCGCCATGGAAAAGAAGGGCACTCCGGCTTCCCCAGCGATGGCCCTGGCGAGAAGCGTTTTCCCCGTGCCTGGGGGACCCACCAGCAGTACCCCTTTGGGGATCTTTGCGCCGATGGAGGTGAAGCGTTCTGGCGATTTCAGGAAGGTGACCACCTCCTGCAATTCCTCCTTGGCCTCAGCAATTCCTGCCACATCTTCAAAGCGGACCGGCACCGCCCCTTCGGGCTGAACCCTGGGCTGACTCCGGCCAAACCCAAGGGTTTTGTTGGCCACCTGGCTGGAGCGCCGGATCAGCAGGGCTAGGGCACCTAAAAGAAGGAAGGCGAGGAGCAGATTCCCCAGCAGGCCGGCCATGGCCTCTTCCTGTCGCTCATCCCTGACGGACAGCGGAATCCGGTGCTGCTCAGCCGTACGGAGCAGCAATTGGTTGTCGTTGAACAGGGCCACATTCGCCGTTCGACCGTCGTCGAAAGTGACCGTGGCCACCCGTTGGTGGGGTGAGAGGAGGATTTCCTTGACGGCACCGCCCTTCATGTCATTGAGGAGCTGGCTGTAGGAGGGAGCTGCCTGTCGGACTCCACCCAGGGAGAACCCCTGGGGTGGAGCGGTGTTGTCCAAGTTATTAGGGGCTTCTTTTTTGGGGCCCTCTGCGGGTCCTTTTTCAAGGGATCGTTTTTCAAGCGATCGTTGGCCTGGAGCGGCGGTCGCCTCGGCCTTGCCTGCTGGCACGGAAGACTCTTTGGCAGCAGTGCTCGCCAGGAACCATGGTGCGGGGATGAGGGCTCGGAGGGGGGGTGGCGAACGATCCACTGCTCAAATCATGTGGTTGGATGCTAGCGATTTGACGGAAGGTCGCCTGACCAAGGAAGATCAACCTTTGGCAAAGCAGGCAGGGCCATGGCAGTTCCGAAGAAGAAAACCTCCAAAGGCAAGCGCAACCAGCGTCATGCCCGGTGGAAGGCAAAAGCAGGGGATGCGGCCCTGAAGGCTCTCTCGATTGGCAAGGCTGTTCTCAGTGGGCGCGCACGGGGATTTGAATATCCCGTCGACGCCTCCGCGGAAGATGAGACCTGACCTCGACGACCGCTGCATGAGGGAGCCTTAGCTACCCAGTTTGAAGGCCTCCAGCACCAGGGCGAACACCACGCCCATGCGGAGGTTGTCGATCACCACCCAGCCCAGGGAAGGCACATCGCTCACGGCCCGGGTGCGCAGCCTCACCAGCACCTCGTAAACGACCACCATCCCCAGCACCAGGATCGGGCGGCCCCCTGTGAGCTTCCAGAGGAGAATCGCCGACAGGTTCTCCCCCAGAAAGATTCCTCCGAGAAGGGCCAGTAACGCTGTGCTGGCAGTGGCCCAACGGGTGCCGATCTGGGCGCGAAGGTTTCGTCCCAGCTGATCCAACACCTTTTCAAGGCGCGTTTGTTGCCTTGGGCGGCCTTCCAGATCAGAAGGGCGTGTCAGTGGAGATCGGCCCATTCCCCCCCCATCAGGTGTTGCAACCAGGAGAACGTGACCCTCCCCTCCTGACAAGAGGGACCCCGTAGCACCGTCGTGGGCTTCTGGTCATCCCCCAGGTGGTTCACCGCAGCCCTGGCTTCCTGCCACCAGGGGGAGGCCTCCAAGGGCACTGCGTCATCTCCATCCACTGCATGGTCACCCAGGGTGAGCAGGCAGGGCAAAGCTGCCCCTCTGGCAGCGGCCAGTCCTTGGCGGGAATCCTCCAGGGCCAGAACTTCCGTGCTGGGGAGGTTGAGACGGCTCAAGGCCAGTTGATAGCCCTCAGGGCTTGGTTTTTTCGCTCTCACATCCTCCCCGCAGATCCAGAACGCAAAGGCATCCGCCAACGCAGGGCTGTGCCCCTGCAACAGGGCGGCCACGGCGGATCGGGAACTGGTGGTGACCAAGGCCTGGGGAAGTCCATGCAGGGCCACCTCGCTCACCAGACGCTTCACCCCAGGACGAAGGGGCAACTCGCCGCTCCGGGCGAGGGTGGCATAGGCCTCCTGCTTGACCCCCATGAGCCACTCCACCAGGCTGGCCGAGACGGACCCCGTCTGCTGGTGTTCCAGAAAGTGGCGGATGCGCTCCCTTCCTCCGCTGATCGCTAGCAGCTGGCGGTAGGTGGCCTCATCCCAGCGCCAGGGGAGGCCGGCTTCCTGGAACGCCTGGTTGAAGGCCCGGCGGTGCCCATGGACCTCCGTCTCCGCAAGGGTGCCGTCCACATCCCAGAGCAGTGCCTTCCATCCCACGGGTTTCCCTCCAGGGCCGTCAACGGAGTCTCCCCAGTTTCCCGTCCCGTGGGGGATGCGCACGGGCCCTGGTCCCTTCACAATGCTGTGATCTGTTGAATGACGCGCTGTCGTGCCTCTCTCTGCCTGGAGGTTGCCCCCCCCTCTGCCGATCCATGAGGGCGGGGCCGGCAGCCATGGCTTGCCGGTGGAACTCTGGGCCGTGCTGGCCCGGCGGGGCCAGGGGGATGGGCAGGCCATCACGGATCTTCTCGACCCGCCGGAGGCTCCCGAGGCCTCGCTCCATTTCCCTGATCTGGAAAAGGCTGTGAGCCGATTGGCCGCGGCGGCCCAGCGGGGAGAACCCGTGGCGATCTGCGGGGATTACGACGCGGATGGCATGACCAGCACCGCCCTGCTGACCGGTCTGCTCCAACGGCTGGGGGGGTGTCCCCAGCCCGCCATCCCCAGCCGCCAGGAGGAGGGCTACGGGCTGAATCGGGCCATGGTGGAGCGCCTCGCGGCCGAGGGCGTCACCCTCCTGATAACGGTGGATAACGGGGTCAGTGCCAGGGAAGCCCTGGAGCGGGCCGCGGAACTCGGCCTGGATGTGATCCTCACGGACCACCACACCCTCCCGGAGGTGTTGCCCCCCTGCCTGGCCCTGCTCCATCCAGCCCTCACCCCCCCGGACTCCCCCTACAGGGGGTTGGCAGGGGTGGGTCTGGCCTATGTCCTAGGCAGAGCCCTGGCCCAACGGCTGGGGAGCCGGGAGGGGCTCGAGATGGCGATGGAGCTGTTCTGCATCGGCACGATTGCTGATATGGCGCCTCTGCAGGGGGTCAATCGCCGCTGGCTTCGCCAGGGTTTGTCTCGGCTGGCCGCAACCCGCCTGGCCGGCCTGCGCGCCCTGATGCAGCTTTCTGGGCTTCAGGAAGCTCCCATCGATGCGGAAGCGGTGGGATTTCAGCTGGCTCCACGGATCAATGCGGTGGGACGGCTTGGGGATCCCTTGCTGGTGGTGGAGCTGCTCACCACCATGGATCGGGATCGGGCCATGGAATTGGCCCGCCGTTGTGATGCCCTCAATCGGGAGCGGCGGGAGCTGTGTCAGGCCCTGGAGGCCGAGGCGTTGGCCCTCCTGGAAGCCGATGGCCCCCGCTGTCCTTCTTTTGTGCTGTTGGCCCAGCCCCACTGGCACCATGGCGTGATCGGGATCGTGGCGGCTCGGCTGGTGGAGCGTCTGGGGCGTCCGGTGGCCCTGCTGGGGGGGGAGGGAAATGGACGCCTGCGGGCGTCGGTGAGGGCGCCCCGGGGATTTGCGGTGGATCAGGCGCTCAGCGCCTGCGCTCCCCTTTTGGAGCGTTTTGGAGGCCACGCGGCAGCAGGGGGGTTCACCGTGGAGGCGGCCCATCTGGCCCGGTTGCAGGAGCGTCTGGAAGACTTGGCGGACACCTGGCTTCAGAACGACCCGGAAGGATTGATGGTGGAGCCGGAAGCCCACCTTCGGCTGGAGCGAATTGATCGGGAGCTCTGGCAGGCGCTGCAGCGCATGGGTCCGTTTGGCGTGGCCCATCCCATTCCTCTCTTCTGGAGCGTGGGGTGTCGGGTGGAGCAGCAAAAAATCCTTAGGGGTGGCCATCTCCAGCTCACCCTCAGCCAGGGGGGGGCACGTCTGCAGGCGATGGCCTGGCGTTGGGAGGGAAAGGACCCCCTCCCCCCCTTGGTGGATGTGGCCTACCGTCTGCGCCAGGATTCCTGGCAGGGGCAGCAGCGTCTCCAGGCCGATCTGGTGGCCGTTAGGCCCAGTCACCAGGGAGAAGACGGCGTGGTGCTCCTGCGTGGAGATCGCCATTACAGCTGCGCCCTTCGCGGCAGGGGTCTGGTGATTCGCAATGCCGCCGGTCAGGAAGTGTGTTCATCCCTCCATTGGGAAGGATCCCAGGCCCGCCCCCAGTTCAACGGGGAGCATCCCTACGTGCGGGCACTCCTCCAAGATGCCGTCATGGCCCTGGGTTTGGCGGGCTGAGGCCTCAGAGGGCGCCGCGGCGGTAGAAAAGAATGAAGATCACCGCCGGACCCGCCAAGGTGATCAGCGCCAGAGCCATGAAATTGGCAATCAGGTGAAAATCAATGCCCATGCTGATGTTCTCGCAGGCGGATGGCGTGCGAAAGCAGCCTAGGACCTGTCCTGCCGATGGTGGTCCAGACTCATCTGCAATGTGATCCCTTGTCACAGCCCCCCGTGCGTTCGAGGTACCCCTGATGGGCAAGCCCGCCCCACGTTGGCAGTGCATTTCGGGCTGCGGGGCCTGTTGCCGCCTCGACCCCGCTCTGAGGCAAGAAGCCCTTGCCATGCTGAATGCCGAGCAACGCCAGGCTTACCTGGCCATGGTGGGGGACGACGGTTGGTGTCTTCACTACGACACAGGCGGTCGGCGTTGCCGGATTTATGCCAACCGACCTGACTTCTGTCGAGTGAGCACCATCCTGTCCATGCTGGGGGTCAGGGATCAGGCGGCCGATGCTCTGGCGATTTCCTTCTGTCGTCAGCAGATTCGCAGTGAGAGTGGTGGCCGTGGCAGGGTGATGCGGCGCTTCCTTCGGGCGCTTCGCCAGCCATGACGTCTCCAGAGCCCCCTCCCGAATTCCTCCCGTCCTCCGGCGATCCCACCGGCATGCCTGCCGCAGGGGCATCCAGCTGGCTGACGGTTTTTCTGAGTACGGCGGGCACGGTGTTTCTTGCGGAACTGGGCGATAAAACCCAGCTCGCGGCCCTTCTGCTGGCGGCCGAGTCCGGTCGTCCCGTGGTTGTGGCGATCGGGGCCTCCCTGGCCCTGATCTGCTCCAGCCTGGTGGGGGTCCTGCTGGGCCGCTGGTTGTCGTCCGTGATGGCACCCCAGCAACTGGAGCGGGCCGCGGGGGTGTTGATGGTGGGCCTGGGCCTCTGGCTCGGTCGCCAGGCCGTGCTACACCTCGCGCCCTCGCCCATCTCACCGGTGTCCTAGGCCATGCTTGCCCTGCTTGCCTCCACCTTCGCCACCGTTTTCCTGGCGGAGCTGGGAGACAAAACCCAGCTGGCCATCGTCAGCATCAGTGGCACCTCCAGCCGCCCGGGAGCGGTCTTTGCCGGGAGTGCCACTGCCCTGGTGCTGGCGAGTCTGTTGGGCTCGGCGGCGGGGGGAACACTCACCGCTGTGATTCCCACCGACTGGTTGCAGCTTGCTGCAGCCGGCGGGTTTCTGATTCTTGGCCTGCGGCTGATTCTCCGTTCCGGTGCCACCGCTGAGCCCTCTTCATCTGCGGGGGCGGGGGATCCGCCGGTTCCCCCGGGTTCCTAAAGTCCCCTTGACATGTCCTGGCTGGTTTCGCCACCTCACCGCAGGACATTCCCCTGTGGTTGGCGCGTTCTGCTCTCTCCATGCCCAGCTCCCACCTGTTCTCTTCGACGATGAAGTTCACGGTCGCCGACCTGCTTGACCAGCTTTCCACTGACGACAGCCTTCCCCCTGCCCATCTCGAGAAGGCCCTGGGCCTCACGGCGGCAGACGACCTAGAGAAAATGCGTATCGGCCTTGAGGCCTTGGAGCGTCTCTCCTTGGTGGAGAGGGGGGAGGAGGGGGTGCGTCGGCTGGACTGCCCTGATCTGATCCCGGCGCGTCTGCGCTGTTCGAGCAAGGGATTCTGCTTTGCCCTCCGGGACGACGCTGGCGAAGACATCTACATCCGGGATCACCACCTCAATCACGCCTGGAACGGGGATCGGGTGCTGGTGCGCATCACCCGGGAAGGTGGGAGGCGTCGCTCTCCGGAGGGCAGCGTTCAATGCATTCTTCAGCGCCACACCACCCGCATGCTGGGCCATGTGGAGCGGCAGGGCGATCGCCTGGTGGCCCTTCCCCTCGATGATCGGCTGCTCACCACCGTGGCGCTTCCGGAGGAAGACGCCAGCCACCTGGAGCAGCGGGACTCCCATGTGGTGGAGGTGCAAATCGACCGCTTCCCCGTGGCCCAGCTGGCTCCCCAGGGGCATGTGGCCCGCAGTTTGCCCGTGGAAGGAGGAGACGATGCCGATCTGGAACTGCTGCTCGTCAAACACCAGTTGCTTCAGGACACTGGCTCCACGCCCCGGCTGACCGTCAAGGCTCCTGCCGAGAAGGGCCGCCAGGACCTCACCGATCTCCCCACCCTCCTGGTGCAGCCCTGGCGGGCCAGCGATGCGCCCATGCTCCCTGCCCTCTCCCTGGAGGCAAGGGAAGGGGAGGGCTGGCGCCTGTGGGTCCATGTCCCGGCGATTGCCGAACGGCTCGGCATGGCCACCACGGTGGACTCCTGGATCCGGGATCAGGGAGAAGCGGTCCCTCTGGGCCGGCAGTGGCGGCCGCTCCTGCCCCCAAGTCTGGCGAAAGCTTCCGCCTTTTCCGCGGGGGTGGAGCAGGCGGCCCTTTCCGTGGCCCTCGACCTTGGGCCTGAAGGAGAATTGGAGCACTACCGGTTTCAATTGAGCCGGATCTGTCCCCTCGCCACGGTGGATGGTGCCGCCCTCGAGGCTCTGGCGGAGCGCAAGCCCAAGGCCCGCACCCTTCCTGCCGCTCTCAAGCCCCACAAGGCCCACCTTGAGCTTCTCGAGCAGTTGGTGAGTGTGGTGGCCCTGCTGCGGCAACGTCGCCTGGCGGCAGGCTCGATCGAACTGGATGTGCCCATTCCCCCCCTGGAGGCCCTCGGGGATGGGGGGCGTCCGGGCCCAGATGCCGGCCGGGCCGGTTGGTTGGTGACCCTGCCCGATGCCCACCCCGCTGCTTTGCTGCGGGAGAGCCTTCTGGTAGCCCATCGCGCCCTGGGCCACCACCTGGAGGCCTTTGGGTTACCCGCCATCTATGCGGTCAACCCGGCCCCTGATCCCTCGGCCATCAACGAAGTGGCCAAGGCCGCCCTGGCCTTGGAAATCCCCCTGGAGCTCAGCAGTGAAGGCAATGCCAGCGCTTCGGAGCTGGCCGAGGCTTTTGCCCGCACCGACCGCAGTCGCGTTTGGCAGCAGCAGATTCGCGACAGCTTGGAGATCACCCAGCTGAGTGACCAGCACGGGGCGAATGCCCTGGCCGGGGATCCCATTGCCGTCGCTCCCTGGACCTGCCCCAGCCTGCACTATGGGGATCTCTTCAACCAGCATCTGCTCGTCACCCTGCTGCTGGAGGGCAAGGACAGGCCCACGGTGCGCCACAAAACGAGTGTGGATCTGGCCTCAGACGCCTCCCATGGCGCCATTGACTGGCCCCTGCTCACCCCGGCCCAGCTGGCTCCGTTTGAGGAGAGCTTGCGCCATGGACTGGTGCTGCGTCTCAATGGGCGTCGACAAGCTCTGGCTGAGTTTCATGCGGATCGCCTGGCCATGGCCCAGGCCCGCTTTGCCCAGCCCCTGGTGGGACAGACCCTCCAGGGCGTGATCAGCGGTGTGCAGAGCTATGGCTTCTTCGTCGAAGTGCCGCCCTCCATGGTGGAGGGGCTGGTGCATGTGAGCTCCCTCAAGGACGACTGGTATGAATACCGATCGCGCCAGAATCAGCTGGTGGGCCGCAAGGGACGGCGCACCTTCATGGTGGGAGATTTGGTGCAGGTGTTAATCGAAAAGGTGGATGTGTTGCGCCACCAGATCGACCTCTCTGTGGTGCTGCCCGGTGAGGATCCTGGTGACAATACGGGCGAAGGGGAGCAGGCAGATGGAGCGGAGGGGCAGGGCACCCTCTGATCGGCATGACCTCCCCTCTCCCATCGCTTCCCATCGTGCTGGCGATGTCCGGAGCTTCCGCCCAACCTCTGGCCCAGCGAGCCCTGGATCTCCTGCTCCAAGACGGTCTGACCGTGGATGTGGTGACTAGCCGGGGCGCCATGGCCGTTTGGCGAGCGGAGTTGGGGGTGTTGGTTCCCTATGAACCCACGGCCCAGGAGGCGTTCTGGCGGGAGCGAATTGGATGTGACCGTGGCGTGTTGCGCTGCCATCGCTGGAATGATCAGGCTGCCCCCATCGCCAGTGGCAGCTATCGCACAGCCGGGATGGTGATCCTGCCCGCCAGCATGGGCACCGTGGGACGCATTGCCTCTGGGGTGGCCCTGGATTTGATTGAACGGGCCGCCGATGTGCACCTGAAGGAGGGGTGGCCGCTGGTGATCGCCCCCAGGGAATTGCCCTGGAACCTCATCCACTTGCGCAATCTCACCACCCTGGCGGAGGCGGGGGCCCGCATTGCCCCCCCCGTGCCGGCCTGGTACCACCAGCCTGCCTCCATTGAGGAGATGGTGGATTTTCTGGTGATTCGTATGTTGGACAGCCTTGGTCTAGAGCTGGGTTCTCTGCACCGCTGGCAAGGCCCGGTGTCCTTGCGGCCATGACAGCCCGTCGCCTGCTGGTCGTTCCCCTCCTGTCTCCCCTGCTTGCGGTGTTGCTGGTGGCAGCCCTAAATCCACGCCCCCAGCTGGCCTTTCGGGTGCTGACCTGGAACACCCCCCAGGCCCCACTCGGACTTTGGCTGGGGGGGGCGGCCCTCGGCGGCGCTGCCCTCAGTGGGGCGGGCACCGCCCTGGCCCTCGGTCGGGGGCCAGGCGCGAGACCCAAGGGGCGCCGACGGGTCACCACCCCCCGTTCCTCCCGCGCCTGGGCAGAGGGCAGCTGGGAGGATCGGGCAGACGACCGCTTCAGAAGGGATGAGGGGCCTGAGGAGCCATGGGACGGACTGGAGACTGAGGGGGGGAGAGGGAGTGTGGCCTGGCGAGAGCGAGCCCCGATTCCGGTTGTGGCCCCTCCCCGGGCGCCCGGGGAGCCCGCGCCCACCCTGGATGCGCCCTTCCGGATCCTGCGCAGGCCCTCCGCCTCGGGGGAAGAAAGGGGTGTGGCTCAGGGCGCCGAGGGCTGGGCACCCCCGCAGCGCGACAGGGAACCTGTGGCCGTGGGGGTGGAAGATGACTGGGGGCGAGAGGCCCCTGCGGACGATTGGTAGGGGGCGCCAGGGCCCTGAGGGGCCTGCATCTTGCCTAAAGTCACGCACCTAGCCGGGAGCCCGAAGCGGTGACAGACAGCGCCACCCCAGACAGTGCCAAACCCAAGGCCACCCCAGCCAAGGCGGGGTCTGGCAAAGAGGCCTCTGGAGAGAGTTTGACCCCAGCCCCCCAGTCGCCTCCGCCCGAGGCGGCCACTAAGGCCGCACCAAAGGCCAAGGCCCCCGCTCTGGAGGACAAGCCCTTCGCGGACTACATCCCTCAGGATTTCCTGCCAGCCCTGGTCAAGGAATGTGAGGCCTATGGAGGCTCGCCTCCGGAGCTCAGCTTTGAGGAGGGTCCCATGCCCGTGGTGGGGGTGCCCTGTTGGATGGTGAAGGGCGTGTTGCCGAAAGGCCGCAGGTTCTGGCTCTGTTTCACGGCTCCTGAGCTGGAGGCTGCCAAGATGGTGGCCCTCGCTGAGGCAGGTGCCCAGCCCAGCCTGCTGGAGTCGTTTCTGATCGATGAGAAGAAAATGACCTTGTCGTTGTTGGTGTCGCGCCTGGTGCAGCGCCTTAACGGGCAGAAGTGGCTGGGTCCTAATTAAGGGAGACTTCCCACAGGAGGCCTTTACACAGGGTGCAGCGGTGGCAGGGTGGCCCTTACGATGACTCCACCGCACTCGCCTGCCCGCGATGGTTCCCCCTGTATCTGCCCCCCAGGCCGTCTGCTCCCCTGACGCGCCTGCCATCAAGGAGCCGGTGAAGGACACGATTCTCACCCCTCGCTTCTACACCACCGATTTTGACGCGATGGCGGCGATGGATCTTCGCCCCAATGAGGAGGAGTTGAAAGCAATCTGTGAGGAATTTCGGAAAGATTACAACCGCCACCACTTCGTGCGAGATGGGGAATTTGAAGGGGCGGCCGACAAGCTTGATCCGGAAACCCGCAAGGTGTTTGTTGAATTTCTGGAGCAGAGTTGCACCTCTGAGTTTTCAGGATTTCTGCTCTATAAAGAGCTCAGCCGCAGGATCAAGGAGAAAAATCCCCTCTTGGCTGAATGCTTTGCCCACATGGCTCGTGACGAAGCTCGCCATGCAGGATTCCTCAACAAATCGATGGCGGATTTCGGCGTTCAGCTGGATCTCGGCTTCCTGACAGCCCACAAGGCTTACACCAAATTCAGCCCGGCTCATATCTTCTACGCCACCTATCTCTCCGAAAAGATTGGCTACTGGCGCTACATCACGATCTTTCGCCACTTGGAAAAGCATCCTGAGAGCAAGATCTTTCCCATTTTCAATTTCTTCGAAAACTGGTGCCAGGACGAAAATCGTCATGGTGACTTCTTTGATGCGCTGATGAAAGCGGTGCCCAGCACCGTGAATGGCTGGCGATCCCGCCTCTGGTGCCGGTTCTTCCTTCTGGCGGTGTTCGCCACCATGTACGTGCGGGATGTGGCGCGTAAGGAGTTTTATGAGGCCCTGGGCCTGGATGCGCGCAGCTACGACCGCACCGTGATCACCAAGACCAACGAAACCTCCGCGCGGGTCTTCCCCGTTGTCCTGAATGTGGAGTCGCCTGCCTTCTGGGATGGCCTTGAGACGATGGTGACCCACAACTCGGCTCTCTCCGCCCTGGATGCCAGCCCTGCTCCTGCTCCCGTCCGGGTGTTGCGCAAGCTTCCACACTGGGCAGGAAACGCTGTGCAGATGGCCCGGTTGTTCCTGATGGCCCCGATTCCCAGCCATCAGCATCAGCCGGCCGTTCGCTGAGCTGAGGTCTCCCTCCCCTTGCCCCCTCAACTTGGATGTGGGGCTCCCATTCCACTTGCCCGCTGCCTTTTGGTTGCTTCCACCTCTCTCATATCTGGGCCCCAAGGTTCTGAGGCCTCAGCTGGGGCCCCAGGTGATTTCCAGGATGCGACCTGGCGTTCCCGGCTGGATCCCCTGCTTGCTGCCGGTCGTGCCGCCGGAGCAGACCTGGTGGAGATTTTTCTTGAACGAAGTGACCACCTCGGGGTGTTGGCCGAGCAGGAGGTGATCACCAACGTCTCTCCCTCCTTTGGGATGGGGGCCGGGGTGCGCGTCTTTTCCGGCCGCCACGATGGCTTTGTCTCCACCAACGACCTCAGCAGCACTGGGTTGATGGCTGCCCTCGACCAGGCCCTGGGCATGCTGGGGCTGCTGCGAAACGCCCATGCAGTGGATCAATTCGAGGGGCTGCCAGCCCTGCGCGACCATGCTGAGGGCAAGGCCACCTGGCTAGGGGCTTCTCCCTCTCTTGGCGATGTGGCCACGCGCCTCCTGGAGGGAACCGGAGCGCTCATCCGTCATGGGGCCCACCTCCAGGCCCGGCGGGGTAGCTATGCCAGGGATTGGCAGGAGGTGTTGGTGTGCGCCAGTGATGGCACCTTTGCCCGCGACATCCGTCTCCATCAATCCCTTGGCCTCAATGTGCTGGCGGCGGATGGAGAGCACCGGGCCAGCGTGGGGCGCCGCTACGGCACCCAGGGCCGCCCGGAGGATCTACAGCAGTGGGATCCGGAACTGTCGGCCCAGGACCTCTGCCACAGCGCGGCCAGCATGCTGTATGCCGACTATGTGGAAGCCGGGCAGTACCCGGTGGTGCTGGCCAATCGCTTCGGTGGGGTCATCTTCCATGAAGCCTGTGGCCACCTGTTGGAAACCACCCAGGTGGAGCGGGGCACCACCCCCTTCGCAGACCGGATTGGGGAGAGCATTGCCCATGAGGCGGTGACGGCGATCGACGAGGGCCTGAGCGATGGGGCCTTCGGCAGCCTTTCCATGGATGATGAGGGCATGGAGCCCCAGCGCACCGTGCTGATTGAGAACGGCATTTTGCGCAGGTTTCTCAGTGATCGGGCCGGGGAAACACGCACCGCCCACCCCCGCACCGGCAGCGGCCGGCGCCAGAGTTATGCCTTCGCGGCGGCCAGCCGCATGCGGAACACCTTCATCGCAGCCGGAGCTCACAGCCCCGAGGACCTGATTGCCTCGGTGGATCGGGGGCTCTATTGCAAGGCCATGGGTGGAGGCAGCGTGGGGCCAACGGGCCAGTTCAATTTCGCTGTGGAGGAGGCCTATCTCATCGAAGATGGCCAGCTTGGCCGCCCCGTGAAGGGAGCCACCCTGATTGGGGAAGCCAAGGAGGTGCTCCCCCGGATTTCCATGTGTGCCAATGACCTGGAGCTGGCTGCGGGGTTCTGCGGCTCCGTGAGCGGCAGCATCTTCGTCACCGTGGGCCAGCCCCACATCAGGGTGGACAACATCACGGTAGGGGGACGATGAGTCAAGCTATGAAGTCGCCCGTTTTGGCTGGGGACCAGCTGCAGGACCAGCTGCAGCGGCTGTCTGTCCAGGCCGGCATCGCCCAGTGGGATCTGGGGGCCTCCTGCAGCACCGACACCTCCGTGCAGGTGGATCGGGGGGAGCCCAAGCAGATGAAGGGGGCAGAGCGACGGGCCGTCACCGTCCGGGTCTGGAATGATCGGGGGTTGGTGGGCATCACGAGCACCTCCGATCTCACGGAAGCCGGTCTGGCCAGGGCGCTTGAGGGTGCCAAAGAGGCCAGTGCCTTTGGCAATCCCGAGGAGATCCCCGCTTTTTCCCCCTTGGCTAACGCTCCTTTGCCGTCCATGGAGCAACCGCTCATGGAGAGCCGATCCATCCTGGAGTTACTGGCCCGCCTCAAGGAGGCGGAGCGGGATCTGTTGGCCAGCCATGGGGCCATCACCACCGTTCCCTACAACGGCCTGGCCCAGCGCAGCAGTGAACGCCTCTATCTCAACAGCGAGGGGGCGCTGCGCCACCAGCAGCTCTCCACCGCCTCCCTCTATCTCTATGCCCGGGCTGAGGAGACGGGGCGGAAGCCCCGCAGCAGCGGCGCCGTGCGGCTGGCTTACGGGGTGGATGGGCTGGATGTGGAGGGTTGCATCGCCGAAGCGGCCCAGCGCACCATTTCCCACCTGGATTACGCCCCCGTGACCACGGGGCGCTACACCTGCGTGTTTTCTCCCGAAGCCTTTCTTGATCTCATCGGCGCCTTCAGCAGCCTATTCAATGCTCGCGCTGTGCTGGATGGGGTGAGCCTCAGCAAGCGGGAAAGCCTGGGGGAGGCTCTTGCCGTCCCCTTCCTCTCCATCACGGACAACGGCCTCCATCCGGGCAACATCGGCGCTGCGCTTTTTGACGGAGAGGGCACGCCCACCGCCCCCCTGACCCTCGTCGAAGGAGGGGTGTTGCGCCATTTCCTCCATTCCGAGGCCACGGCACGGACTTTCGGTGTCTCCCCCACGGGCCACGCCGGCATGGGGGCCAAGGTGTCCGTTGCCCCCGATTGGTTCGAGGTGGGTCCAACCCCAGGCTTGCCCGGGGGCGAGGAAGGCCTGGATCGGTTGGCCCCTGATGGGCGCCGGGCGGGTGAAGGAGGGCTGGTGGTGATCGATTCCCTCTCCGCTCTCCATGCAGGGGTTAAGGCCAGCCAGGGCTCCTTCTCCCTGCCCTTTGACGGTTGGTTGATCCGCGATGGTCAGGCCGTGTCGATTGAGTCGGCCACCGTGGCCGGTGACATCCGCAACGTGCTCATGAGCCTGGTGGGGTTCGAAGGCCCCGGCAAGGTCACCCCTTCAGGCCTTTGTCCCTGGGTGTGGGTGGAGGGGCTCACGGTGACGGGTGATGCCTGAGCTGTTGTTGCGTCCAGCTCTCTGATGCGCATCCTGTTCTGGGGCACCCCGGCCTATGCGGTGCCAACCCTGGAGGCTCTCCATGGGGCAGGCCACGCCCTTGTTGGCGTGGTCAGCCAGCCCGATCGGCGGAGAGGCCGGGGCAGCGCCTTGACCCCCTCGCCTGTCAAGCAGCGGGCCCTGGAGCTGGGCCTACCGGTGTTCACCCCGGAACGGGTGCGACGAGATCAGGCCTTCCAAGACCAGCTGGCCAGCCTGGAGGCGGAGGTTTCCGTGGTGGTGGCCTATGGCCAGATCCTCCCCAAAACCGTGCTGGATCAGCCCCCGCTGGGGTGCTGGAACGGCCATGGGTCCCTGCTGCCCCGCTGGAGGGGAGCGGCCCCGATCCAGTGGGCCTTGCTGGAGGGGGATCCCTGCACCGGCGTGGGCATCATGGCCATGGAAGAAGGGTTGGACACGGGCCCCGTGCTGCTGGAAGAGTGCTTACCCATTGGCATGCTGGAGAATGGGCAGCATCTGGGCGCGCGCCTGTCCGCCCTTACCGCCGAGCTCTTCCTGAAGGCCCTGCCCCGGATCGCGGCCGCGGGCGGGGGGGGACAGGCCGAACGCTGGGCGCGCCTCGGCCTCCAGGCTCAGAGCGAGGCTGGAATCACCCATGCCCGCCTGCTCCGGCGGGAGGATTCGGTGCTGGATTGGCAGGATTCCGCCCTCCAGCTCCACCGGAGGGTGATGGCTCTCTACCCGGGTGCCCAAACGCTTTGGCAGGGCCTTCGCTTGAAAGTGTTGGCCACCGAGCCCTTGCTGCAGCCCCTTCGGAGAGATCTCACCCCAGAGGCGGCAGGCCTGCTTCAGGGTGCCCAGTTCTGGCCGCTGGGGGGGCCAGGGGATGTGATCGCCCTGGAGGAGGGCATGGGTCTGGTGGTGGCCACGGGTGGGGGGGCCTTGCTGGTCCGCGAGGCCCAACTGGAGGGGAAACGGCCGAGCAGAGGAAGGGCTCTGATTCAGCAGCTCAGGGGGAAAGTGGGGGATCGGTTCGGAGGGGGCCCGGAGGAAGGGAACTATTGATGACAAACTGTGTTGTCAGGGTGCCCTAACAGTTCCGCCCCGAAAGGATTGGGCTAATTGTGAATTTAGATCGAGACGACTTCACATGGGAAGCAACCCCTGCTTTGTTCAGGCCACGGTCAGCGGCTGTGTGATCTATCGCGACGTCAACGGGAGTTACGTGGTGAGCCAACCGGGCCGGCCGATGAAAAAAGTAAGAGTTGCTACATTGGCTGGAGCCTACGCCGCTTGCCAGGGATGGGAGAAACTACTCTCCCATCCTGCCTGATTCATCGATCAAAGTTTACTCATTGGTTTGTGATCCCCAGGGGTTGACGACGGTGAAGCTCGTGCAATCCTTCAAGTTGGTTGTGAACTGCAACCAGCTGATCTCGAATATGGGAGGTGTTGTCGATGCGTGAAAGGTTATTCAGCATCGACTCGATCTGTGCCTTGCAGGAGATCAGGATGCGGCATTCAGGTGATCCTGGTTCGTAGGGCATGGTGGGAGAGCTGGCTTTAAAAAACCGCCAAGTAGTGGACTTCAGATTGCGCTGAGAATCTGTCGCAACGGTGGCGGTTTGATGTCCGGATGGGGATTCAGGCCGGGACGGGAACCTGGTACCCCGCAATCCGCGCAAAACCCACGGGATCGAGCGAGGCCCCACCCACCAGCACTCCGTCGATGTCCGGCTGGGCCATCAGCTCATCAATGGTGGAGGCATTCACGGATCCCCCGTATTGAACGATCACATCCGGGTGGCCGACCCAGCCACGGATCAAGCCACAGATGCGATCAGCCTCCAAAGCGGCACAGGTTTTGCCAGTGCCGATCGCCCAGATGGGTTCGTAGGCCACGATCAATCGAAGCGGGTCGATGCCTTCCAGGCCCTGCTCCACCTGGCGGTGGATCACCCGTTCCGTTTCCCTGGATTCCCGCTGATCCAGACTTTCTCCCACGCAGAGGATGGGAACGAGTCCATGGGCCTGGGCCGAACGAGCCCTCAGGTTGATCTGTTCATCCGTCTCGCTGTAGTACTTCCGCGGCTCGCTGTGGCCCACGATCGCGTGGCTCACTCCATGCTCCAGGAGCATGGGTGCGGAGATCATGCCGGTGTAAGCGCCCTTTTCCTCCCAGTGCACGTTCTGGGCCGCCAGGGCCACCCGGGATCCCCCGAGCTCCTCGTGCAGGGTGGAGATGGCGGTGAAGGGTGGTGCCAGCACCACCTCCCTGTCCTCAGGAAGGTTCTCGATGAGAGGCCGGAAGGTCCTGGCAAACGCACGGGTCTCCGCACAGGTCATGTGCATCTTCCAGTTGCCTGCGATCACAGCCTTGCGCACCGGTGGCAGCTCCCCGCGAAACATTTGCCACGCTAAGCCGCCATGGTCCCGATTCCCTAACCTTCCCCGCTCCCCGCTGGAACCACCTGCACGGATCCCCCCAGCTCCACCTGATCGCCGGGATGCAGTCGGCGGCCGCGGCGGGTTTCGATCGCCCCATTCACGCGCACATCCCCTCTCTGAATCAGGATCTTGGCCTCACCACCTGTGCTCACCAGCCCCTGAAGCTTCAGAAACTGGGCCAGCTGAATGGTGGATCCGGCTTCCCTTGTCGTTTCTGTGGCGTTCGGCATGGCGTTGTGTACGGCGTTTCTGGCCCACCCGGCCCCCACGTAGTCTGCCCCCATGCGTGCCTCTTCGCCGGCTGGCTTTCGCAGACTCTGGCCCCTGCTGAAGCCCTATCGCCGGCGCTTGCTTGCCGGTGCCTTCTGTGCCCTCGTGGCCGTGGCGTCCTTCCCACTGTTGGCCCTGCTGGCCGGGCGTCTCATCCCTGCGATTGGCGCGGGGGATTTCACCACGGTGTTGCGCAGCGTGGGGTTGGCGCTGGCCCTGTTTCTGGTTCAAAAACTTGCCCAGTACGGCCAGGATGTGCTGCTAGCGGGACCCGCGCTGCAGGTCAGCCAGGATCTGCGCCGCCATCTCTTCAGCCGGCTGCAGAGGCTGGATTTTGCTTCCCTGGAGACCCTCTCCACAGGGGATCTCACCTACCGCCTCACCGGGGATGCGGATCGGGTGGGGGATGTGATCTACAAAACCCTCCACGACAGCTTCCCCTGTGTGCTGCAGCTGGTGGCGGTGCTGGGGCTGATGGTGTGGATCGATTGGCCCCTGGCCCTGGCCACGATCCTGCTGGCCCCCTTGGTGGCCCTGCTGGTGAGCGCCTTTGGCGCCCGGGTGATGGCGGCGGCAGAGCGCAGCCAAAGCAAGGTGAGCCAGGTCGCCGCCCTCCTTGGGGAAGCTATCTCCGGCCTTCCCCTGGTGCGGGCCTTCGCGGCGGAACCCTGGCTCCAGCACCGCTTTGACGAGGAAGTGGATCTCCATCGCCGGGCTCGCTACGACACCCTCCGGCTCCAGGCTCTCCAGCACCCGGTGGTGGGATTCATCGAGGCCGCGGGCATCCTCGCTGTGTTGCTGATCGGTGCGGCCCGGATTCAGGCCGGTGGCCTCAGCGGCCAGGGCTTCGCCAGCTTCATTGCGGCCCTGTTGATGCTGATCGATCCGATCTCCCACCTCACCACCAATTTCAATGAGCTGCAGCAGGGCCAGGCTTCCCTGAACCGTCTCAGGGCCATTGAATTGGAGCCGGTGGAACCCCCGGATCGCCCCGGTGCCCAAGCGCTTGGGCACGTTCGGGGAGAGCTGAGGCTGGAGGGCGTCCGCTTCGGCTACGACCC
The DNA here is from genome assembly GCA_040399515.1 of Cyanobium sp. Classification (GTDB taxonomy): domain Bacteria; phylum Cyanobacteriota; class Cyanobacteriia; order PCC-6307; family Cyanobiaceae; genus Cyanobium. The sequence goes on along the minus strand of JBBASA010000006.1, from coordinate 48,717 downwards.
AACCCATCCGGTGTTGCACGACATCGACCTTCTGGTGCGTCCCGGGGAGGTTGTGGCCCTGGTGGGTCCCTCCGGTGCGGGCAAGAGCACCCTCTTTTCACTCTTGCTGCGGTTCAACACGGCCCAGAAGGGACATGTGCTCCTGGATGGCCAGGATCTGGCGGATCTGCGGGCAAGGGAGCTGCGCCAAGCCGTGGCCCTGGTGCCTCAGCAGAGCAGTGTGTTTTCCGGCACGGTGGCCGACGCGATCGCCTTTGGTCGCCCGGCCACGCCGGAGTCCATCCAATCTGCTGCACGCCTTGCCAACGCCGCCGGGTTCATTGAAGCCCTCCCCAACGGCTATGCCAGCCGGGTGGAAGAGAGGGGGGCAAACTTCTCAGGAGGTCAGCTGCAACGGCTGGCCATTGCCCGGGCCGTGCTTGGCAACCCGGCCGTGCTCCTGCTGGATGAGGCCACGAGCGCCCTCGATGCAGAGGCGGAAGAGGCCGTGCAGCAGGGGCTAGAGCAGGCTATGCGGGGCCGCACGGTGGTGGTGATCGCACATCGGCTCTCCACGGTGCAGGGAGCGGATCGGATCCTGGTGCTGGAGGGCGGACGCATCGTCGAGGAGGGCAGCCATGCGGTGTTGATGGGCCAGGGCGGACGCTATCGGGACCTCTGTCAGCGCCAGCTCATTCAGATGGAGCTCTGAAGCCTGCGGCCTAAGGTGACCGTCGTCTTTCTTGGCATCTGTGCAGACTCCTGCCCCCCAGGCCCCAGTGCTCACCTTTGAGGGCAAGCGCTACGACCTCAACACCCTTCCCGACGAGATCAAGGAGCTGGTGCGGGGGATGCAGGTGGCCGATGCCCAGCTGCGGTTCCATGAAGACACCCTGAAGGTGCTGGCGGTGGGGCGTCAATCCATGGCGATGCAGCTGAACGAGCGGCTCAAGAGCGTGCCCGCCCTCCCTGATCCGGCCTGAGTTCCAGGATCGCCATCTCCCCTGGGGCTGCGCCCCAGGGGTTGACTTTCCCTGATGCCTCCTCAGTCTGCGCTGGCTCCCTCCCCAATGGGTTCCAGCCCTTCAAAGCGAAACACCTGTTGGGAGGCCTTCCCCTCCGCATCGGTGCTCTGAACCACCCGTTGGGTCAGCACCCAGGGTCCCTGTTCGGTGAGGGGCTGGAAGGTGTCCTCAAAGTGGGTTTTTCCTCCCCGGGATGCGCCCGTCGCTGGGTCGCTGTATTGGCTGGTGTATGTGTGGCTGAGGTAGCCCGCACCCGTATCGGTGACGCTTCCGGTGAAGATGGTCACCACCGTGCCGTGGATGTGGCGGTGCACCATGGTCACCACGTTGTCCTTGATGCGATAGCGGTCGCCGGTGTTCTTGCCGCCCACAATCACTTCCGTGCCCACCTCATTGGTGTCTCCGGCTGTGAAGGTGTTCTCCCCGTGGGTTTGCTCAAAGCTGCGGCGCACCCGGTGGATGGCCACTTCCCAGAGCTGGGAGGCCATGGCCTTCTGCACTTCGGGATCCTCGATGCCCTCCACCGTGGCCTTGAGGTCGGCACCAACGGTGAAGCTTCCCTCCACCGTGCGTCCATCCTGTTCCCAGACGCAGCGACCGCTGTAGCCCCCAAAGCCTGGATCCCAGGTGTAGCGGTTTTCATAGGCGGCACGAAAGGCGCTTGTGAGGTCGGTGCCGGCCGGGGGAGCCACAAGGGTTTGAGCCATAAGATCGGGAAAGGATTCGCTGTTCCAGCTTAAGTAGGCTCAGGAGAGATCAAGCTCACGGCTGGGCTGAACACCTCCACCTCCCCCAAGCCCTTCATCGCGTGCGTTCCCCGGGGGATCGCGCCGCCCAGACGGTTGACCCTGACTCCTGAGCCCTCCCCTCCAGCGATCGCCTGATCCAGCCTCTCGGCGGTCTCGCGATCGAAGAGCACCGATGCCCCCAGGTTGCGGGTGAGGCTCTCCAATCGAGCGGCCCGATTCACGGTGTCGCCGATCACGGTGAATTCCATCCGCTTGGGGCTGCCGATCTGCCCCACCACCGCTGGTCCACTCGCCACGCCAATGCCGTTTTCCAGGGCCTCGATGCCCACCTTCTCCCAGGCGGCATTGAGCTTGGCCAAGGCCTCTCCCATCGCCAGCGCACAGACCACCGCTGCGCGGGCCTCTTCCCCCACCCCCCGGCCCACCGGTGAGCCAAACACGGCCATCACCGCATCCCCGATGAATTTGTCCACGGTGCCCCCATGGGCCATGATCACCTCCACCATCTCTGCCAAATAGGTGTTGAGCTGGTGCACATGGGCTTCGCTTTCGCCGGCCGCACTGCGCTTCCGCGTGAGGCTGGTGAACCCTTTCAAATCGCAGAAGAGCACCGTCAGATCGAGGGTGCGCCCCCGCAGGATGCCTTGGGCCGCGGCAGGATCGGCCAGGATCTCCGCCACCACCCCCGGGGCCACGTAGCGCTCGAAGGTGCGCCGCAGGCGTCGCCGCTCCCGTCCCTCCAGGAGATAGGCATCACCGCTCATCACCACACCAAGCAAGATCAGGCCGGCTCCAGGCGCCAAAAGGGGCAGCCACACATGGTGCCGCTGCTGTAGGAGCACCCCCCCCCCAAGGAGCCCGCTCACGGCCAGGCCCACCAGGGCGAGCCGCCAAGGAAGTCCTGGCCGGGCCAGGGCCAGGGCTCCCACCAGCCACACCGCTGCGCCGGCAAACAAGGCCCGGCCCGCCGGCCGCACCGGCCAGGGCCGCAGCCCATCCCCTGACAGAGAGTTGGCCGTGGCGGTCGCCAGAAGCTCCGGACCCGAAAGAGGGCCAAAAGGGGTCGGGTAGCCATCGTCCCCTTGGGCAAGGGTTTGGCCGACGATGGCGATGGCCCCTGATAGGGCTGGGCGTTGGGGGTGGTTGCGCCAGCGGGCCCCATCCAACACCTCCCAGGCACTCAAGCGGTTGAAGGTGCCTTCCGGGCCGTAGCCATTCAGCCAGCTTTCGGCATCCACCTGGCGGCTCCGCCGATCCGCCAGCCGCAGGACAGCCAAGGGAAGGGAGGGGGGGGTGGCCACGCCTTCCAACCGCAATAGCCCACCGGCATACGCCTCCGGATGGCGAAGGGGTGCCCCTGGCAGCAGCACCGGGGTGTTGCTGAGGCCGATCCCCTGCTCCACCCCGGGGAGGCCCATGAAGGTGTCCGGGCGCACCAGGGTGAGGGTGCCTGCCCCCCTGTTGTCACTGCCTTCCGACATCTCCGCTGCCAGAGCGATGCGGCCGGGATGGCGTCGCAGGATCTCCGCCATGGCGGCATCATCGGCGGCCCCCCGCTGACTTGGGCCCTCAAAGGTGACGTTGATCGCCACCGCCCGCGCCCCCGCTTGCAGCAGCCGTTCCGCCACCAGGCCATAGGCCGCCCGGGGCCAGGGGAGGGCGCCGATGCCTCGCGCCCAGGTTGGGGCACCCTGTTGCTGTTCAAACCAGTCGCCCTGCTGCAGCGTGGCCTCATCAATGGCGACCACCACCACCTCCTTAGGCGGCAGGCGCTGGCCCAACAGCACCTGCACTTGATCTTCAAAAGCCCGGTCCCAGAGCCGCCAGTAGGGGCCCGGCCAGCCCCCCATCAGGGCTGCCGCGCCACCGAGGCTGGCGGTGAGGAGCAGCAGGACCGAACGACGGGAGGGGGCCATCTCAGACCTGCCTTAGAAGAGGCGGGGCAGGAACAAGCTGGGTGCCGATGGGGTCGGAGGGGACGGCAGGGTGGGCTGCAGGAGAGAAGGCACCCCGCCTGGGACCGGTATGTTGATGCCGGGGAAGCGGCTTCTCAGATGGCTTTCCAGTGCTTCGAAGCCTGGAAGGGGCACCTGGAACCCCTGGAAGAGATCTCCACCCAAGAGGCGCTCGTAATCCGCGGCTTCCAGTTTCAGCAGGGCCAGTACAGCCCCTAACGGCGACAGCCTGAGCTTCTGGCCGGCCTCGAGGATGGAGGGGGGAGCCCCAGTGGGCTGGCCTTCGCGTAGAGGTTCCACCTCCACTGTCCCCTCCAACACGGAGATGTCCGACTCGCCAGCTTCGTTCACCTCAATCAGATAGTTGGTGCCTCGCACGCTCAGGCGTGCTGAGCGAGTGCAACCATTTTGCTTGCCAGAGACCAACACCTGGCCGCGGTCGACGAGGAAACAGCGGCTGCCCAGCCGGAGTTGGGAAAACTTGTTCATCCGCCCCACAGCGCCGCCGTTGAAGAGGACCTGGCCGCGGCTGTTGCGGGTGCTCAGCTGCTCAGGGGCGCGGGCCTTTTGTTGCACCTTGGCCTGCTTTTGCTCGATGTAAAGCTCTTTGCCGTCGAGGATTTCTTGCACCACGGCACTCTCGGCTGCCAGGGCGGGGCTTGGGGAGATCAGGGGGATGCTCCAACCCAGCAAACTTGAGCCTGTGAAGCCCAGCAGAAGATGCGGCCAGCGGGGAAGAGCCATGCAGCGATGGACCAATGCGGAGACTCGAAGGTGTTCCCCCATTTTGGGCAACGTTTTAGAACATTTTCGCGCATCCTTATAGAGGCGTCATTCCGATGGCCATGGCTCTGCTGCAGATCTGGCTGTGCGTGGTGGTCCTGGCCGCCCTGGTGCTTGGCATCAGGCTCTTCTGCCAGCACCGCCAGCTGCCCCCACCCCCTATCCGGTTGCCCCTGGTGGCTGTGTTGGTTTGGGCGCTTTTGGCCAGCCTTCCGCTGGGGAGCCTGCCCTTCGCCCAACGCCTCTGGTTGTCCCTTGCGGATGACCTGCTGGTGGCCTTCGCGGCCATTCGTGTGCTGATCTGGCTGGCCGTGGAGTTGCCCGCCGGCTTCGGCTGGTGGCGCAAGCCACCAGAGCTGCTGGTGCAGTTACTCAGCCTGGGGGGCTCCGCCCTGGCGGCGGCGGTGATCCTGCGCCAGGGGGCTCGCCTCGACCTCCTCAGCCTGGTCACCACCTCAGCGGTTCTCACGGCCGTGCTGGGTTTGGCCTCCCAGGAGGCCCTCAAGGATCTGATCTCGGGGTTGGAGTTGCAGCTCTCGGATGATTTTTGTGTGGGGGATTGGATCGAGCTGGCGGGAGGACAGCAAGGGATCGTGACTTCGATCAGCTGGCGGGATTGCAGCCTGCGCACGCTCGATGATTGTCTCCTGGTGGTGCCCAACAGCAAGATCACCGCAGATGTGCTCAACAACCGGTCCCACTTCGGCCGTTGCGCTCAGCGGTTCAAGGTGGGTCTTGACTATGGATTCCCCCCCGCCCGCGCCCAAAAGCTTCTCGCTGCTGTGGTCTCTACTCACCCCGATGTGCTCAGCGACCCTGCACCTCGGGTGCGGCTGTGCAGCTTCGATGACAGTGCAATCACCTATGAAATCCAGGTGTGGAATCTGGGGAAGGGTGTCTCGCAGCTGGATCTCCGCAGTGCCCTACTGTCCCAGATCTGGTATGCCCTCAGGCGCGAGGGCCAGAGCATCCCCTACCCCGTGCGGCAGGTGGAACCTCGCCGCCAAGCCCCGGTGGAGGATCTCGACGCTCCGGTTGCGTCTGAGATCGGCGCGCTGGCGTTGGGCAGCAATGCCCTGTTTGCAGATCTCAGTGAGAATCAACGGCAGCTGCTTCTGGAGGCCAGCCAACTTCTCTGCTTTGGCCCCGGCGAGGTGATCGTGCAGGAAGGGGAGGAGGGTGATTCGCTCTACGTGCTGCTGGGAGGACGGGTGGAAGTGAGCAAGGAGCTGGAGGGGCGCCAGCTGGTGGTCCGTCAGCTCGGGGAAAGTGATGTGTTTGGTGAGATGACTCTCTTTCTGGACGCTCCTCGCAGTGCCACCGTTCGGGCTTTGGAGGAATGTCGCCTGCTCCGGGTGAGCAGGCCCTCGGTGCAGGCACTGCTTCGGGATGATCCTGCCCTTCTGGAGCGCTTTTCTGTCTTGGTGGCCGCGCGCCAGGCGGAGCTCAACCACCTCAGTCTTGAAGAGCGGCAGGACCAGAGCAATAGGTTGCTGGCTGTGATGAAGCGGCTGTTTTCCGCTCTCGCCGCGGGCTGAGCGTGGGCCTTCAGCCTGGCATCTTCCAGGGGCTGTGGATGTCCTGGAGGGCGGTCACCTCGAGGGTGCGATGTTCTTGCAAGGCTGCAATGCCCTCCACGGCGGCTCTGGCGCCGGCCAGGGTGGTGACCGTTGGCACGTCGTAGTCAAGGGCAGCGCGACGGAGATCCCGATCATCGTGGGCGGCCTGTCGCCCTACAGGAGTGTTGATCACCAGCTGAATTTGCCTGGAGCGAATCGCATCTTCGATGTTTGGCCGGCCCTCATGCACCTTCAGGATGGACTCCACGTCGAGGCCGGCAGCTCTGAGCACCTCGGCTGTGCCGGCGGTGGCCACCAAGGCGAAGCCCTTGGCCGACAGTTGCTGGGCTACGGGCACTAGAGCAGGCTTGTCGCGATCATGGGTGGAGAGGAACACCGTGCCAGTGGTGGGAAGGGCCTCTCCTGCCGCCAGTTCGGCCTTGGCATAGGCAAGTCCAAAACTCCAAGCGATGCCCATCACTTCTCCTGTGGAGCGCATTTCCGGGCCGAGCAGGGTGTCGGAGCCTGGAAAACGCTGGAAGGGCAGCACCGCTTCCTTCACGGTCTGTCTCGGGGGCTTCGGTTCATCATGAAGGCCTAGTTCCGCCAGGGTGGCGCCAGCCATCACCTGGCTGGCGATCTTCGCCAAGGGCACCCCCGTGGCCTTGGCCACGAAGGGCACGGTACGGGAGGCGCGGGGATTGGCCTCAAGGATGTAGACAAGTTCGTTCTGCACGGCGAACTGCAGGTTGATCAGGCCCCGCACCTCAAGGGCACGGGCCAGGTCCGCACTCCAGCCGCGAATGGTGGCCATAGATTCGGGCGAAAGGCTCACCGCCGGCAGGCAGCAGGCCGAGTCCCCGGAGTGCACCCCGGCGGGCTCGATGTGCTCCATCAGCCCTCCAATCACCACGGTGTTGGTGTGGTCGCAGAGCGCATCCACATCCACCTCAATGGCGTTTTCCAGAAACTGGTCGATCAACACCGGGTGATCCGGCTCAACATTCACCGCTTCGGCCATATAGCGGTTGAGTTCACTCTCGTCGTACACCACTTCCATGGCTCGGCCGCCGAGCACATAGCTAGGGCGCACCACCACGGGATAGCCCACCCGTTCGGCCACGTTGCGCGCTTCGCTTTCACTGCGCGCCAGCCCATTGCGGGGTTGGCGAATCTGCAGATCGTCCAAGATCTCCTGAAACTGCTCCCGGTCTTCGGCCCGGTCGATGGAGATCGGCGACGTTCCCCAGAGCGCGGTACCGCTGGCCTTCCCCTCCGTGCTCTGGAGCCAGCGCATCAGGGGGATCGCCAGCTTGAGGGGCGTCTGGCCCCCGAACTGAACAATCAGGCCTTCCGGCCGTTCCGCCTCAATCACGTTGAGCACATCCTCCAGGGTGAGGGGTTCGAAGTAGAGCCTGTCGCTGGTGTCGTAGTCGGTGGACACCGTCTCTGGATTGCTGTTCACCATCACCGTGGCGAAGCCCTCATCCCTCAGTGCAAAGGAGGCGTGGCAGCAGCAGTAATCAAATTCGATCCCCTGGCCGATGCGATTTGGCCCCCCGCCAAGGATCATCACCTTTCGCCGATGCTCCGGTTGCACCTCGTCGGCGGGGGATTGGCTCACAAGGGTGCCGTCCTCCTGGAGGCGCAGCATGGGCCTTTCGTAGGTGGAGTAGTGGTAGGGGGTGCTGGAGGCGAATTCGGCGGCGCAGGTGTCCACGGTCTTGAACACCGCCCGAATGCCGAGGGCCTGACGGTGGCGCCGCACGCTCAGTTCGTCGCTTCCCGTGGCCCATGCCAACTGCCGATCGGAGTAGCCCATTTGCTTCAGTTCCAACAGGGCAGGGGCCTGGAGGTCCGCTAGTGCGCGACCAGTGAGCAGACGTTGTTCCATTTCCAGCAGTCCCCGCAGCTTGGCCAGGAACCAGGGGTCGATCCCACTCAACTGGTGGATTTCCCCATCGCTGCGCCCGGAGCCCATGGCCGTGCGTACGGCCAGGATTCGGTCGGGGGAAGGAATGCGCAACTGGCGGTCCAGGTCCCCGTCGTTGGGCTGCTGTTCAGCTCGGTCGCAGCCCCAGCCCGCCAGGCCCGTTTCCAGAGAACGCAGGGCCTTCTGAAACGACTCCTCAAAACACCGGCCGATCGCCATGGCTTCCCCCACCGACTTCATGGAGGTGGTGAGCACGGGGGGGCTGCCGCGGAATTTTTCGAAGGCGAAGCGGGGAATCTTCGTCACCACGTAGTCGATGGTGGGTTCAAAACAGGCCGGTGTGGCCCCCGTGATGTCGTTGATGATTTCGTCGAGGGTGTAGCCCACCGCCAGGCGAGCGGCGATCTTGGCGATGGGGAATCCCGTGGCCTTGCTCGCCAGGGCGGAGGAACGGGAGACCCGGGGATTCATCTCGATCACCACCACCTCGCCATCGGCGGGGTTGATCGCGAACTGAATGTTGCTGCCCCCCGTATCCACTCCGATCTCCCGGATGATGGCGATGGATTGATCCCGCAGACGTTGGTATTCCCGATCGGTGAGGGTCTGGGCTGGGGCCACGGTGATGGAATCCCCGGTGTGCACGCCCATGGGATCGAGATTCTCGATCGAGCACACAATCACCACATTGTCGGCGCTGTCGCGCATGACTTCCAGTTCGAATTCTTTCCAGCCCAGTAGGGATTGTTCGATCAGAATCTGGGAGACGGGGGAAGCCTCCAGCCCGCTTTTGCAGATGGTCCGAAATTCCTCCGGGTTGTAGGCGATGCCGCCTCCCGATCCCCCGAGGGTGAAGGCCGGCCGGATCACCCTGGGATAGGTGCCGATGGCTTCCCCCACGATCTCCGCTTCCTCAAGGCTGTTGGCGATGCCGGAGGGACAGACCGAGACGCCAATGCGCTCCATCGCCTCCTTGAACAGCAAGCGGTCTTCCGCCTTGCGGATGGCCTCGAGATTGGCGCCGATCAGCTCCACGCCAAAACGGGCCAGGGTGCCGTTTTCCGCCAGGGTGACGGCCAGGTTGAGGGCGGTCTGGCCGCCCATGGTGGGAAGAAGGGCGTCGGGACGCTCCCGTTCGATCACCTGGGCCACCACCTCGGGGGTGAGGGGCTCGATGTAGGTGCGGTCCGCCAGTTCCGGATCCGTCATGATTGAGGCGGGGTTGGAGTTCACCAGTACCACCTCAAAACCTTCTGCTCTCAGGGCTTTGCAGGCCTGGGTGCCGGAATAGTCGAATTCGCAGGCCTGACCGATCACGATTGGCCCTGAGCCCAGCAGCAGGATGCGACGCAAATCCGTGCGGCGGGGCATGGGGCGCGGGAGGGCAAAACTGTCCCAGCCTCTCATGCGTGCGGCTATCCCGTACCCTCAGCCACCCCCTACTCCCTGGGGGTGGCTAATCTGATCTGTGAATCAAGACCAACTCCCGACCGTCGATGAGCGAACTCCAGCGCCTGAAGGGGCTGCTTCCCCCGGAAATGCAGAGCTGGGTGTTCGTGGAAGCGGCTGCCTCCGTGGATCCCCCGCTGATCACCTTGGAGGAAATCGGCAGGGACGAGGTGGAGATCCAAGTGGATCTGGAGAAGTGGGACGCCCTCGCCCTCGACCACCGCAATCTCCTCTTCTGGCATGAGGTGGGCCGGATTCAGAACGATGCCATTCCCCGGGATGGCTGGGAGATGGCCGCCCTGGCCATTGGCCTGGGCGGTGCCATCGGAGAGCTCTGGGTGCAGGACGGGCTCCTCCTTTTGGTAGCCGCGGGCCTGTCGGGCTTTGCGGGCTACCGCCTGTATCTCAAAAACAACTCAGAAAAGCGCCTGCAGGATGCGATCCAGGCGGATGAGCGGGCCATTGAGCTCGCCTGCCGTTTTGGGTACACCCTGCCCAATGCCTACAAAAGCCTGGGCGGGGCGTTGAAGGAGCTGGTGGAACAGAGCCGCAAGAAACGCAAACGGGCGTTCTACGAAGATCGGCTGGAAGCTCTCCGCAAGAGTGCGGGCAAGGCCAGAGCTGAAATGGCCCAGCAGGAGGGCTCCAGGCAATCCCTCAGCAGCGAGAACGTTTATGGATAAGCCAACCAGCGAGGATCTGGCCCGTCTTGCGGCAGAAGCCTGTGATGATCGCAAGGCAGTGGACATCCGGCTGATCCGGGTGGAGGACATTTCCTCCCTCGCCGATTGGTTCGTGATCTGCAGCGGCCTTTCGGATGTGCAAGTGAGAGCCATTGCCCGCTCCGTGGAAGATCGCCTGGAGCTCGAAGTCCATCGCCTGCCCCTGCGGCGCGAAGGGCAGGCGGAAGGCCGCTGGGTGTTGCTGGATTACGGGGAATTGATCGTGCATGTGCTCACGCCCCAAGAGCGGCACTTTTACGATCTGGAGTCGTTCTGGGGCCATGGGGAGCAGCACCGCTACACACCCCTCGTCCCCCCTGCCTCCGTGGGATCGTCCCTGCGGCTCTCCTGAGCAATCGGCCTCACCATGCCTTCCGCCAACCCTCCAGGCCCAGGAGCCGATTCCGTGGACCCGCCTGTGGCCTGTCCCGTAGCGAAGGAACAGCGCCCCTTGGAGGAGTACAAGCAGCTGGAGGGTTCCTGGTTCTTTTCCTGGCCTGCCCGGGGAGACATGGCCCTGATGCGGTCGCTCGCGGTGGCCTGGTTGCTCCTCCTCCCCCTGGGCTGGGTGGTGGCCAGCGGCAGTTGGAGCCTCAAGGATCACCAACTTCGGATCGGAGCTGCAGCCTTCACCCTCAGCCTGGGCCTCCCCCTCCTGCTGCTTCTGCGCCAGTGGTTGGGCTGGTCCTACGTCAACCGACGCCTGGTGTCCGAGAAAGTGGAATACGAAGAATCCGGCTGGTATGACGGCCAGGTGTGGGAAAAGCCCCTGGCCTGGCGCCAGCAGGATCTCCTGGTGGCCAGGCACCAAGTGGGGCCTGTGCTCTTGAGGCTTCGCCAGGGAATCCTGTGGATTTTGCTGTTGATGGGGGTGGGAACGGGCCTCTGTCAGGCTCTCTGAAGTTCCGCCTTGCGGCGTTCGCCAGAGCCGTTCACGCCACCATGTCCCTGACCACCAGCTTTTCTGGGGCCAACCGTTCCCTGGTTCCTGCCCTCAGGGTGCGCCTTCTGCGGGATGGCATTCCGGAATCGAGCCATCAGGTGCATGTGGTGGTGTGTGATACCCGAGGCCGGGTGCTGATGCGCGCTGGAGACCCCCAGCTCCTGACCTTCGTGCGTTCGGCTCTGAAGCCCTTCCAGGCCAGCGTTTACGTGGGAAGCGGCGCTGCTGAGCGCTACGGGGCAGGGGAGCGGGGGCTGGCCATCGCCTGCGCCTCCCACGCGGGCACCACAACCCATGCCAGGGAAGCCTTCCGTCTGTTGTGGGGGGCCCAGCTGGAGGTGGAACACCTTCAATGTCCACCGCCTGGGGAAGGCCGGAGTGCCTTGCAGCACAACTGTTCGGGGAAGCACGCAGCTTTCCTGGCGGCCTGCCGCATGCTCCATTGGCCTCTGGAGAGCTACCTCCAGGTGGAACATCCCCTGCAGCAGGAGGTGTTGAAGCGGGTGGCGGAACTGTTGGCGCTGCCTGCGGCCGAACTGGTGGTGGCACGGGATGATTGCGGAGCTCCGACGTTGCAGCTCCAACTGGCCCAGATGGCCTTGCTCTTTGCCCATCTGGGTGCCGGAACGCAGGCCGATCTGGAGAGTTTGACCCGGGCCATGCTGACCCACCCGGAGCTGGTGGCCGGAGAGAACCGTTTCGACACGGAACTCATGCGCCGGGCCCACGGGCAGGTGGTGAGCAAGGGCGGGGCGGAAGGAATTCAGTGCATCAGCCGTGTGGGGGAAGGACTGGGAGTGGCCATCAAGGTGGAGGACGGCCACTCCCGCGCCAAACAGGCCGTCGCCCTTCATGTGCTGCAGCACCTGGAGTGGCTTACCCCCATGACCCTGGAGGAGCTGAGCGAACGCTTCCTGGTTCCTGCCCCCCACCTGAAGCTGGAGGTGCTCGGGGATCTGCGGACCTGATCCAACTCTTCCAAGTGGGGAACCTCAACCTGGTAGACTCAATCCATAACGCGGGGTAGAGCAGTCTGGTAGCTCGTCGGGCTCATAACCCGAAGGTCGCGAGTTCAAATCTCGCCCCCGCCACCAACTTTTCCTTCTGGCAGAGTTCCTCCCTAGCCAGCATAAAAAACTCACCTAATCCCAGGTGAGTTTTTTAATGTCAACAAAGGCTGTCTTTCATTCCATTGAGGGCCGATCAGACCCCAAGGGCCTGCTGGTAGAAGCGGTAGAGCCTTTGCATGTCCCAGAAGGGGGTGGGTTCATTGTTGGTGAAACAGGCCGCGTGCTGGTAGCTGCGAAAGAGTTCATCATCGTTGTCGATGGTGATGATGGTTTCAATGAGGTCTTCCGTAGAAGGGAAGTCCATGGCATTGATGAAAGAATGGGGGGAGAAATCCGATGTCACATCAGGATTACCCCAATAAATGGGAATGGCGCCCGCCAGCAGGGGGTCAAGGATCTTTTCTGTGGTGTAGCCAAGGGCACTTTCGTTTTCAAAGGCAATATTGAATTTGTATTGATGGAGAAATCTAATTTTATTATCCACTTTGTAGCCCGTGTTGTTCATCCATCTGCCGGCAGAATCAACTTTCTTGTATTCGCTTAGAGCGTGAAAGAAATCGTTTCTTTTTTGCGGTTTACCATTGCCAAAAATAAAACTGCAAAAGCGTTCCCTTGGTTCAGGAAAAGAGGAGGTCTTAATCCGATTTAGCAGGATGTCCAGCATGGATTCGGTGCCTTCTGGAAGACCCAGGCCTCGGGATTGATACCAGGCGTGGTAGATATAAACAGGAAGCCGAAGATTGCGGGAATCGTTGGTTGGATCGAAGCTGATGGCGTAGTCGCAAGCCTTGAAATCGGGCTTAACATTTTCGCCCGTATAAAAGATTTTACGACAGTTGTATTTTTTGTGGCGGTCGCCGAAAACGGAATAGATGAGAACTTCAGGCCAAAACCTTGAGAGCTTGTAGCGGATTCCGCAGTGGTCAAGAGTGTGGGTAAAAAAGTTATTTTTTGGATCGAAATCAGCCCAGAAGTCGTCAAACCATAAACGTATCATGTCAATCGCTTACCTTCATTGTCATTCTTTTCCTTGGATCGTAAGTTGAGCTTGTCGGATCTGGCAAGATCCGGCCCCGATCGGGTGCTGGATTGATGGCTTCACAGACTGGGTTCTTGGCCTCTGGCAATCCAGTGGATGTGGTTGTGGTGGGGGCCGGGGCCTGTGGAGGGGTGGCCGCCATGGTGCTGGCGGAAGCGGGATTGCGGGTGCTGGTGCTCGATGCGGGCCCAGATCTGCAGCCCGATCGCGCCCTGGGCCGGGAACCCACCAACAGCCTGCGGCGCCTGGCTTTTCTCTCCAGTGGGCGGAACCCCATCCAGGCCAACCACCCCGGCTACTGGAAGCACAACCCCGAGCTCTACGTCGACGAACGCCTTCACCCCTATCGCGCACCGGAGGATGCTCCGTTTCTCTGGACCCGGGGCCGACAGGTGGGAGGAAAGAGCCTGACCTGGGGAGGCATCACGCTTCGGCTCTCGGATTACGAGTTCAAGGCGGGTCAGTGGGATGGCCGGAGCCCCTGCTGGCCGATCAGCCATGACGACCTGGATCCCTTTTACACCCGATTGGAAGGTCTGCTTGGTGTCCATGGCCAACGGGATGGACTGCCCCAGTTGCCTGACGGTCACACCCTTCCTCCGTTGCCCCTCACCCCGGGGGAGCGCCACATGCAACAGGCGGTGGGCCGGGAGTTGGGCCTCCCTTTGATCCCCTCCCGGGGATTTGGGAAGGGGCCTTCCGCTTCAGGTCAGCCACGCTCCTGGCCCCCCTCCAGTGCTCAGGGATCCACCTTGGCCCGCGCTTTAGCCACAGGGCGGGTGCGGGTGTGTCCCCAGGCTGTCGTGAGCCATCTCTGGATGGATCCCAGTGGAGAGCGCGCCAAGGGGGTGGTGGTGGTGGATGGCCGCACCGGAGAGCGGGTCAAGGTGGCGGCGAATCTGGTGGTGCTCTGTGCCTCCACCATTGAGACCCTGCGGATTCTCCTGCATTCCCAGGAGGGCCTGGATGGGCCTCCCCTGGTGGATCCTTCTGGGCTGTTGGGCCGCCATCTGATGGATCACATCTCCACCAGCTGTTTCTTCAGCCTTCCGGTGCCCGGATCCCCGTCCGCCGTGGCCGAACTCTCCGGTGCGGGCAGCTGCTTTCTCCCCAACACCCTCTTTGGTGAGCATGCGGCCGTCGATTTTTCCCGCGGCTACGGCCTCTGGGCTGCGATTCAGCGGTTTGATCCCCCCACGTTTCTCAAACGACGGCCGGGGGAGGCCCTGGGGTTTCTGATCGGTCACGGTGAGGTGCTTCCCACGGCGGAGAATCGCGTCAGCCTGTGCGGGGACCAGAGCGATGCCCACGGCTTGCCCATTCCCTTGATCAGCTGCCGCTGGGGAGCGAACGAACGGGCGATGGTGGCCCACATGGAACGCCGCATGGGCGCCGTGGTGGCGGCTGCTGGAGGGGAGATTCTGCCGGTGGAAGACCTCATGGTGTTTCCCCTGCTGGAACCGTGGCTGAAGACCAGGCCTGCCCTTGGCTCCGGGGCTGCCCCTCCGGGGTATTACATCCATGAGGTGGGTGGGGCCCCCATGGCCGCCCATGAGGAGGCCGGGGTCGTTGATCCCAGAAATGCCTGCTGGCGGGCTGCGAATGTGCTGGTCACCGATGGGGCCTGCTGGCCGAGTGCGGGTTGGCAGAGCCCCACCCTCACCCTGATGGCCCTCACCTGGCGTGCCTGTGCAGGAGCCCTGGGTGAGGAACCGCACACCTGACGTGTGGCGAGTGGTGTCCATCACCACAGAACCACCGCTTGCCTCAATCCATACTTTTTGGGCGACCTTTAACGGGTCGGGCAAGGGAGAAATCAAGGACGGAGGTTGGCCCCTCCGTCTTTTTTTGTGCATCTACGTGCCATTGCCAAGCCCTGAGGTGGTTTCAGGGCTGCCGGCTGATGATCAAGGCTCTGAAAAAAGGCCAGACAAATAGTGATCTTTAACGGATCTGTCAACGGAGCCGTTCTGAAAGAGGAAACCCGCGAGGGCTGAGGTGATGACGCTGTATTGGTCCCAGTTGGGATGGTTGCGGATGAATTCCCGCATGCCTTCAAACAGAGCCTCAGGCACCTCGGCCTCCAGGCTGACGCTGGGGGCGACTGGGGTGAAGAGGGTGGACCCATCGGAGCGGACAACGCCGTTCATGGAATGGTGCGTTTCCGAATCCTTCACAAGGTCTTAAGGCTTAATGCACCCACTACGCCACAACCCAGTTGATTTCGTCAAAGCCCTGCAAGGAATTGGTGAAAGCGCTCTCGCGTCTTGAGATTCCTTTACAGAACAGGGATGTGCCGTTCAGAAGGCGAAGCAAGTGGGAGAAACGAACCTTTCTCAGGTTTTGTCAATGGGGTTGGGGAAATCGGTTCTCTTTCCACAGGCCTAGGTGGTGCCTAGGGGGTTGGGGGAAGGGGCTGGGGAAAACCCGTGGATGCCATGGGGGAAACGGAGAGGCAATGGGGAAAAGCCCAATCCATAGGAATGACTAACCATTGGACATGGACACCCCCTTGATCCAGCTTGAGACGCCGTCCGTCAGGGTTTCCGAAGCGTTTCTGGGCCAAGAGGGTGATGGGCATGGGGATAGGGCGGGTGGTGATGGTCTGCAGGTTCATGGGAGTGGGCTGGTGAATCGCTCTGGCAGGCGCCCGTGCATTCCCTCTCGCAGAGCTGGCAGCTCTCCATGGAACCCTCCACATGGTGGTGGTGGCTGTGCTGGGGGTAGCCCACCTCCCGCTCAAAGCCCAGCACCTGGGCCCTGTATTTGCAGAGGGAACAATTCATGGCATTTGTGCCTTCCAGGACTTCCAGGAGGCGATCCTGAAACGTGCTGAGGACCTGGGGATGGTCCCCCAGGTAGGAGGCCTGGAGCATCTCCACCTCCGGGTGGTCCGCTGCCACAGCCTCGCTGTGTTGCATGATGCGGCTTACCAACACGCCCGAAAACAGGAAATAGGGGAACACAACGATGCGCCGATAGCCCAGCTTCATCACCTTCCTCAGGCCCGGCTCCACCAACGGAAAGGTGACTCCTGAGTAGAGGGTTTCCCCCCAGCCAAAGCCGAACCCTTCCACCAGCATGCGGGTTACCTTGGCCACGTTGGAGTTGGCATCGGGGTCGGAGGAGCCGCGGCCCACCACCACCAGCAAGGTGTCATGGAGTGGCATCCTCTCCTTGCCTTCCGCCTCCCTCTTGTGGTCAGAGTCGTCAAGGCATTGGCGGATTCGGGCTCCTGCCGCTTGGATCATGCCCAGATCCACGCCCAGCTCCCGGCCGTAGTCGACCCGGAGGCCTGTTTCCGCGGCAAAGGTGTTGAGAACGGAAGGAATGTCGTTTTTGGCATGGCCTGCTGCGAAGAGCATGGCCGGCAAGGCCAGGACGTGCTGGACTCCCTGCCCCTGCAGCTTCTCCAGCCCTTCGCGCAGGATGGGCCTGGCAAATTCCAGGTAGCCGTGCGCCACCGGCACCGGATGGAGCCTCTCTTCGAGTTGCCTCGCCAGTTCGGCAAATTCGGCCACGGCTAAGCGGTTGCGGCTGCCGTGGCCGCAGATCATCACACCGATGGGGCCATGGGGACCCTGCAAGGGCGTGGGTGGGCTGAGGGTGAGGGAGGGGGTCATGGGGCCATCCACATCGAATGACCCTATTCCGCCCCACCTTAGATTCATGGCAGAGTCCAATTCCGTGACCCTTCGTCTCCCCCCCTACGAACCCCTTCCCCCGCCCGATCCCAGCCAGGCGCTGATCGAGGTGCGGGTAGCTCATCTCCAACCCACTCAGATGTGCGTTGGACTGGCGGAGGTACGAAGTCGCCAACAGGATTTTTTCACGGAAAGTGCCCAGGAGCGCCGCTCCTATCTGGCCACCAAGCCTGTTCCCCTGGTGATAGGGGCGGAAGGACAGATCTGGATGGTGGATCGGCACCACAGGTTGCGGGGCCTGGTGGAATTGGATCCGGGCGCCACAGCGTTTGGCTATGTGGTGTTGCAGATGGCCGAGGCCAGCCCCCCCCGGGTGCTGGCGGAATTGGAGCGACGGGGATGGCTTTATCTCTACGACGGAAGGGGGATAGGTCCCCGTCCCAGCGCGGCCCTGCCCCAACGGCTGCTCGACCTGCAGGATGATCCCTACCGCAGTTTGGTGTGGAAATTGAAGCGGGAGAAGCGCATTGCTCCCGAGCCCCTCATCCCGTTCCATGAATTCCGGTGGGGGGCCTGGCTGCGGCGGCGCCCCCTGCCACCGTTTAGTTCTGAGCGCCTTGAGCCGGCCCTTCCCAGGGCCCGTGCTCTGGTGGTGTCTCCCGCGGCCTCCCACCTGGCAGGTTGGATGGGTGCAGCACCTGGGTAGCCCCGCCTCCTGGAAACGGCATGATGGTGACAGCAGATTGGCCCTTGGAGGCATGAAGGATTCAGACATCGACGATTTCGAGCAGGATGCCAGTGAGGTGTCCACCGACGAGCAATCCACCAGACGGTCGCGCCGCCGCTTCCGGCTCCTGCTCGATGGGGGATCGATCGCCCTGTTTGCGATCTTCCTGGTTCATCTGATCCCTGTGTTGCTGCAGACCAATCCCCTGGACCCCGAATGGCAGGGCGAGTTTGTGGATGTGTTGGTGAATGAGGGGCTAGTGGCCTTTCTGGGGTTTGTCCTGTTGCACCTAGCTGGATTCATCCAGCCATCCCATGACCCTCTCCGACGTCGCCTCCGGCTTGTGAGACGTCTTGCTGTCCTGGCGGTGTTCGGCTATCTGCTTCTGGTGCCCCTGCAGCTTTCGAGCTCCTTTGGTCAGTTTGCATCAGTCCAGTCCAAGAGGGTCTCCTACCTCGAGCAGGGGGCCCGCCTCTCGGAGATCCGCGAAGCTTTGCAAGGCGCAACCACCGTTCAGGATCTGAACGTGCGTCTGCAGTCTCTGTTGCAACCGCCGCTCACGAGCGACCAGTTGGGTTTGCCCATGGGTGATTTGCGCAAAGTGCTGCTGAAAGAGAACGAGGTTCAACAGCTGAAGTTGAGCAATCTCCTGATGAAGAACGCTGAAGGTGCGGATTTCTTTGACGCGATCAATCGGGTGGGATCAGCACTGGGCTGGGCTCTGGCCTTTGCCTCAGGTGCCGTTCCCTGGGGAGCCCACTCCACCATGATTGAACGGCTCCGACGTCGTAGTCGTTCCTGACAAATCGCGCGTTTTAACGACGATTGCGCGGAGGCTGCCCACTCCCTTGCTGGAGCAGCTCTTCCCAGGCCCTGCACTGGTGGCCCACTCGCCAGGCCAACAGCGATGAACCGATGGCCAGCAGCAGCACGGCCGTGGTGTGCCACCAAGCCACAGCCAGCAGGCCCAGCCAGGGAACGACCCCCAGCCAGGGCCCCCAGCGCCGCAGATTGGAGCGGGCACCGGAGCAGGCTCGGCAATGGTCGGTGTGGCTGTGGTTCCGCTCCATCAGACTCACCCGGTCCTGGCGAGGCGGCAGAGGCTCACCCGGGAAAGGTGGCCCGGCGTGCTCTACCACCCACTGATGGAGGGCCAACACGTAGCGATCGGCTTTGCTGGCCAGATAGCAGCTGCGTGTGAGATTTGCACTGCCTCCCCGTTGGGCCAGCATTCGCTCCTGCCAATGCAGAAACAGCTGGTCGTCCTCCAGCACCACATGGTTGGCGAGATGCTGCAGCCAGATGGGGCGCAAGCGCAGCAGGAGCGGGGGAAAGGGGGAGCGGAACTGGAAGGGGAAGCGGGCAAAGATTCTGCAAAACCCCGGCCGAATCGGTGTGACGTAAACCACCGTAAGGATGCGGGCAAATTTTGGCGCGGTCAGGTCGTGCCACATCAGGCAGGGGGCCGTGAACGTGGTGCTCTGTCGACCAAGCCTTCCCCTCCTGGGGCCCTCCTCCCAGAGGCCCGAGAAGCCTCCCGCATCAGCGTGCAGAAGCTCCAGTTCCACCGCCCCCGCATTCTCCCGGCGGCCCACCGTGCCGTGATGGGTGAAGGGCACATGGCTCACATCAAGCACGTTCTCCAGCAGGGTGAGGGCGTCGTAGGGCAGGTCCCGGAAGGTGTCCTGCACGGTCCAGGGCCGCTCACCGGGGCCGACAGGCTCCTCCAGCTGGGGCACCAGAGGCAGGGGTAGATCGGCACTTTCGCTGGGATCCCCCGCATACACAAACAGAAGGCCCTGCCCTGTGGCCGTGGCATAGGTGCGGCAGTGGCTGCGGGGGCTGCGCAGGCGTGGGGCTTCCCTGTCATCACCACCGCCCTCCTGGCTGGCCTGGGGAATGGCCGTGCATGCGCCGTCGCCCCGGAAAGTCCAGCCGTGGTAGGGGCATTCCAGCTCCCCCGCCCCGTTGAGGCGGCCCTCAGAGAGGGGCACTAGCCGATGGGGACATACATCGGCAAAGGCCCTCCATTGCTTGGCAGCTCCATCCCACCAGAGCACCAGGTCGTCGCCCAGCAGGGTGAAGGCCTTGGGGCGGGTGCGATCGAGATCCACCAGATAGGCCACTGGATACCAGCTCCGGCGCCAGGGGGAATCGGCTGGAGCGATGGCGCCGGAGTTGGCAACCTCCGGAACCTCCGGCGCAAGGTTGGGGCCCATGGGAAGGGAAAGGGAAGCCGGCGTCGAGGGGAGGCTCCGGCGGTCCACCATCATGGCGGCCCCCGTTCACCATCGCCGAGCCCGTGGGCCTAGCCCTCGCCCCCTTCTCCCCCCTCTCCTCCTTCACCGCCCTCACCCTCACCCTCTCCCTTGTTTTGCTCCATCTTGGGTTGGACGGGTTGGCCCGAGGCGCCAGGACGGACCTCTTCTCCCCCCTTCTCGCCCGCTTCTCGGTCAGGGCTGCAGCCCGCCAGGGCAGAGAGGAGAGTGGTAGTGGCTAAAAACAGGGCAACGCTCTTGCGAGGCATGGCAGATGGGGCTGAACAGGGCGCCCGATAGGGATGCATCAACAATGGGTTGGGTCGGGTGCGCCTGGGCCCATTGAAACGGTTGACCGATGCAATTCTTCCTTGAACCCCTGCTGGTCTCCAGTGACGTTGCCCATCTGCGCCAACGCCTGGAGGCCTCCCCTCCTGAGGCATGGCAGCCCGGCCAGGAGACGGCCGGCTGGCACGCCCGCCAGGTGAAGAGCAACCACCAACTCGATCGCCAAGGCCCCCTCCACAGGGGGCTGGAAGAGGAGGTGCGTGCTGTCCTCTGGGCCCATCCCCTGGTGCAGGCGGCGGCCTTTCCCCGTTCGATCCACGGCGTGCTCTTCAGCCGCACGGGAGCCGGGGAGGGCTACGGGCGCCATGTGGATAACGCCTGGATGGCAGGTGGGCGGGCCGACCTCTCCTTCACCCTCGCCCTCAGTGAGCCGGAGAGCTATGGCGGGGGCGATCTGGTGCTGGAGCACCCTCAGGGGGAAGACCGGATCCGATTGCCGGCCGGCCACGTGATTGTGTATCCCAGCACCAGCCTGCACCGGGTAGAGCCGGTGGCCTGGGGGGAGCGGCTGGTGGCGGTGGGGTGGATCGAGAGCCGCATCCGCCATGCCGAGCAGCGGGAACTGCTCTTTGAGCTGGATACGGCCCGGCGGGCCCTTCATGGGCAGGAGGGGAAGGGGGAGGTGTTTGACCTGATCAGCCGCAGCTACAGCAACCTGCTGCGTTGGTGGGAGCGATGAGCACTGAGGGGAGTGCGGTGCTGGGGGCCGGCCTGGCCGGGGTGGTGGCGGGCCTGGTGAATGCCCTGGCCGGAGGGGGCTCGTTGATCAGCTTTCCAGCCCTGACTGCCCTCGGTCTGCCTCCCCTGGTGGCCAATCTCACCAACACCGTGGCCCTCACCCCCGGCTATCTGGGTGCGACCTGGGCCCAGAGGCGGGATCTGGGACAGCAGGGGCCCCGGTGCCTCTGGCTGGTGCCTCTGGCCCTGGCGGGTGGCGTGGTGGGTGGCCAACTGCTGCTGGTCAGCGACGAGCGGTTGTTCCTGGCCCTGGTGCCCTGGTTGATCCTGCTGGGCTCGGGCCTGGTCGCCCTGCAGACGCCTCTTCGCCGCTGGCTTTCAGCCCTCCCCGTGGCCAACGGCACCGCTGCGGCGCCCCCGCTGGCCTGTGCCCTTGTGGCCCTGGCGGCGGTGTATGGGGGCTATTTCGGCGCAGGGCTCAGTGTGATCCTGCTGGGGGTTCTGGCGATCACCCTCCAGGATTCCCTCACCCGCTTGAGCGGCCTCAAGCAGTTGCTGGCCCTGGCCGCCAATGGGGGGGCAGCCCTGGTGTTCCTGGCCAGTGGCCGGGTGGCCTGGCCGCCTGCGGTGGCTCTCGCCCTGGGGGCTGTGGTGGGCGGTGGCCTGGGGGGCCGGCTGGCCGGCCGCATCGCGGGGGAGAGCCTGCGCTGGTGGGTGGTGGCCCTCGGAACGGCCATTGGCCTCTGGTTTCTGCGGCGCTGAGGCGTGCCTCACCCCACGAATCGCCCGTAGAGCCAGCGCACGAAGCTCCCGAGCACGGGCACGGGCCCGAAGGTGGGGCCCACGAAGTCGAAGTAGTCGCGGTGGTCGCAGATCTTGCCGGCCCCATCCAGCTTCAGCCTGGAGGCACCGGGATACACGAATTCGATGCCCTTGATCTTCAGGCCCATTTCCCACTCGATGAAGGCCACATCGCCGTTGAGGGCCACGGCGCCCGGCACCAGGCTCACGTCATCGCAGCGCTTCACCAGGCCCTCCTGGGCCTGGAGGTAGGCCTCGATACCCTCGTGCTCCTGGGTGGGGTCCTGGAAATGCACGTTGTCGGCGTAGAGGGCCCGCCACTGATCTGCCGTGGGGGACGGAACGCCATAGGGTTTGGTGAAAAGGGCGCGCAGGGCATCGGCATCCATGGTGGCCGGGGCGATAGGGGCAGACCGTAGCCAAAGGAAAGCCCCCGGTTGGAGCCGGGGGCGAGGGTGTTCTCAGACGCGCCACTCCGCGCATCTATTGGCAGACTAGCCCTCGACTTTCACAGTGACCGTGGTGGCTTTCTGGGCCTTGGGGGCCCTCACCGTGAGCAGGCCGCCCTGGTAGCGAGCCTCCAGCCCTTCGCGCTCGATGGGCTGGGGGAAGCGGAAGCTGCGGCTCCAGGTGCCGTAGCGAAACTCGCTGATCAGGGGGCTCCTGGGCTTCTCCGCCATGGCCACGGGCTGGGCGCCCTCGGCTGAAGGCTCACCGGCCTCAGAGACGGCGGGCACGGGAAGCTGGCGGGGGTTGCGGCGCTCGGCACTGATCACCAGCTGGCGATCGGTGGCCTTGACGTCGATGGCGTCCTTGTCGACGCCAGGGAGTTCCAGCACCACCTCATAGGCCTCAGGGGTTTCGTGCACTTCGGCGGCGGGCACCCGCTCGGCGGTGTGCAGTTGCTGGCTGAGCTGCTGCTCGATGCGGTCGAAGAGGTCGAAGGGGGAAGAGGAACGAAGGGTCAACATGATGTGAATCGCGAGGGTTGGAAGGTCGGGGCCGTCGATCGCCCCCGGTGCACACACTTTCGCGGCGTTGGCTGGAGCTCTTGGTGGGGCCAACCGAAGGAATCGATTCGGTCCACACCACCCCGTACGGCAGACCGGCC
Organism: Cyanobium sp.; assembly: GCA_040399515.1. Classification (GTDB taxonomy): domain Bacteria; phylum Cyanobacteriota; class Cyanobacteriia; order PCC-6307; family Cyanobiaceae; genus Cyanobium. The sequence goes on along the minus strand of JBBASA010000006.1, from coordinate 25,944 downwards.
CGCTGGGCGTGGGGACCGAACCGGAGGATCACCTGGGCTGGAGGGTCGCGCTTCCGGGGAAATGGCGCACAATCCCGTCGATGGGCCTGTTCTGCCGATTCGCGTTCTCCAAGGGAACCCTCCTGAGGTCTGCGCCATGGAGGTCGGTGGGCCTTGGCGTGGTTCGGGGCCTGGCTCTGGTGGCCCCCCTGGTGGGTTGGGTGCCCTGGGCTGGATTTGGGCCCTCAGGGGTGGAAGCGGGGGAGTTGCCCCTGACGGAGATAGCCCGCTATGGCTCCCCTCGGAGAACACCACCGAGCCTGCGGGATTTTGGCGATCTGCGCCCCGGGGATTGGGCCTACGGAGCCCTAGCCCAGCTGATCCGGCAGGAGGGCTGTGGGGCAAGCGGGGCCTGGGGTGCCCTGGAGGCCCAACGGCCCGTCACCCGGGCCGAGGCTGCGGTGCTGCTGAAGGCCTGCCTGCAACAGGCCGCGGTGCGCACCGATGGGCTCCAGGCGCTGCAGCAGCACTTCCAGGCGGAGCTGGCCCAGCTGGAGGGGCGGTTCGAGGAGGTGGAGGCCCGGGTAGGAGCACTGGAGGCCCAGGCGTTCAGCACCACCACCACGCTTTCGGGCCAGGCCATCCTGCAGTTGCAGAGCAACGGCTTTGGGGGCTCATCTCAGGAGACGATTCGGGAGAATCGGCGCGACTCAGGCGCCGTGCGGCTCGTCTACGACGTGGATTTTTATCTGAATACCAGTTTCAACGGCAAGGATGTGTTGTCGGTGGACACCACGGTGAACGATCTGGACCGTTCGGGGCCCACCAGCTTGTCGCAGACGGAGGGTCCGGCGCGTGGGGAAAGCACCCAGGTGGTGTCGGTGAATCGGATCTTCTATCAATTCCCCAGTGGCCCCTTCACGCTCACGGTGGGGGGGCTGGTGAGCCAGGACGACATGTTGGCGGTGTGGCCCAGCGTTTATCCCGCCATGAGCGTGCTGAATGTGCTCACCTTGAATGGCGCTCCGGGGGCCTACAACCAGGAAGTGGGGCCGGGGTTCGGCATCTGGCGGCAGTTGGATGGTTTTTCCCTGAGTGCCAACTATGTGCTCGCCAGCGAGGAATCGGGGGGCACGGGCACGGTGCAGCTGGCCTACAGCGCCGACCAGTGGACCTTTGCCGCCATCTACTCCCATATCGCCAACGGCAATGGCGTGATCAACGAAGCCACGAATTTTGTGCGCGACAGCTATGACTACGCAGGCACCACTTCCGCCTTTGGCCTCAGTGGCTTCTGGCAACCCGACGACTCGGGCTGGATCCCCTCCATCAGTGCCGGCTGGGGCGTGAACGTTACCCGTTACGACGATGGGGATGACGAGGGCCAGGCGGCAATCACCCAGTCGTGGAGTGTGGGTCTGCAATGGCGCGACGCCTTTCTTGAGGGGAATGTGATTGGCATGGCGGTAGGGCAGGCCCCCTTCGCCACGCACCTCAAGGGGGGCGCCACCCCCAGCGATGGCAACTTTGTGTGGGAGTGGTGGGCTCTCTGGCGCGTGAGCGATGCCATCAGCGTCACCCCCGCCCTCTTCTATCTGAGCCGCCCTCTCGGCCAGTTCACCCCTGAGGGAACAAGCTTCCGTCAGCTGGGGCTGTTGATCAAAACCAACATCAATTTTTGAGCTGGGCCTAGCGGCCGGGATTCAGATCTTCCGTGAGCACACAACGTGCGACCCTTCCGCCGCCATCACACCCAGCCCGCCTAAGCTCCATAGTGAAGACCGAATTCCACGGGGATGGCTGCGCCCCCCAGCCCCGCCACGAAGGGAAAATATCGCAAGCAGACCACTCCTGTGGGGATGTTTCTGCGAACGCCTGGGGCCTGCAGGACATGAACGGAAATGCTGCGTGGCGGCTCCTGGTACGACGACCCCAGGTACTGCCGCTCGGCCGGCCGCTACCGCTACCAACATGACGATGCCAGTGACGACGTCGGGTTTCGTGTGGTGTTCCTTCCCCAGGACACCTAAATAGGTGTTGGTGTCGAGGGCGATCGGGCGCAATCCTCAACCCCAGAGATCGGGGTCCACCTGCTCCAGCGGCGCGATCGCCGCCTGGAAGCTGTCGGCCTCCTGCTGGCTCCAGGTGCCGGCCAGGGCGTCGAGGGCCGAGGGGCCGCCGATCGCCTCCGCCGCTCGCTGACCCACCAGCCGCCGCAAGGCCAGGCGATTCATGCTGATGCCCTCGCGTTCAGCCGCATGCTTGAGGGCAGCCAGCTCGTCGGCCCCCAGCCCACGCACCGTGATGGTCCCCATGGATGCCAGCACAACAGGTCGCCAGGAGTCATACCATGTCGAGGCTTGGTGCTGGAGGCCCTCAACCGGGCTCTGGGGCACCGTCGATCAAATCCGACCAGCTCTTGATCCACACGGACCAGGGGCCTGCTGGTGCTCAACTCGGCAGTGGCTGGGGGCCTGGCCTCTCCCAGCCTCAAGCGGATCCCTCCAGCCCCCGCACGCCTGCCAGCTGGCTCCAGGCCAGGGCCAGTAGGAAGCCCAGCAGCTGCACGATCACCACGCAGGGGCCTGAGGGGAGGTTGGTGAGGCCCGAGCCGAGCAGGCCCAACAGGGCGCAAGTGCCCCCCAGCAGCGAAGCTGTGAACACGTAGCGGGGAAAGCTGCGGCTCACCAAGCGGCTGGCGCAGGCGGGAAACACCACGAAGGCGCTGATCAGCAGCACCCCCACAGCCTTGATCGACACCGCCACCACCAGGGCCAAAAGCACGATGAAGGCCAACTTGTGTCGCCCGGTGGCTACGCCAAAGGCGCTGGCCAGATCGCCATGGAGGGTGAGCAACACCTGGGCCCGCAGGCTCAGCAGCAGGTAGGTCAGTGCTGCTAGAGCCAGCCCGCCGATCAGCGCCAGGTCGGCCCAGCTGATGCCGAGGATGTCTCCAAACAGGAGCTGCTGGATACCGCCCCGGTAGGTTTCCACCAAGCTCAGGGCCACCACCGCCAGGGCGAGGGAACTGGAATACACGATGTTCAGCAGGGCATCGGCCGGCAGGCGGCTGCGCTCCACCAGTTGGTTCACCAGCAGGGCAAAGAGCACGGCAAAGGGGATCAGCACCAGGGTGGGGTTGATGTTGAGCAGGATGCCGAGGCTGATGCCCAGCAGGGCGGAGTGGCCCAGGGCATCACTGAAAAAGGAGAGCTGGCGCAGCACGGCAAAGCTTCCCAGCAGGCCCCCCAGGCTGCCGGTGAGCAGCCCCCCCAGCAGGGCTCGCTGCATGAAGGGCTGGCTCAGCACCATCCCCAGATCACTGGGTTCCACCATTCCGTTCCCCATCGCCAACGAAGGCCTTCACCAGATTGGCCCCATTGCGGCGCATCGTCTCGCCATAGGTGGCTGGATTCCGGGAGGCCTCCTCGCTGCCGGTTTCCAGGGGATCAAAGCTGCTGATGCCCAGGCCCAGATCGCTAGCCAGGGCCTGGAACGACCCCGTGCCCGCCTGGGGCTCGCTGAGCAGGGCCTGGATCCGGTTGGCCTTCACGGTGGCCGCCACCCGTTGCAGATCGGCGGGGGTGGGGTTCAGCTCCGGTACATCCACCAGGGCCACCGCCTTGAGCCCATAGCGCTCGGCGAAGTAGGGCGCCACATCGTGGAAGGCCACAAAGGCCCTGCCCCGGAAGGGCTGGAGCTGGCGCGCTAGATCCTGGTGGAGGGCGTTCAGCTCGGCGGTGGTGGCCTTGGCGCGGCGGTTGTAGCCCTCGGCGCAGCCCGGATCGGCCGCCACCAGCCCGGCCCGGATTGTGTTCACCTGCTGGGCCGCTCGCAGGGGATCGAGCCAGATGTGGGGGTTCACGGCGCCGTGGGTATGGCCGTGGTCGTCGTCGTGGCTTTTCGTGGCCACCCCCCGGCTGGCATCGATCACCCGCAGCTGGGGGTTCTCCGCCGCGCTGATCAGCGGCTCGAGAAAGGTTTCCACCCCCAGGCCGTTCTTCACCAGCACACGGGCCTTCTGCAGGGCGAGTAAGTCACCTGGCCGGGCCTGGAAGTCGTGGGGGCCCACAGACGGCGGCACCAGGGCCTGCACCGTGGCGCAGTCGCCAGCCACGGCCCGGGTGAGCAGGGTGATGGGCAGGAAGGTGGTGATCACCAGGAGGCCTGGCCCTTCGCCCTCAGGCTTGTTCCCTCTGGGAGAGCCGCAGGCCACGAGCAGGGCGGCCAGGCCCAGGAGGAGGGAGCTGCGGGCGGGGCCCATGGGAGTGCCTTGGATCAGACCACCCACCCTACAGCGGCAATGAGAATCGTTCTCAGTGGGCTGGGCTCAGCGCGTCACCACCACCGGGGTGCCCACATCCACCTTGTCGAACAGCTGGCGCACGTGGGGGGTGAGCATGCGCACGCAGCCATGCGACACGGCCGCGCGGGACGTCACCGTCCACTCCCAGGCCGTGGGCGTGCCATGGATGCCGAACTGGTCGCGCTCGGTGTAGTGGAAGCCAATCCATCGATCCCCCAAGGGCCCCTGGGGGCCAATGGTGGGGTTGTTCTTGCCGCTCTTGGTGCTCTGGTACTGGGGGTTCACCACCTTGTTGCGGATCTTGAACCGCCCTGTGGGGGTGGGGGTGGACGGATCGCCGATGGCCACCGGCCAGGAGCCCATCACCTTGCCGTTCTCCAACAGGCTGATCTGGCGCTTGCCCAGCTCCAACAGGATCTCCCGGGTGTTGGTGGTGGCCGCGGTGGCCGGGGCCGTGCCGGCCGCGGGCGGCTGGGGTGTGGTCCCTGCCGCGGGAGCCGCGGTTGGTGATGGGGCCGCAGGCAGATTGCTCACGGCCGTTCCGCTGGGAATCGGTGCAGGGGTGAGAGCGGGGGCGACTGCAGCGGGCAGCGGTGGGGGCGGTTCGAGCGCCCTGACCGCCTGGGCGTGTCCGATCAGGGCTGGGCCGGCCAGAGCCAGCGTGGCGACAAAGGGTCGGAAAAGACGTCCCATGGCAAGTCGTTGGAGGTGTTTTGGAAACAACCGGGTGGTGTCAGCCCACCAGGCGAGGGTCGATCGTTTCGGTATAGCGTGCTTCGCACTCCTTGATGATGCGGACAGCTTCCGAACTGTCAAAAAAGCCATTCACCTTGCAGGTGCCTGGTTTTTTGAGGTCTTTGTAGTGCTCCCAGTAGTACTGCGTTTCCTTGAGCCAGTGGGCTCCCAGTTGCTGGTAGTCGGTGATGTGATCCATGCGTTTGTCATCCGCAAGCACCGCAATCACCTTGTCGTCCACTTCACCACCATCATCAAATTTCATGATGCCGATGATGCGTGCTTCCACCAAGCTTCCTGGCACGAGAGGCTCGGTGACACCCACAATTTCTACATCCAACGGATCGCCATCCTCATCCCAGGTGCGGGGAATGCAGCCGTAGGCGAAGGGGTAGGAAAGGGAGGAATAGCCCACTCGATCGAGCTTGAGATGGCCCGTTTCGGTGATCAGTTCGTATTTGTTGATCGTCATGGAGTTGAGCTCCACGATGGCATTGAGCCGCAGCTCACCCTCATCGGCGAAGGCCGGCAGCACATGCAGCAGGTTGAGCATGGTGCGGCTGGGGGCGTGGTCGATGTTCGCCATGGCGATCGTCAGAGCGGCGCCATCCTAAGGAGCGGTCAGCGGTCAGCGGCCGGCTGCGGTGAGGGCCTGCACCTTGGCCTCCAGGTAGGTCAGGAATGGTTGGGCGCTCAGAGGCCGGCCGCTGACGGTCTGCACCAGCTCCTCCCCGTTCACCAGCCGTCCCAGGGGCCAGACGTGCTGGCCCAGCCAGGCCCGCAGGGCCGATTCTTCCCCGGCTCCGATGGGTGGTTCCAGGGGACCGATCGCCCCTTCCATGGCTTCGGCCAGCTGGGCGCTGATCAGGTGGCCCAGGGCATAGGAGGGGAAGTAGCCAAATAGGCCTTCGGCCCAGTGGATGTCCTGCAGGCAACCCTCCCGATCCGTGGGCGGCACCAGGCCGAGGAGCTCCTCCATGCGCCGGTTCCACTCCGCGGGGAGGTCCTCCACGGCCATGTCCTGCTCCATCAGGGCCAGCTCCAGCTCGAAGCGCAGCACGATGTGGAGGCAGTAGCTCAGTTCATCGGCCTCCACCCTGATCAGGCCGGGCCTGAGGGGGTTGAGCCCCCGCCAGAAGCCCTGGGCGCTGCCCCACGGATCGGCCCCCAGCTCAGCGGCAAAACGGGGATGCCAGCGCTCGGCGAAGGGCTGGCTGCGGGCCACCCGGCATTCCCAGAAGAGCGACTGGGATTCATGCACCCCCATGGAGGTGGCCTCCCCCAGGGGCCAGGGGAAGTAGTGGGCGTCGCTGTGGGGCAGGCCCTGTTCATAGAGAGAATGGCCCCACTCGTGGGCGGTGGCAAGGAAGGCGGAGAAGGGTTGGCCCGGCACCACCCGGGTGGTGATGCGGAAGTCCTGGGGGCCCACAGTGCAGGAAAAGGGGTGGGCGGAGCGGGAGCGCTGGCAGCGGCGCTCGTCGTAGCCCCAGCTGGTCAGCAGCTCGGCGCAGAGGCTCTCTTGGAGGGCTTCCGGCAGATGCACCGCCTCCCCCTCGCGCGCATCTGGGCTGGCGGCCACCTGCTCCAGCAGCGGCGGGAGCTCGGCTTTGAGGGGGGCGAAGAGCTCCTCTAGGCGGGCCTTGCTGATGTCGGGTTCAAAGGGCTGGGCCAGCACCTCCCAGGGGCTGCGGGCCACGGGTTCGGCGGCGGCGAGCTGGCTGGCCTGCTGCCGGCGCAGGTGGATCAGCTCCCGAAGCGCTGGGGCGAAGGCTGCAAAGTCGTTGGCGGCCTTCGCTTGTTGCCAGATCGCATTGCCCTGCGACTGGGCCATGGCCAGGGCGCTCACCAGCGCTGGATCCAGGCACCGTTGGCGCTCCAGCTCTAATCGCAGCAACTCCAGGTTGCGGCGCACGGGAGTGGGGGCGTCGGGGCCGGCCTCCGCCTCGGCGGCAGCCACCAGCTCGGCATAGCCCTCGCTGCTCTGGCGCTCGTGGAGCTGGCCGGCCAGCAGGGCCAGCTGCTCCCCCCGCCAGGGGGCGCCGGCGGCGGGCATCACCGTGTTTTGGTCGTAGTAGAGGGCGCTGCTGATGGAGCCCAGCAGACGGGTTTGGTGCAAGTGCTGATGGAGCCGTTCGAACGCCCGACCTGTTGACGGCATGGAGGTTGGTTGTGTGCCTTGAATCCCAGCATGGCGCTGGGACTCGCTGTCCCAACATGGCGTACCCCCTGTGCACCGCTTGTGTCCATTCTTGGCAGGCAGGCCATTCTTGAGGCAGTGGCCGCAGGTCAGATCGCGATCACCCCCTTCACGCCGGAGTTGCTGGGGCCCGCCTCTCTCGATCTCACCCTGGCTCACACCTTTCGGGTGTTTCGCAAGGTGCATGAGGTGATCGAAGTGCACGAGCACACCGACTACCGCGCCTACACCGACAAGATCGAGGTGGCCAGCGGCCAGCACATCCTGATCATGCCGGGGGAAACGGTGCTGGGCATCACCCGGGAGCGGCTTCGCTTGGGCCCTGGCCTCTGCGGCTGGTTGGAGGGGCGCAGCCGCTTTGCCCGGCTCGGCCTGATGGTGCACATCAGCGCGCCCTTCATGGGGCCAGGCATCGACAGCCAGCAGGTGCTGGAGATGAGCAACTTCGGCCCGGCCCCCCTGGCGGTGCATCCGGGACTCGCCGTCTGCCAGTTTGTGTTTCAGAAGTTGGAGGGCAGCGAGCACTACCAGGGACTGTTCGCTGGCCAGACCGGGGAAAGCTTCTAACGGCTGTCCTCCGAGCTGCCGTCCACGATGTCGCCCAGGATCTCGCCAGCCAGGGCTTCGGCCTCATCCACCAGCTGCTCGCCGAGCATGAAGGTGGATTGCCAGCCGATGCCAGCAGCGATCAGGGGCCCCGCCAGGGGAATCCAGCGGGTGGATTGGCGGCTCATCTCCCGGGTGGCCAGGCGTTTGAGCAGGCCGATCAGCCCCTCCTTGGCCAGATAGCGGGTACTGAACTGGGCGATCTTGGCGATCAGGGTGGGCAGGGCCTTGGGTCCGAGCAGGCGCTTGATGTAGTCGAACTGGCTGCGGGTAAGGCCATAGATCGAGGCGATCTCATCACCAAGCTTGAGCAGCAGCGACACATCGGCCGCCAGATCCAGGCCCGGCACGGGATTGAGGCTGCCGTTGGCGGCGGCCAGACCTGCGTAGGGGGGGATGCGCTCCTGGGCCACCTTGCGCTTTTGCTTGAGAGCGTCCTGTCCATAGGCGGCCATGTCGGCCACGAAGCGTGCCTGCTTGAGCCCGGCCAGGGCGGTGCCGATGTCGGCCAGGAGGGTTTGCAGGTCGTGCTGGGCGGGCTGGCGGGCCGAGGTGAGATACACCCGCTCAGGGGGATTGGGCTCCAGCTGGGAGGTGATGTCCTGCTGGATCAGGCGTCGGGTTTCCGCTGCGTCGTGCCCGTGGTCGTGGAGGCCATCCTCGATCGCCCGATCGATCATGTTCCGCACCACAAAGCAGGGTTTCCCCAGGGTCCGCAGCTCGTGGAAGAGGTAGGCGTCGTTTTCGAAGAAGCGCTGGGCGGTCACCAGCAGGAAGCAGTCGAAGCTGGCCAGGTTGAGGCGCTCGACGTAGGTGTCGCGAGGCCAGCGGCGGGTGCCGCAGCCCGGCAGATCCACAAAAGTGATGCCCCGGTGGCTGATTTCGAGGGGATCGTGGGTGGTTTCCACCACCCCCACCTGGGCGATGCGCTCGCCAGCGATCGCATTAATTAGCGACGACTTGCCGCTCCCGGAGGGACCGATCAGGCCACAGCGCACCTGGGTTTTTTCGAATTCTTCGATCTTCTCCCGGCAGCGGGAGGCGAAATCGCGGATGAGGGTCTGGTCGTCAGCCAAGGCCGGGGAGGCGGTGGTGCAGTGCATCCATTCTCCTCTGGCGGTGCTTCAGGTGAGCAGCAACCGGTCGACGAATCCGCGCCAGGTGAGGGCTGAGCCGTGGGGGCCAAACACCAGCCCCTGTTCGGCGGCGCTCAAGGGCTGCTGGCCAATGCTGCGCAGCAGCTGTTGCACATCGCGATGGTGGCGGCAGCGGTGGAGTGATCCCCGGCCAGCACGATTGGAAAGCAGCCTTTCTCCAGGGTGCCGGCCACCAGATCGGCGGCATCGGCCATCACCTGGGCGATGGTTGTGATGTGGCGGGCATGGGGTGTCCTCGACCCGCCGCTGATGTCGGAGGCGCGGGCGCTGGGGCGCTGCTGGTCGTCGATCTCCTGGATCAGCCGCTCGCTCAGGCGGCGCAACTCCTGCTGGCGCTGCACAGCGTTTTTCAGCAGCTCGATGCCCGCCCCGGCGCCGGGCTTTCCCGCACCGAGATCGCAATCCACCTCCACCAGGCTCACGGAGGTAAGCCGGGCGGTGCTGGTGAGCTGCACGAGGGTCTTCTTCAGACGCTTCAGGTCGGCCAGCGAGAGATCCAGTCCGCTCTGCTGCCCGATCAGGGCCAGAAATTCCTCGCAGCTGATCTGACCGTCGCCATCCCGATCCAGCCGTTGCGACAGGTCCTCCCCACTCAACGGGCTGGCCTCTGCGGAGGATTGCACCAGGCTGAGCATCACGGCGAGCTCCTCCCGGCTCAGCCAGCCATTGCCGTCGCTGTCGATCAGCTGAAACAGATCCCGAAGAATCTGATGGGTTTCCAGGCCAGGTTGTTGATGGGCCCAGCGCAGAAAAGCTTCCCGGCTCACCGTTCCTTGAGCCTGCACCAATCCACGGAGCTCAGTGATCTCCTCAGGAGCAAGGATGCCCCCGAGGGCGTTCAGAACCTGTTCCACTTCCGCAGGGGTGATTTCCCCGTCTCCGTTGAGATCGAACAGGGCAAACAGGCTGCCGAGCTCCTGGGTGGCGGTTGGATCCACGGCCTTGGAAGCCGACTCAGGGGCAAACGTCATGGGGGTCGTGGCGCCTCAGCAACCTGATTGCCGCAGGGTCAGGGGGTGTTTTTGTCGTGAGTCTTCACCAAACAGTGCGGGGATGGTGACCGCCACCGTTACTGGGCCACTCCCTTGAGCAGCGCCAGGGTGTTCCTTGCCTCCGGCGAGAGCTCCGCCTTCTTTCCCTGCCCCCCCACCAGCTGATGGGGGCAGGGCAATCCATCCCCACCAAAAGGCGCCTGGGCGGCCTTCACCGCCGGATCCTTCCGGAAGATCGTGCGTCCCTCCTTGATCGTCTCCACCACGGTGATGTCCTTGATGGTGGCGGGATCGCCTTTCAGGGGGTTGCGCGCCAGGATCACCAGATCGGCCAGCTTGCCCACCTCCAGGGTGCCCTTGCTCTTCTCTTCCTTGAGCTGCCAGGCGGCGTGGGCGGTCACGGCCTTGAGGCCCAGGTAGGGCGTCACCCGTTGGTCGGGGCCGATCACCAGGCCGGAGGGGGTGCGCCGGTTCACCCCCGCATCAACCAGGGGCAGGATCCACGGTTGGGGGCTCACCGGGGCGTCGTGGCTGAAGGTGAAGGGGATGCCGCTGCGCTGCATGCTCATGGCCGCCATGGCGTTGCTCGCCCGCTCCATGCCCCAGAGCTTCACCACCGCTTCACCGCCTGGGATCAGGCCGCTGGTGAGAAAGCTGGGGACCCCACCCACGGCCTTGAGCCGCTGGATCTGGTCGGGCCGCATGTAGCTGGCGTGGATGAACACGGGCCGGTGGTCGCTCATGCCGTGCTTGGCCACGGCCTTCTCGATGGCCCGCAGGGCCTGCTCAGCGGCCGCGTCTCCATTCATGTGCATGTTGATCTGAACGTTGCTGGTCCACCAGCGATCAAAGGTTGTCTCCAACACCTCATCGGGAATCTGCTGGTAGGCCCGGTAGCCGGGCTCGGTGCCGGGGGGATTCACCGCATAGGGCTGGCTCATCCAGGCGGTGGGGATGGAGCCATCCAGCCAGAACTTGATGCCCCCCAGCCGCACCCGATTCACGTAGCGCTTGTCCAGGTCGGGGCGCAGCTGCAGCAGCAGGCCCTGGGTGTCGCTGGGGCGGGCTGTCGCGTCGCTCACCAGTTGCTCCTGCCGCTGGAAGCCCCTGTCGGCCGAGGGATTGCTGCGGCCGTAGTCCTTCACCACCTTGGCGGCGGCGGTGGCCATGGCATCCACATGGGAATCCTTGGCGCAGAGGTAGAGATCCACGCTGAGCAACTGTTTGTCGATGGCGTTGCGCACCAACGAGATGTCGTCGCTGCCCAGACCCACGCCGCACTCCTGGGCCGTGGTCTGGCCGTAGCTGGCCCAGAGGGCACTGGCCTTGGTGGCCACCGCATCGGCGGTGGCGCCGCTGAAGGCCGGGCGACGCTCCCGCACCAGGTTGAGCGCCGTTTCCTCGGCCTTGCCCGCCAGGCTGCGGCCATCGGCTCCCCGCTCAAACTTGCCCCCCGTCGGATCCGGCGTGGCCGCGCTCACCCCGGCGGCGCGAAAGGCTGCGCCGTTCATGGCGCCGGCATGGCCGGAGCTGTCCACCACCATCACGGGCTGATCCTTCGACACCCCATCCAGATCAGCCACGCTCGGGTAGCGCTGCAGGGCATTGCCGTTGAAGCCAAACCCCACGATCCACTCCCCTGGCTTGGCCTTCGCGGCCTGTGCCTTCATGCGCCGCACGATCTCCTCCACCGTGGCGGCGCCGAAGAGATCGGCATCCACCAGATTTTTGCCGAAGTAGATGAAATGGCCGTGGGTGTCGATGAAGCCCGGCAGCAGTGTGCGCCCCTCCAGATCCACCCGTCGGGCGCCCGTTCCCGCAGCCTTCAGCGCCCCAGCCAGGGCTCCCACATAGACGATGCGCCCCCCCCTCTCCACCAGAGCCTCGGCGTAGGTGGGCTGGTCCCCGGCCATGGTGAGGATGTCGCCGCCGCTGTAGAGGGTGGCGCTGGGGGCCGTTTGGGCGAGGGCGCCGCCGATGGGCGTGGTGGCGATCAGCAGGCCCAGCGCGGCGAGGGTGGAGCGTCGCAGACCTTGCTCCAGACCCTGCCGCAGGTTCTCCCGCAGGCGGGATGAAGGGCTGGAGGCATGGGAGGGATCGGTGGGGAGAGCAACAGGAGGCATGGCCGAGATTGGGGCTGAAGGGAAAGCGTGCTTGGTTTCATGGTGGGGCCCTTGACGGTTTTTGGCATGGATGCACCGGATGATTTCAACCTCTGCAATCTGAAAGTGCCTGGTGCAAGCAATAAGGATGTGTTCAAGACTGAGGCCGCCGTAACGTCACGGCTCTTGCCGAATTGGGGGGATTGGGCTGGTCAAACTCCATCACCCTCGGGATCATTGGCGTGCTGATTTTTTCTTTGGGCTCCAGTGCGTTTTCCCGTCGCCGCCCTTTCACCCTCAGGAGCGTGGAGGGCGGTGGGCTGCCATCTCCTGGCTTGCGGCAGCGTGCTCTCAGCCATGGCGCCAGCCTGGTCTGGGCAGGAGGCTGCCCTGGCCAGCCTGGGTCTTCCGGCTTGTCGGGCGGCCCTCGGACTCCCGGCGACGGGTTCAGCGCAGGACCTGCTGACCGCTAAACCCGCCCTGGTGGAGCAGCTGGCCCGCACCCCTGCCTGCCAGAGCCCAGTCGCTGCCCTGGCCCGCTTGGATCAACTGGAGCAGGAGATGGCGGCCTCCCGCCAGCGCGTCGCCCAACAGCAGGCCGAACTCGCCCGGGAAACGGCTCGCCAGGATGCTCTTGCCAGTGATCTGGCCCTGCTGCGTCAGCAACTCACCGCTCAGAACGGCACCCCCACCACGGGCGATCGGCCGCCTGCCGACGCCCCCCCAGCCAACACCACCCCCGCTCCTTCCCCACCGGAGCGGGAGTTGGTCTCCTTCACGCCGGGCAAGGGGGTGACCCTGCAGGCTGGAGGCAACCAACTGCGCCTCTGGGCGGAGGCCAAGCTGCTGGGCTTTTCCAGCAGCCGCTATGTGTTCAACCCCGGCCAGCCTCTGGTGGTGAGCCCCAAGGATCCTGATCACGCCTACGACCTTTCTGCCCAGCAGAGCATGGTGTACGCCTCCTTCCAGGGGGCGAAGTGGGGGGCCTGGACCCCAGGGGCTTTTGCCATGTTCACCCTGCAGGACAACCTGTTGGCGGAGGGCTACAGCTTTACGCCCGTCGTCTTTTATGGCGAAGTCAGTGATGGTCACTGGCGGGTGGTGGCCGGTCAAAACTTTGATGTGTTTGCCCCCCGCGATCCCGACACTCTCCCTACAGGCAAGCTGGCGGTCACGGGCAATCCCGGGGCTTACCGACCCCAGTTCCGCCTGGAACGCAACTTTGAGGCAGGGGCTGGCTTTGGAGGGGTCGTGCAGGTGGCCGCCTCCGCACCCATCACCACAGCCCTACCGGATGAGGTTGATGTGGCCAATCTGCAAACGGAGGAGGTGGTGGAAGATAACGGCTGGCCCAATGTGGAAGCGCGGCTGAACCTTGGTTTTGGGGTGCCGTCCGAGCGTGCGGGGGGGCGCCGCCTCAGGCCTGTGGAGCTGGGTGTTTCTGGCCTGGTGGGTCAGTTGCGGGTGCTCGACAACATCCGTCCCACCGACCCTTTGACACTGGACTTTGATCGCACGAGCGTGTCGGTGTGGGGCGCGGCCATCGATGGGCAGATTGCCCTAGGCCGCAGCTTTGGCATCAGTGGCGAGCTTTACACCGGCCAGGGGCTCGGGGAATACATGGCAGGCATTTTCCAGACCTACAACCGAGCTAGCAACAAGGCGGTGCCCACCGCGGGAGGGTGGGGGCAACTTTATGTTTACCCGGCAGACAACCTGCGCCTCAACCTGGGCTACGGCATCGACAATGCCACCGATTCCGGGGTGTTCGGCCTGCAGAAAAACAGCGCCATCTTCGCCAACGTGGTGTGGGATGTGAACGCCTGGTTGCAGCTTGGATTGGAGGGCAATTACAAATTCACCATCTACGACAGCTTTGGCGAGAAAGACGCCTGGGTGGTGATCAGCCAAGTGATGTTCCGCCTGTAATCCTGTTTCGCAGCTCCTTACTGCTGCACGGGCAGGGGTAGGGGGGGCGACGGTTTTTCCCTGCGCTGGATCATCTCTGGTGCTCACGCAGCAAGACGGAGGGTTTGACGTGAAAACGGTTTTGAAACTCAATGCTGAAGAGGCTGGAGGAGCGATAGCCGCAGGCATGGGCAATGCTGGAGACCGATTCCTCACTTTTGGCCATCTTTAATCTTTGAAAAGCCAGATCCAATCGCTTGGCCCGGATCCATTGGGTGATGGTGCAGCCAAAACGTTGGCGGAACGCATATTGAAGAGAACGGCGTGAGTAATGACTATATTTTTCCAGGATGCTTAGGTTTAGGGGTTGAGAGATCTGGTTCGTCATGTAATTGATCAACTCATTGACAGCCTGATCAATCCCACCATCCTTCGCTTCTTTTCTCTCGGACGCTAAGGCGTCGCTAAGATCAGGGCAGGCCATCAGGGCTGTGAGCAAACTGAGCTGATTTGTCACGCCCAGATGGGTCTGCAGATTGGGATGGTTGATCGCCAGTTCACTGGTGATGGTGAGCAGGTGGTAAAGCGTTGTCAGCATGGACGCCTCAACTTTGCCATCATCGGCTTTCATGCAGGAGGGTTTAGAGAGATCCCATTCTCTTGTTGAATCCACGCCTAGTTCTTCAGACCTGAGTGACTTCAATGAAGCCAAGACCTGTTCAGGTGCTATGGATAGACACACAACGCTGTAGTTTGTGCTCTTCCACAATGCTGCACTCTGAGGAATGAAAAGGCAGTCGCCAGAAGAGCAACTTAAAACTACATTCTGCTGGTGAAAGGATATTTCACCAGCAGCCACATAAATTAACGAAAGCCAGGGACGCTTTTCCAGCTGCGTGGTGGTGGCCGCCCCCTCCAGGGCGACCACATTCAAGCATGGCCAGGCAGCATGAAACACACCAGAAAAGGACGTTAAAAGAGCAGGATTGTCACGAGCAGAACTGATAGGTAATGCGGCATCAAAGGTATTGATGTTAAGAGTATCCTTCTCATGAAAACGCATCTGAAGTTGAAAGGGGTTAGCAATTGCCCTAGAACTTTGGGTGAGATCTAAAAATTGATCCATTGCTTTTGCCGGCTTCTGGCAGCAGTTAAGGATGGAGACTCTGATGCAAAGATGCTACTTTATCGGCCACTGGTTCCTTCTGTTTTCACTTTATCCTATGTTGCACATCGCTTGAGGAGAGCACCCCCCCCCAAGAGCACCCCGACGAAGCGAGGATTTCATCTGTGCATAAAATCTGCGTGATTCAGCAAACTGGCGAGCCATGACATCCGGTCTCAAGCGTGTGGTGGTTATTGGCGCTTCCGCTGGCGGGCTGAAGGCTCTCCAGGAGCTCCTTGGGCAGTTGAAGCCTGGGAATGAGGCGGCTTTTGTGGTGGCTCAGCATCTCTCACCCGATCATTCAAGTCAGCTGACGAGCCTCCTGGCTCGTGTGAGCAAGCTCAAGGTGGAGGAGGCGTGTGATGGCCTCCCCCTCAGCCCGGGGCACATTCTGGTGGTGCCTCCCAATTGCGATGCCACCATTGAATCCGGTTGCATCAAACTTTCTTCTCCCCCGCCCCGTTTCGGTCCCAGTCCCTGCATCGATCGACTGTTTGATTCCCTGGCCAGTGCTTTTGGTGAGCAGGCCGTTGCTGTTGTGCTCTCCGGCACAGGCTCAGATGGGGCCTTCGGCCTGAGGGCCGTACGTGCGGGCGGAGGACTCACCCTGGTGCAGACCCCCGAGAGTGCCTTGTTCAGTGCCATGCCCTGCGCGGCCATCTCCCTGGGCAGTCCCGATCTGGTTGCCGATCCGGAAACGCTTGGTTATCGGCTTGCAGAGTGGTTGATCAGTGGAGAAAATTGGACCCATAGCCCTACAGATTCGTTGCCGCTGTTTCTATCCAGTGTGGCAGCTCAACTGAAGCAACTGACGGGCGTCGACTTTTCTCAATATAAGGAATCCACATTGCTGCGACAGGTGCACCGTCGTATGGCCGTCAATGGCATCCAGGCCATGGATGAGTACATGCAACTCCTGTCTTCCAATGCCAGTGAGTGCCATGCCCTGATGCAAAATCTGCTTGTTACTGTCACCTCCTTCTTCCGTGATCCCGAAGGGTTTGAAGCCCTGGAAACTCATCTGAAGATGCAACTGGCCCTGGCCGTCCTCTCCGGTCCCTACCGGGTCTGGGTGCCGGGTTGTGCCACCGGAGAAGAGGCCTATTCCATCGGAATGCTCCTCAGCAAGGTGATGGGGCATCCAGAGAACCTTTCAGAGATGTTGAAGATTTTTGCTACTGATCTTGATGAACAGAGTCTTGCGATTGCCCGAAAAGGAACTTACCCAACTTCTGCTCTCACCCCCGTTCCAGAAGATCTCAGGAAGCGATTCGTCTTGGGCCTGGAGGGAGAGGATGAGTGTGAAATTCATAAGTCTTTGCGTAGTTGCCTTGTTTTTGCCAGGCATAACGTGTGTGAGGATCCACCCTTCCCCGATGTCAATCTTGTCTCATGTCGTAATCTCCTGATTTATTTCACCCCTAGTCTTCAGCAGCGTGTGATAGATCTGTTGGGTTTTTCTTTGCAGCCAGGGGGCATTCTTTTTCTTGGCAGTTCTGAATCTCTTGCCCATCCCTCTGGCTTTCGTGTTCTCAATCCTCTGCACCGTCTTTATGAGCGCACCGAGCAAGAGCGAAAGCGGCTTCGCTTACCCACGGGATTAAGTCCACGCACCACACCTTTCGAACGGCCTGCAATGTCTTTAGCAAAACAGATCGACTTGCTGCCAGTTCAGCATATTCAGCTCATTGAGGTGCTGATTCGTGTCTTCGGCAGACCTTGCCTTGTGCTCGATCAAAATCATTTCTTGGTGGAGGTGATTGGTGATGTCTCCCCCTATTGTCGAATGCCTGAGGGTCGCTTGACGGGCGCGGCCATCAGTTTCCTTCGCGATGAATTACAATCGGAAGCGCGAGCTCTTCTGCTCTTGGTGAAAGCTGGCAATAGTCCAGTTAGAAGCAATTGTTTGCGCTTGTCCTATTTCGCCTATCTGCTGCGATTAGAGGTGATGCCCATTCAAGTGGGTGATCAAGATCTCCTCGTTCTTTCCTTCATCGAGGAGGCAGAGCAGGATCCTTCTCCAGTGTCAAGTTCAGAGCCGATGGATCGAAATTCGATCTTCACTCTTGAAATTGAGCGTCTGGAGCACGAGCTTCTCAGCAGCCAGGATACGTTGCGGCGGTCTTTGCTCAATCTTGAGCAGGCCAATGAAGAGCTGGAAGTCTCCTCCGAAGAGCTCCAGGCATCGTCGGAAGAGCTTCAATCATCCAATGAGGAATTGGAAGCTTCGAACGAAGAGTTGCAGGCTGCAAATGATGAGCTAGCTGTGCTCAATCAGCAACTCCGAATCCGTGGTGATGAATTAGAGCGTCTTAATCGCGATCTTGAAAATATCCAACGCTCCTTCAACCAAGGAATGGTGATTGTGGATGAAGACTTGCGGATCACACGCTTCTCCCCCCTCGCTGTTCGTGTGTTTGGCCTGGTTCAGGCTGATATCGGTGCTTCCTTGTTCAACATTCCCACCACAGTTCCGATTCAAGGGCTTCGAGATTCACTTCTCAGGGTGATCCATGATGGAGAGCGCTGCAATCTTCAGGCCCAGAGCGGAGAAGTCTCCTATCTGATGCAGTTGATGCCCTATCGGAATACCAACAATGACATCCTTGGGGTGATCATCACCCTCACCGATATCTCTGAGCTCACGGCGATTCGCCAGGCGGCGGAAAGCTCTCTCGAAGAGTTTGAATGCCTGGCAGACATGTTGGAACAAGCTGTTTGGAAACGCGACCACTCGTTGACTCGTTTTCTCTACATCAGTGCTCGTGTTGAGCCTTTGGTGGGCTGGAATGCCTCCGAAATCTGCTCCATGGCCAGTTTGCTTGATAGCGCGATTCTGCCAGCCGATCGTGGATCCGTGATTGCGGCCCGTGCGTCGGGCAACGGTGGGTGGGATGTGACATACCGCATCACCCGCCGGGATGGTGAGATTCGAACTTTCCGAGAAGTGGCGATCAGACTGGATGAAGGTACAAGTGAGGGCACCGTTGTTGGCACGCTCACGGATGTCTCCGATCAGCAAATACTCCTCCAGCGCAACCAATTTCTTACAGACGCTCTTTGCACCCTGATCAAGACTGAAAACCAGCCTGTGGCCCTTCTGGATGCCTCTCTTCGTGTCATGTTTATCAACGAAAGCTTCGCCCAGTGTCTGCATACTCCATCACCAGAGCTCCAAGGTCGTCCCCTTGATGAGGTGGCCCAGGCGCTTATTCTCTACCCCGAAAGTTTGTCGCAAGAGAAACCATCTTCTGAGCGCCTTCGTTCCGTCGCTGCGCAGGTGATGGAGAGCAACCAAGCTCAGCAGGGCCTTTCCGTCCGATTCCTTGAGTCGGTTGGCCAAACCTCCCGGTTCACTATCGATGTGCTGCCCATCAACGATCCTCTAGGCATTCGTGGTGTTCTGCTCAAGTTGTTCCCAGCGGAGGGTTGATGCTCCCTGGCTCTAGCTCCAGTGCAGCACCATCGGCACGGCTCCTTCCAGGCTCCGCTTCACGGGGCATCCTTCGCCAGCCTGTTGAAGAATCCCCTGCGCCTGCCCATCGAGATTTTCGGAAAGGGTGATCCAAACCTCCAGCAGGGCGATCTTGCGTACTCCGCTGCTGGTCATCGTCTTTTCCACCCGGGCGCTGGTGCCCTCCAGACTCCAGCCGTGGCGCTGGGCCACGATGCCCATGACCGTGAGGATGCAGGTGGCTAATGCGGTTGCCACCAGATCGGTTGGGGAGAAGCGCTCACCCTTGCCCTGGTTGTCGGTGGGGGCATCGGTTTCGAGCAGGCTGGCGGAGGGATCATGGCGGGAGGTGCAGCGCAGCTCACCGCCGTAGAGGCACTGGATGGTGGTCATGGCCGGCCGGGACTTGGGTCTTCACTCAAGCAGCCCCAGGTGCTCCAGCCGTTCCCGCTGCTGCCGGGCGCTGACGAACCCATGGGCGGCCATGGCTCCGCTCACCGCCACCGGGGGAACCCCGATTCCGGGAAACACCCCCGCCCCGCAGAGCACCAGCCCCTCCACCGGGGTCTGCCCCCCCGGAAAGGGTCCGCGGTCGGCGGGCCAGGCTGGTCCGTAGCTGCCCTGGTGCACCCGTAGGTAGTGGCGGTGGGTGAGGGGGGTGCCGTAGCTCTCGATCACCAGCCGATCCCGCCAGTTGGGGATCAGGGGCTCGAGCACCTGGCCAAACACGCTGCAGCGCTCCGCCTTGAGGGCTCGGTAGGCCGGCGTGCCCCGCTCCAGGTGCTCCCAGAGCTCCCAGGGCTCGTTGGCCGGGGTGTAGCCATGCACCACCTGGTGGCCTGCGGGGGCCTGGCCCGGATCCAGCAAAGATGGCATGGACAGCACGGCCATGTTGCGCTCCGCCCCGATGCCCCGCTCCCAATCCCCCACCCACACGTGGTGGATGGGCAGGTGGGCCAGGTCGTCGCCCTTCAGGCCTAGATGGCAGTGCAGGAAGCTGGCGCAGGCGGGAGTGTCCCGTTGCTTTTGGCGCCAGCGGGGTGGCACGGCCTCCTCCGGCAGGAGGGACAGGGTGTCCCAGGGGCTGGCGTTGCTGATGACCCCCCGGCGGGCCTGAATCGCGTCGCCATTGGCGAGCCGCACACCCACCGCCCGCCGATCGCGGACCATGATCTCGGCCACTGGGGCGCCCGTGCGCAGCACGCCCCCATGGCGCTCCAGACCCCGCACCAGGGCTTGTACCACCGCCGGGCTGCCGCCGATGGGGTAGTCGAGGTGGGCGTTGGGGGTGAACCATTCGCCGAAGAGGGTGGCCATGGCCGCCGCGCTGGTGTGGGCCATGCCCAGCCCGGAGATCAGGAAGCAGAGCAGCTCCACCCAGTGGAGAAGGAAGGGATCCGCCAGCTGCTTCTGGGCCAGGGGGGCAAAGGCGCCCCCCAGCTGGGCCAGCCGGCCCGCCTGCCCCATCAGCCCAATGCCCCGGGCCCCGAGCACGGCGGCCGTGCCCAGGCCCGGACGGAGGGCCAGCAGGGGCAGGGCTTGGGCCGCCTCGCAGAGGGGCCGAAGCCCCTCCATGAAGGCCTGCCATTCCTGGGCCGCCGCCGGTCCCCGCAGCTCCCGCACCACCGCCAGGAAGGGCTCCAGACCTACCCCCACCCGCAGCTGACCCTCCGGCAGCAGCAGGCCCCAGTCGTTGTAGGTGGCCACCGGCACCGATTCCCCGATAAGCCGCAGCACCTGGGCCAGGGGGTTGGGGCTGGGCCAGCTGGCCAGCCCGCTCCATAGGGAGGGGCCCGATTCAAAGTGGAATCCCCGCTGCTCGAACCCATGGGCCGCTCCTCCGGCCTGGCTGTGGGCTTCCAGCACCACCACCTCCAGCCCATAGGAGGCGGCCACCGCTCCGGCGCAGAGCCCGCCCAAGCCACTGCCCACCACGATCAGGTCGGCTGCGCTGGCGCTTGGGGAGGACGGTTCAAAAGAGGGCATCGCGCTGGCCCTACCCGTCCGCCGACAGCTCGCAGCTGCCCTCCCGCTCGGCGCAGAGCTGCCCCAGGCTGGGGCGCCCCGTGATCACCAGCCTCAGGCGGGCCCAGAGGCCATAGGCTGCTTCTGCCAGGGGGCCCACAACGGGCCAGCGGGTGGGGGCATACAGCCAGCCCAGGCCCACCAGTTCATAGGCCCTCCGGAACACGGCCAGATCCTGCAGCACGGCGCCGTTGGCCTCCACACCATGAATCCGGCCCATCGCCTCCCGGTAGGTGATCCCCTGGTAGGGACGTGGATCGTAGTCCGGGCAATCAATATCGACGAAGGCCAGGGTGGTCTGGTCGGCATGGCGCCGACGGTCACGACGCTCAAGGAAGGTCACCTCCCGTCTGCAAAGCGGGCAGGCGCCGTCGTAAAGAATGGTGAGATCAGCCATGAACGCAGGCTAGAGATTTCCTGCTTGCCCATGGGCACAGCAGGGCCGCCTGCTTCCCTGGGCCTAGTTGCTCAGCAGCAAGCTCCCGGGAATTTCATAGCGCTCGTTGCCCACCCGCAGCAGACGGAGCTGGTCTTCCTTGGCCACCTGAACGGTTAGGTCACCGCAGCCTTCACGACCCTTCTGGCAACCTGTGAAGGTGCCATCTCGGAACACCAGCTCCCGCTCCATCCCATTCGGGTGGGTCACCTGGAGCGATGCCTTGCCCTGCCCCGGCCGCTGCAAGGAAACCCCGCAGGTCCCCATGGGTTGGCCCCGCAGGCTTGCGCAGGGAATCTGACCTCCTGGTTCGAGGCTGACAGCCCGCCCTTGAAAGGAAATGGGCACCAGGTGTAGCCCGCCCAGGAGGAGGCCCAGCACACCGGTGATCAGACCGCCCCGATCGAGACCGGGTAACCATGGCAACTTGAGCGTTGGCAGGATCCGGAGCCGTTTTGGATCGACCGGAAGTCGATCACGGTCGGTAGACATGGCCAGGGGTGCAGAGTCAGGAAGTAACACTTTTTCAATAGCCCTCGTCGGCAGGGCTTGTCAATGTGTGATTAGGAAGCACGCACTTCCGCGGCATCCGGTAGCGGATGACAACAATGCCCCTCTCCCAGAAACCATGCTGCGTCAGGATCTCATACGGTTCACCATCCCCACCAGTGGTGAGGGCTTCATCGATCTCACCGCCGCTCTCAACCGGGAAATAGACACCAGTGGCCTGGCCACGGGGCAAGCCCTGATCAGTTGCTTGCACACCAGTTGTTCCCTCACTATCAACGAAAACGCCGATCCCCGGGTATTGCAAGACCTGGCGGCTTATCTCCAGGCCCTCGTGCCCCAGGAGGGGGTGCGCCCCATCAGCGGCATGGGCTCCCTGCGCCCCTATGCGCATGACGATGAAGGACGGGACGACATGCCGGCCCACATCCGCACCGCTTTGACCTGCACCAGCCTTCCCCTGAGCTTTCACCGGAGCCGTCTCGTGCTCGGCACCTGGCAGGCTGTCTACCTCTGGGAGCATCGGGCCCGCCCCCACAGGCGGGAGCTGTGCCTGCACCTGATCGGGGAGGAATGATCGTGGAGGAGTCCTCCCCCTCGACCCTCTTCCGGGGACGCCTCAACGGGCTGGGCCTGGTCTGCAGGACGCCTGCCGCCTGGCTCGCTCTGGCCCTGGCCGGTGGCTCCGCCCTGGTGACGGCCACCTGGCTGGTGGCCCAGGTGAGCTGGCAGGGGCGGCTGCGCACCCTGGAGGCGGAGGTGAGTTTGCTGCGCCGCACACGCCAGATCGATGTCCCTCGCCTCTTGAATGATCTCGAACGCCTGGCTGGCCCAGCGGAGGAGCGTCTCGCCTATCAGGATCTCAAGCAGCGCCATACAGCCCTGGAACGGGAGCACCGGAGCACCCTCCAGGCCTTGGAAGCCCTGCGCCGCAGCCGCCGCCTGGAGGAGCGCTTCACCCTTTCGGGCGGCACTCCCAGGGAGTTGCTCGAGGGCAAGGTGCCCCTTCAGCTGGAGGGAGTGGAGGCGGGCGGGGCCCGGGTGGGCCTGGCGGGCGCGCCCGCCAGCCTCTGGAGGCCCGGCGATTTCCGCGATCTGAATTTCGGTGGGGGCCGCTATCGCCTTACGTTGGAGGCCATTCCTGGAGCCGGGGGGCAGGCTGCGTTCCGGTTGGATGCCCTCCTCGATCCCCCCGTTACCCCTTGAGCCCTTGCTCCTGGAGGGTCGGGTCACCGTGACGCCAGAGGGAGGGGAGCCCGTGCACCCCGGGGCACTGTCCAACGGCGTTACCCCAAGGGGGCTACCGTCCGCCGATCTTCCCTTTCCTGTGCCATGGCCGCCGTTCCCCTCACGCCCGCGGAGATCGCCGCCCTTCCCACCACCCTGCCCGCCTGGAGATTGGTGGACGGGAAACTGGAGCGCCAGTTCACCTTCAAAAATTTCTCAGAAGCCTTCGGCTTCATGGTCCGGGTGGCCTTGGCGGCGGAAACCCTGGGGCATCACCCGGAGTGGAGCAATGTGTGGAACCGGGTGACGATTGCCCTCACCACCCACGACACGGGCGGCCTCTCCACCCTCGATGTGGAGCTGGCCCGTCGCATCGACGCCCTGGTGGCCTGAGCGGGGTGGATCAGTTCTTCTTGGGCGCCGTCAGAGAGCGATAGACCTGGCGGGCCAGGTTGGTGGGGCCCAGGGGAATCAGTTCATTGGCCAGGCCCCGCATCACGGTGAGGGGCCTGTTCTGTTGCATGTACTCCCAGGTGTTGCGGGTGGCCTTGGCGAACCGCGGTTGATCCCGCTGCTGCTGCACCCCGAAGATCCGCTTCACCTCTTCCCCAAAGCGCTCCTCTTCTCCCCGGATGGTTGTTGCGTAGCCATCAAAGTCGTGGCGTCGTTCCCCATGGCGGGCCAGGCACTGCCGGATGATGGAGAGCACGGCATCGCTCTGCAGATCCCGGATGTCGAATTTGTAGGGATCCGGGATCGGCACATCATCTGGGAAGGTCGCCGAACCCCGGAGCCCCACAAGCACGCAGCAGCCATTCACGGCCGCCTCCCGGGGCTGCCTGTCCTTGCCGGGATGACTGCCGAAATCCACGTACACCTTCCCCTGCCGCAGGGTTCGGGCGTGTTGCTTGCGGATCATTCCCTTGAGGGGCCGCCATTGGAGGCTGGGATCGGCCGTGATGAGGGGCCGCAGGAGATCTTCCGATCCCTTCACGGGCGTGTAGAGCACGATGTCGTTTTTTGGCGGATGGAGATCCCGCAGATACTCGCGATGGAGATAGTCGCTGAGATCATGGATGATCTCCACGCCTTTGTCCTGCAGAAACCTTCGGGCGTAGGCGCTCTGCACGAAGTGGCTCACCCCCGCACTGGCCGGGCTGTGGAAATCAAAGCGCTCGCTGCTGGCTTCGTGATTGTCCACGCTCAGCCACCAAACGGCTTTTTGGATTCGGGAGTAGCGGTTGAGCTGCCTGGGGTTGACTTCTGTGGCGATTAACACGTTGCGGCTGTGGTCTTCAACGGCGTCGGCGAAGGCCACGTCGTAATTTCGGTATTGGAGCAGCAGGGGATTGGTCACCGCCGGCAGGGTGACGATCCGCGCGTTGTGGCCAAAGGTGCGCAATTTGTCCACCAGCTGATGCACGGCTTCGATGCCACCGGTGACGATATGGGCCGGGCAGAAGACGTAGATGGTGGTGTCGGGATGGATGGTGAGCATCAGGGACCTGGCTTTTGAAGCAGGGGTTGCTTCAGGCTCCTCAGGAGCTCGCGATTGAGTTCATTTTCGCAACCGAGCCAAACGATGGGATGGATGGATCCCCCCAAGCCCTTCTGCGCCACTACCTCACAGACCCTGCGGCGGCTGGCCCGCCACTGCTCCAGCCGCTCCGCTTCCCCCAGCAGGGAGCCCAGCACCCGATCCTCCCGATTGCGCCGTTCCCAGAGGCAGGCCACCATCTCCTGGGTGTTGCCGTCGCACTTCGCCGGGAAAGGAAATTGCTTATGCATCTCCAGCGAGCCCAGGAGGGTGTTGTCGGCGGCCCTGGCCGGGGCGGGGCTGGTGGCCAAGCCGCCGGCGAGAACCCACACCAGCCCCGCCAGCAAGCACCTCCCCCTCGGTATGGGAGGGGGGAGGTGCGGGTGCGGCTGGGGGCTGGTGTGGGCCATGGGGGGAACGGCGGTCAGACCAGAGCGGGCACCGGGCCTGTGAACTGGGCGGGCGCCTGCTGGAAGCGCAGGCGCTCATTCTCCACGGCCACGGTGATGGTGGATCCGGCCGGGAAGGTGCCCGCCAGGATCGCCTTGGCGATCGGCGTTTCCAGTTCCCGTTGGATGGCTCGCTTGAGGGGACGGGCGCCGTACACCGGGTCGTAGCCCACACCCGCCAGCCAATCGAGGGCTTCCCCATCGAGCTCTAGACCCAACTTTTTCTCCTCCAGCCGCTTGGTGAGGCGCTTCACCTGCAGATCCACGATCTGGCGTAGTTCCTCGGCCTTGAGGCTGTGGAAGATGATCGTTTCATCGAGCCGGTTGAGGAATTCGGGGCGGAAGTGGGCGCGGAGCGCCTCGTTCACCCGCTTTTCCATCTCGCCGTGGCGCGCGGGATCCCCGGCCAGATCCAGGATCGAGCTGCTGCCGATGTTGCTGGTGAGGATCAGCACCGTGTTGGTGAAATCCACCGTGCGGCCCTGTCCATCGGTGACGCGGCCGTCATCGAGGATCTGCAGCATCACGTTGAAGACATCGGGGTGGGCCTTCTCCACCTCGTCGAAGAGGATCACCGCATAGGGACGGCGCCGGACGGCTTCGGTGAGCTGGCCGCCCTCCTCGTAGCCCACGTAGCCGGGAGGCGCTCCGATGAGCCGACTCACGGCGTGCTTCTCCATGTATTCGCTCATGTCGATGCGCACCATGGCCTCCTCCGCATCGAAGAGCTGGGCGGCCAGGGCCTTGCTCAGCTCCGTTTTGCCCACGCCCGTGGGGCCGAGGAAGAGGAAGCTGGCAATCGGCCGGTTGGGATCGCTCAGCCCCGCCCGCGAGCGCTGGATGGCATCGGCGACGGCCGTGACGGCCTGCTGCTGACCGATCACCCGGGTGTGCAGCTCATCCTCGAGGTGGAGGAGCTTCTCCAACTCGCCTTGCACGAGCTTGCTCACCGGAATGCCCGTCCACTTGGCGATCACTTCGGCGATGTCGTCCTCGGTGACCTCCTCGCGCAGGAGTGTTTTGCCGGCATGGCCACTGGTGAGCTCCGCTTCCTTGGCGGTCAGCTTGCGGCTGAGCTCGCCCAGGGTGCCGTATTCCAGCTCCGCAGCCTTGTTGAGGTCGTAGCTGCGCTTGGCCTGCTCGATCTGCAGTTGCACCTGCT
>JBBASA010000005.1:0-113173 GCA_040399515.1 Cyanobium sp. | reverse complement strand
TTTCAGGTACTAGTGGCAGCAATGTCGTGGGAGTTCAAGTCTCCCCATCCGCATCACCCCATCATGATTTTACTTTCCATTAACAACTCCTCTGAAATTGTCGCCAAAAAGGCTGGCAAGTTCATCGAAAGCCTTACCCCTGCGGGTTTTGATGAGGCCAAGGTTGAAGAGGAGGTGATGAAGCAATTGGTCCAAAATCTTGCCGCGGAAGGCATCCACGGGCAAATCGCAGCTGTGCGCGGTATCCATCTGCAGGAGAAGGAACTCCGCTTCGAAGACAAGATGAACGTGCGCCGCCACGACCACTTCTGAGTCCTGCGTGGGTTTCGAGCCGATCACCAGCCGTCGCAATCCGCTCGTGAAAGGGCTGCGGGAGTTGCATCATCCTTCGGGGCGGTTGGAACAGCAGCGGTTGTTGCTGGAGGGAACCCACCTCCTCCAGGAGGCCCTCAGGCTGGGGCGCCCCCCCGATCTCCTGCTAGCCACGGCCCCCTGGATGGCCCGGCATACTGAGCTGCTGTCGTCCCTACCCCCCGCCACAGTGTGCCGGGAGGCCTCCGCTGAGGTGATTGAGGCCGCCGCCACCACCCGCCATCCCGATGGGGTGGTGGGCACCCTTCCCTGGACCCTGCCGGGCCAGCTCCTGCCCCCAACAGCCCCCGGTTTCGGCCTGTTGCTGGACAACGTGCAAGACCCGGGCAACCTGGGCACCCTGCTGCGCACGGCCCTGGCGGCCGGTGTGGATCAGATCTGGTTGGGGGAGGGGGCCGACCCCTGGCAACCGAAGGTGCTGCGGGCCTCCAGCGGCGCCAGCCTGGCCCTACCCATCGGTCGGTTCAGCAGTGGGGCGCTGCCAGGTCTGCTCCGGCAGGCCAAAGCGGCCGGCACCCTTCTGCTGGCCACGGTGGTGGAGGGTGGAGCCCCCTACTGGAGCCAGGATTGGCAGGGGCCGATTCTTTTGATGCTGGGCAATGAGGGGGCGGGCCTGGGCCGGGAGCTGCTGGCGGAAGCCGATGCCCTGCTCACCATTCCCCTTAGCAGCGGGGTGGAGTCGCTCAATGTGGCGGTCGCCGCGGCCCCCCTGCTGCTCGAGCGCCGCCGCCAGCTACTGGGGGCTGGTGCCTCTGCACAGACCCAAGGCCCCTGAGAGAGTGAGAATGCCCCCATCAGCGAACCTCCGATCCCGGTGAGCGATTCTTCTTCCCCGGCCTCCAGCGACACCTTTGATTACGACGTGATCGTGATCGGAGCGGGCTATGGCGGCTTCGATGCGGCCAAACATGGCGCAGACCATGGTCTGAAGGTGGCCATCGTGGAGTGCCGCGACATGGGTGGCACCTGCGTGAACCGGGGCTGCGTGCCCTCCAAGGCTCTCCTGGCCGCCAGCGGTCGGGTGCGGGAGCTGGCTGATGCGGACCATCTCAAGGCTTTTGGCATTCACGCCGCACCCGTGCGCTTCGAACGGCAGAAGATCGCCGACCATGCTCGCCAGCTGGTGGAGACGATCCGGGCGAATCTCACCAAGACCCTGGAGCGCGCGGGGGTCACGATTCTGCGGGGCAAGGGCCGGCTTGAGGGCCTCCAGCGGGTGGCGGTGCGGGAAGCCAGTGGGGTGGAGCGGGTCTGGCGGGCTCGGGAGGTGATCCTCGCCACCGGCTCCGATCCCTTCGTGCCCCCGGGCATCACCACCGATGGACGCACGGTGTTCACCAGTGATGAGGCCATCAATCTGGAGTGGCTGCCCCGCTGGATCACGATCATCGGCAGCGGCTACATCGGCCTGGAATTTGCAGACGTCTATACGGCGCTCGGCTGCGAAGTGACGATGATCGAGGCTCTCGATCGGGTTATGCCCACTTTTGATCCCGACATCGCCAAGCTGGCAGCCCGTCAGTTGATCGATGGGCGTGAGATTGATGCCCGCGCTGGCGTGCTCGCCAAAACAATCACCCCGGGCTGTCCGGTGAAGATTGAATTGGTGGACATGGTCACCCGAGAACCGGTGGAAACTCTGGAGGTGGACGCGGTGCTGGTCGCCACGGGTCGGGTACCCGTGAGCCAGGACCTGAATCTTGCCTCAGTGGGCGTGGAGACTCAACGGGGATTCATCGCGGTGGATGGAACCATGCAGGTGCGGGCCAGCCATGGGGAGAACGCTCCGCCGGTGCCCCATCTCTGGGCCGTGGGGGATGTGACCGGGAAGATGATGCTTGCCCACACAGCCGCGGCCCAGGGGGCGGTGGCGATCGACAACATCCTGGGCCACCCCCGCGAGATTGATTACCGCTCCATCCCCGCCGCCACCTTCACCCACCCGGAGATCAGCTCCGTGGGCCTGAGCGAAGCGGAAGCGAAGGATCTAGCCGCTAAGGAGGGGTTTGAACTCGGCAGCGTGCGGAGCTATTTCAAGGCCAATTCCAAAGCCTTGGCCGAGCTGGAAAGCGATGGACTGCTCAAGTTGCTTTACAACAAAGCCAGTGGCGAGGTGCTCGGCGCCCACATCTACGGGTTGCACGCCGCCGATCTGATTCAGGAAATCGCCAATGCGGTGGCGCGCCGCCAGAGCGTGCGCCAACTGGCCACGGAGGTCCACACCCACCCCACCCTCAGCGAGGTGGTGGAAGTGGCCTATAAGCAAGCGGCCATGGCGCTGGCCTCGGCTGGGAGGATCTGAGATGGAGATCCGTCGCCGGCCTCCCAACCCTTCGGTGAAGGTGGCCCATCTGGAATACGGCATCCGCCATCCGGATGAGGAGCCCCGCCACATCCTGGAAAAGATTGTCTGGGAAAAGGATCGGGAGATTGCCGCGTCCCGGGAGAGGGTGAGCCTGGATCAGCTGAAGCGGCAGGTGGCGGAGCTTCCCCTACCCCGGGATTTCGTCGCCGCCCTGAGGGCTTCCTGCCGCAAGCCAGCGGTGATTGCCGAGGTGAAAAAAGCCAGCCCCAGCCAGGGGGTGATTCGGGAGGATTTTGATCCCGTGGCCATTGCCCGGGGATATGCCGCAGGGGGCGCCAGCTGCCTGTCCGTTCTGACGGACAAAACCTTCTTTCAAGGGGGCTTTGAGGTGCTGGTGGCCGTGCGGGAGGCGGTGGATCTTCCCCTGCTCTGCAAGGAATTCATCCTGTCTCCGTACCAGCTGTATCAGGCTCGGGCCGCAGGAGCCGACGCAGCGCTCCTGATTGCGGCCATCCTCGACGATGCGGATCTGGGCTATCTGCTCAAGGTGGCCCGGAGCCTCGGCTTGGCGGCCCTGGTGGAGGTGCACGACGCCCAGGAGATGGAGCGGGTGTTGCGCCTGGAGGGAGTGCCCATGATCGGCATCAACAACCGCGATCTAAGCACTTTTCACACGGATCTTGCGACCACCGAACGGCTCACCGCGGTGTATGGACCACAGATCGCTGCCCGCAAAACCCTGTTGGTGAGTGAATCGGGCCTCTTCAACCGGGACGATCTGGACCGGGTTCAGAGCGCTGGAGCCGATGCGGTGTTGGTGGGGGAGGCGCTGATGCGTCAAGCGGATGTCAGCGCCGCCCTCGAGGTTCTAATCGGGGGGTGACCCCCCCTTCTCTTCAGCGGCGGGCCTGCAGGCACCGCTTGCGGAGACGGCGACTCCAGCCGAAGGCTGCACCCGCTCCCAGCAGGGGCAGGGGGCCGGGCACCGGGGGAATCGTCTGCTCCACGTGGAGGGTCAGATCATCGGCGTCGGCACCGAATCCCCAGGTCCAGGTGTACATCCCGGGGTTGACGCCCAGGGATTCCAGGGTTTCTCCTTGGAAAATGGCCGAGGCATTGAGGGGAGCTCCCGACTGGTAACCGGCGGGCACCCAGATCTCCTGGCCGAAGCCAAACACAAATTGAACAGGACCGAACGGTTCACCGCTGCCATCGCCGAGAACGCCAGAGCCTGGGCCGAATTCGGTTGGAAAGGTGATATCACCGAAATAAACGTCAATCCCGGAAAGAGATCCGAGAAGGAAAGAGCTGGCCGACGGATATACAAATGGCCCGGGGCTGAAATCCGCGATGGGACCATTCAACGCCGTTAAATTGAGAGAGCCACTGCCGCTCATCACCACGTCATTTCCAACCTCAAGCATGGTGACGGTGAGAGCTTGAGTTGGCGGAGGAGGGCTGGCCAGCAAGAGTGCGAGGCCTGCCGCCAGGGAGAGCGGAGCGGCTTTCAGCTGGGGGATGGGGAAGCGGGGCATCGATTCGGGGGGCTCGCAGGCCAGGGGTGGAATGCCAGCAACGGAGGAGTTTTGGCTGGTTGGGGTAAAGGTAACGGCTTTTTCAATGTCACGCAAAGGGCGCAAAAGCCCCTGCCATTGGCAGAGGCTTTCCAGGGCAGTTGGGGGGTGGGCTTACACCTTGCGGCTATAAAATTCCACCACCAGTAGTTCATTGATCTCCAGGGCCACCCATTCCCGTTCGATCGAGCCGTTCACTTTGCAGGTGAGCTTGGCCTTGTCGAATTCCAGATGGGGAGGGATGTTGGCCAGGCCAGGAAATTCCAGATTGCCCTCCGCCAGTGTCTTGCTGGCCTTCCGCTCCCGGATGCTCACCACATCGCCGGCCCTGCACTGGTAGCTGGCGATGTCCACCACCCGGCCATTCACCGTGACATGGCCATGGTTCACCAACTGCCGCGCACCAGGGACAGTGGGGCCAAAGCCCAGGCGGAAACAGACGTTGTCGAGCCGATTTTCGAGAAGCTTGAGGAGGTTGGTTCCGGTGGAACCCTCCTGGGCACGGGCTTTCTTCACGTAGCGCACGAGCTGACGTTCGGAAATGCCGTAGTTGAAACGAAGCTTTTGCTTTTCTTCGAGGCGGATGGCGTATTCGGAGCGCTTGCGACGGGCTTGGCCGTGCTGACCGGGGGGATAAGACCGCTTGGCGGACTTACGGGTGAGACCGGGAAGGTCTCCCAAGCGCCGCGTGATCCTCAGGCGAGGGCCGCGGTAGCGAGACATGGATAAGGATTGGCAAAGGAACGGGGACCGCGGCGGAATCCTCGGAAACCCGAAGATCGCGCCGTGGGAGGCACCGGGCAGGCAAGCTAGAACAACCTCCAGAAAGGTTGACCGGCCCAACGCCCATGCAGCGCCAATCATCCATCTTAGAGGGCTGGCTGACCGCAGCCCTGCTGGTCTTGATTCGGATCTATCAGCAGTGGATTTCCCCCCTGCTGGGTCCCCGCTGTCGTTTCATCCCGAGCTGCAGCGCCTACGCCGCGGAGGCCCTACAGCGCCATGGACCCTGGCGGGGCGGTTGGCTGAGTGTGCGGCGCCTGAGCCGCTGCCATCCCTTCACCCCCTGTGGATGCGATCCCGTGCCCGATTGATGGACCCCTTCATTCTTTACAGCCGCCATGGCTGCTGTCTGTGCGAGGGGCTGGAAGAGCGCCTGCGGGAGCTCCTCCCCCCAGACCATTTGCAGGTGGTGGATGTGGATGGGGATCCGGCCCTGCAGGCGCGCTATGGCCACTCCGTTCCGGTGCTGGCCAGGGCCAGCTTCTGTGGCCAGGGCGGGCAGGATCCACAGTTCAGGCCCCTCCCCCCGGTGCCCCCCAGGCTCCGGGGGGAGGGGCTGAAGGCCTGGTTGCAGCGCCACGCTGGCTAGGCGGTGCAAGCCACCTCCGGTGCTTTCACCCTGGCCGTGGAGGTTCGCAAACGCCCATGCCATGGTAGGCGCGCTTGAGATCGATCGGCCGCTCCGCCGACCTCGCCCATGACGCAACTGCTCCATTCCCTCCTTGGCCAGGTGGGCCTGCCCATCCCCCCCACCCTGGGGAATGCCGAGCTCACTAGCATCAGTTGCGATTCCAGGCGAATCAGTTCAGGCACCCTTTTTCTGGGTCTGCCCGGCACCACCGTGGATGGGGGCCAGTTCTGGCGCCAGGTGCTGGCGGATGGGGCCGCTGCGGCCGTGATCAGCCAGGCCGCTGCCCAGGGCGACCCCCCAGGCCCCCAGGATCCGGTGGTGGTGGTGCCGGATCCTGTGGCCGAGTGGGTGGGGGAGCTGGCGGCGGCCTACTGGAATCACCCCAGTCAGCGCCTTCGCCTGATCGGGGTGACGGGCACCAATGGCAAGACCACCACCACCCACCTGATCGAGCACCTCGCTGCCCAGACAGGGCACCCCGCGGCTCTTTTCGGCACCCTGGTGAACCGTTGGCCCGGGCACAGCGTGACGGCCCAGCACACCACGGCCTTCGCGGATCTGCTGCAGGGCCAGCTGGCCCTGGCCGCGGAGAGCGGCACCCTGCTCGCCGCCATGGAGGTGAGTTCCCACGCCCTGGATCAACACCGGGTTGCGGGCTGTCGGTTTTCCGGGGCTGTTTTTACCAACCTGACCCAGGACCATCTCGACTATCACCCCTCCATGGAGGCCTATTTCGAGGCCAAATCCCTGCTGTTCTCCTCCCCTCTGCTGCAGGGAGGAGCCGTGGTGAATGTGGATGATCCCTGGGGTGCCCGGCTGGCGGAGCGCCTGCGGGCCGAAGGCCGGCCCTGCTGGCGCAGCTCCCTGGCCCGGGACGACAGGGAACTGGGCATCCAGGATTTGCAGATGGCTGCCGATGGGGTCTGTGGGGTGTTGCAGACGCCGGAGGGCCATGGGGCCTTCCGTTCCCCTTTGGTGGGACGGTTCAACTTGATGAACCTGCTCCAGGCCGTGGGGGTTCTCCAGTTGCAGGGATTCCCCCTGCCCCGCCTGCTGGAGGCCATCCCCACCTTTCGGGGGGTGCCGGGGCGGATGGAACGGGTGCCTGCCCCCGGCGGAGCCCCTCACCCTGCGGTTCTGGTGGACTATGCCCATACCCCCGATGGTCTGGAAAATGCGCTGGCCGCCTGCCGGCCTTTCACCACGGGGCGTCTGATCTGTGTGTTTGGCTGCGGGGGCGACCGGGATCGCTCCAAACGGCCCCAGATGGGGGGCATTGCGGCCCGGCTCGCGGATTCGGTGGTGGTGACCTCCGACAACCCGCGCACGGAGGATCCCCATCGCATCCTGGACGATGTGATGGCTGGGATTCCCTCCGACACCAGCGTGGTGGTGGAAGCAGATCGGGCCCAGGCCATTGCCAGTGCCATCGCTGGAGCTGAAGTGGATGATCTGGTGTTGATCGCCGGGAAGGGACACGAGGACTACCAGATCCTGGGCACCACCAAGATTCACTTTGATGATCGCGAGGAAGCGGAAAAAGCCCTTCGCCTGCGCTGCGGCTGAACAAAAAAAACCGGGCCCAGCAAGTGCTGGACCCGGGTTGTTGAAGGCCTGGCGCTGTGTGAGCGCCAGACTTGAGATCCAGGGATCAGGTGAAACGAACCACGTTGCGGTCGTAGCGCACTTCTGCATCGCGCACCCAGCCACCGTTGTTGACTTCCAGCCACTCCACGTTGGAGGAGTCGCGGCGACGAATGCCGGTGAGTTGGAAGGTGTCACCGTTGCGGATCTGGCGCAGCACCCGGGAACCCAGGTCGGCGTGCTCACGCACTTCGAGCAGGCCGTCGCGAGCGGCGGCTTCTGCGGCGTAGTAGGTGCGTGCACCAGTGGTGGTGCTGGTGTTCGAGTAAACGCCGGAGTGAACAGCTTTTGGCTCATCGCGGCCACGGAGCCAGAGCCAGGAGCCAAGGCCAAGGGCCAGGGGCAGCAGCAGCCACCAGGCCTTGCCCTGATCCACGGGGGTGCCAGGGTCGGCGACTTGGGCGGTCTCCACAGGAGCGGGTACCGTCTCCGCAGGAGCTTCGGTCTTGGGGACGAAGGTTCCGCCTACACCCTGACCCACGGTGTAAGGGCAGGTGAGGCGGGCGGTGTTGACTCCATCTTTGGAGAGGTCAAAAACCACTTCAACTTTGTCCGCGCTCAGGGCCTTGCTGGAGATCACCTTGGCCAGGTCGGCGCGCCAGCCCTGGGCTGTGGCGGCCTCGAGACAGGCCCCTTCAGCGGTTTTGATCAGCTCAGCGGTGCTGGCTGCAAGGGCGTTGCTGCCAGCGGCAAACAGGCCCACAGAGGCGGCTGAGGCAATCAGCAGCCTTGGAAAGACTCGGGATGGGGTAGCAATCATGCCTCTAGACGACTTAGGAAACAAAAAGGGGAATTGAATTTTGAGCAAATGTTGAGCAACACCAGCGGATCTCTCCACACGGCAGCTCCACAGCGACACCCTAAAGAGAATTGACAAAATTGCAACATCACAGCGCTGCGAAAGAGGTCACACTTCAATGTTTCGTGCAAGACGCAGCCTTCACGAAGCACCCATGCCGCTAATACGTAGCTGAGTGGGGCAGGGTCTAGGGCAGCAGCCGAAAAGAAGAAAGCAAAAATATTAAGATATCCTTAAGCTTTTCAAGGATGAAATTCAGTCCCGCCACTCTCGGGCGGTTCTCGCTTTTCCGCGAAGAAAGTCATCATATTTCCCCGGGGCAGACAAGATCCGCGGAAACTTCTGCCATGGAAATGTCATCCATTTGTCACATTCTCTTGTCAATGCACCAGCTCACGTCATGATCTGTGCGTCTCCCCAATCATTTTCTTCTGAATGGCTCTCGCTGTTCCACTTTCCAAAAAGTTTCTGGCTGAGTTGTTTGGCACCTTCTGGCTGGTGCTCGGTGGTTGCGGCTCAGCCGTCCTTGCCGCGGCCTTCCCTTACAACGACGCTGCAGCCAATCCTCTTGGACTTGGCTTCCTGGGTGTGTCCCTGGCCTTCGGCCTCACCCTCCTAACGATGGTTTACACCATCGGCCATATTTCCGGCTGCCACATCAACCCCGCTGTCACCTTCGGTCTCTGGGCTGGTGGCAAGTTCCGCGGTTCCCAGGTGTTCCCTTACGTGGTTGCCCAGGTGCTCGGCGCGATCATCGCTGGCGGTGTGATCTGGATGGTGGCCGGTGGTCGTGAAGGTGGGCTCAGCCTCGCCGGCAGCAACCCCCTCGCCACCAATGGTTGGGGTGCCCATTCCCCTGGTGGCTATGGCTTCTGGGCTGCCCTGGTGATCGAAGTGATCCTCACCTTCTTCTTCCTCCTGGTGATCCTTGGTGCCACCGATCGCCTC
This sequence comes from Cyanobium sp., assembly GCA_040399515.1. Classification (GTDB taxonomy): domain Bacteria; phylum Cyanobacteriota; class Cyanobacteriia; order PCC-6307; family Cyanobiaceae; genus Cyanobium. Next base: position 104,117 of record JBBASA010000005.1, on the reverse strand, counting down.
GCACCCACCGGCTTCGCTGGTGTGCCTATCGGTCTGGCCCTCACCCTGATCCACCTGATCAGCATCCCCGTCACCAACACATCCGTGAACCCCGCCCGCTCCACCGGTGTGGCTGCCTGGGTGGGTGGCGACGCGATGGGTCAGCTCTGGCTCTTCTGGTTGGCGCCGATTGTGGGTGCCCTCCTTGCCGGCTGGGTGCACAGCGCCTTCCTGAGCACGGAAGCCGACTATTGATCAAAAGGAGACGGATCCGTTCGCTTCGGATCCAGACCCAAATGTCTGCTGGGGGCCCTCAGGGCCCCTTTTTTCATGCAACTCTTCCGTCGACACCCGTTCTGCGGAAACTCTTGCTTCTGTCATGTTTTCGGTCGGCTAGCAGCCGTGTTGGCGGGCGATCTGGCGCACCGCCTCCAGCAGGCGCTCCAGATCTTCTGATGTGGTGGTGACGTGGGTGCAGGCCCGCACGCAGACCGGATCCAGCAGGCTGCGCAGCCAGATCCCCTGATCCCCAAGGGCGCCCACCACCGAATCTGGCTCGAGCAAGGTGCCATCGGCGCGGTGCAGCTGGAAGCTCACCAGGCCAGCCGGCGGCGGGGCCAGCAGGAGGGGGCGGCAGCCAGGCACGCCCTGCAGCCCCAGCCAGAGGGTTTCGGAGTGGTGGCGCACAAGGGCGAGCCGTTCCTCGGCGGAGCCCACCCCATCGAGCAGGTCCATGGAGGTGTGCAACCCGCTGAGCAGGGGGGTGCATGAGGTGGCTACCTCGAAGCGGCGGCCATCCCTGTGAAACCCTTCCCCGGGTGTCTCTTCCGATTTCAGGGTGCGCCAGCCGATCAGGGTGGGTCTGCTTTCGGCCAGCAGCCGTTCCGAGAGCAGCACCCCCCCCAGGCCCTCGGGGCCGCAGGCCCACTTGTGGCCGGTGAAGGCATAGATGTCGGCGGCGGCCGCATCGGGGGGGAGGGGCAGGCTGCCGAAGCTCTGGGCCCCATCCACCAGTAGCCAGGGTTGCTTGGGATGGGCGCCGAGCCGCTCGGCTACAGCGGCGATGGGCATCCGTTGGCCCGTGGTCCAGATCAGGTGGGAGAGCACCACCAGGCGGGTGCGGGGGGTGAGGGCCTGCTCCAAACCCTCCAGCAGTGACACCGCCGTGCTCGCTTCATCGCCGCGCAACTGCTGCACCGGCAGGATCTGAATCTCTAGCTCAAAGCGGTGGGCCAGCTCCCGGCAGGCGGCCATCACCCCGTTGTGTTCCCCATCGCTGAGAAGCAGCTGGTCGCCGGCTTGCCAGGGCAAGCCCCAGAGGGGGAGCACGCAGCCCATGGTGACGTTTTCCGTGAGGGCGATCCGATGGGGCGGGGCGCCACACCACTGGGCGAGGTGCTGGCGCAGGCGGCTGGTGTCGTGCTCCACCACGGGCCACATCGCCGTAGTGAACGGCCCCACCTCCTGAATCCGCTGCCAGCTGGCCACGATCGCTTCTAGCGACGGGGTGGGCAGGGGCCCCTGGCCGCCGTAGTTGAAGTAGGTCTTGTTGGCCAGGGCCGGGCAAAGGCTCCTCAGGTGAGTGGCGGCGTCGTGGGTCAAGGTGGGGATGGGGCCTGTTGGTGTTGCCATCCTTTCCTACACGGGGCTCCGGGAACGCCCTGTGAGTCGGTAGTTGGCGCTGCGATTGCCGGTCTTCACGATCAACAAGCCCTGTGTGCTGGACCCAGCCGCTCCGAGGGCTTTGCCGCGATCCTCAGCCTCAATCGGGCCGCTGGCGAAGGGCGGCCTGCTGAGCTGCAGCACCGGCTCGACTGGGACAGCGACCGTCCGATCGATCCCGGCCCTGGGCCGCTCCTGGCGCCGGCGGATGTCCACCCTGTTGCGCCACATCCTCAAGCACCCCTTCGATGCGCCCCTCGCCCTGGATTGGGGAGCGCCGCAGCAGTGGCCGCCTGCGGGCCTCAACGCTGGCCAGACCATGGGAGACCTCTCTGGCGCGAGCTGCGCGATGAAGGCAGATTCCGAGTAGGCCGCTTGCATATTCCGGGTTGGACGTCAATAGATTCCGGATTGGACGCTGCTAGATTCCGGATTAGATGCACCTGATTCATGTCCCCGCAGGCGGTCTGGCCCCGCGGCATCGCCCGAAGGCTGGGGGAAGCCCTGGCCGATACGCCCGTGGTGCTTCTCAACGGCCCGCGCCAGTGCGGCAAAACCACCTTGGCGCGCCAGTTCGCCACCGACCAGCGGCCCTACCTCACCCTCGACGACGCCACCACGGCCGCCGCCGCCCGAGAGGATCCCCAGGGCTTCATTCGTCGTCTGGACGGGGCGGTGATCGACGAGGTGCAACGCGTTCCAGAGCTGCTGCTGGCGATCAAGTTGGCGGTGGATGATCGACGTCGCCCCGGCCGCTTCCTGCTGACCGGCTCTGCCGACGTGATGGCCCTGCCCCGGGTGGCCGACTCCTTGGCGGGACGCGTGGAGGTGCTCTCCCTGCTCCCTCTGGCCGCTTCCGAGGTGGCCGGCAGGCCCAGCGACTGGGTGGATGCCCTGTTCGCTTCCCTGGCCGCCGATACGCCACCACCCTCTCCATCCGCAGATCAGGCCGCCCTGGAGGTGGGCGATGCCTTGGAGCAGCGGGTGCTGGCCGGTGGTTATCCGGAGGTGTTGCGGCGCGAGTCGGAAGGGCGCCGACAGGCCTGGGCGCGGAGTTATCTCAACGCCATCCTCCAGCGCGACGTGCGCGACATCGCTGCTGTGGACAAACTCAGGAACCTCCCCCAGCTGCTCACGGCCCTGGCCCAGGTGTGCGGCCAGCTCTGCAATTACAGCCAGCTTGGTGCGCGTCTTGGCCTCGATGGCAAAACCGTGAATCGTTACATCACTGTGCTGGAGCAGCTCTTTCTCATCCGGCGTGTGCCGGCCTGGTCGGCCAACGGCCTGGCGCGCGTGGTGAAAACTCCCAAACTTCAATTCCTGGATTCCGGATTGCTGAGTGCGCTGCTGGGGCTCAAGTTGGCAGGAGTGGCCTCCAACCGCACAAGCTTTGGACCCGCCCTGGAGTGCTTTGTGGTTGCGGAACTGCTCCGGCTGGCCAGCTGGAGCGACGAGACCTACGACCTCATGATGTATCGCGACAAAGATCAAATGGAGGTGGATGTGGTGATGGCCGATGGCCTGGGCCAAGTGGTGGGTGTGGAGGTGAAGGCCTCTGCCAGCCTTCATGGCGGCCATGCCGCCGGGCTGCACCGCCTTGCCCGCCAGGTTGGTGAGCCTTTCCTCGGGGGCGTGATCCTCTACGACGGCATCCAGGCCGTGCCCCTGGCGCCTGCGGCTGGCCGGCCGATCTGGGCCCTACCGCTCTCCAGCCTCTGGCACATCCAGTGAGTTGAACCCACGAAGCCAAGAATCTGGCCCACGATCTCAAGCACCGGCTCGAGTTGAGCGTCGCTGAGAAGGCCCATCGGATGGGGCCGAGCGCCAAGAGCCTTCCAGGCGAAAGACTTGATTTGATGGCAAAGCACGTAGCTGTGGGCCCCCGGCCGATCCGGAATCGGGCCCAGATCCACCGCCAGTGAGGAGCCCTGGTTGGTGGCGGCGGATGTCATTGCGCAGCCCACCACTAGGCCGACGGCCGCATGGAATGGGGCGGGCGAAAGCACCAGGAAGGGATGGTGGTCTTTCATCTCGCGGCCAGCCTGTGGGTTGTGGTTGATCCAGATCACCTCACCGCGATCCGGCAATCCAGGACGACAACCGCCGAGGTGGATTCATTCGATTACCTCGGCGCCGGGGGCTCCCAGGCCATGGCCTCGATGGGTTCGTCAGGCATGGGCGCATAGGCCTCCAGACGTTCGGCGAGGCTGAGGCGAGGCTGCACGGGCCGGATCAGCACGCCCTCGGCCACCACCTTGAGTTCCACCGTCTGGCTGTCCCGCAGCCCGGCCTCTCTGGCAATGGCAGCGGGCAGTGGCACGCCCAGGGAGTTGCCCCAGCGGCGGATGTCCTGGCGGGGAAGCCGAGCTGCCATACCGGGCTGGGCGCTTAACCCTCAGTTTAGCCGTCCATGCCCCTTGCGCTCCTCCTGCCTCGCGGGTTTGCTGCAGAGACCTCACGACTGCGACTGCCTGGGAAAGCGGCCTAATCCGGACAGCGGCTTGATGCGGCGGAAACCGAGCCCGCCCTACAGCACCTGGCCGACAGCCACGGCGGCGATGGCGGAGAAGAGGGTGATGCTCAGGGCGGTGAGGGGGTTCTGGCCCTGGGCCACGGCCAGGCTGGTGATCACGCCAGCGCCCAGGCTTGCTACTGCCAGTTGGGACACGAGCTCACCCTGGGAGCGGGGACCGGGAAAACGGGAACCGGGGCCGGGGAGCATGGGCTCTTCCTGGAGACTTCGCAGACGCTATATAGGTTTTTCGTTCCATCCAGGTCTGCGCTCCAGGTTGTTACCCACCAAGGAAGTTCTTCACACAACCGTTACATGCAGCGGATCTGCTTACCCGCTCACCCTCGGGTCCGACGCCGGGCGGGCCCGGCCGCTGCTCGCCCACTGGCGCAGAGCTTCCAGTTGCTCCCTCGCCGTGCGGGAGAGGGGCACCACCTGGCTGGCCGCCGCGATCAGATCCGGCTCCTGCAGGTCGCGGTTGTCTCCGAAGGCGAGGTGCATGGCCTCAATCACGGTTTGCTCCAGCTCGGCGCCGGAGAAGCCCGCCGTGCGATCCACCAGCACCTCCAGGGGCAGGGTGTGGTGGGGGCGGCGGCGGCGCAGCTGCAGATCGAGGATCGCCCGCCGCTCCTGGGCATCGGGTAGCTCCAGCAGGAAAATCTCATCGAAGCGACCCTTGCGCAGCAGCTCCGCTGGCAGCCGCTCCACCGCATTGGCGGTGGCCACCACAAACACGGGGCTCGTTTTTTCGGCCATCCAGGTGAGCAGGCTCGCCAGCACCCGCTGGCTCGTGCCCCCATCGCTGCGGCCATCCCCCACTCCGAAGGCAAAGCCCTTGTCGATCTCATCGATCCAGAGCACGCAGGGCGCCAGGGCCTCCACCCACTGGATCATCTCCCGGGTGCGGGCCTCGCTGGCCCCCACCAGCCCAGCAAACAGCCGCCCCACATCCAGCCGCAACAGGGGCATCGACCAGCTGTGGGCAATCGCCCGGGCCGTGAGCGATTTGCCCGTGCCCTGGGGGCCCAGCAGAAGCACGCCCCGGGGCAAGGGCAGCCCGAAGCGGCGGGCCTCCTCGCTGAACGCCCGGTGCCGTTGCTCCAGCCAGTGCTTCAGGGCCTCCAGGCCGCCGATATCGGCCGGGGTGGCTTCGGTTGGGCAATACTCCAGCAGCTCGCTGCGGGCGATCGCCAGCCGCTTTTCCTCCAGCACCTCCGCCAGGTCTTCCTCCCCCAGCTGCCCCCGCCGGGCCAGGGCCCGGGCCGCCAGCTGGCGCACCCGCTGCTCGCTCAGCCCATGGCAGGCGGCCGTGAGCTCATCCAGCAGTTCGGCCGGCAGGGGATGGCCGCTCGCCTGGGCGATGGAGGCCAGCAGGCGCTCAATGGCCGGGGCATCGGGCAGGGGCAGCTCCAGGGTGGTGATGCTGTCCTGCAACTCCCCGGGCAGCTCCCAGCGGGGCGCTGTGATCACCAGCGTGTGGGGCCCCTGCCGCAGGCGGCTGGCCAGGTTGCGCAGCCGGCGGCAGATGCCCGCATCCTCCGTGAAGCGATGAAAATCCTTGAGCAGCAGCATGGCGCCCTGGTCTGTTGGCACCGCTGCCATCACCTCCAGGGCCCCCATGGGATTGCGGGCCGCCTCCCCCTCCCGGCCCGCCGCCCCCTGCAGCCCGCTCACGAAATCCCAGCTCCAGAGCGTGCGTCCCCCCAGCTGCTGGGCCACCTGCTTCAGCAGGGCTTCCACCCGGTCTTCCTCCAGGGTTCGGATCCAAAGAATGGGGGTGCGGGAGCGGATCAACAGATCCAATTGCTCCACCAGCGCAGGAGTCGTCATGGCGCTCGCTCAGGCAGGGGGATGGCTGAGGGCCTTGAGGGCCTCCCAACGGGGATCCACCGCCCCGGGGGGGCCACTGCCCCAGCTCGTGGGCCCCGGACACTCCTTCCCGCAGCGGTTCACCAGGGGGAGTTGCAGGCTCAGTTGCTCAAACAGCCAGCGCTCCGGATCAAAGATGCCCGAAGGATCCAGCCGATCATCCAGGTCGTCCCCCAGGGGGGACAGGGGGTCGTTCTCCGGGAAGGGGTGGGCGCCGCGGAATTCGATCAGTTCCCGCACCTCGGCCCTCAGCCCCTGGTTGTAGTGCTGCAGGCACCGGGCGCAGCAGAGGGTGATGATCGTTTCGGCCTCCCCGCTCACCTCTAGGGCCGTGCCGTGATGGACCGCCAACACCTGGCCCCGCACGGGTGTGAGGCTTTCCAGCCCCACGATGGGTTGATCCACCTCCCACACCTTGCCCTCCGGCAGAGTGCGCAGCTCCGCAAGGGCCACCGGGCGGAGCTGGGGGCTCACTTTTTCGAGTTTGGCTCGAAGGGAAGTCGGTCGCCCGAGGCGCCCACCGTGACGGGCTGGGAGGCCATCTGCTTCTCCAGAATCTGCTGCAGGTTCTCCGGCAGGGCTTCCCGGCTCAAAATATAGGTTTGCAGACCCTGGAAGATGTTGGCTACCACCATGTAGAGCAGCACCCCGGCGGGCAGGGGGAAGAAGAGGAACATGGCCGTGATCATCACCGGCGTGATCTTGTTGGCCGTGGCCTGCTGGGGATTGGCTGGCATCCCCATGCCGGAGAGGATCTGGCTGATGAACAAGGTGGCGCCGAAGGCCGCCACCAGAACCGCGATGTCCCAGTTGATGGCGCCGTCGGTGACGAAGCCCACCTGGCCCAGGGCCTTGATGAACAGGAAGCCGCTGCGGGCCGCCAGGCCGGGAATCTTGCCCTCCACCACCGCATCGCCGGGGCTGATGGCCTGGATGGTGCCGTTCTGATCCACCGACACCACGCCCTCACCCTTGGTGACGCTCCAGGTGGGTCGGAAGCTGTCGCCGTTCTCCACGCTGTTGAGTACGGAATCGAAGCTCGCCCCGTCCTTGCCATGGAGCGTCACCGTTTCGCTGTCGCCCACGCCGAGCTTGGTGCCCTTCTCCAGGGTGCCAATCACGGGCACGTGCTTGGTGGCCGTCACGAAGATCGAGTGGCTGGGCGTGTTGAAGGGCTTGGCCTCTACGGCCGCAATCTGCTCCTGGGGCAGCACCTTCACGTTGAAGGTGTAGGGCACATCCGCAAATGGTGAACCCCGCAGGGTGGCAAAAAGTGCAAAAAGGATCGGCATCTGCACCACCAGGGGCAGACAGCCCGCCAGAGGACTGCCGAATTCCTTCATCAGCTTGCCCAGCTCCTCCTGCTGCTTCTGAGGATTGTTCGCGAACTTGGTTTTGATCTCCCCCTGCCGCTGCTGCATCACGGGCTGGGCGATCCGCATGCGCCGGGCATTGCGGATGGATCCGGCACTCAGGGGGAACAGGGCCAGACGGATCACCACCGTGAGGGCAATGATCGCCAGGCCATAGCTGGGCACCAATCCATAGAAAAAATCCAGGATGGGCAGCAGCAGGTTGTCGGAGATGTAGCCGATCACAGATGGGGCCTAAAGCAAGGATCCGTGGGTCAGTGTGCCTGATGGAGGCCACCAGGAGCGCAGGGGGGAAAGACGGAGAACCGGCTTTCAGGAGGCCGTGGCCTCCGGGTTGACAAAGCCGGTGGACACCTTCACCGGCTTCACCGCCTTGCTGGCCTTCGGTGAGGCCTTGCGCCGTTCTTCGATGTAGGCCTCCACTTCCCGGAACTTCGGCACGGAGCGCATTTCCAGCTTGGAGCCATCCTCCAGCACCAGCACCATGTCGCCCCAGGCGCCCAGACCCCTCGGGGCGGAGCGCACCTCCCGGATCTGGCTGTACACCACCTGGGTGCGATCGCGTCCCATCCAGCCCCCGTTCACCTCGATACGGCGGCTGGTGATCCGGAAGCGCAACCAGATGGCCCGCACCAGGGCAGCCACCGCAAAGGGCAGACCGATCAGGGTGAGGCCGAACAGCAGATTGAGAATGAGGTCACCGCGCGCGGGACCCCCTTCATAGAAGACATCTTCTTGGATGCTGGCTCCCGCCGGCACCGGTGGGGTCTGGGTGCTCATCGCGCAACCCTGCCTTTTGCAACAACAACAAACATTCTCCCAGCAGGAGGGGCTCTTCCGCGTCCACGCTGCCGGGCTTCAGGCTGAACACCAGCCAGCACGGCGCCTTGGAGTGCGGTGGATGGGCCATCAGGGCGGCGTGCACCAGGCGCCGCAGCCTGTTACGGCGCACGGCCCGCTTGCTCACCTTTGCACTTACCACAACCGCGCAGCGCCATGGGCTGATGGGGTGGGGTCGATCCCGAGGGGGCAGCAGGACTGGATCGGCCGCCATCACCCGCAGGGTGAGCCAACGACCGTGGAAGCGGTGCCCCTGGCGATAGATCCGATCAAAAACCTTCAGGCCCCGGAGGCGATGCTGCTGGGGCAAAGACACCGATCAAGCTCTGGACTTAAACCGCCAGGCGGGCCCTGCCGCGGCGGCGGCGGGCTCGGATCACTCGGCGGCCCGTGTGGGTGCGCATCCGAACACGGAAACCCGATACCCGTTTGCGTTTCCGGCTGGTGCCCTCCAGTGTGCGCTTGGTCATGTCACGTTTTTCTCAGCCACCAACCCTACCAGCCACTGTTCAATTGCCGTTGTTGGCGTCGATCTGGATCAACCAGCTGCCCAGGTAGCTGGACACCGGAATATCCCCGGGGGCCTGGGCCAGGGCGTTGAACTGATACATGCCCATGTTGAAAGGGTTGTAGATCCGCATGTACACACCCACGGTGCTCTTATCGGAGATGGGGGTGTCGGGGAAGATCTCCAGGGTGCCCGCCTTGGCATTCACCTCCACCGTGGCCGGAATCTGCTTCTCGCAGCGGGTGCGCTTCAACATCCCGCCCTCACTCATCTTGCAGAGCTTCACCCGTTTGGGATCAATCTTGCTGTCAAAGGTTTTCGGCATCGACACCGTGAGCTTGAGAATCGCCGTCTTGCGATCCTTGGGCTTGAGAATTAAGTAGTAGTCGGAGAGTTTGAGGCGCTGGGTGTCGGACTGGAAGTAATACAGCTTGCGGTAATCCTTGCTGTTGTCCCAGCGGAATTCCATCAGCCCTGGGGTGCCCTGGGCCTGGCTCGAGGGGGGAGCCACCAGGGAAACGCTCAGCAGCGGAGCCAAGGCCAGGCCTGCTCCCAAACCGGCAACGGCGGAGGTGCGGCCCAGCAAAGCGAAAAGAGAGGTCAAGGGGGTGTGGTGGGAGGAGGGGCATGCGCCCGAGAATCCCCAAATTCTCGGGAGGCCACCGATCGGCACTGGCGTTTAGTGGTCGGAGGGGGAGCTGGCTGGAGCGCTGCTAGCCCGATCCGGCCGCAGGCGAGAGGCCTCCCGTAGATAGGGGTGCACCACGCTGCGGCCGGTCTCCAGCCAGGCGTGGGCCAGCAGCCGGATGCAGCGGGGCAGATCCCCCTGCACCGCCATCTGCTGGCAATCCAGCAGGGCCACGTTTCCCCACCCCACCCGCCGGCGGGCCACGGCCGCAGGGAAGCAGGCATCCAGATCGGCCGTCACGGAAAAGGTCACCGAGAGCAACCGGGCCCCCTCCAGGTCGTTGCCCTCCACCAGGGCATCGATCAGCTCGCTCACCGCCTCGTCAATGGCCTGGCAGGTGTTGGCGCTCGCCGTGGTGGCCCCGCGCAGGGCGCACAACTCGAGGACGGGGGAGGCCATGGTCATCGGGTGTGAATCAGGGGCGATAGAGCCAGAGCGGTTGGCCACTCCAGCCCACCTCCATGGTGATCAGTTGCCCCATCCTGCTCAGCATGGATCGCCCGGGCAACACACCGGCGAAGCGCTGGGGAGGTTTGCCGAAGGTGACGGGCTTGGTTTTCAGGGGCAGACCGGCCAGCTCAGCGGCCATCTCCCGGGCCGCTTCCTCATCGCCGAGGGCATCCACCAGCCCCAGATCCTTGGCCTGCGCCCCGGAAAACACCCGGCCGTCGGCAAAGGTGCGCACCGTGGCTTCCTCCATCCCCCTCCCCTGGGCCACGGCCGCCACAAACTGGCCATAGCTGGAATCGATCAGCTCCTGCAGCAGCTGCCGTTCCTCACTGCTCAGAGCCCGATCCGGCGAGAGGATGTCTTTGTAGAGTCCGCTCTTCACCGTTTCAAAGCGCACCCCCACCCGATCCAGCAGGCGCGACAGGTCGTTCCCGCGCAGGATCACCCCGATGGAACCCGTGATGGTGCCGGGGTTGGAGACGATCCGCTCCGCTCCCATCGCCACATACACCCCCCCCGAGGCGGAGATGTTGCCGAAACTGGCCACCACCCGGCAGCCCTTCTTCCGCAGGCGGAGCAAGGCCTCGAGAATCTCCTGACTGTCGCCCACCGTGCCCCCCGGGGTGTCGATTCGCAGCAGCAGGGCTGGGCATTCCCGCTCCTCCACCTGGCGGATGGCCTTCAGCACCCGGGTGCGGGTGCCGGCCCCGATGGGCCCCTCAATGGCAATGCGCGCCAAGGTTCGACGGGTCTTGCGGCGCCAGGGCCAGGGCATCTTCACGATCGGCAACAGCGAGGATCCTAAAAAGAGTCCCCACCCTCCACGGCAGGATCCTTCCATGCCCCTGCCCACAACGCTTCGTTGGCTCCTGATGATGGCCCCCTTTGCGCTGTGGGGCACTTCCATGGCGGCCATGAAGCCCCTGCTGGCGGGCTGCGATCCCTTCCTCCTTGCCAGCCTGCGGCTCCTGCCTGCCGGCTTGGTGGTGCTGGGGGCGGCCGCCCTCCTGAAACGCCCGCTGGCCGTGGCCCCGGCCGATCGCCCCTGGTTGCTGCTCTTCGCCCTGATCGACGCCTGCCTTTTTCAAGGGTTCCTGGCCCATGGCCTCAGCGAAACCGGCGCCGGCCTGGGCTCGGTGCTGATCGATTGCCAGCCCCTCTTCGTGGCCCTGCTGGCCCGGGCTCTGTTTGGAGAAGCCATCAACCCGGTGGGCTGGGTGGGCCTGATGCTGGGCCTGGCGGGCATTCTGCTGCTGGGCCTGCCGGGCGGCTGGCTGCGCCATTGGATGCTGCAGGGGCCCGCCACCCTGGGCGCCTCGCCCCCCCTCACCCGGGGGGAGGCCTGGATGCTCGCGGCGGCGGCCGCCATGGCCGTGGGCACCGTGCTCTGCCGCTACGCCACCCGCCAGAGCGATCCGGTGGCCGTCACCGGCTGGCACATGCTGATCGGGGGGGTGCCACTCCTGCTGGCCAGCCTGCTCACGGGCTTCCAGGGCAGCCATCCCTTCCTTCCCCAGTGGACAGGGCTGGACTGGGGCCTGATGGCCTACGCCTCCCTCCTGGGCAGTGCCCTGGCCTACGGGCTCTTCTTCTATTTCGCCAGCCAAGGCGACCTCACCGGCTTCACGGCCCTCACCTTCCTCACGCCCGTGTTCGCCGTGCTCTGCGGGGTGCTCTTCCTTCAGGAGCAGCTCCGGCTCCAGCAATGGCTGGGGGCGGCCCTGGCCATGGTGTCGGTGCTGTTGATCCATCAGCGCGCCCGGCTCTGGGCCGATCCAACTGGTCAAAACCTCCAGAACCCTTTAAATCAAGCCCACACACCCCCCAGCCAGGGTTGATGCCCGCCGCAATGACCCCGGATCTGTTGCGTCAATCCCTGCGGCTGGCCATCGCCACGTTTCTGACGGCCGCGATTGCGATCCGGTTCAACGCAATCGCTTATGTCTGGTATCCGCTGACGGCTGTCATCGTCGTCGTGGACGACAACACGGACCAGTCGCTGAAGTCCGCCCTCACCCGCATCATCGGCACGATCCTGGGTGGGTTGATCACCTTTCTGGTGCACAGCATCCTGGGGGGATGGATCGGTGTCCTGGTGTCGTTGCTGCTGATGGTGCCGGTGCTGCGGGTGCTGGGGCTGCAGAGCTCCCTCAGCACGGCGGCCCTGGTGAGCCTGATGTTCCTGATGATCCCCAAGCACGAGGAACTCAACTGGGACTACGTGTTTCAACGCAGCCTCGACACGGCCCTGGGCTGCGCCATCGCCATCGGGGTGGGCCTGGTGCTCTGGCCTCGCAATGGCACCCGGGAACTGCTTCGCCTGGAGGCGGGGCTGCGGGCCACCCTGCAGGCCCAGAGCCAGGCCCATCGCCAATGGCTGCAGGGCCTGGGGAACAGGCCCGAACCTCTCCGCCAGGAACCCCTTGCCGCCACGCTGCAGACCATGGAGCACCTCGTGGCTAGGGAACTGCGGGGGCCCCATGCCCAGCGGCTGCAACAGCAGCGCTGGAGACAGCGGCTGCGGCTCTGGGACCGGGTCCAGCACCACTGGTGGTCCTGGGAAAATCTGTTGCTGAATCTGCCGGGGCTCGAGCCCCAGAGCGGCCCCACAGACCCCTCCACCCCGGATGCCCTCGAATCCGCCATCGCCGAGGTGCACGGCCTCCTCGTTGGCACCCCGGCAGAGGACCCTGACCCAGGGGCCTCTCGCTGGCAGGCCCTGGCCCTGCACAGACAGCTCCCCCTCCTCATGCTGCTGGCCTTTGCGGAAGAGCAACGTCCCCTCGCGGCGTCCCTGAACACCCTCCGCCTGCTGGCCCCATGCCGTTAATCCGCAGCGATCTCCGGCTGGCCTTGACCGCCGGGCTGGCCAATGCCTTCGCCACCCTCTCCCCCCTGCCCTTCGGCATCTACATGCCCCTGGCCGTGCTGGCCGTCTGCTCCGGCACCCTGGGGGGATCGATGGTGCTGGGGCAGCAGCGGATCCTCGGCTCGCTGCTCGGCATGGCCTTGCTCATCCTGGGAATGAAAGGGCTTGGCACGATCTCCTTCCCCCTCGCCATCGCCCTCACCCTGGGCACCTTGCGTCTGCTCGGGGGCCTGCTCGGCCTGGAGGTGGGCTACAAGGTGGGGGGCTTCATCGTGGTGATGGGCTGGCTGGTTCACGACCAACAGCTCGCCAGCTGGGTGCCCCTGCGGTTGTTCTGGACCGTGGCAGGAATTCTGGTCGGTGTGCTGAGCATGCGGCTTCTCTGGCCCGCCAGGGCCCTGCCCCAGGCCTGGCGGAATCTAGAGACCCTGCTTCAGGCCATCGCCAAGAGCCTCGATCAGGTGGCCAACCAGCTGGAGCAGCCCCCCGCCGGGGATGGGGGCGACGATGGCTCCTCCCCCGTGCAGGCCCTTCGCCAACAGCTGGGGGGCTTGCGCGGGGGCTGGAAGGCTGTTCAGAGCGAGCTGGGCGATGCGGGCCGTCATCACCCCCAGATCCGGCTGATGCTCACCTTCCAGGAGGCCTGCTCTGCATTGATCATGGTGGTAGAGGGTCTGCTGCGCCATGCCCCCGCGCCCGGCGCCACGGGAAGCCTGGTGTCGCTTCAGCAGGGGGAGGCCGATCTCCTGCGTGCTGTGGCCGATCGGCTGCGCCAGTGGGCTCCCCTGATCGCCCAGCCCGGTTCTGATCCCCTCGGTCCTCCGCCCCAACCCGCCTGGGCCGCTCCGGAGAGCTGGCGTCAGCTCCAACCGCTCCTGACGGACAACAGCTTTTCGGAGGATGACCTGCCCCGCCTGCGGCGCCATGCCTCCCGGCTGGTGCTCTGCGGACAGGCGGAACGGACGATGGCCCGCACCGAACTCCTGTGGCGATCGCTGGCCTCCGGTGCCGCAAGCCCCCAGCCAACCAGCCGCCAGAGCGCCACAGGTGCGGGGAGGGTGCTGCCTTGACCCCCCCACGGTTTTCCCAGCTGGCGGGGCTGGCTCGCCTAGTGCCCACCCTGGTGCTGGGCCTGGCCCCTCTGGCCGGCCCCCTTTCCGCCTTCGCCCAATCCTCCCCCCTGCTGGGGCCCGACACCCGGCGGCTGGAGAAGAGCTGGCGGGAGCTGGATCGGGAACTGCTCCTGCTCGACAAGCTGCTCCCGGAAGACCCGCAGACGAGGCCCAATCTCCTGGCCCCGGTGCCCCCGCTCCCCCCCACCCTCCTGCGGGCCAATGAACCGGCCCAGGGTGCGGTGGATCCGACTCGCATCATTCCCCCTCCACCGCTGAGCCTGCCGACGCAGGAGCAACTGCGGCAGGGGGGGGTGCAATCCCTCTCTCTGGAGCAGGCGCTGGCCATTGCCTTCGCCGCCAACCCCGGTCTTCAGGCCCAGCGGGAGGAGGTGGCTGCGGCACTGGCTCGCTTTCAGGCCGCCATGGGGGCCTACTGGCCCAGGCTGGAAGCCTTGGCAGGGGCCTACACGGGCCAAAGCCGAACGGGCTTGAATGCGCCGGTGGGCAATGAAAATCTCGGTTTCGGACCCCTCTTTGCCCCGGGAGGTGCCTTTGCTGTGCCCAGCGGTGGCAGCGCGTCGTTCAACACCACGGCCACGGGGGGATTCGGCGGCCTCCAGTTGGGCTACGACCTGCTCGACTTCGCCCGCACACCCCGGGTGCGGGCGGCGCGGGCCCGACTGGAGGTGGAGCGGCAGGCCTATGCCAACCAGCTCCGCCAACTCCAGCTCCAGGTGAGCGAAGCCTATTTCCAGCTGCAGCAGGCCGACCAGACCGTTCGCATTCAGGACGCCGCCGTCCGCAACGACCTGCTGATCCTCCAGGACGCTCTGGACCTCAAACAGGCCGGACTGGTGCCCCGGCTCGATGTGCTGCGGCGGCAGGCGATCGAAGCGGCCAACCAGGAAACCCTGATCCAGGCCTTGGCCGATCGGGCCATCGCCAGGCGGCAGTTGGCCGTGCTGCTCAATCTGCCGCCGAACCTCACCCCCACGGCGAGCGATCCCGTGGCGGTGCTGGCGCGCTGGTCCCTGGATCTGGATACCAGCCTGATGGAGGCCTACCGGGGCAACCCGGCCCTGGAAGCGCTCCTGGCCACGCGGGAAGCCCTCGTGCAAGAACGGCAAACCACCCTGGCTGCCTTGCTGCCCCGGCTGGGCCTGATGGCCCAGGCCGGGGCCAATGGCAGCAACGTCAACACCAGCGATGTAGTGCTCCGCAATGGGGGCTGCTGCGGCACCACCGTGATCCCCGTGCAGAACACCACGGCCGCCGACTGGTCCGTGGCCCTCACCCTGCAGTGGCTCCTGTTCGATGCGGGCAGCACCCGGGCCGAAGGCCGGGCCCTGGAGCATCGGGCTGCCGCGATCGCGCAGCGCTATGCCAATGAACGCGAGACGATCCGGCTGCGACTGGAATCGGCCTTCTTCAACCACGAGGCCAGCCTGGCCCGGCTGGCCTCCGCCCGCAGGGGCGTGGCCTCTTCCCTGGAAGGCTTCCGGGATGTTCGGCTTCGCTACAAAACAGGCCTCTCCAACGAGGTGGAGGTGTCCCTGACCCAGGAGCGCTTGATCGCCAGCCTGGTGCAACGGCTCAACGCCACCGTGGCGGTGAACATCACCTATGCCAGGTTGCTGAGGGAATTGCTCACCACCCCCACGGATCCGGGCCAGCCGGTTCGGCCCCAGCTGCAGCTGGGCACGCCCTAGGGCGTGCGCGAGGCCCACCAGCGCTCGATCCTGTAGCCGAGGATCACCAGGAGCACCACCAGCCAGAACCAGAGCTCCGGTGGGTTGGCGTTGAACAGAACCGCCAGGAGAATCCCCTCGGCCACAAGCCAGGGAACCTCCTGGCGGAGCAAGCCTGGGGAGGCAGGGGGGCGGGAGGGTTCAGGCATGGCGGTTGGGGAGGATCAGGGCAGGGATCCCGGCTGGCGCAGGGAGGGTTGATCCCACTTCCGGTCGATGGAGCGGCTGCGATAGCCCCCGGTGAGGGAGCGGACCCCCGGCAGGATGTAGGAGAGGGGGGTGCGCCACTCCACGTAGGCGAAGGTGCTCACCGTGAGGCCCTCCCGGACGGGGAACACCCCACTGCCACGGGAGAGGGTCCAGCGGTAGCCATCCCGGCTGGTTGGATCGCGAACCAGTTCGATCTCGGCGCGCATCACCGGGCCATCCTTCACCAGGGATGCGGCGAGCTGGGGGTTGCCGATCGTGGTGGAAATGTCCTCCTCCGTGGCGGGCAGGGTGAGAACGTGCTTTACCTTTCCCTCGATGCCCCCGAACCGACCCCGCTGATTCCAGAGCGGCACCACCTCCACGGGTAGGCCGATGGGCAGGCGACGGGCATCGGCGGGGGAGAAGTAGGCCACGGCCTTCAGTTGCCCGGCGGAGGCATCGTCTACCTGGCCCCGGCCGATGGTGCCGAGTCGCTGCCCCATCCCCACGGTCTGGCCCTCAATCACCTGGAGATCCAGCACGCGCCCATCCCGCTCGGCCAACACCCGGCCATCGAAGCCGAGCCGGGCCTCCGTAACCCGGATTTCCCGACGCAGATCCTCAATCCGATAGCGGCGCTGCAGGGCCTCGGTTTCCACCGCGAGCTTCACCTTTTCGTAGTCGCTCAACACCCGCTTCTCTTCGATCCGGATTTGATCCAGATCGGCTCCGGTGCTAGTGAGCCCCTGCTCGGCACCCACCACTTCCGACGAGAGGGGGGCCACCACCTCCCGTTTGGCGAGCCATTCGAGGTTGCGCAGTTTGCCTGCGTAGGTGCCCTGGAGGGTCTCGTAGCGGCGCCTGTCCTGCTCCAGTTTGGCCAGGGCAGTGTCCAGGGTGGCCCGTTCGGCCCCCAGGCGCAGGGTATCCCGTTCATCCAGCTGGGCGTTCTGGCGTTCCAGAAGGGCAAGATTGCCCTTCTGCTGCATCAGCTGTTTCTCCTGCACGGGCAGGGCGATCTCCATCAGCACCTGGCCGCGGCGCACGGGCTCCCCTGCTCGCACCAGCAACCGCCGCACCTGCCCAGCCGCACGGGCATCGAGCACCCCGGCGTTTTCGGGATAGATCAACACCCCTTCCCCACGAACCTCCGTGGGGATCGGACAGAACAACGCCCAGCCCAGCAGACCGGCCACGACGGCTCCCAGACAGAGACCCACCTGGTCGTGTTCGTCGAGGCTCTGCCAGCGCTGGCGGAGCTTAAGGGGAGGCAGTGGGGTGGGGCTAGGCAAGCAGGGCTTTCAGCGCATCGGTGATCAGGAAATTGTGGAGCGAGGATCCCCCCCCCCGCCATCAGCAGACCAAGGCCCGCCAGACCGGTGCCAACAGGAGGCACGAGGATCTTTATCAGGTGAGATCGATGGGTTCGAGGGTGTCGATCAGGGAACCCGGGCAATGCCCTCATGGTATGGAGGCCGGCTGACGCTGGCCACTCCTCGTGCCCGCCTGCACACCCGGTCGGCGGGCGGAGTGTGTCGGGTGGTGAAGGCACTTTCACGGGGGCACTCTGCCGATCAACCTGATGGCAGTAGGCCGGCCCCTTGCCCCAAGACCCCCCACCCGCGAGCTCCTGGGAGCTGATCACGCCGGGCCACCGCCTCGGCCGCGAGGACGTGCGGCGCATCCGAATACGCCATCGGGGCTATCGCCTGCTCCTGACGACGATCTCCACGGTGCTTCTGCTCCAGCCCCTCGCCCGCCGCTGGCCCTGGCTCACGCCCCTGATGGCCATTGGGGTGGCGCTGGTGATGATGCTCTTCCTCACCCGCTATTCGCCTCTGGTGGCCCGCAAACGGGTGTTCTATGCACTGGGCATCGCCACGATCCTGAGCGAGCTGGCCTGGCTGGCCATCCTGCTTACCGACACCTCGCTGGCCTTCCATCTGGCGATCCTGCATCTCCTGATCTGGGGCCTGTTCATCGCCACATTCCTGCTGCGCAAGGCGAAGGCCCTGATGATGGAGCCCTACGTCACCCTGGCGGTGGTGATGGGTGCTGCCGCCGGGTATCTGCTGATCGGCTACTTGGGGGCGTTCCTGCTCCACACCCTTCTGCTTTGGCAACCTCAGTCCTTCGAGTCCACCTTGGTGGCGCCGGGCTTCGATCCCAGGCTCCACCCCCTTCGGGTGTTCCCGTCCATGGTTGTGGGATCCTTCCAGTCACTCACCGCAACGGGCACTGCCTTGGCCCGGCCGGGCGATGTTTTGGCCTCCACCGGCTGTCTGGCGATCACCTTGGCCGGTCAGCTCTATCTGGCGGTGATGATCGCCCTGATCCTGGGCCGTTTTCACCGGCGGACGCACTTCTGAAGGCTTGGGAAGCCTCGACTCCTGCGGCGGTGAAGCAGGCCCGTCAGGCCTCCTGAGCCGCTTCCAGCTGCTTCGCCAGGGCGTGATACACCGGTGTGCGCATCAGCAATCTCCCCACGGAGGCCCCAAGCACGGCGGCCAGGAGCACCCCCGGCAGCCATTGCTGGTCGCCCATCAGACGGAGGGAAAACATCAGGCTCACCACCGGCAGCTGGGTGGCTCCCGCCAGAGCTGCGGCCATCCCAAGGGCCATGGCCAGCGAACCGATTCCCAGCACCTCCCCCAGGGTGTGGCCCAGCACGGCCCCGAGGGCAAGGGCAGGATCGATCAGCCCCCCCGGAACTCCGGCCCCCAGAGCCAGGCCCGGCCCCAGCAGCCGGGCCAGCAGGGCCAGCGGGGCCGACCAGGGGCCTTGCTCTCCACCGACCAGGGAGGTCATCAGGGCTTCCCCATCGCCGTATCCCGCTCCACCGCTCAGGATCCCCAGCACCGTGAGCGCCGATCCGAGGGCCAGCCCCATCGCCAGGGGACGGCTGCGGGCGAGGGGCACACAGCGCTGGGCCACCGCAAGAATCACCTTCACCATCAGGGCGCCGAGGAGGCCTGCCCCAAGGCCGAAAGGCACGGCCCAGAGCAGCTGGTAGCTCTCCATTGCGTTGGTGCGGAGAAGGCCAAAGGCAAACTCGGGCTGCCCCCCCCAGCTGCTCACCAGCGCCGCCAGGGAAGACAGCACCAGAGCAGGCCAGATCAAGCTCGGCGTGAACCGATCCAACAGCTCCTCCGCCAGAAACAGAACCGCCATCAAGGGGGTGTTGAAGCCTGCGGCCAGGCCCGCAGAACCAGCCACCGCCAGTCGTTCCGGGGCTCCAAGCCAGCTGAGCAGTCCGGGAAAGCGACGCCGCAGGGCGACGAGCACAGCGGCCCCCACATGCACCACTGGCCCTTCCCGCCCCAGGGGGAAGAGGGCCAGGGTGGCGATCGACCAGAGGACCAACCGTTGCACCGTGGGCGCAGGAGCCATGAGGTCGTCCGTCTGTTCCGGATCCTTCAGACAGACCATCAGCTGGGGAATGCCAGAACCGGTCCCCCGAGGCCAGACCCTGGACTGCAGCAGAAGCAGCACCGGCATTACCACCAGCGGAGCCAGCAGGAGCGCCAGTGCCACCCCATCCCAGGAGGCTCCGAAGGCCGGCAGATGGTGGAGCAGGGCGTCCTGGCCGCGGTCGAGGAGATTTAGGGGCCAGCAGGCCACGCCAACCGCCACACCCACCAGAGCAAGCTGAAGCAGTTGCCGCAGGCCCCGCCCCGGGGGGTAGGCCAGCCATGGAGTTCGCGCCATGCCCGTGGGTGCTTTCCGGCAGTGTGGCCATCATCGGGACAGGGGGCTACCCCCGCTCCCCGTGCGGACACCATGACAGCCAGCGCCTGCCGCCTCACCCCCGGGTCGAGTTCTCCCCTCGGCGCCACACCCGGAGAGGGGGGGAACTTCAGCCTCCACGCGCCGGCCGAACCCGCCTGACCAGGAGGTGCACGCTAGGGCTCAGGCCGCCTTTGCCGGCTCAGCAGCGGCACTCTCCGCCGGAGGTGGTGCCTGCGGCGGAGCGTCTTGAGACAATTCGATGGCCTCCAGGCCCACCTCCACCCCCATGTGCTGATCGGGCTTGCCGGTGATCAGCTGGGAGGCGCGCTCGCGCACGGCGATCACCCAGAGCCATTTCACCAACAGGCTGAGGCGATTTTCGTTGTCGGGCATGAAAGCCAAGTGAGACAGGCCCCAGAGGACCCATCCCGGTAGGCCCCCAATCCGAAAGCCCCGCAGGTCGGCGACGGCAAAGAGGGGGCCCACCACAGCCATGCTGCCGAAGTCGAACCACTGGAAAGGTTTGTGCTGTTCGCCGCGTTGGCGGGCCAGGATGTCTTGCCCCACCCATCCCCCCATCTGCACAGCAGGGCCCGCCATGCCGGGGAGGGGTTTGCCATCGGCGGTGTGGGAGTAGGAGCACAGATCCCCCACCACCCGGATCTCTGGATGGTCGGGAATGGAGAAATCGTTCTCCACAATCACCCGGCCACCATGATCCACGGCACAGCCCGTGCGCTCGGCTAGCAGTTTCCCCAGGTGGGAGGCCCGTACGCCGGCCGTCCAGCAGATGGTGCCTGCTTCCACCGCAACTTCGCCAGCTTGCCCTGGAGCGGGTTTGGCGATGGTGGCCCGCAAGCGGCCTGGGCTGATCTCTTGCACCCGCGCGCCCAGCAGCAGCTCCACCCCCTGATGGAGCAAATGGTCGCCGGTGGCTTTGGAGAGGGAGGGGTGCATGGCCCGCAGCACCCGATCCCCGGGATCCACCAGGATCACCCGGCAGTTCTCGGGGGCGAGTTGGCGGAATTGGCTTCGGGTGAGATCCTTCATCAGGGCCATCAAGGAGCCCGCCAGCTCGCAGCCGCTGGGGCCTCCCCCCACCACCACCGCCGATTGCAACACCTTGCGCCTCTCCTGATCCGGGCACTGCTCCGCAGCCTCCAGGGCATTTAGCACTCGACGTCGGATTTCCTCGGCGTGCTCGAGGATCTTCATCGGTGGCGCCAGAGGGCGCCACTCTTCATGGCCGAAGTAGCTGCTGCCGGAGCCCGTGGCCAGGATCAGGTGGTCGTAACGGAGATGGGACCCGTTGAAGAGGATGGTTTTGCCGGCCGAGTCCAGATCCACCACTTCGCCGAGCAGCACCTGCACGTTCTCGTCCTTGGCAAAGAGCTGGCGCAGGGGAATCGAGATGTCGGCCTCCGCCACCAGGCCCGCCGCCACCTGGTAGAGCATCGGCTGGAAGAGGTTGAAGTTGCGCTTGTCGACCAGGGTGACCCGCACCGACTGGCCCGCTAGGCGCCGGGCGGCCTTGATGCCTGCAAACCCCCCCCCAACGATGACGACATGGGGCCATTGCTTCATTCGTTCCTGGGGCGGTTCGAGCTCAAGGAAAAAACGCTCGGAGGTCATGATTTACCAAGGTGCGGTAGGAGATTTCGCGCAAGCGCATCCCGTTAATGAAAAGGAATGGCTATCGATAATTTTTCTTGTAAGTTAAGCGCCCGATTCACTAAGATTTGGTTAACCCTTGATTTGTATATAAGTGTCAGCAAACCACCATGACACTCTTTGGAAGTATGTCGAAATATGAGCACGCCTCCAACCCCAGCCCACCTAGGGCAAGCTTATAAAGTGAGTAAGTTATAAAGTGAGTAAAACGTGGTGGCCTCACAGCGCCATCGGCAGACTGAATTCTCTTTGTGCCCGGGGCCATGCAGGGACTCCTCCCTCCCCTCAACGACCACAACCTGCCGTGGATGGACACGATCCATCCGATCGTGGTGCATTTCGTGATCGCCATGGCGATCATCGCTGTCATCTTCGATCTGATTGGCGTGCTGGCCCGGAAGCCCAACCTCTTTGAGGTGAGTTTCTGGAATTTGCTCTTTGCCACGGCGGCCATCTTCGTGGCCATCATCTTTGGCCAGGTGGAGGCCGGCCTGGCAGAGCCCTACGGCGCCTCCCGCACCATCCTCGATTGGCACAGCACCCTGGGCTGGTCGCTGGCTGGAGTGCTGTCGCTCCTCACCGGCTGGCGCTACGTGCTCCGCAGCCGCGACCCCCGCAGCTTGCCCTTGCCTTTCCTCGCTGCTGGGGGAGTGCTCGCCCTATTGGTGGTGGTGCAGGTGACCCTGGGCAACCAGCTGATCTGGGTCTATGGGCTCCACACGGTGCCCGTGGTGGAAGCCCAGCGGGCGGGGCTGGTGGGATGAGAGCCCCTCTGTTTGTGCTGGCGGAGGCGG
Source organism: Cyanobium sp. (assembly GCA_040399515.1). Taxonomy (GTDB): domain Bacteria; phylum Cyanobacteriota; class Cyanobacteriia; order PCC-6307; family Cyanobiaceae; genus Cyanobium. Next base: position 82,121 of record JBBASA010000005.1, on the reverse strand, counting down.
CCGTGTCGGCCGATTCCCCGATCAGCCAGCTCGCCCCCAGGCTGGGGCCCAATGATCTGCCCTATGCGCTGCCGATTCACCCGAATCTGGTGCACTTCACGATCGGCCTTTTCGTGATCGCCATCGCCTTCGACATCGCCGGTGCCCTCTACCCGGTGGAGAAGCGGGTGTTCCGCTTCCTGGCCCTGCCGGTGACCCGGGAGGGCTTCCACGATGTGGGCTGGTACAACTTGCTGGCCTGCGCGGTGGTGAGTTTCTTCACCGTGGCCGCCGGCTTTTTTGAGATGCTGCTGGCGGTGCCGATCGCTGGGGTCAAGAGCACCATCGGCCTGGAAAGCATGGAAACCATGTTGTGGCACGGCGTGGGGGGGGTGGCGATCCTCCTGGCGATCGTGGCCATGACCATCTGGCGCGGCTACCAGCGCTTCTTGTGGCGCAAGGACATGGGGCGGCAGGTGCAATGGCTCTACCTGCTCGTGGCCATTGGGCTGTTTCCGGTGATCGGCCTGCACGGCACCCTGGGCGCTGAGCTGGCTGCCGAATTCGGGGTGCACATCACCGCAGACCAACTGCTGGCCTCCGGCCAGAACCTCCGCGAGGTCCTGCCATGACCTCCGCCACACCCAAACAGGTGGACAAGCCGGCGCTCACCCTGGTGTTGGTGGGGCTGGCCGTGGTGGTCAACTTAGCCATCAGCCTCTGGATGCGGGCCCAGGTGCCCTCCTGGCTGCCGGTGCAAGCCTCCTCGGCTGCTCCAGTTGTGGATGGGCTCTTTGCCCTGGAAACGGCCATCGGCACCTTCCTCTTCCTGGGGTGTGTGGAGGTGATCCTTTGGACCATGCTCTTCAACCGCGGGGCGAAATACGACCTGGAGAACGGTGCACCGATTGAGGGCAACTGGAACCTGGAGATCGTCTGGACCGTGGTTCCCCTGATCATCGTGATGGCGATCGCTTGGTACACCATCGGTGTGAATGCCACCCTGGCCACCCTCGGGGGAAAGGAGCGGGTGAGCGACGATGCTCAGGCTCTCCAGTTGGCTACCACAGGGAATGCGGCCCAGGAGACCCTTGGACCTGTGCAGGTGATCGCCAGGCAGTGGTCTTGGGAGTTCGTCTATCCGGGGGGTGTGCGCAGCACAGAACTTCACCTTCCCGTGGACCGGTCGGTGAGCTTTGAGCTGGTGTCGCTCGATGTGCTCCACGGGTTCTATATCCCTGCCTTTCGCCTCAAGCAAGACATCATCCCCGGCAGCGTGATCCGCTACCGCCTCACCCCAACTCGCATTGGGCGCTACCGGCTGCGGGATTCCATGTTCAGCGGGGGCTACTTCTCCAGCAACCAGACGGATGTGGTGGTGGAATCAGCCGACGACTTCGCCGCCTGGCTGAAACAAGCCCCCCGCCAGCCCCTGGCCCCAAGTTGGAACGCCGCCACTGAACTGCACCAGCGCCGCCTGGCCAACGGCAACCGGGGCTGGCCCGTCGTGCCTCCGGCCCCACCCCCCGAGGTGAATGTGGGACTGGATCCTGCCAGCAGCCACGAAGCCTGAACACACCTCACACTCTCCACCATGAGCTCCTCCGCCAGCTATGACCCCCGCGTGCTCCGGGCACCCCACCCGGTGCCCGGTGCTCCCGACAACTGGAAGCGCTTCTTCACCTTCAACACCGATGCCAAGGTGATCGGCATTCAATACATCGCCCTGGCCCTTTTCTTCCTGCTGGTGGGAGGGCTGCTGGCCATGATCATGCGGGGTGAGCTGATTACACCCCCCTCTGATTTGGTGGATCCGAGCGTTTACAACGCCCTCTTTACCATGCATGGAACGGTGATGCTGTTCCTATTCCTGTTTCCCGTGCTCAACGGCTTCAACAATCTGTTGATCCCCACCATGATCGGCGCCCCCGACATGGCCTTCCCGAAGCTGAACGCCATCGCCTTCTGGCTCTTTCCTGTGTTCGGTGTGCTGCTGATGGCAAGCTTCTTCCTTCCCAGTGGCCCCTCCTCTTCAGGCTGGTGGGCCTATCCACCGGTGAGCACGCAAAATCCCCTCGGGCAGTTCGTGAACGGCCAGTTCATCTGGATCCTGGCGGTGGCCCTTTCTGGGGTCTCCTCGATCATGGGCGCCGTGAACTTCGTCACCACCATCGTGCGCATGCGGGCTCCTGGCATGACCTGGTTCAAGATGCCGATCTTCTGCTGGACCGCCATCGCAGCACAGATCATCCAGCTGGTGGGGCTGCCCGTGCTCACGGGGGGGGCGTTGATGCTGCTCTTCGACCTCAGCTTTGGCACCTCGTTTTTCAAACCGGAAGGGGGCGGGGATCCGATGCTCTATCAACACTTCTTTTGGTTCTATTCCCACCCGGCCGTCTATGTGATGGTGCTGCCGGTGTTTGGCATCTTCTCGGAACTTTTTCCGGTGTATTCCCGAAAGCCGCTCTTTGGCTATCCCCTGGTGGCCATCGCCTCCTTTGGCATCACCCTGTTGAGCCTGATCGTGTGGGTGCACCACATGTTTTACAGCGGCACGCCCCAGTGGATGCGCAACCTCTTCATGGTCACCACGATGCTGATCGCCGTGCCCACCGGCATCAAGGTGTTCGCCTGGATCGCCACCCTCTGGCGGGGCAAGCTGCGGCTCACCACCCCCATGCTCTTCTGCCTGGGGGGCCTAGTAAATTTCATCTTCGCGGGCATCACCGGCGTGATGCTGGCGACAGTTCCGATCGACATTCATGTGGGCAACACCTACTTCGTGGTGGGTCATTTCCACTACGTGATCTTCAACACGATCACCTTCGGGGTGTTCGCCGCGATCTATCACTGGTTCCCCAAATTCACCGGCAGGATGTATTACGAAGGCCTGGGCAAGGTGCATTTCCTGCTGACCTTCATCGGCAGCACCCTCAATTTTCTGCCGATGCACTGGGCTGGGCTGATGGGTATGCCTCGGCGGGTGGCGTCTTACGACCCGGAATTTGCTCCGGCCAACGTGCTCGCCAGCCTGGGCGCTTTCCTCCTTGGGGTGGCGACGATTCCCTTCCTTCTCAACCTGGTGAGCTCCTGGGCCCGCGGAGAAAAGGCCCCGGCTAACCCCTGGAACGCCATCGGCCTGGAATGGTTGCTGCCCTCTCCGCCCCCCCTGGAAAACTTCGAAGACGATGTGCCCACCGTCATCAGTGGTCCCTATGGCTACGGCCTCAACGTTCCTCTTGTGGCCGATGAGGAGCGCTATGTCCAACGCGCCAATGAGGCCTGATCCATGACCACCGCAACCCCCCATGGCCACGGCGGCCACAACCTCACGGGAATGATCATCTTCCTGCTCTCCGAGAGCGTGATCTTTCTCGCCTTCTTTGTCGGCTACGCCGTGCTGAAGCTGTCGTCTCCCCTCTGGCTTCCCGAGGGGGTAGAGGGGCTCGAGGTACGGGATCCCCTGATCAACACGATCATCTTGGTGAGCAGCAGCTTTGTGGCCTGGTTTGCCGAAACCCGACTGCACCGCAAGCAGCTTTGGGCCTTTCGCGCCCTGTGGTTGCTCACCATGGCCATGGGCACCTATTTCGTCATCGGCCAGGCGATTGAATGGCGCCATCTGAGCTTTGGCTTGGACAGCGGCGTCTTCGGCAGTACGTTTTACCTACTCACGGGCTTCCACGGCCTGCATGTGATCACAGGCGTCCTCCTCATGGCCCTGATGCTTTGGCGCTCCTTCCGCCCCGGCAACTACGACGGCGGGGAGGCCGGCGTCACCTCGGTGTCGCTCTTTTGGCACTTCGTGGATGTGATCTGGGTGGTGCTGTTTCTGCTGATCTACGTATGGCAGCGGCGATGAGCAACGATTCCGGCCTGGTGATCGACGAGCAGGTGCACGACGTTCTCGTCGTGGGGGCAGGAGCTGCTGGGGCGTCCCTGGCGGCTGAGCTCGCCGGTGCCGGGCTGGGGGTGCTGGTGCTGGAGCGGGGCCAGGAGCTGGCCCTCGCCGATCAAAATGTGGCTGGCATCGATCTGTTTCGTCGCCAGCGCTACCACCCCCCGGAACCTTGGTTTGGGCCGGATGGCGATCCCTTCCAGCCCCAGATGGTGTATGGCCCGGGGGGCAACACCAAAATCTGGGGGGGCGTGCTGGAGCGCATGCGGGAGGACGACTTCAGCGGCTTTGCCACAGAAGAAGGACCCTCCCCCGACTGGCAGCTGCGCTACAGCGACATGGCCCCCTGGTACGAGCGAGCGGAGGCGATGTTCCGGGTGCATGGCCGGGCCGGGGTGGACCCCACCGAGCCCCCCCGCAGCGGGCCCTTCCCCTTTGAGCCACGGAATCTCCCGCCATTCCTCATCCAGCTGGGAGAGGGCCTGGAGCGTCAGGGGCTCCATCCCTATCCCCTCCCCTTGAGTTGGTCGGAGGATCCGGAGGATCCCTCGGGCGACGCGGAACTCTTTGGCCTGAAGCCTGCCCTGGCCAGCAACCGGCTTCAGCTTCGCAGGGGCGCCACCGTGACGGGAATCGCCGTGGCGTCCGATGGCCGCCAGGTGCAGGGGGTGGAGGCGAAGATCGGTGACCAGCGCTGGCTCTTCCGGGCCCACCAAGTGGTGCTGGCCGCCGGGGCGGTCAACACCGCCATCCTCCTGCTGCGCTCCCAGAACGACACCCATCCCCAAGGGCTGGCCAACGGCTCAGACCAGGTGGGCCGCAACCTGATGAAGCCTCAGCTGAGCGTGATCCTTCAACGGGCCAGCCGGCCCAACGATGGCCGTTACGCCCGCAGCTTCGGTGTCACCGACTTCTACCGGGGCGATCGCAATGTCAGCTACAGCCTGGGCTCCATCCAGACCGGCGGCGGGGTGTTGCGCGATCCACTGTTCGCCGAGTCCCCTCCCGTGCTCTCGTTGGTGTCGCGGCTGCTGCCCGACGCCGCCCTGGAGTGGCTGGCCGACCGCTCGTTTACCTGGTGGGCCATGACCAGCGTGCTGCCAGACCCGGGCAACCGGGTGAGCATGCGGGGGGGGCGGGTGCGAATTGATTATCTCCCCAACTGCCGGGAGGCCCATGACCGGCTTGTGTATCGCTGGCTGGGGGAGATTCGTAAGGTAGACGACGACCCCCTGACGCCGGTGGTGCGACGCACCGTGGTGGTGCCTCGGGGGGAGGCCCCCTTGGCCGTGATGGGCCTGAGCTGCGGCACCTGCCGAATGGGCAGTGATCCGGCCCGGTCGGTGGTGAACCTGGAGGGCCGCTGCCACGGCTTAGCCAACCTCTGGATTGCGGATGCGAGCGTGTTCCCGAGCTGCCCGGCCATCGGGCCCGGCCTCACGGTGATCGCTAATGCCCTGCGGGTGGCGGAGCACGTGCGGGCCAAGTTCTGAGGGGAACCCCGGGCGGCTCTTATGAGGAGGCTCCTACGGGATCTTCCGCATGGGGGGCCACCGCTGAATCAGAAGGGCCCTCCCCCTCCAATGGCTCCTCCACCACCAGCCCGAGGCGGGCCGCCAGGGCAGGAGCCGTGAGGCCCTGCACCAGCACGGTGAGAAGGATGGTGAGGAACACCAGCCCCTTGAGGGTGCTGGCCCCAGTGACCCCGGCCTGCTGCAGGCGCAGGGCAAACTGTGGCGCGATCCAGCTGATGATCAATCGGTGACGCCATCCCAGGGAGGGCAGGCCGAGGCCGGCCAACTGCATCACCGGGCCGCGCCAGAGCATCAGCGCCAGCACACAGGCACCCCCCCGATACCCAGCGGACTCAACTCCTGCAGGGACAAATCGGCGGCCAGCAGGGGAAAGAGCACGGTGATGGCGAGGCTGGCCAGCTGCTCCATCAGCGCGCCCAAGGGGTCCAGGGCGGCGCCGAGCCGCAGGCCCACCACCACTCCGGCGGCCACCGCCGCGGGCAGACCCGATTCCGGCAGCAGGGTCTCGGCGCCGCCAAACAGCAGGAACAGGAGGCCGACACAGAGCTGAAGTTGCAGAGCCGGATAGGCCCTCTCCCCCAGACGGCGCAGAAGCTCTGAGAGCAGAGCCCCCATGGTGCCGCCTACCACCACTCCCCTCCCAGACGGACGAGCAGGCGCAGACCGGCCTCCCGCCAATCACCGGTTGACCCCAGGGCCAGTTCGAGGAGCACCACGGCCAGCACGGCGGCCAGCGGCTCCAGGATCAGGCCCTCCGCCACCAGGATCTGGGCACTGTTGGCCTCCAGCCGCATCTGCCGCACCAGGGGGGTGACCACCGTGGGTCCTGTGGCCAGGACGATGGCGCTGAACACCAGGGCGAGCGACCAGGGCAGACCGGCCAGAGCGTGGGCGAACCAGGCCCCCATGGGCAACACCAGCAGCAGGCGGGCCACCACCAGCTGAACCACGGAGCGCTGGAGTTCCCGGCCGGCGAGCCGGAGGTTGAGTCCACCGTGGAACAGGATCAGGCTCACCAGCAGGCCCACCACCGGCTCCAGTCCCTCCCCCAGTCGCTCGGTCTGGATCCAGCCCAGGCGGGCCTTGCTGGCAAGCAGGCCCGCCAGGAGCAGCAGCACCACCCCCGGCAGGCCGCTTAGCCGTGCCAGCAGCTGGGCCAGGGCGCCCATGGCGAAGGAGAGGCCCCAGACCAGTTCTAGGCGTGCGCTGCTCAAGTGTTGGAGCCCAGCTCCCACCAGCGGGGCTTCATGAAATAGTCCTCGTCTTCGTATTCCACCAGAAGCCCATCGGCGTGAGCCACCAGATCATTCGGACTCACCGCGAACCCTGCCGCGTCGGCAATGGCGGCCACCTCATCCGCATCGGCCGCCGCCGTGCTCGACAACTGCTGCTGGAGGGCCGGATCCAGACGAATGGCAGCAATAAAAGCCTGAAGAGTGGACTCCGCCATGGCAAACAACAAACGGATGCTTCTGCAGTTTGATGGGTGGCCGTGCGTCATTCCACCCGTCGCCGGAGAACCGCGAGCAGCTTCTCAAACTCGGCCGGAAGGGGTGCTTCGAACCGCAGCCGCTCCTCCGTCAGCGGATGGTTGAGGCCCAGTTGCACGGCATGGAGGGCCTGGCCGCTGAGAGCCACCGGCAGGCGCCGGGCACGGGAGTACACCGGGTCGCCCACGATCGGGTGCTGGATGTGGGCGCCGTGCACCCGGATCTGGTGGGTGCGGCCTGTGTCGAGCTGGAAGCGCAGCAGGGCGTAATCCCCCAGCCGCTCCACCACCTGCCAGTGGGTGCAGGCATGGCGGCCAGAGCCATCGCTCACCACCGCGTATTTTTTGCGGTCGGCGGGGTGGCGGCCGATGGCGGCCACGATGGTGCCCCCATCGGCGGCGGGCTGGCCGTGCACCACCGCCAGATACTCCCGGCTGGCGATGCGCTTCTGGATCTGCACCTGGAGCTTCACCAGGGCCTCCTGGCTCTTGGCCACCACGATGCAGCCGCTGGTGTCCTTGTCGAGGCGGTGCACGATGCCGGGCCGGAGCTCGCCACCGATGCCCGGCAGGTCAGGGCAGTGGTGGAGCAGGGCATTCACCAGGGTGCCGTCCTTGTTGCCGGGAGCCGGATGCACCGTGAGGCCAGCGGGCTTGTTGAGCACGATCAGGTGCTCGTCTTCAAAGAGCACATCCAGGGGAATGTCCTGGGGGATCAGGTAGGGGAGGGGTTCGGGTGGGGGCATCCAGAGCTCCACCTGATCCCCCAGGCGTAGGGGGGTTTTGGCCCGGCCCGCAACCCCGTTCACCCGCACGCAGCCCGCATCGATGAACTTCTGGATCCGGGCCCGGCTCTGCTCCGGCCGCTGGGCCACCAGCCAGCGATCCAGCCGCATCGGCAGGGGCTTGGGGTAGGTGAGCGTGATCAGCTCCCCTTCCCCCTGGCCGAATCCCTCCATTGGCCCACCGGTGCTGATGCTTCTGCAGCCTGCCAGTTCACCCGCGAAGGATGGCCTTGCCGGCAAGCATCGGGCCCGCAGCCGGCGGCTGGCTGCCAGAGCGCCCATGGGGCCGAGGAGGGGCAGGGGGCCGGGAACCGTGCCAAGGAGCCGATGGCGCTCTTGCCAGGGTTGCCACCGGAGACAACAATACGGCAACTTCCATTGCACAGGGTGAATTTCAAATACCGACCCGAAATTGACGGCTTACGTGCCCTGGCCGTGATTGCCGTGATCTTGAATCATATCCACCCAAACCTATTGCCATCAGGCTATTTGGGGGTCGATATCTTCTTTGTGATTTCAGGCTATGTCATCACCGGTTCGATCACAAACCGAGAGGTGAACTCGCTCACTGAGCACCTCTCAGGCTTCTATCTGCGGCGCATCAAGCGCTTATTCCCAGCCTTGATTACGTGCATCATTGTCACATCTCTGCTGATTTGTCTATTTAATCCCAAGCCGGCTGATTCCCTCAATACGGGCATGGCCGCCCTTCTCGGTGGCTCAAATCTCTATCTTTTCCATAGGGCCACAGACTATTTCGCTAGCTCCACTCAACTCAATGTGTTTACCCATACCTGGTCGCTTGGCGTGGAGGAGCAATTCTATTTTTTCTATCCCATTTTTCTATGGTATGCGCTTAAGCCAGCACCGACCAGCAAAAGATTATGGAAAGTATTTCTGGCTTTCCTCTCCCTTGTTGGAATGGCAATCATTGTCAGCAAAGTCTTCACAGGGTCTTCCCTTGGCTTTCTGCCGGGCGGGATCTCAACACTTATTTCCCTGATCCCCTATGGGCTAGTCGCTTGCGCGATCCCTCTTGCCGCCCACCTCAAGCCCTGGAAGGGACAACGGCAAAACGCCATCACCTTGTTGATTGCATTGACGGCACTCTCCCTTTGCTTTTATCTCTTCACCTACGACAGTGATTTCCCTGCAGCCTATTTCCTTATGCCCGCCAGGCTCTGGGAATTGTCTGCGGGTTGTCTCCTGTTTCTCTGGCTCAATCGAGATGGGAGATACCAGCCCATCAGCCTCGCACCCAATCTGCTGGTCCCATTGCTCGTGGCCAGTCTCTTCCTTCCGCTGGCACTGGGCAAGCAGGCCACGGTTCTGGTGGTGGGACTAACCTCGCTGTTGATCGGTTCCCTGAGGCCAGGCACAGGCGTTTACAGGATCTTCATCCACCCATGGGTGCAAAAGATTGGGCTCATCTCCTATTCCCTATATCTTTGGCATTGGAGCGTGCTGTCCCTCAGCCGTTGGACGATAGGTGTCAGCACTTGGACCATCATTCCCCAGCTCATCCTGATGCTCCTCCTTGCATTGGCATCGTTTCACTGGATTGAAGAACCTTTCCGAAACTCGAAACAGCTGCAATCGCAGATTCGGGTTCTTGGTTCAGGGCTCACCGCTATCGTCTTGGCATTTTTGGGCGTCTTTTCCCTGAAAGTCGAGGCAGGCCATTTGTCTTTGGACAGGCGATTTCCCAGTGGCTTCGCCAGGAGCATGGAAGAAGGGGCAAAAAAATTCAACACGGCTCGCATCGACCACCGTGTTGACCCGATTAAACTCACTCAGAGTTTGACGGTTGATGAACGCAACCGCACCCTGCCACGGCCAAGGGTTTATCTCATAGGCGATTCTCACGCCGAACACTATGTTGATTCCTTGAGAGATATCCTTCCCGAGAGAGGGCTGGGAACAGCCACCATTGGCTGGCGCTGCGGTTACATTCTCCCTGAGGACATTGGACGGCTTACCCGGCAGTGGATGGTGGGATGCGAGCACTACAAAACATTCATTGATACTTTCATCGACCGCGAGGTGCAGCCAGGTGATGTTTTCGTGCTGTCGCAGCGCTGGAAAGAGAAAAAGGAAGCATCTCACCTTTCCGCTGCCATCAAAGAATTGGCCTCCCGACTGGCTGCGAAGAAGGTGCCTCTGATTCTCCTCGATGACGTTCCTGAGCTGGCGGTGGAAGATCCCCTCTTCTGTGAACGGCGACCCTGGAGGCCCCTGCCCAGGTCTGATTGTTTTCAACCCTTGCAGCAGGTGAACGAGAACCAAAAGGGTATGGATGCCATTGGCTCAATATTGACGCAGAGCAAACTTCACAACGTTAGCTATCTCAAACTCCGTGGGCTTTACTGTTTGGGTGGTGTCTGCGGCCCTACTGTAGGCAAGGAGATGATTTACAGAGACAACAATCATCTTAATTACCAGGGCAGTCTCATTGGTGCCAGGAGAATTGCGGCACTCATTCGCCAACTCAGCCCTGTTCAGCCAACCCCTGTTGAGCCAACATTGTGAATCCGGCCTTCGACGTTGTTGCTGATCGCGCTGTGCTGGAGGCCCGCCGGGATCTGCTGCTCTGCCTGCTGCGGGATCAGCAGGTGCTCGTGGCCGTGTACCCCCGGTTTCTGGCCCTCAGCCTGGCGTTCCGCCCTGGGGCGGGCGATGGCCCCCCCCTGAGGGCCTTGGTTTTTGCCACTTCCGTTGCCGACGGGATGGCGCACTTGGAGCGGGCCCCAGGCCCCTTCCACCTGCTGGTGAGCGAACACCTGGCCGATGGGCCGGGCCTCGACCTGATCCGCGCTGCCAAGGCCCTCTCCCCTGCGCACCGCTGCCTCCTGGTGCTCACCCACAACCATCGCGTGCTGGTTCAGGCCGCCCTGGAGAGCGGGGCTGATGCCCTGGTGCTGGAGGAGAGCCTGGGGCGCACCGGGGCCCTGGTGTTTGCGGTGGAGCAGGTGCTCAAGGGCCACACCTTCGTGGATCCGGCCCTCGAGCAGGAGTCACCGGAGATTCCTGCCGAGCCCCCCAGTCCGCTCACCCCCAGGGAGGTGTCCGTGCTGCAGCTGGTGGCCCATGGCCTGAGCAATCGGGAGATCGGCGAGGAGCTCCACATCGCCCCCACCACCGCCCGCGACCATGTGCAGGACATCCTTCGCCGGCTGGGGGTGCGGAGCCGGGCGGCGGCGGCTGTAGAAGGAGTGCGTCGGGGCTACTGCCGCTGAAAGGCTCCAGGGGGGGCACAGTGGAAGTCGTCTCTCCTTTGGGGGCAACGAGGGGGGCTACGGCTTCTATCTGCAGAACGGCCATCTGCACTATGCGCAGAACGTGGTGTCGGCCGCCTTGCTGGAGGTGCGCTCCGTGGAGCCGGTGCCGGCGGGCCGTCATAGTCTGCGCTTTGCCTTTGAACCCACGGGCCCGGCCGATATCAAGGCGGGCAAGGGGGTGCCGGGGCGGGGCCAGCTGTATGTGGATGGGCACCCAGTGGGCCAGGCCGACTTTGCCGCCACGGTGCCAAGCACCTATGGACTCGGCGGCGGCGTGGTGTGCGGGGCCGATCCGGGATCGCCGGTGACGCCGGCTACGTGCCACCGTTTGCCTTCACGGGCACCTTGGAGGAGGTGACCGTGGAGGTGAGCGGTGCGCTGATCCCTGATGGGGCGGCGGAGCTGCGCCAGATTCTCAGCCGCCAGTGAGGGCGGGGGCGCCCCCCCCAGAGTCATCGCTGCAGGAGAGCCCGCCGGAAGGCAGCCGTTGGGAGGATCGGTGCGTTGTGCCCCAGATCTTCCACCACCACCAGCTCCGCCACGCCGGGTGAAAAGGCCCGGTGAAGCGCTTGCGCATGGCGGGGCGGCACAACCGTGTCGTTGGCCGCCGCCACGATCGTGGTGGGGGCTCGCACCTGGGGGGCTTCCGCTGCCGCATCCCAGCGATCCTGCAGCAGGAGGTCGACCGGGATCCAGGGCATGGCGCTGCGGGCCACCGCCAGGAGGCTGTCGAAGGGCACCAGCAACACCAACCGTTGGACGGGCTGCGTGGCGGCCAGATGGACCGCGGGCCCGGTGCCCAGGCTGCGGCCCACCACCGTGATGGCGCTGTGGCGTTGAGCCACCAGGGCATGGAGGGCCTGGGCATCGGCGCGGATGGCCGCTTCGCTGGGGGTGCCTTCGCTGCCGCCATAACCGCGATAGTGCAGCAGGTAGAGGGCTGTGTCCGGCACCAGGGCGGCGAGATCAGCTCGGGTGAGCGACACATCCTCGGCGTTTCCGCCGAAGTAGATCAGGGCCCTGGGGCCCGGATGGGGCCGATGGGCCACGAGAACCTTGGTTCCGGCCACCTGCAAAACCAGTTGGTGGGTGGGATCAGCGGCGGGCTGGGGAAAGTAGATGAACGAGCGCTGGGTGGCGCCCATCAGCAGGCACACCGCCCCGTAGCCCAAGGCGACACACGCGGCCCATCCCTGCCAGCTGGCAATCGTCATCCATCCAGGGTCGCACCAGGGGCCAGGGTCAGCTATTCCCTGCCGATGTTCCCTGCAGATGAAGGATGGACCGGACCTGGGCCCCGTTCGTAGGACTCCCCTACAGACCCGGAGCCCCCATGGTTCAGACCCCGTCGTCCCCCATCAGCGTGGCGATCAGCGGCAAGCGCTGGTGGAAGGGCTTCACCGCCGAGCTCACCATCACCAATACCAGTGGTCAGGACCTGGCCAGCTGGAGCACGACCTTCGACACCCCCCACCGCATCACCGGAACCCCCTGGGGAGTGACGTACACCAGCGTGGACCTTGGCAATGGCCTCACCCGCTACACCCTTGCCGGCACAGGCTGGGGCGCCGGGCTGAAGGCGGGCGCCTCCGTGAAGGTGGGCTTCAGCGGCAGTCAGCGGATCAGCATCGGCAATGAGGGTGCGCTGACGGCGGATTTGTTGCTGGCCCCAGGAACGGCTCCTACCCCTACCCCTACCCCTACCCCTGGCCCGAGCCCGGAACCCACGCCCCCACCCGCTCCAACCCCCACCCCTCTCAGTGTGGTGGTGGGCGGCACCCGCTGGTGGAACGGGTTCACTGCCGAGCTCACCATCACCAACAGCAGCTCCCAGGACCTGACGAGCTGGAGCACCAGTTTCGACTCTCCCCACCAGGTAACAGGCACCCCCTGGGGGGCAAGCCTGTCCAGAGTGGACCTGGGGGCTGGCCTCAGCCGCTACACCCTGACGGGCACCGGCTGGGCTGCCGGGCTGAAGGCCGGCGCCTCCGTGAAGGTGGGCTTCAGCGGCAGCCAGGGGATCAGCATCGGCAACGAGGGTGCCCTCACCGCGGCCCAGCTCTTTGGCTCGGTTGCTCCTCCCTCACCCCCACCAGCTCCACCAACGCCTCCCACCCCGCCACCACCGGTTCCGCCGACACCGCCGAGTTCTGAGCAGGGGTATGGCGAAGCCCTGCGGCAATCCTTTCTCTTCTACGAGGCCCAGCGCTCCGGGGATCTGGATGAAGCCACCAACCGCATTCCATGGCGTGGCGATTCCGGCCTGCGGGATGGGCGCGACGGGGTGTATTTCGGGGATCGCACCGCCGCCAATCTGCAGGCGGGGCTGAGCCTGGATCTCACCGGCGGCTATCACGATGCCGGCGACCACGGCAAATTTGGCCTGCCGCTGGCCACCACCCTCTCCACCCTGGCCTGGGGCGGGGTGGCCTTCGAGCGCGGCTATATCGCCACGGGCCAGCGCGATGAGCTGCTGGACGCAGTGAAATGGGGCACCGACTATCTCCTCAAGGCTCATGGCACCGATGCCGCGGGGGCCACCCGCTACTTCGTGGCCCAGGTGGGCAATGTGCCCGCCGACCATGCCCTCTGGAGCGCCCCGGAGAGCCAGACCATCTCCCGTCCCGCCATGGCGGTGACCCCCACCAAGCCAGGGTCGGACGTGGCAGCGGGCAGTGCAGCGGCGCTGGCTTCCGCTTCCATCCTCTTTCGCCGCAATGGCGAGGTGGCCTACGCGGACACCCTGCTGAGCCACGCCGAATCCCTTTATCGGTTCGCCGACACCTACCGGGGCAAGTATTCCGACTCCCTGCGGGAAGTGCGGGATTACTACAACTCCTGGAGCGGCTACAACGACGAACTGAGCTATGGGGCGGCCTGGCTGGCCCGGGCCCGTGAGGCGGCCGGCGCCGATGGCAGCGCCTATCGCAACCAAGCCCTGCAGATCTATCGCCAATCCATCGGCGGCCTGGGCAGGGGCTGGACCATCAATTGGGATGATGTGTCCTACGGCACGGCGGTTCTTCTCGCCCAGGACACGGGCGACAGCAAGATCCAGGGCGATGTGCGGGGGTGGCTGGACAGCTGGGTGCAGGGCACCAATGGGGTCACCATCACCTCTGGCGGTCTGCGCCACATCAGCCAGTGGGGCTCCCTCCGCTATGCCGCCAACACGGCCATGGTGGCCGGTGTGGTGGCCGACAGCCTGATCGATCCTGGCGGCACCTATTCCAAGCTGGCGGCCGACACCATCGACTACATCCTGGGCGACAACCCCCGTGGCTCAAGTTATGTGGTGGGCTACGGCACCAACGCGCCCCAACAGCCCCATCACCGGGGGGCGTCCGGCGTGGGCTGGGAGGGCTTCCGCAATGGCCTGCCCAACGCCCATACCCTCTACGGCGCACTGGTGGGAGGACCCGATCGCCCCAACGACTTCTCCTATGCCGACGTGCGCAGCGACTATATCCGCAACGAAGTCGCCATCGACTACAACGCCGGCTTCAGCGGCGCCCTGGCCTATCTGAGTCAGCCGGTGGGGGGGATGTGAGCAGTCGTCCGATCAGGCATTCTCAAGGCCCAGGACTTCCGCCGTCCGGGCCCGGACCTGTTGCAGCAGGGCCGCATCTAGCTTCAGATCATGCCCATAGGACGGAATGATGGTCGCCATTTTCGGCTTCCAATCCCCGATCAGATCGGGATTCAACGCCGTCTCGATCATCTTCACCATGATGTAAGTAGCCGTTGAAGCGCCGGGCGAGGCGCCAAGCAGGGCCACCAGTGAGCCATCGGCAGAGGCGACGATCTCCGTGCCGAATTCCAATTGGCCTGAATAATGCTTTTCCTTCTTGATGATCTGCACCCTCTGGCCAGCGACGGCAAGCTGCCAGTCGTCTTCGTTCACCATCGGGTAATACTCGCGCAGGGCCTTGAACCGATGGCCATTGGTCTGCAGCACCTGTCCGAGCAAGTATTCCTCCAGGGGGAAGTTGTCCTTGGCCACTGCAAGCATCGGCAGAAGATTGGCGAGGCGAAGAGACCGGGGCAGATCGCAGTAGGATCCATGCTTCAGGAATTTGGTGGAAAAGCCGGCATAGGGACCAAACAGCAGCCAGCGCTTTCCTTCGATGATGCGGGTGTCAAGGTGGGGCACCGACATCGGTGGTGAACCGGTTGCAGCCTTGCCATAGACCTTGGCCCTGTGGCGATTCACGACCTCAGGCTTGTCACAGCGCATCCAGATGCCGCTGACCGGGAAGCCGGCAAAACCGTACCCCTCCGGAATCCCCGATTTCTGGAGCAGGGTGAGGGCGCCGCCGCCCGCCCCAAGAAACACAAAGCGAGCATGGATCGTGCGTTCAGCACCCGTGGTTTCGTTCTGGACAGTGACCTGCCAGCCCCCCGCCGGCTGACGCTGCAGCTGGGTCACAACCTCGCTGAAGTGAACCGCGAAATCGTTGTGCTTGCGGAGCACATTCAGGAGATTCCCGGTCAGGGCACCGTAGTTGACATCAGCCCCATTGACGATATGGGTTGCCGCAACGGGCTGGGTGGAATCGCGCCCCTCCATGACCAATGGCGCCCATTCCGCGATCTGGCCGTGATCTTCGGAATACGCCATGCCGTGATAGCAATGATGCGCACTCATCAGGGCATGGCGCTTCTTGAGAAAGGCCTGGTTTTCGACCCCCATGACGAAGCTCATGTGGGGCACGGGGTGGATGAAGCTGTCGGGGGTTCCGATCGCACCCTTGCTAATCAGGTAAGACCAGAACTGACGAGAGAGGTCGAATTCCACATTGACTTCGAGGGCCTTTGCAATATCAATTTGGCCATCTTTTCCTACAGGCGTGAAGTTCAGTTCGCAGTTTCCCGCATGACCCGTGCCCGCATTGTTCCAGGCACCGGAACTCTCCTGGGCTTCCCCCGGCATGCGCTCAACCATCTCCATGGTCAATGTGGGATTGAGCTCTTTGAGAAACACACCGAGCGTTGTGCTCATGATTCCCGCTCCCACCAGGAGCACATCCACAGATTGGCCGCTCATTTCAGTTCCTCTGAAGTGAAGGAAACCTCGGCACCTGGTGCCAACACCACGTAGATGCGCCGCCAGGGCTCCTGATCAATGAGCTTCCAGGAATGGCCGCCTCCAGCTGTATCCTCTGCTAGAAGTAACGTGCTTGGATTGAGGATGAAGTGCTTCTGTGATCGGGTATAGAATTCCAAGGTGCCACTCAAGGTGATCACGAATTGACGCACCGGTGCTGTATGCCAATCGAAGGCTCCACCTGAAGTCGTTTCCTGCATGGCAATGCTCACAGCCTGCATTTTGCTGCTGAGAGAGTCGCCACGCACACCAGGAACGAGATCGATCACACCCTTTTCAAAATGGGATTGACCGTCATCGCCGGTCCATAGCCGAACGCATGCAAGCATGGATGCTCAGGCGCAATTGATCATTACCATTTAGAATCTACTGACGTTGTCTGAATTTGCAAGAATCCTCATCAACCTTTATAATAGGAAATCACAGCCCATGGGCCAGCCATGACTGACATGAGGAAGGAGGCTGACAGTCTCGGTGAGGTGATGGTTCCGGCTGATCGCCTGTGGGGTGCCCAGACCCAGCGCTCTTTAGAACATTTCAGCATCGGCAAGGATCTGATCCCGTCTGAAATGGTGAGTGCCTATGCGCAGCTGAAGAAGGCCGCCGCCAACGTGAACCATGCCGGTGGCCGGTTGGCAGATGATGTGCATCGCCTCATCGTGCAGAGTTGCGAGGAGATCCTTGCCGGTGAGCACCGCGAGATGTTTCCCCTGCATGTGTGGATGACGGGCTCCGGCACGCAGTTCAACATGAACGTGAATGAAGTGATCTCCAACCGGTGCTGTCAGCTGGCCGGCACGGCCCTGGGCTCCAAGACGCCGGTGCACCCGAACGACCATGTGAATATGTCCCAGTCGTCGAACGACAGCTTTCCAACGGCGATGCATCTGGCCGCCGCTGTGGAGACAACGGGTCGTCTGATTCCGGCGGTTCAGGCCCTCCACGATGCGATCGATGGAAAGGCGAAGCAATGGGCCGACATCGTCAAGATCGGCCGCACCCACATGCAGGACGCCACCCCCCTGACCCTTGGCCAGGAATGGTCGGGCTACAGCGCCATGCTGGCCGTCGGAATCGACCGGATTCAAGACGCCCTGAAGGGTGTGTATCAACTGGCGCTTGGTGGCACCGCCGTGGGCACCGGCCTGAATGCGGCAGTAGGATTTGCCGAGGGAGTAGCAGCAGAGTTGGCCACCTTGACGGGCCTTCCGTTTGTTTCGGCGCCTAATAAGTTTGCCGTGCAGGGGGGGCACGACGCCCTCGTGCACCTTTCGGGATCGTTGCGCACGCTTGCCGTTTCGCTCTACAAAATTGCCAACGACATTCGGTTGCTGTCCTGCGGCCCCCGTGCCGGGTTTGCTGAGCTCAACATCCCTGCCAACGAACCCGGATCATCGATCATGCCGGGCAAGGTGAATCCTACCCAGTGCGAAGCTCTGACCATGCTCGCCGTCCAGGTGATGGCCAACGATGTGGCGGTCGGTTTTGGCGGTGCCGGTGGCTATCTGGAGATGAATGTCTACAAACCCCTGATCATCCATAACCTCTGCACCTCCATCACCCTACTGACGGACGGTTGCACCAACTTCAGGACGTTCCTGATCGAAGGCACGGAGCCCAACCGCCGCAAGATCGCGGCTTATGTGGAAAGCTCGTTGATGCTGGCCACGGCCCTGTCACCTGTGATCGGCTACGACAAGACGGCACAGATCACCCACCACGCCCTTGAGCATGACCTCAGCCTCAAAGAGGCGGCCATGGCTCTTGGCCTGGTGAGCGAGGCGGACTTTGACCGCATCGTTGACCCCGTGAAGATGACGGCTCCGAACCCCTCCCCAACCTAGGGAGATCCCCTCAGGCGAATAGCCGGCGAACCACGTTTGTATCCGCCAGGTCGATGAGCTCTTCCCCACGACCGGAGAGGACCGTGCGCAGGGCGAAGAGGGAAAACCCTTTGGCCTGTTGCACCGAGATGGTCGGTGGAATCAACAGCTCCTCTCTGGCCGTCACCACATCGACCAGGGCCGGGCCATCGTGGGCAAAGGCTGCCTTCAGGGCGGCCTCCAGATCGTGCGGTTTCTCCACACGCTGGCCAAACAAACCGATGGCTCTGGCCACTTCGGCGAAATCGGGATTCTCCAGATCCGTGCCGAAGTTGACGAAGCCTGAGGCCTTCATTTCGAGCTCAACGAAATTGAGCGATGAATTGTTGAAGACCACAATCTTCACTGGCAGCTTGTTCTGGCGCAGGGTGAGCAGTTCGCCGAGCAACATCGAAAGCCCACCGTCGCCTGCCAAGGCCACCACCTGACGGCCGGGGAACGCCGACTGTGCCCCAATCGCATGAGGGAGAGCATTGGCCATGGTGCCATGGTTGAAAGACCCGATGAGGCGACGTTTGCCATTCATGCGCAGATAGCGGGCCGCCCAGCCGGTGGGGGAACCGACATCCGGGATGAAGATCGCGTCTTCAGACGCCAGATCACTGACCATGCGGGCCAGATATTGGGGATGGATGGGTGATCTGTTGTGATCATCCACGGCTAGTTCATCCAGTCCCTTCCTGGTCTGGACGTAGTGGTTTGCGGACGCCTGAAGATGGTTGGCGTCCTGCTTCTCCTTGAGCAAGGGCAGGAGAGCTTCCACCGTGTCCTTCACACTCCCGACCAGACCAAGATCAATGGGGGTGCGCCTGCCAAGATTCTCGCCTCTTAGATCCACCTGAATGATCTTTGCCTTGGATGGATAGAATTGTTGGTAGGGGAAATCTGTGCCAAGCAGCAGCAGGACATCACAGCTCTCAATGGCGCGATAGCCGGAGGAAAATCCCAGCAGGCCTGTCATACCGACGTCATAAGGATTGTCATATTCAATGAATTGTTTTCCCCGCAAGGCGTGCACCACGGGCGCCTTCAGCTTGGCTGCAATGGCGATTAATTCATCGTGGGCTCCTTCCACCCCAGCCCCCCCGAAGATCGTGACCTTCTGGCCGCCATTGAGCAGATCGGCTGCCGCCTCAAGCCCAGCCTGCGTGGGGCGCACCACACGCGGCACAAAATGAATCGGAGCTGATGGACGCCGAGGACTGCTCTGTTTCAGGAAGATCTCTCCTGGAATCACCACCACCGCAACGCCGCGACGCTCCAGGGCCGTGCGCATGGCGATCTCCAGGACCCGTGGCAGCTGCTCAGGCATGCTGACCAGCTCGCAGTAGACGGACGCTTCCCGGAATGCGTCCTGGGGATGGGTCTCCTGAAAGTAGCCGCTGCCCATCTCGGGCCCGGGAATCTGGGCGGCGATCGCCAGCACGGGAACCCGGCTTCGATTGGCGTCGTAGAGACCATTGATCAGATGGATACTTCCTGGCCCACAACTCCCCACGCAGACGGCCAGTTGCCCCGTCAGGGCTGCCTCTGCAGCAGCCGCTAGCGCCGCTGCCTCCTCATGGCGCACATGCTGCCAAGCAATGGAGCCTTCCCGGCGCAAGGCATCTGTGAAACCGTTAAGAGAATCTCCGGGAAGCCCATAGATCCGCTTGACCGAGGCTTCCTTGAGCACATTAAGGATGACATCTGCGACGTTTGTCATTTTTTAATCTTTGAAGTCGGTCAAGCATCTACAACCTATCGCTGCTTCTCCTGCCGAGCCACAGAACAACCCTGCGCCGATCAAAACCACACAAAACCACAAATAAATTCTCGCGCCCTTTTCCCGCCCGATAGGTTCAGGGTTCGGCCTCCAGGGAATGGGGCGGCGCGGGTGGCAACTCCAAGGTGATCGCTCCCAGTTGGGAACGGCGAAAATCATCCAGGACGCGCTGGGCCATGCGCAGCAGATCACCGCTGGTGTGACGAGCCGCGGCGGACGACAGCCAGGCCTCCGCATCCCCGGGCGTTGGGGCCAACCCATATCTGGCCTCCAGCAACCCTCGGGCCACCCCTGCGGCCTGGATCGGTTCCAGCTCCTCCAGCATTCGAAGGAACGCCAGTCCCACGGCCTCGGTGTCGTAGGCGGCCTGGCCGATGTCATCGCAGATGGCCAGCCGCAGGGCGGCTTGCTGGTCGTCCAACCGGGGCGGGAGCACCCCCGGAGCATCGAGCAGATCAAGCTCCTGGCCGAGCCGCACCCAGCGCAGACTGCGGGTGACGCCGGCACGGCGGGCACTCTCCACCACCTTCTGGCGCACCAGTCGATTGATCAGGGCTGACTTGCCCACATTCGGGAAACCCAGCATCAGCGCCCGCACCGGACGGGGTTTCATGCCGCGGCCAGCCCGGCGCGCATTGAGGACCTCCCCGGCGCGGATGGCCGCCTGTTGCAGCTGCTTCACTCCCGTGCCCACCTTGGCATCGCACCACCAGGGCGCTTGGCCCTGGGCCCGGAACAGCACGTCCCAGGCCTGCTGGGCTTCGGCGTTGACCATGTCGCGCCGGTTGAGCACCAGCAGATGCTGCTTGCCGCTGATCCAGCGTTGCAAGCGGGGATGGCCCGTGGCTAGGGGGATGCGGGCGTCGCGCACCTCAATCACCAGATCGACCTTGACGAGGGCGTCCTTGAGCGCCTTCTCTGCCCGAGCGATGTGGCCCGGATACCACTGAATCGCCGGGGCGTTGACGCTCAGCGCGGGCATCAGGGCACCACCATCACCGGGCAGGGGGCCAGCTGGATCACCCGTGCCGCGGTGCTGTGCTGATCTTCCTCCAGGCTGATGCCCCGGGTGCCCATGATGATCAGATCGGCATTCACCTCATCGGCCACATCGCCGATGACAAAGGCCGGCTTGCCCTCTCGCTCCAACACATCGCAGGCAATCCCTGCCTTCTCAAAGCTGGCCCGGGCCTGCTCCAGCAGCTGGCTCACCTTGACTGGATCGTGCATGGCGCCCTCTTCCGCCTCCACCACTGAGAGCAAGATCACTCGGCTGCCGTGCTGTTGGGCCAGCTGGAGGGCCACCGCAGCCGTTTCCATCGTCTGACGGCTGTTGTCGATGGGGAACAGAACGGTGTCGAACATGGTCTGCAGCACGCCTTCCCTGTCTAGCGCCACCACCGGCCACCCGCCGCGGAGCGAAATCGGCGGGATTCTGTAAAGAACGGGGGTTGAGGGGTTAATCTCCCCCCGCCTTCCCCTCTCCACCCGACCCCATGGCCAAGCGTTCCCTCGCCAGTCTCGGCGCTGCAGACCTCCGCGGCAAGCGCGTCCTGGTGCGGGTGGACTTCAACGTTCCCCTGGATGACGCCGGCGCCATTACGGACGACACCCGCATTCGGGCCGCCCTCCCCACCATTGCCCACCTGCGCGATAACGGGGCCAAGGTGATCCTGGCGGCCCACTTCGGCCGGCCTAAGGGCCAGGTGAACGAGGGCATGCGCCTCACCCAGGTGGCCGCCCGCCTGAGCGACCTCCTCGGGGTGCCCGTGGTGAAGACCGAGAGCTGCATCGGCCCCGATGCCGAGGCCAAGGTGGCTGCCCTGGGAGAAGGGGGCGTGGTGCTGCTGGAGAACGTGCGCTTCTTCGCCGAAGAAGAGAAGAACGAGCCCGGATTTGCCGAAAAGCTCGCCTCCCTGGCTGAGGTGTACGTGAATGACGCCTTCGGCGCGGCCCACCGGGCCCATGCCTCCACCGAAGGAGTCACCAAGTTCCTGAACCCCAATGTGGCAGGCCTTCTGATGGAGAAGGAACTGGCCTACCTGCAGGGCGCCATCGATGCCCCCAAGCGCCCCCTGGCCGCCATCGTGGGTGGATCCAAGGTGAGCAGCAAGATCGGCGTGCTGGAGGCCTTGATCGACAAGTGCGACAAGATCCTGATCGGCGGCGGCATGATCTTCACCTTCTACAAGGCCCGGGGCCTCTCGGTGGGCAAGAGCCTGGTGGAGGAAGACAAGCTGGAGCTGGCCAAGGAACTGGAGGCCAAAGCCGCCGCCAAGGGGGTGCAGATGCTGCTGCCCACCGATGTGGTGCTGGCCGACAACTTCTCCCCCGATGCCAACAGCCAGATCGCCTCCATCGAGGCCATCCCTGACGGCTGGATGGGCCTGGACATCGGCCCCGACTCCGTGAAGGTGTTCCAGGAGGCCCTGGCCGACTGCCAAACCGTGATCTGGAACGGGCCGATGGGCGTGTTCGAGTTCGACAAATTCGCTGCTGGCACCAACGCCATCGCCCATACCCTGGCTGATCTGAGCGCCAAGGGCGCGATCACCATCATTGGCGGTGGGGATTCTGTGGCGGCCGTGGAGAAGGTGGGTGTGGCCGACAAGATGAGCCACATCTCCACCGGCGGGGGTGCCAGCCTGGAGTTGCTGGAAGGCAAGGTGCTGCCCGGCGTCGCCGCCCTGGATGAGGTCTGAGAAACGCACGCGAGCCTGGGCACTGCTGGCGGCCCTTCTCTTGGGGGCGCCGGGTGCCCTGGCCGGTCCCCGTAGGGGGGCCGGTTCCACGGGGGGCGCTGTCACCCTGCAAAGTTTGGAACAGCGGGTTTATATCTACCGCGACCACCTGGAACGCACCTCCAGGCGGGTGAGTCTCCAGGAGGCCCTGGCCCTGGGGTTGGCCCAGAACCCTGCTTTGGCCAAGGCCTATGCCCTGATTGAGGCCACCGCCTGGGATGGGGTGGCCATCCGGCGGGAATGGTTCCCCAGCCTCACGGCGGGCAACAACGATCCCGGCCTGTTGGGCGTCCAGCAGCAACAGGCCAACACGCTCTCCATCTCCTCTCCCGAGCTCACGCTGGAGTGGACCTTCTTTGATCCCAGTCGACACCCCCGCGCCCAGGCCAATGCCGCCAGTCTGGCGGCGGATCGTTTTCTCTTTGATGTGCAGGCCCGCTCGCTGGTGCTCACCATCCAGCAGCAGTACATCGATTTGCAGACTCTGCTGGAGCTGGAGGGCGAATACCGCAAGTTGAGCACCCTGGTGGAGGCTTGGCGAACCCTGGCCAAGGCCCAGGGACGGCGGGGGGCGTCCAACCCTGATGTGGACCAGCTCACCGGCCAGGCGTTCGCCCTGCTCATCCTGCGAATCGACACCCACGAGCAGGTGATCGTGGCGGCCTCCAACCTGGCCAGGAGCCTCAGCCTTCCCCCAGGGGATCTGGTGATGACCCGCGATCCCCTGGAGCTGGGCGGCCCATGGGTTCCAAGCCGTCGGGACACCATTGCCCAGGCCCTCCAGTTCCGGGAGGAGATCCAACAGAGTCTGGCGAACGCCCGGGCCCTCTCCTGGAGCGCCGTCGCCACCCGCGCGGGCTACCGTCCCACCCTGTCCCTGGAGGGCTCCGGATCGGTGGAGGGGAACAGTGACAACACCGCGTTGCAGTCGGAGGCGACCGTGGGGGTGAATGTGGGCTGGACCCTCTTCGATGGGGGCCTGCTGGCGGCCAAGGCCCGCTCCCAACGCAACCAACAGGAGCAGGCCCTCCAGCAGGCGGCCCTCGACCGGCTGACGGTGACGGCCGAGGTGGAGATCAGCCATGCGGCCTACCTCAACAGCCAGATCGTGGTGGATGCCTCCCTGGCCCAGGTGAAGAGCGCAAGGGCGACGGTGGCGTCGGCCACCCGGGGCTTTGCGATGGGCACCTCCGACGCCACGACGCTCCTGCAGGTGCTGGGCAACCTCCGGGGAGCGGTGGAGGCCTACTGCCGCGCCCTGCAGAAGCACAACAGGAGCGTGGCCGCCCTCTATCGCACCTCGGCCCGGTGGCCGGAAGCGGCCCCACCGCTCGTGCAACAACGGCTCTCCAACCTTCAGACGTCGCCCCCACCCCAATCGCCTCCTGGGCGCTGAGGGTTCCCTTTGCGCATCATCCACGGGGGGGTGGGCAGGCCATTGCGCTCATAGAGCGCCCTGAGCTTGTCCATGTGCTGGCGCCGCTGCTGACGCATCGCCTCCCGCTCCTCTCGCAGGCAGGTGCGCAGCACCTCCGCATTGGCCGCCCTGTCGATGCAACGCTCCCCCCGTTGAAGGATGGCCATGCGGGCCTGGTGGTCCTGGAGGGCCATCCGCCGCTGCTCGGGAAACACCTTCTGGCGCTGGGCGGGCGTCAGCCGCGGCTCCTGGAGATTCGGCCCCACGGGCTGGGCCAGACCTGCGGGGGCGGCCAGAGCCAGGAGCAGGGCCAGGGCAGGAAGGCCGACCAGCGACCTGGGGTGTGGAAGAGGGATCAGCATGGCCAGGGGCTCGACGACCCCTTCATCCTGCGGAGCCCCCATCACTCAACGGCGACTCGGCCGGCGGAAGATGTGACCAGGTGCGACTGGAGGGACCGTCCCGTCAGCGTGACCACAAAGGCCGGGGCGCCTCTGTCGCTTGAGCGGCGGCAGCCCAGCTCTCCCCCATGGGCCCGGGACACCCGTTCCGCGATGGCCAGCCCGAGCCCGCTGTGGCCCACCCCACCCCTGGCCCCATCGAGGCGCTGGAAGGGTTGCCTGGCCCGTTCCCACTCCGCTGGGGAGAGGCCCGGCCCCCGATCCCACACCTCAATGGCAAAGCCCTCCTCGGGCAGGGCCCGGAGCACCAGCTTCAGGGGGGGCTGGCCATGGTGCTCCCCGTTGAGCAACAGGTTGGCCACCGCCCGGGAGAGGGCGACGGGGCGCACCAGGCGCTCCATAGGCTCCAGGTGGAGCTCCGCAGCCTCCACCGCATTGGCGGCTTCCGCCACGAGCTCCTGCAGGGGCACCCGCACCGGCGGCTCCTCGGCCTCGCTGCGCACAAACAGCAGAAACTGCTCCGTGATCCGCTCCAGAGCTGTGAGGTCGGTTTCCGCCCGGCGCCTCTCCTGCTCCGACCAGGGGACCTGTTGGGCCAGCCGCAGCCGCAGGCGCGTGAGGGGACTCCGCAGATCATGGGCGATGCCGCCGAGCATGGTGGCCCGCTCCTGGCTGGCCTGCTGCAGCCGCACCACCATGGCGTTGAAGTGGGCGGTGAGATGGCGCACGGCTCCGCTACCCCTCGCTGGCAGGGGCCGGGGCTGTTGATCCAGGCCCACCTCCCCCAGGGCCGCATCCAGCTGGCGCAGGGGCCGCTGCACCTCCAGGCTGAGATAGAGCAACAGGGTGGTGAGCCCCCCCAGGGCTCCGGCCAGGGTGAGCAACTGGGGATCCGGGGGCCAGCCCCGCAGGGCCGGGATGGGCGCAAACACCCAGGCCGTTTCCAGGGGGGAGTTGAGCTGTACCCACACGCCTCGCCGCTGGCCCACGGCCCACACCACCGGACAGGCCGTGAGTTTGCTGCACAGATCGGCGCGCAGGGCCTCGGCCTGGCGCCGCAGGGTGCCATCCGCGGGGGTGGTGGCGGGATTCGCCTGGGGGGGACGGGCCCCCAGAGCCACCGGGGTGCCCAACACCTCCGCAAGTTCGGGGGGGCTGTAGCGCTCCAGGGCTACCTCACTGAGCAGCACCATGGCGCTCACCTGACCCACCAGCTGGCGACGCTGCTGCCGTTCCAGGCGCTGGGCCAGGAGCAGGTGGAGCAGCAACAGGGCCAGGGCGGTGAAGCCGGTCGCGGCGGCCCCATAGCCCAAGGGTCGCAGGAGGCGGGGTGGCCCGCCCGCCCTAGCTCTGACGGGGCTGGCCATCGGGCACAAACACATAGCCATAGCCCCACACGGTCTGCACGTAGCGGGGCCGGGCCGGATCGGGCTCGATGAGCTTGCGCAGGCGGGAGATCTGCACATCCATGCTGCGGCTCTCCGTTTCGCTGGTGGGCCCCCGGGCCAGCTCGATCAGCCGCTCCCGCGACAGGGGCCGGTGGGGATGCTGCACAAAGGTGGCCAGCAGGGCGAATTCGCCGCTGGTGATCGGCAGGGCGGCCCCCTCCCGCAGGAGCTCCCGGGTGGCCAGATCCACCGTGCAATCCCCGAAGCGCAGGGTTTCTCCCGCCGGCTGGGGGGAACCACTTGGTGCCGAGGAGCGGCGGCGCAGGATGGCCTCGATGCGGGCCGTTAGTTCCCTAGGGAGGAAGGGCTTGGCGAGGTAGTCGTCGGCGCCCTGCTCCAGCCCGATGATGCGATCCACCCCATCGGCCCGGGCCGTGAGCATCAGCACGGGCAGGGAATCCCCCCCATCCCGCAGGCGGCGCAGGAGGGTGAGGCCGTCGTCCCCCGGCAGCATCAGATCCAGCACCAGCAGGTCGGGTCGCTCCCCCCCGAGCTGGCCCTCCAGGCGCACCTTCAGCTGGGCGCCATCGGCGAGGGTGCGCACGTCGTAGCCCTGGTCCTTCAGGTAAGTGGTGAGCAACGACCGCACCTCCGGATCGTCATCCACCACCCAGATGCGATGGGGCCTGGCCATGGCTCAGGGCTCGAGCACCCCGCGGTCGGACACCACCCGAACCCGCTTGGTGGCACTCACAACCCCCTTGGGGTGCACCAGGAGCACGGCCCAGGTCTGGGCACCGGGGGCCTGGGGGGCCTGCACCACCTTGAACAGTCCTCCGCCCCCCAGGGCCGCCAGATCCACGCGAGGGCTCTCCATGGCCATCACCTGCTCGCTGCTGATGGGCCGGATGCCACCAGCCACAAGGGCCCCATCGAGGGGGTCATCGAAGATCACATCCACGTCGTAGCGCTGGCCGGTGAGCACCGCGTCCGGGATGAGCACGCTCACCGAAGGGGCGTTCTCCCCATTCCGCAGCACCGACTGCTCCCTCCAGATGGTCTGGCCCGTGAAGCGCTGGCCATCGGTTTGAAGGGAGAGGCGCTGCTCCGCTTCCAGGCGATAGATGCTGCCCCCCTGGCTCCGGGTGCCACTCACCTTCACCATCACGCTGGGCTGGCCGCTGCGCAGGGCTGGACCTGTTTTCACCTGCCAGCGCACATCGGGAAACTGCTCCCGCAGCAGTTGCCGGCGCTGTTTCATCTCCTGGGGGTTCAGACCCGGCCCCTGGCTGAGCAGGGCGCTGAGGGCCGTGTCGTCGCTGCTGTTGAGGGCCGCTTCCAGGGCCTCCAGCTGGGTGGGGGTGGGACTGGCCGCGTGCACAGGCCCGCCCGCCAGGACCGGGGCCAGCATCAGCCCGCCGAGACAGAGGGCGGAGAGACGGCGCAGACAGGGCATCGCGGCGGAACCGGAGGAGATGGGGCGGCCGTGGGTGGGAAACGGCCACAGTTGGCTTTTAAGTTAGGCCCGCCCCCGCCCCCCGGCAGAGCTCCGTCATGCCAACCCTCCTGATCGCAGCCAGCGGCACAGGTGGCCACCTGTTTCCAGCCCTGGCGGTGGCGGAGGCCCTGCCGCCGGATTGGCAGGTGCAGTGGCTGGGGGTGCCCGACCGTCTGGAGCAGACCCTGGTGCCCCGTTCCTATCCCCTGCACACCGTTCGCGCCGGTGGGCTGCAGGGCAAGGGGTTGCGCAAGCTGGCCAACCTGGCCCAGCTGCTGGGGGCCACCATGCCCGCCCGCCAGCTCATCCGCCGGCAGGGGGTGGATGTGGTGTTCAGCACCGGCGGCTACATCGCCGCCCCGGCGATCCTGGCGGCCCGCTGGAGCGGCGTGCCCGTGGTGTTGCACGAGAGCAATGCCATCCCCGGCAAGGTGACCCGCCTGCTGGGGCGCCACTGCACCCGGGTGGCCCTGGGGCTGCCGGAGGCGGCCGAGCGCCTCGCCGGCTGCCGGCCGATGGTGACGGGAACGCCGGTGAGAAAGACCTTCTTGGAGCCCGCCCCCCTGCCTGATTGGGTGCCCCGGGGGGCAGGCCCCCTGGTGCTCGTGATGGGCGGCAGCCAGGGAGCCCTGCGGCTCAACCGCATGGTGCGGCCATTGATCCCCCGCCTGGCGGAAGCGGGTTGCCGGGTGGTGCATCTCACCGGCAGCCAGGATCCGGAGGCGGGCCAGTTCCAGCTGGAGGGGGTGGTGGAGCGGCCCTTCTCCGATGAGCTGCCCGGCCTCCTGCAGCACGTGGATCTCGCCATCAGCCGGGCGGGGGCGGGCAGCCTCAGCGAGCTGGCCGTGAGCGGCACGCCCACGATCCTGGTGCCCTTCCCCCAGGCGGCGGATCGCCATCAGGACGCCAACGCTGCGGCGGCCGCCGCCGTGGGGGGCGCGGTGATCGTGTGGCAGCACGAGCCCGGGGAGCCGGCCCTGGAACAGGCGGTGTGGCGCCTGCTGGGCCCCCGTCTGCGGGGCAACGGCGACAGCACCGATCCCTTGGCCACCCTGCGAGCGGGCATGGGAATCCTGGCGGTGCGGGATGCGGATCGGCTGCTGGCTGATCTGCTGGTGGCTCTGGAGAATCAGGCCCGCTCGAAGGCGATCAGCCGGGAGAAGTAGAAGGGCGCCTGGTTGAGGCTGCGGTGCACGGGCTGGAAGCCGGCGGCGGCGGCGGCGGCCACGATGCCCGCTTCCTTGAGCTGGTAGGCCCGGGTGGTTTTGCTGGGGCCGGGGAAGAGCTGGCCGATGCCCTTGAGCACCGCCAACAGGGGTGTGTAGGGGGCAAAGCTCACGATCAGGTGGCGCTCCGCCAGCCCGGCCAGATGCTTCACCATCTCCTCGGCGGCGGCCTGGGGGTAGTGGATGAACACATCCAGGCAGATCACGGTGTCGAAACGGCCCGTGAGACTCTCCAGATCGGAGACGGCAAAGCGCAGGCGATCGCTTGCCAGGCCCTCCTCCGTGGCCCGCCGCTGGGCCTCCGACACCATCGCTTCCGAGAGGTCGGTGGCGAGCACGGAGCCGGCCCCTAGGGCCACCAGGGGAAGGCTCAGGCTGCCCACCCCGCAGCCCGCATCGCAGAAGCTGCGGGTGGCCAGATCCCCCTGCTCCTGGAGCCAGGCGAGCACCGCATCCACGGTTTTCTGGTGGCCCAGGCGGATGTTGCGCTGCACCTTGTTGACGTCGTCGCTCTCGCTGTAGATGCGGTTCCAGCGCTCGAAGCCCGTGCTCTCGAAATAGGCCCGCACCTCGGCCTTCTCCTGGGTCTTCGCGCAGGGACCCTGTTGAAGGTCGGATGTCATGGAGGGCGGGCCAACAGTCGGTGCGGCGGATCTTAGGCAGGGGCCATGGGCCCTCAGGCGGCGGGCCGCCAGGTGAGCCCGGTGGGCTTCTCCCGCCAGCGCAGGCAGGAGCCCAGGGGCAGGCCCCGCAGCAGGGCCTGCAGGGGGCGCCCATCGCCCAGCACCCGCCGGGGATGGAGGGTGGCGGCGGCGATGGCCTGATCCACCGGCGCCCCCCAGCCCGCCAGGCGGATCACCCCCTCCAGCAGGGGAAGGGTGGTGCCGGCCAGGGTGCCGTCCTCCAACCGGCAGCTGCCGTCTGCCACCAGCAGCAGGCGCTCATCCCAGCGGTGGGCCCCATCCCCCAGGCCATAGGGGGCGAGGGCATCGCTCACCAGCACGGTGGCCTGGGGGGCGAGCCGTTGCAACAGCAGGGCCATGGCGGGATCCACATGCACCCCATCGGCGATCAGCCCCAGGGCCACATCTCCCCGCAGGGCCGCCACGGCCACGGGCCCCGGGGCCCGGTGGTGCAGGCCCGCCATGGCGTTGAAGGTGTGGGTGAGCATGGTCACCCCGGCGGCAAAGGCGGCTTCGGCCTGGGAACCATCCGCCGCGCTGTGGCCCAGGCACACCACCACCTGCTGGGCCCGCAGCTCAGCAATCACGGCGGCAGCACCCTCCAGCTCGGGCGCCAGGGTGAGCAGGGCGATATCGGCTTCCGGACCGCAGGCAAAGCCATCGAGACGTTCGGCAAGGGCGGGCAAGCTGGGGCGGCAGAGGTGCTCCTGGGGGTGGGCACCCCGGCGGCTGGGCTCCAGGAAAGGCCCCTCCAGGTGGGCCCCCAGCAGTTGGCAGAGGCCAGGCCGGTGGCGGGCTCGGGCTTCGGCGAGCACGTCGAGCGCCTGGCGCAGGGGGGCCACCCCGCAGGTGACGAGGGTGGGGGAAATGGCCTCCACCCCATCGCGCCAGAGCAGCGCCAGCAGCTCCTCCAGCCGGGGAAGGTCGGCCTCCCGAAGCTCTGGGAAAGCCAGCCCCAGGCCACCATTGATCTGCAGATCCACCCCCCTGGGGCTGAGCCAGTCGCCGCCCCAGTCGTCGCCCGCTGCGGCGCTTCCTGGGGCCAGGGGCTCCAGCCGGGCGATGTGCCCCTCCCCATCCAGCCCCACCCGCCAGCGCTGGTCGCGCCGGTGGGTGCAGGGCGACCCCTGGGGCAAACGCACGTTGCTCAGCCAGTGCATGGTGGTGTTCCCTCGTCTTGCCAGTGTGGGGCCGAAGCGGTGGACGCGGCAGGGGCGGGGAATCCTTTCCTTGGCAGGTGTTTATGGCCTAGCCTTCAGGCGCGCCACTATGCCCGCCGCACGGTGGCCACTGATGAGCAATGGCTGCGCCGGTTTCTCCGATTCCACCACCGGCGCCATCCCCGCGAGATGGGCAGCGAGGAGGTGAATGCCTTCCTCACTCATCTGGCGGTGGATCTCCAAGTGAGTGCTTCCACCCAGAACCAGGCGCTCTCGGCGTTGTTGTTCCTCCTGCTGGAGCGGGACCTTATTTAGAAGCGGAAGGTGACCCCTGTACCGATGTGGTGCTGCCAACCGCGCCCCCAACCTTCGCCGGCCTGGCTGCTGTGAATCGGCTTCCAGTGGGCAAACAACACGGTGCGGCGGTTGAGCGGGAACTCAAGCTCCACCTCACCACCCCAGTCTGTTCGGCTGGGAAGCCCCGCATAGCTGCCCGGGCTGTAGAAGCGCGGCCCGGCGGAGAGCGTGACATTCAACTGGTCGACATTGAAACCGAATCCCAGCCAGGGATCGGTGTAGTTGCCGAGGTAGGTCCCATCCGACTCCCAGCCCGTGCGGTTTTCCAAAGAGATGAAAATGCCATCGGCAACTGTTTCCAGACCATCCCCAAGGGCGAAATTCACATCGCCATCGCCGAAGGCGTAAGCCACCCCGAAGCCAAGCTCATTCTTCAGTCCCTGGATATCTTCGCCCTGGCTGCGGGTCACGTAGTACGGCAACCATTCGGCAAAGAAGGAGAGGCGCTGATTCGGGTCGTAGCGCACCTGCAGCCGCCCCTTCAGATCGCTGCGGCGAAAGGGAGCGCCCCCATGGCTGTGATCGTGCTCCTCAGCATGGTGGTCAGCTTCATCGGAATGGTCGTCAGCTTCATCGGCATGGTGCTCCTCGGAGTGCTCCAGGTGGATCCGGCCGTAGAAATGTTCCGCTTCACCCCACACAAGGGCGGGCCCCACCATCGCCTCAATCGCCAGACTGCCCTTGTTGGGCAGGCCCCACTCCATCAGCACGCCAAAGAGGCCATCGATGGCGTAGTGGCGCGGCTGGCCCTCGAGATTGTTCTCCAGGCCGGCGTGCCCCTCAAGGGTGAGCACCGGAGCGATCTGAAACTCGCCAGGGGCCAGATCCTCCCCCCCAGCCGCGCCGTGGGCGTGCAGCGGCGCCGGATACGCCAGCGCCATCGCCAAGCTGAGGGGGACGAGGGCAATGCCTGGGCGCTGGGATCGGTACAAGCGGCGGGAGACTGGAGAGGAAGAAGTAGGTGCGGTCATGGTGAACATCAGCGGATTGAGGCCCAGCGCCGGGCAAGCCCTTCGGCGGCAGTGCCGTCACAACGGCCGCCCTGGCCGCTGACGAAGGTGCAGACGTTGTCTGTGGCGGTCTGAACGGTGGAGCGGCCCGGGGCAAGCCCATCGGCCACCAGCGGGCTGGGATTCACCGGAACGCCGCTGGCGCGGCTGATGCGCCGCAGGGTCTTGGAGATCGGCAACGACTCGGCGAACAGCTGGCGCGTGCCCGACTCCCGCACCGCTTTGGTGATCGCGTCGAGGCTGGCGGGGCGCAGAACTCGGGCGGTGGTGAAGGAATCCAGCAGCGGTAGCTCCCGCACACCAAAGCGGCGGGCCAGGCTGGAGAAGGCACGATGCTCTGTCACCAGCACCCGGCTACGGGTTGGAACGGTGTCGATCTGCACCTCGATCCAACGGCCGAGATCTGCCAACACGGCCGTCGCTGCCTGGCTGCGGCGCTTTACGGCTGCCGCTGCCGAGCTCGGCAGCAGCGGCACAAGGCGGGCCTCCACCACCCGCACCATGGCCGCCGCCTGGCCAGGATGGTGCCACACATGGGGATCGCGGCCGGGACTGGTCGGCACCGCCTGTTCCGCGACCGCCACCTTCGGGGCGCCGCCGCTGATCCCCGTCAGGGCAGGGGTGAGGCCGTAGCCATTGAGCAGCACCAGGCGGGCTTCAGCGATGGCCTGGCGGTCGCGGGGTCGCAGCACCGCTTGATGGGGATCGCGACCGGCCGGGATCAGGCAGGACACCCTGGCCTGATCCGCCGCGAGAGTGCGGGTGAGGTCGCAGAGAACCCCGTCGGCAGCGACCACCAGCGGCGGTGAAGACGCTCGGACAGGAGAAGCCTGGGCAAGCGAGACCGCCCCCAGAAGCATGGCGAGGAAGACCAGCGGCAACGCCATCCGCACAGAACCAACGACATGAGGATGATAACGGTTCTCATTTGCGCTGCGCTATAGGCTGGTGCTGACGTAGGAGCCTCGGTGGATCAACCCCTGTTGCAGGCCCTCGATCTCGCCTACGCCTATGCGCGCTTCCCAGTGCTGGCGTGCATCGATCTGGAGGTGATGCCTGGTTCGTGCAGCGTCATCCGCGGCGACAACGGCTCGGGCAAATCCACCCTCCTGCAATTGCTGCAGGGGGGTCTGCAGCCCAGCCGTGGCTGGGTGCGGCTTGAGGGTCGTCCTCTTCGGGGGCAAAGACGCCGCGTGGCTCTCGTTCCCCAGGACCCCTGCCTGAACTGGCGCTATCCAATTCGCCTGGAGGCGTTCGTGGCTCTGGCTGCCAGTGGGGATCCGCGCAGCAGCCCGCCGGCCCTGCGGCAGGTCGGGCTGGAGGCCCTGGCGGAGCGATCCATCGGCAGCCTCTCCTCCGGCCAACGTCAGCGGGCCCTGATCGCCAGAGCCCTGGTCCAGCGCGCCGCGGTGCTGTTGCTCGATGAACCGTTTGCCTGCCTGGATGGCGCCAGCTGCCTGCAACTCGGTGCGTTGCTCCGTTCCCTGGTGTCTTCGGGGACGGCGGTCGTGCTCAGCGCCCATGGCGAGCTGCCCCCGACCCTCCCTCGGAGGCGCACCTACCTCCTGCAGCAGGGAAGCCTGCATCTCCAGCCCGCCCAACCTTCCTTCCCGCCGTGGCAGCCCTCAACGAACCTTTTTGGTTGATCCCCCTTCTGCTGGCCTGTTGTTGCGGTCTGAGTTGCCCGCTGTTGGGCACGCTGCTGGTGCTGCAGCGCCGCGTCCTGTCCACCAACCTGATGGCCTACGCCGTGCTGCCCGGGGTGGTGATCGGCCAGGCCCTTGGCCTGCCGACTCTGCTCACGGGCATGGCCAGCGCCCTCGTGGCGGTGCTGCTGGTGGAAGCACTGATCGCTGCTCGCCGCGACGACGCTGGTGCTGCGGAATCGGTGCTCAACACCGTGCTCTCGGCCAGTCTCGGGCTGGGGGTGCTGCTGGTGCAGGTTCTTGACCTGCCGGTGGACCTGGAGGGGCTGCTGTTCGGGGACCTGCTGGTGGCGGACGCGGATGACCTGGTGCGCATGGGCCTGGTGCTGGTGCTGGTGCTGCTGGTGATTCGCTGCGGCTATCAGCACTGGCAGTGGCTCGGCCTCGATCCTGAAGGTGCGAGGCAACGGGAGCTGCCCGTGGGCAGCCTGCGGCTGGGGATGGCGGCCCTCACAGCCCTGGTGGTGGTGAGCGCCACTGCAGCGGTGGGGCTGGCGCTGGTGATGGCCCTGATCTGCGGCCCTAGCCTGGCGGCTCTCGCGGGTGCCGCCAGCCTGCGGGAGGCGCTGCGGCAAGCGGCCGTGATCGGGCTGGTCGTTAGCCTGGTGGGGTGTGCTCTGGCCGTGGGCCTCAACCTGCCCCCTGGCCCGCTGATGGCGAGTTGTTGCCTGCCCCTGCTGCTGCGGCGCGGAAACGTTACGGGCTGAGGCTGCGCACGCGCACCACCAGCGCCAGCAGGAAGCCTGCAAATTGCAGAGGGTGGCCGAATGAATGCCCAATTCCTGGGCGATCTCCTCCACGTTCTGCCGATTGGGCGGGCTCATCCGACGACGGACATCCGCTTTGACCGCCTCGCTGTAGGGCTGCATTGACAAATTCCATCAGGCCCCCTGGTTGGAATGGTCGTTTGGGAGAGGTGTCAATTTTCTTGGAGGGGGATCCAGGTGGATATCGCGGGCACCCAGCCCGATCTCACCCTCCAGCTGCTCCCCACCCCCCGCCCCAGGAGCGGGCTGCTGGTGCGGGGGGAACCGCGCTAAGCGGACAGTTCCAGGCAACATTGGGCGAACGCCTCCGCCGGATTGGCGGCAGCCGTGATGGGCCGGCCGATCACCAGCTGACTGGCGCCGGCAGCGATGGCTGCGGCGGGTGTCATCACCCGGGCCTGATCGCCGCTGGCGCTTCCCGCCGGGCGGATGCCGGGAGTCACAAGAGCGAAGGGTTCGGGTTGGGCGGCGCGCAGGGCGGCCACCTCCAGGGGAGAGCAGACGCAACCGCCCACACCTGCGGCTGTTGCCAGCGTCGCCAGCCGCCCCACATACGTCTCCACCGGTTCGGCGATGCCCAGCTCCTTGGCGAATCGGGCCCCCTCCCAGCTGGTGAGCACGGTGACGGCCAGCAGGGTGGGGGCAGGAAACCCTGCCTCGTCTGCCCCCTCTTGAGCCCCGGTCTGGGCTGCCTGCAGGGCCTCGCTGCCGGCGCAGGCATGCACCGTCATCAACCCCACACCCAGCCGTGCGGCACTACGGCAGGCACCCGCCATGGTGGCGGGGATGTCGTGAAATTTGAGGTCCAGAAACACCCGTTTTCCCTGCTCCCGCAGCTGCCGCACCACCGGGGGGCCTGCGGTGGTGAACAGCTCCAGGCCCACCTTTACCCAGCGCAGCTCAGGGATCGCGCCCGTGAAGGCCAGCGCCTGGGGCCCATCCATGCCATCGAGGGCCACGATGATCCGATCGGCGGGGGCAGGTGACACGCGGAAGCTGCAGTCAGGCCCAGCAGGCTAGGGAAAGGGGGTTGCCGGTTCGGGGGAAGCGCTCAAGCAAGCGCCAGCAGCCGTTGCGTCATGTCGGCCAAGACTGCTTCCGCACCCGAATCCCCCAGCTGCTGCTCAATGTGGAGGCAGGTGAGGCTCAACCGGTCGTGGAAGCCCAGGGCTCCAAGCACTACCAGTGATCCCACTCCAGGGCAGGCTCCTCAACCGTCCCTCGGTAGCGCACCACCACTGTGAAGTTCATGTTGCCGGAACTGCCCGCGTCCAACAGGCATTCGGCCCGCTCCAGCACATTCATGGGGATTCACCTTCCGCCACCAGCCGCCGGAAGGTCTTCTTGCCCAGCTGCAGCACCTTTCCCGCCAGGGCCGCCGGATCGGCGAACTCCTGGTTGGGATCCACCAGCTTCTCGCCATCGAGGCGCACACCGCCGCCCTGAATCTGGCGCCGGGCTTCACTGCTGCTGGCGCAGAGGCCCAGAGCAGACAACAGGTAGAAGGCCTTGGCGGGGAAGTTCACGGCTGCGAGCGAGGCTTCCGGCAACGATCTTTCCGATGCGGTGGATGTAGAAAATTTCCCCCCTTCCACCCCTGCGCGAGCTTCCAGATCTCCACCTGCGACCATTCTTGTCTTGTCCGATGGGATGGACTCCACAAAGGCACCACTGCCGCTCCCAGCAAACAGCTTCGTGACCACCATCCCCACCGCACTTGCCTGCGCTTCCAGTGCAGGCGCCTCCCCGTGGCGGCTGGCGGTGACCGCCAGGGCCATCGCCTTCTGGCGCTCGCGGGGATGCGCCGGCAAGGCCGCCAGATCGAGATCGGTGAGCAGTGTCAGATAAGCCTCCACCACCCCATCGGGCACCTTTTCCAATTTGGAGTACATATCCAGCGGCGGCTCGCTGAGCCCCACCGTGTTCCCCAGGCTCTTGCTCATCTTCTGCATCCCATCGGTGCCGGGCAGGATCGGCAGCAGCAGGCCGAATTGGGGGGCGTGCCCGAAATGGCGTTGCAAGTCGCGGCCCATGGCCACATTGAACTTCTGATCCGTGCCCCCCAGTTCCACATCGGCCTGCACCTGCACCGAGTCGTAGCCCTGCAGCAGGGGGTAGAGAAATTCGTGCAGGGAGATGGGCGTGCCGTTGCCGTAGCGGTTGGCGAAATCCTCCTTGGCCAGCATCTGGCCCACGGTGCTGGTGCCCAGCAGCTCGATCACCTGGGGGAGATCCAGCGCCGCCAGCCACTCGCTGTTGCGCCGCACCTCCAGCCGGCGGGGAGTGGTGAAATCCAGCAGGGCCCGCTCCGGTGGCTGCCCGAGGCCCAGCTGCACCAGATAGGTTTCGGCGTTGGCTTCCACCTCGGCGGCGCCTAGCTGCACCCGGGTGGCGCTCTTGCCGGTGGGATCGCCGATGCGGGCGGTGAAATCGCCGATGATCAGCACGGCCGTGTGGCCCGCGTCCTGGAAGGCCCGCAGCTTGCGAAACAGGATGCTGTGGCCTAAGTGGATATCGGAGCCGGTGGGATCGATGCCGAGCTTCACCCGAAGGGGACGGCCCTGGCTCTCCGCCTCCGCCAGCCGGGCCGCCAGGCTCTGCTGGGGATTGGTCGCCAGGTCTGCGCTGCCCTCGGGAAACAGATCAGCCAGGCCCCGCCGCACCCAACCCGGCAGATCCCTGCCTGGGGCGTTGCCCTTCGCGGCCCCCCCGGCTGGGCCTGCTCCTCCTGTGCCTGTGCTCACCTCAGCGCGGCGCGAACTGCGGCCGGATCGTAGGCAGGCGCTGCCCCCCCTCCCCCATGATGGGAAGCGGCAGCTGGAATCCGAAGGCTATGCGGGTGCTGCTGATTCACCAGAACTTTCCTGGGCAATATCGCCACCTGGCGCCCGCCCTGGCGGCCCGGGGCGATCAGCTCCTGGCCCTGGGATCCCCGACGGCGCCTGGACTCGACGGGGTGCCCCTGCGCCGTTACCCCCTCCCCTCGGAAGCGCCCCCCTGCCACCGCTGGGCCGCTGATTTCCAGACCAAGTGCGTGCGGGCAGAAGCCCTTGCCCAGCTGGCCGCCCAATGCCGCGAGGGGGGCTTCCATCCGGATGTGGTGATCGGCCATCCCGGCTGGGGAGAGCTGCTCGCCATCAAGGATGTGTTCCGGAACGTGCCCGTGCTGCACCAGCTGGAGTGGGTGTATGCCACGGAAGGGGGCGACTGCGACTTTGATCCGGAATTTCCCCTGGCCAGCTGGGAAACCCGCAGTCGGGTGCGGCTGCGGCGGGCCCACCAGCTGCTGGCCTTTCACGATCTGGATTGGGCCTGGGCCCCCACCCGGTGGCAGGCGGCCAGCGCCCCGGTTCCCTTTCGGGAGCGGATCAGCGTGATCCATGAGGGCATCGACACCGACGCCATCAGCCCCGATGGTGAGGCTGAGGTGCAGCTGCAACGGGCCGGCCTCACCCTGCGGGCGGGGGATGAGGTGCTC
Organism: Cyanobium sp.; assembly: GCA_040399515.1. Taxonomy (GTDB): domain Bacteria; phylum Cyanobacteriota; class Cyanobacteriia; order PCC-6307; family Cyanobiaceae; genus Cyanobium. The sequence goes on along the minus strand of JBBASA010000005.1, from coordinate 44,570 downwards.
ACCTTCGCCGTACGCAATCTGGAGCCCTATCGCGGGTTTCACACCTTCCTGCGGCTGCTCCCCGAGCTGCAGCGGCGCCGGCCCCAGCTGCAGGTGGTGGTCGTGGGCGGCGATGGGGTGAGCTATGGCCCGCCCCCGGAAGGGGGGAGCACCTGGCGCCAGGTGCTCCTGAAGGAGCTGGCCGGCCAGCTGGATCTCCAACGGGTGCACTTCGTCGGCACGGTGTCCCACCCGATGTTGCACCGGCTGTTCCGGCTCTGCCGCGCCCACGCCTACTTGTCCTATCCCTTTGTGCTCAGTTGGAGCCTGCTGGAGGCCATGGCCTGTGGGGCGGTGGTGGTGGGGTCGGCCACCCCACCGGTAGAAGAGGTGATCAGCGATGGCGATAACGGCTATCTGGTGGATTTCTTCGACCGTGACGCCTGGCTCGACCGGCTGGAACAGGTGCTGGCCGATCCAGAGGGCCAGCGGCAGGTCATAACCCGCGCTCGTCAGACCGCTGTGGAGAGGTATGACCTTCGCTCCGTCTGCCTGCCCCAGCAGCTGGCCCTGGTGGACCAGGTGGCTGCCCTCAGCTGCTGACCTCCAGCTGGCCCTTCATCCGGTCGAGGGTGAGCTGCATCTGCTCAAACATCTTCTCCGGCGTAAGGCCGAATTGGCTGAGCTGGGTGCGCAGCTGCTCCACGGTGACCTTCGCCTGAAAGTCTTCGGAGAGCTCGAAGCGCTTCATGAACACCCTGTAGCGATCCATGATGTCTTCCATCTGATCGATGTAGAGCTTTTTGCCTTCCCGATCAAACTTGCCGTAGCCACTGCCCAGCTGCATCAGCTGCTGATAGTCGGCAAACAGGCGCTTGGCCTCGTCTTGGATGATCTCGGAATCGAAAAAGGCCATGGCGAGGACTGGGCATCGCTGAACACGTCAGTTGATTCTGCGGAAGCTTCTCGATGTGTGGGAGTGCGGATCCACGCATCCATTCCGTAGCGGTTTGGGCTGCAGCAGGCCTCCGATCTTTTCAACCTGGAGAAATCCCCTGCCGCCCGTCATGGATCTCACGTCGCAACTGCCCCAGATGCGTCGCAACCACACCCAGACCTGTGAACTTCTGCAGGGAGATCGGGTGGTGCTGGGCCTGGGGAGCAGGGCGCTGCTCTCCACCATCGCCAGCCAGCTCCCCCATGAGCAGCTCGTTGGGGCGGCCACCACGGAGCGCTCCATCCTGCAGGTGGTGGAGCGGGAAACGCCCGACTTGGTGATCCTCAGTGATCTCCTGGAGGAGGGGTCGGGTGTGGCGTTGGTGACGACGCTCAAGGAACGCTGGCCGAACCTGCGCATCCTGCTGCTGGTGATGGGAGATCCCCGATCCGAGCGCCTGCATCACTGTGTGAAGGCGCTTCGATCAGGGGTGGCCGTGGTTTCGGATCGGCTCATCGGCAGCGGCACCGTGATGGCCGCTGTCCAATCCCTGAGCGTGGGGGCCCGCTTCCTCGATCCCGCCATCGCTCCCTCGGTCCGGACGTTGCCCCACCTGAGCGAACGGGAGAGGGATGTGATGCGCTGGCAGTTGGCGGGCCTGAGCAACGGGGAGATTGCTGCCCAGCTGCTGATCTCTCCGGAAACGGTGAAGTCGCACCTGTCGAACGTGTTTAGCAAGCTGGGCGTACGCAACCGGCAGCAGGCCGCCCTGATGGTGTTTCAGTTGGGACTGCTGGGCACCTGATGGTCATGCAGCCCCTCTGGCCGCCCCAGGGATCCTGCCGCTACCTTCAGATCCATTCTGCGCACGGCACGGCCACCATGGCCCGAAGGCACTGGTTGGACCCCCTGGCCCGTCGGCTGCTGATCGCCACCGGCCACATCCCCGAGTCGAAGGAACGGGCCGCCCGCCAGGCCGCCCAGGCCGCCGCCGCCCAGGCCGCGGCTTTGGAGAGCGACTTCCAGGCCCTCAAGCGTGCCCAGAGCGCCGGGTTGGTGGATGTGAACCGGGCCACCGCCAGCGATTGGCGCCAGCTGCCTGGCTGCACAGCCAAGCAGGCCGATCTGCTGGTGCGGCTCCAGGCCGGCGGGGTGCAGCTGAGCGGCCCGGACGACCTACAGCGCCTGCTTCAGCTGGATGGCCCCACCCTGCAGCAATGGCTGCCCCGGCTCCAGTTCCATTGGTATGGACAACCGGCCCCGATCCCCCTGGGGCCGGTGGCGATCAACCGGGCCGGCGCCGCCGAGCTCAAGGCCCGTTTGGCCCTCTCCCCGGAGCGGTTGCAACGGTTGCAGCAGGAGCGGGCGCGGGCCCCCTTCCGCGACCTGGCAGACCTGCTGCAGCGCCTCCAGCTTCCCCCCACCCTGATCGAAACCTGGATCGGCAGGGTGACCTTCGATCCGCCTGATCCAGAACCCTCGGAACCCCCGGGCTCCTTCCCCAAGGAGGGCCCTTCCCTCCCCCCCACCCGCTCCAGGTCTGCGCCCCGTTCCAAGGGGCTGAGCAGGCCATGAGGCCCCCGGCCCAGGCGCGCCAGGGCGACCTGTTCGGCAGCGTGCCGTTCTCTCCGGACGCCCTTCCGAGGGCCATCCCCCTGGAGCAGCAACAGCTGCTGGATTGGCAACAGCGGCTCGGGGTCTTTCAGCAGCCCCTCTGGACCGATGGCGGGGGTGGCGAGCTGGAGCAGGCCAGCCTCTTCAGCAGTGGGGAGGAGCCCGAGCTCCACCGAAGCGAGCCGAGCCAGGATCCCCATGCGGTGGCTCGCGCTCTCCAGCCGCTCTCCCTGCCGGCGGAGACGCTCTCCTTCTGGCGCTGGCCCCAGGCCCCCCATGCGGGACCCGCGCTCTACCTGGTGCTGGATCGGCCCGCCCATCTTCCCCACCCGCTTCTGCTTTATGTGGGGGAAACGGCCCGGGCCGATCGGCGCTGGAAAGGCGCCCACGACTGCAAGAGCTACCTGGCGGCCTATCGGGAGGCTCTGGCCAAAGCCGACCTCTCCTCCCTGCTGAGCATCCGCTTCTGGTGCGAGGCCCCTCAGCCCACCGCTGAGCGCAGGGCCCTGGAACAGGCCCTGATTCAGCGGTGGAAACCCCCTTTCAATAAGGAAACTCGCGGCCGCTGGTGCACGCCCTTCACGGCGGAGCTCGACTGACTCCGTTGGAGACTCCTGGCTACGATCCGTAGCTACCGCCCAGGGTCATGGATTTCCGCTGCCTGCCGCTTTCGCCCGCGTCAGAAGGGGGTGGCCCTGCCCACCCGCTAGAGGGCTGGTCGGGGGATGGGCTGGTGGTGGGGCTCTTCCAGGGGGAGGAGCACCCGGCTCGAACCCTGGTGAAGAGCCTGCTTGGAGACGGTTGGGAGGAGGCCCTGGAGCGGCGCCGCTTTCGCGGCAAACCGGGGGAGTGCGTGAGCTTTGATCGGCCGGGAGCTGAGCCCAGCACGGTTGTCCTGGTGGGCCTGGGCGAGCCGGCCCGCCTGGATGGGGCCGCCCTGCGCAGTGCCACGGCCGGGGCCGTGCGGGCGGCAGCTCGCCAGGGCTGCAAGCGGTTGGGCCTGCTCCTGCCCGTGGAGGGGCTGGCTCCGCAGGCGGCTGCGGAGGCCATGGCCGAAGCGGCACGGCTGGGTCTGTACAGCGACCTCCGCTATCGCAGTGAGCCCGAGCCGGAGACCCGCCCCGAAGAGTGCACCCTGCTGGGACTCCCCCCCGGTGCGGAGGAGGGCTTGCAGACGGTGGATGCGGTGTGTGCCGGCGTCGAGCTGGCCCGCCAGCTTGTGGCCTCCCCTCCCAACCACGGCACTCCGCAGGCCCTGTCGGACACCGCCGCCCAGATCGCCAGGGATCACGGCCTTGCCCTCACCGTGCTGGAGCGCAGCGACTGTGAAGCCCTGGGGATGGGGGCCTACCTGGGGGTGGCCCAGGGGTCAGACCTGCCGCCAAAATTCATCCATCTCACCTACACCCCTTCCGGCGAGGTGAAGCGCCGGGTGGCGCTGGTGGGAAAGGGACTCACCTTTGACTCCGGTGGCTACAACCTCAAGGGGGCGGGCTCCCAGATCGAAATGATGAAGTACGACATGGGGGGCAGCGCAGCGGTGCTGGGGGCCGCCCGGGCGATCGGCCAACTCCGCCCGGAAGGGGTGGAGGTGCACGTGGTGGTGGCCAGCTGCGAAAACATGATCAGTGGCGGTGCGGTGCATCCGGGCGATGTCCTCACCGCCTCTAACGGCAAAACCATCGAGATCAACAACACCGATGCCGAAGGGCGACTCACCCTGGCGGATGCCCTGGTGTACGCCAACAAGCTGGAGCCCGATGCGGTGGTGGATCTGGCCACCCTCACCGGTGCCTGTGTGATTGCCCTCGGGGAGGAGATCGCCGGTCTCTGGTCCAACAACGACGGCCTGGCCGAGGCTCTGACGACGGCTTCGAAGGAGGCGGGGGAAGGCCTCTGGAGGATGCCCCTGCGCGCTTCCTACAAGGAGGGCTTGAAAAGCCACATCGCGGATCTGAAAAACACCGGGCCCCGGCCCGGGGGTTCGATCACGGCTGCCCTTTTCTTGCAGGACTTCATCACGGAGAAACGGCCCTGGGCCCACCTAGACATTGCAGGCACGGTCTGGAGTGACAAGGGGCGGGGGGAAGATCCTCCGGGCGCCACGGGATTCGGCGTGCGCACCCTGGTGCGCTGGGTCTGTGCGGGCGCGCCAGCCTGACCTCAGGCGGCAGCCACCTGCTCCCGTGTGGTGGTTTGAGCATCAACCAGGAGTTCGGCCGGGGGTTCCAGCTCATGGATCTGCCAATGCACCCGATCACCATGAACGGCCACAACCCTGTCTACGTCTTGGGCTGCTTGCTGGGGTGTTCCGTAGGGGCCGACGTGACGCGTTTGTAGGCCGTCTCGAATGGTCAGCACATACATACAGACCGTTGAACTTGGGCGCAATCAGGCTAGAGCCGTTTTCCAGGGCTGACTAGGCCAAAAAGCGTTCGAGGCGCTACGGATTCCCCGCCGATTCGCCTCGACTTCTTCAGGTTTTCTTCTGATTTGCCCTGGTTGCTGTCGGCTGGGGGGCTTTGCTTCCCCCTGTGTCCTTGCTGGCTCCCGTTTCCTTGCTCGCGGCCTCTGCCTGGCCGCGGGCCAACCAACGCTCGCGGGAACGGGCTCGCTTGCCCCACACCTGATCCAGCCGGCGATCCCGGCCGCAGGACCAGCGGTAGTACTTGTATTGGAGTCCGTTGCGACGGGCGTAGTTCTGGTGGTAGTCCTCCGCGGGCCAGAACCGGGCCAGGGGGCGGATGCTCACCTTCAAGGCGGAGGTGGGCCGCCCGAGTTCCCGGGCGGCGGCCACCAGACTGTTCCGGGCCTCCACGGCCTGGTTGGCATTGGTGGTGAAAATCACCGGCTTGTACGATTCGCCGCGATCGCAGAACTGGCCTCCCCCATCAAAGGGGTCCACGTTGCGCCAGTACGCCCGTAACAGGGCGTCGTAGCGCAATTGGCTGGTATCAAACCGCACCCGCACCACTTCCTGGTGGCCCGTTCCACCTGCGGACACCTGCCGATAGGTGGGCTTGGCCAGCTTGCCGCCGCTGTAGCCACTTTCCACATCCAGGACGCCTGGCAGGCCTTCCAGATCGTGTTCCAGGCACCAGAAGCACCCTCCCGCCAGCACCGCTTCCTCCGTGGCCGCCAGGGCAGGCGCTGCTGGAGCAAGGAGCATCAGCCATGCACTCAACACAAGGGCGATCCAGCGCATCAACCCGACCCAGCAACCTGATCTAGAATGGCGGCTGCGGCACGGCCGGTCACCCCTTCTTCCCCGAGGGATTTCCGTAAACGCCCGTAGCCCTCCAGCTGGCGCGTTCGGGCGGGACTGCCGGCCGTGAGCAGTTCGCCCACGGCGGTGGCAACGCCCTCAGCGGTGAAGTCATCCTGGAGCAGTTCGGGCACCAGCCGCTCCTGCAACAGCAGGTTGATCGGAGAGATGTGGGGCACGTTGAAGCGCAGCAGGTGTCGGGCCACAAAGGCTGTGGGGCGGCTCACCCGGTAGCCGGTGACCTGGGGCACGCCGCGCAGGGCCAGCTCCAGGTTGGCCGTGCCTGATTTGGTGAGGGCCGCATCGGCCGCGGCGCAGAGCTCCGGTTTGAGGCGATCTGCGTCTTCTGCAGGCACCACCCGGGCCCGGGCACCGGCCTCGGCCATGGCCTGCTCAAGGGTGGGTTCAAATCCGGGAAGGCCAGCGGGGAGGAGCACCTCCAGCTCGGGTATCTGTTGCTGGAGAAGGGCCACCCCTGCGGCCATGGGCGGCAGCAGATAGCGCAACTCCTGGGGGCGGGAGGCGGGCAGCAGCAGGAGCACGGGTCCCTCCTCGCTCAGCCCAAGGTTGTGGCGGGCCTCCTGACGGGTGGGAAGGTGCCCCACGGTGTCGATCAAGGGGTGACCCACCCAGGTGACCTTGGCTCCCCGGGAGGCATAGAAGCTGGCTTCCTGGGGGAAGATGGCCAGGATCCGGTCGCTGAAGCCGATCAGGCGGGTGGTGCCCCCATCCCCGAGGCGGAAGGCCCACTCCTGGGGGGCGATGTAGTAGCTGATGGGGACGGAGGGGTAAAGGCGTTTGAGGCGCAGGCCAAGATTGATGTTCGCCCCCATGTAGTCGATCAACACCACTCCATCGGGTGGGTTCACCTGGAGCCATCGGCGCAACTGCCGCTGCAGGGTGAGGGTGGGCAAAACCATTGGCAGAGCCTCCCAGAGGCCGATGGCGCCGAGCCGGGTGGTGTCGGCCAGGAGCTCAGCCCCGGCCTGCCGCATGCGTTCTCCCCCCAGAGCCACCACGTCCAGCGGCAGCTGGCGCCGCTGGGCTTCCGCGTGCAGGGCGCGGATCAGCAGGGAGCCCTGCAGATCCCCCGACACCTCACCGGTGCTTACCAGCAGACGCACCATCAGCGATGCGCCGGCAGGGGGCCACGGCGGCCTGGACCGGTAGAGGCTTCGAGAAAGCGGCAGAGGTCTTCCGCCGGAGGCAGCAGGGGGAGGGCCAGGGCTTCGCGGAGCGCCTCCGACAGCACCCGCCTGCTGCGGTAAAGCAGGGTCCACACCTCCTGCAGCTGGCGCATCTGGGCACCGTTGTCGTTGTGGGCGATGCCGCTTCGGCGGAGGCCGATCTTATTGAGGCCACGAATGCGGCCTGGATGTCCCTCGATCATCATGAAGGGAGGCACATCCCGGTCGATCCGGCTCATCCCGCCCACCATGGCGAGCTTGCCGATGTGCACGAATTGGTGAATGCCGAGCACGCCACCGATCACGGCCCGCTCTCCGATCACCACGTGCCCCGCGACCGCCACCCCGTTGGCGATTACAATGCGATCGGCCAGGTGGCAATTGTGGCCGATATGGCTGTAGGCCATCAACAGGTTGCCACTGCCCAGAACGGTCTGTTCTCCTTCATGGGTGGCCCGGTTGATGGTGACGCACTCCCGGATGGTGTTGTCATCCCCCAACACCACCTCCGTGGCGGCGCCGTCATATTTCAGATCCTGGGGCTCCAGGCCGATGCAGGCTCCGGGAAAGATGCGGTTGCGCTCCCCCATCCTGACCCGGCCATCCATCACCACATGGGGCCCGATGCGGCTCCCCCGGCCGATCACCACGTCGGGGCCGATCACGGAATAGGGCCCAATCTCCACTCCTTCCGCCAGCTGGGCCCTGGGATCAACCACGGCCGTGGGATGCACTTTGGTTGCCATGGCTGCGCTCGACATGGGCTCAATCCACAAGGGAGAACATGAGTTCACCGGAACACACCAGATCCCCATCCACCCGGGCTTCGGCCTTCACCTTGCCGAAGCGCTGGCGCTTGAGGCTGAGCAGTTCGCAGCTAATCCGCAATTGATCCCCCGGCACCACGGGCTTGCGGAAGCGCACCCCATCGATGCCGGCGAACACAAACAACCCCTTGGCCAGATTGGGCATCTGGGTGACGATCAACCCCCCCACCTGGGCCATGGCCTCCACGATCAACACCCCAGGCATCAGGGGGCGGCCTGGGAAATGGCCCTGAAACTGCGGCTCATTGAGGGTGACATTCTTGATCGCCACGGCCCGCTTGCCCGGCACATGCTCAATCACCCGATCCACCAGGGCAAAGGGGTAACGGTGGGGCAGGAGCCCCATGATCTGCTCGCTGGTGAGCACGAGCCCAGCTGGAGCGCTCTCAGCAGGCGGGGGGGCGATCACCGGAGTGGAAGGGGGGAGGGGGGGAGAAACGGTCACGGGCACACCAGGGGAAGGGGACTGACCTCGTCAGGCGTTGCCTCCAGGGCGGTGGCCAGGGCTGTGTGGAGCCCATGTGATCCCCGGTAGGTAAACACCTGGGCCAGGGGGAGGCCAACGAGAGCCAGGTCCCCCAGCAGGTCCAAGAGCTTATGGCGCACCGGTTCATCGGCGTAGCGCAGGGGGGGATTGAGCCAGCGGTCGCCATCGCACACCAGGGCGTTATCCAGTCCCCCGCCCTGGATCAGGCCCATCTCCTTCAGCTGCTCTACCTGCTCCAAGAAGCCGAAGGTGCGTGCCGGGGCCACCTCCGCCACAAAGGCTTCCGGGGTGAGGGCGAGGCTGAACAGCTGGCGGCCGATGGCGGCCTGGGGATATTCCACCGCGGCGGAGAGATGGAGGTGGTTGGAGGGGAGGGCCACCGCAAAGCTCTGCCCCTGTTGGCGGGTGATCGATGCGGGGAGGGGCCTCAGGTGGCGGGGCCCCAGGGGCGCCAGCCCCGCTTCCCCGATGGCTTCCACCCAGGGCAGGGCGGAACCATCGAGCAGGGGAATCTCCCCACCTTCCACCCAGAGTTCCGCATGGCTCACCCCGGTGCCCGCCAGGGCGGCCAGCAGGTGTTCCACCGTGGCGAGCTGGCGCTGCCCCAGTCGGAGGGCTGTGCACAGCCGAGTGTCGGACACCTGGCCGGGGGAGAGGCGCTGCAGGCCCTCGGCCGGTGCGGCCAGCCAACCCACCCAATAGCCCTCCCGGCTCCCGGGTTGGAGCCGCACCCGACAGCTGGCACCACTGTGCAAACCCACCCCCTGTCTCTCCACCGGAGCGGCCAGGGTGTAGGCGGTGGTGTAGTCCGACGGCCAGTTGCTCACTAGAACTTCCAGCCCACACCGAGGTTGAAGCGCCAATCCCCGGTGAAGTCCTGGCTGGCCACCTCCAGCCTGAGGGGCCCCACCGGGGTGGTGACGATCAGACCGGTGCCCACGGAAAAGCCCTGACCGGGCTTGTCGAGGAGTTCTCCCGGTTGGCCAGGCACGTTCTTTTGGGTGCCGAAGGCCGTGCCCCCATCCACAAACAGCTCCCCGCTGACGATGCTGAACAGGGGGAAGCGGTATTCGATGGTGGCCTCTCCGTAGCTGCGGCCTACACCCAGGTCGCAGTCGTAGTAGCCCCGCACGGAGTTGCCGCCGCCCAGACAGAAGGCCTCATAGGGAGGCAGGCTGCCGATGTTGGTGCCTCCGGTGAGCTGGAAGGCGAGGGCCTGCTTGCAATCCGGTGTTTCGCCGGGCTTGGGGCGACACCCCTTGTAGAACTTCAGCCAGTTCACCGGGATGTAGTGGGTGAATCCGGCCCGCACCCGGTTGAAGGTGGGGGAATCGGGGCCCACTGAGATGAATTGTTCCGTGCCGATGCTGAGGAAATTCCCCTTGGTGGGATTGCGGGGGTCGTTGAGGGTGTTCATGGTGGCGGCCAGGCGCACCCCGAACAGCTGGTTGTTATTGGCGCAGTTGTAGGCGATGCAGATGATGCCGTCTTCATCCACCTTGCCGGCGTAATCATCCTGGAAAGCATTGGTGGACACCCCATAGGGCATGTTGGCCCCGGAGTAGTTGATGGGCGTCACCTGCTGGGCACTCAGGCCCAGAATCATGTTCCACTTGGCCCGCTTGAAGGGATTGCCCCCGTTGAGGGGACGCACCACCTGAAGGTTGCCGCCCACCCGCTGGATCACCACCGAGTTCCCATCAAAGTCGTACCAGCTGGTATCGGGATCGGCATCCTGGGCTTCCTGCACAGAGCCGAAGACCTTCCCTTCAGGGTTATTGTCGTTGTTGATGTTGTAGGCCACCGAGGTGCCTGGAGCCTCATAGAAATCAGAGGCTGTGTAGATGCTTCCGTTCTCCTGGCTCTGGAAGATCTGGGGCACGTCGCGGCTGATGAATCCCCGGATCCGCAGGGCCGTGCGGAAGCGATCGCCCTTGATCCATGGATCGGTGAAGCTCACATCCGCCAGTCCACCGAATTGGCCATAGGTGAAGCTGGTGGCCACGTCCCAGGCCCGTCCCAGCAGGTTGCTGTCCTGCACCTGCACCTGGCCGAACACCCCCTGGCTCTGGCTGTAGCCGAGGCCGCCGGAGAGGGATCCGGTGGACTGCTCCACGATGCCCAGAACGATGGTGATGCGTCCCGGATCGGAGGCTTCGGGACGCAGGGTCACCTTCACATCGCTGAAGAGCCCCGTGCCGTAGAGGCGCTTGATGTCATCCTCGAGGTTGCGGCGATTGAAGATCTCGCCGGGCTTCATGGAGATCTCCCGGGTGATCACCCAGGATTTGGTCTTGCCCCGGATGGGCTTGCCCTTGTCATTGGTGGCGGAGCCTTCCTTGTTGAGGAACTGCACCTCCACCCCGTTCACCACGCCCTGGCGCACTCCCAGAACCAGCTCCCCTTCAGGGCTCACCCTGTTAGGGCCCGTGACCCGGGCCAGGGAGTAGCCCTGATCGGCGTACCACTTCTGAAGTTCCTGGATGCGGCCCTGAAGGGTGTTGAGGTTGATGGTTTTGCCGAAATCCGCGGCAAAGGTGTCCTGCACCACGGTGGCGGGCAACTTGGCATCCTGGGGATCCAGGGTCACCTTGGTGAGCACGGGGTTGGGCACCACCTTCACCAGCAGGCGCACCCCCAGGGCCGAATCCACGGGCTCTAGGCGCACATCGGAAAACCATCCGGTGGCGTAGATGGCGGCCAGATCCTTGCGCAGGTCGCTGCGGGTCACCTCGGTGCCGGGGGTGACGGCCATGGCGGCATAGGCCGCCCGTTCGATCCTCTGTTTCTCTGGATGGCCATCCAGGCCTTGGATCACCACCTCACTCAGCAACACCCGCGGTTCGTTGCTGGCGGCGGGGTCGGGCTTGGCCACCGGGCGGCCATCGGTGGGCACGCTGGCTCCGCCGGGCGCCCCTGCTGGCGCTGGAAAGGCTGGCGCCGCTTCCGGGGCTTCGCCGGGTGTAGGAGTTGCCGGTTCACCGAACGGGGTTCCCTCAAACCCGTCGAAGCGGGTGCCCCCCGGTTCAGGTGCCGGGTTGCCCTGAGGAGCGTCAAACGGGCTGCCCTCAGGGGCGCTGCCAGCGGGAGCGTCGCCAGGGGTGGCCTGGGACACCAATGTGGGCTGGTCGCGAACGGGGGGAGGTGCCACCAGCAGGGGGTGGTTCTCAGCCAGGGCGCTCCCCTGGCTGAGAACCACCAGGGAGAGAACGGGGAGCGCTGCTGCTAACCCGGGCGATCGGGACGGCTGAAGGGGCGTCGTTCGGGGGCGATCGCCAGGCATGACTCCTCTGCTGCGCGGCAATGCCGCAATTCCGGCAGACCTTACCGATAAACCCCGGGTTCAGGACAGACCCCTTCGACCCGTTTGAGGACCTCCCCGTAGGCCTCGACCACTCTGCCGAGATCCTGTCGGAACCGGTCCTTGTCCAGAATCCTGTCCTGGGCATCGTTAATCGCCCTGTCCCAGAGCCTGCAGGTGTCGGGACTGATCTCATCCGCCAAGAGCAACTGGGCCCCCGGGCCATGGCCCAGCTCGATCTTGAAATCCACAAGCTCCAGGCCCACCCCTGCCAACAGACTTTGAAGCTCCCCATTGATCCGGCGGGCCAGCGCCTCGATCTCCTTTCGTTCGGCGGGCGTCACCAGGGCCAGCCGGTCGAGGCGAGCCTCCGTGAGCAAGGGATCGCCCAGGGCATCGTCCTTGTAGTACAGGTCGAGAAGGGGCGGCTCCAGGGGGGTGCCGGGGGCCACGGGGAGCTGACGACACAGGGATCCGGCCGCCACATTGCGGATCACCACTTCCAAGGGCAAGATCTTCACCGCCTGCACCGCCATCCAGCAGGGCTGGAGCATCCCCAGGTAGTGGCTGGCAATGCCTCGGGAGGCCAGATGTTCAAACATCAGGGCCGAGATCCGGCAGTTCATCTCCCCTTTGCCAGCCAGGGAGGCCTTTTTCGCCGCATTGAAGGCTGTGGCGTCGTCCTTGAACTCCACCGCCAGCACATCGGCGCGATCGGTGGCATACACCCGCTTGGCCTTGCCCTCGTAGAGCAAGGCGCCCAGTTGGAAGGGAAAGCTCATGGGGTGGGGGGCAAGGGCGAGGGGGGGGCAGGAGATGGAGGGGCGGAGGGTGCCGGGGGGGCATGGCCTCCGGGCGCCCGGGGGGAGCGGAGCTGTTGCTCCAGCTGGCGCACCCGCTGCTGGGCCGTGGGATCGTCCCGGCGCAGGAGCCACTCTCCATAGGCATCATCCAACCGGGGGCTCAACCGCAGCCGGCGCCCCCGGGCGCGGTCACTGGGCAGGGCGGCCTGGGCATCCAGAAGGTTGCTCACCAGGCTCCAGGCCCCGGCCGCCGCGGCCTGCTCGAGGGCGGTTTCCAGGATGGCCTCCCGCTCCTCTATCGGCAGCGCCTGCAGCAAGGCCGCGGCCCTCCCCATCTGCTGGGCCCCCAGGGCCCCTGGGGCGCTCTGGCGGAGCAACAACTGCCCTGCCGCCTCCGGATATCCTCGGGCTTCCAGGTGGCCCGCCAGCACCTCCACGGCGGAACGGCTCACCACCGTGCCATCGTCCCGCCGACGGATCGGCAGGGTGAGCTGGCTGAGGCGCAAGTCCGTCCCACCGGTGAGGCGGTCCAGGGCCAGGGCTGCCCGGCGATGATCCAGAGCGGCCGTGGCGGCCCGCCACTGGAGCAGCAGCCACTGCACACGCTCCGCCCCAGGCCCGGGTCCGTAACGGTCCAGCACGGCCAGGGCCCCATGGGGGGCCCGACAGGTGAGGAGCACCTCCGCATTCGCCAGCACCACGGGCAAGGGCTGGGGGGCTGGCCGCACCTCCAGGAGCCACTCCTGCAACAGGCGCAGGCGCAGCAGATTGTCTTCCTGGAGGATCTGGACGCAGGCCAGATTGAGTTGATCGAGGTCGTCCAGCTTCAGGAGGGCGGCGAAAGCCTCCTCGCTCAAGGGAGGGGGCGGCCCTGAGGGGGTAGGCGCAACGGGCTCTGCCAGGGCAGGAACAGCCAGGCCGGGGCCACTTAGGCGCTGGGAGCGGGGGACTGTGACCGGCGCGGCCGGGGCCGCCGAAGTTCCCTGTTGGCTCCATGCCGCGGTGGGGAGAAGGGGCACCAGGGCCAACAAAACCCCCATGGTGGATCTCACAAGCGCGGTCGCGGGGACGGAGAATGGCAGGGTGGCCACGAGCGAGGCTGCGCTCCGCCCAACCTATCGGCTGCCGCCATCCCGACGGCCCTGCCCCTCCCCCCTTTGTACCGTTCCCATGGTGTCCCCGGTTCCTGCCCAGGCTTCTGAGGCTTTGCCCCTGGCCCCGGCCCGGATTCTGGTGGTGGGCGGTGGTGCGAGGGAAAACGCCCTCGCCTGGGCCCTGAGCCGCAGCCATGGGGTGGAGGGCGTGTGGGTGGCACCAGGCAATGGGGGCACGGCGGAGGTGGAGGGCTGCCAGCAGCTGGCGATCGCGGAAACCGATGGGGTGGGGCTGCGGCAGGCCGCCCTCGCCCACCGGATCGAGCTGGTGGTGGTGGGTCCGGAGGCGCCGCTGGCGGCGGGCCTGGCGGACGACTTGCGCAACGCCGGCCTGGCGGTGTTTGGCCCCGGGGCCGAGGGAGCCCTGCTGGAGGCCAGCAAGCAGTGGGCCAAGGGCCTCATGGCGGAAGCCGGCGTGCCCACTGCTGGCCACTGGTGCGCCAGCAGCGAGGGGGAGGCCCTGGCAGTGCTGGAGCAGCAGGGCACCCCCCTGGTGGTGAAGGCCGATGGACTGGCCGCCGGCAAGGGCGTCACCGTGCCCGCCACCCTGGAGGAATGCCGCCTGGCCATCCGGGAGGCGTTTGATGGGCGCTTCGGGGCAGCAGGCGCCACGGTGGTGCTGGAGGAGCGGATCGAGGGTCCCGAGGTGTCGCTGTTTGCCCTCACCGATGGAGAGCAGGCGGTGCTGCTGCCCCCGGCCCAGGATCACAAGCGCATCGGCGAAGGCGACACGGGCCCCAACACCGGCGGCATGGGGGCCTATGCCCCCGCCCCCTTGTTGGATCTGGAAGGGCTGGAGGAGGCCCGCTGGCGGGTGATCGAACCCACCCTGGCGGCCCTGCGGGCCCGGGGGATTGATTACCGGGGCGTGATCTATGCGGGCCTGATGCTCACCGCCACTGGCCTGCAGGTGATCGAGTTCAACTGTCGATTCGGCGATCCGGAATGCGAAACCCTCATGCCCCTGCTGGGGCCGGAGCTGGCGGCGGTGTTGCTGGCCTGCGCCACGGGTCGCCTGGCGGAGGCACCCCCCCTTACGATCCAACAGGGGTGCAGCGCCTGCGTGATCGCCGCGGCGGCGGGCTATCCGGGGACGGTGCGCAGCGGCGATGCCTTGGTGGGTCGTCCGGAGCCCCATCCTCAGCGGCAACTATTCCATGCGGGCACCCGACGGCGGCCTGATGGGGACTGTGAAACCAGCGGCGGCCGGGTGCTGGCCCTGGTGGCCCAGGCGGAGGATTTTGATGGGGCTTTCGCGCGGGCTTATGAGGGCCTGGCCCAGGTGCATTTCGAGGGCATGCAGTTTCGGCGCGACATCGGCCACCAGGTGCGGAGACAGGAGCCATGAACAGCGAACGCACCTGGCGGGAGCGGCTGGCCCGGTGGTGGGCGGAATTCAGCCTGCAGACCAAGCTGCTTGCCGTGGCCACCTTGGTGGTGAGCTTGCTCATGACGGGCATCACTTTCTTTGCCCTCAACGGCATCCAGAAGGACGCCCGCATGAGCGACACGCGCTACGCGCGGGATCTGGGCCTGCTGCTGGCCGCCAATGTGAAACCCCTGGTGAGCCAGGGCACGAAGGCGGAGCTGGCGAATGTGGCAGAGCGGTTCTGGCAGACCAGCCGCAGCCTCCGCTACATCGTGTTTGCCGATGCGGATGGGGCGATCTACCTGGGCATCCCTATGGGCGCGGGGGGCGATGGGTCGGCGCCGGCCAACGAGCTGCTGAGCCGGCGACTGGAGCTGCCGGCCGATCTCCCCCAACGGCCGGACAACCCCCTGATTCGCCAGCACCTCACCCCCGATGGCCAGGTGACGGATGTATTCGTGCCCTTGCTGGATGGGGACCGGTTCCTGGGGGTGGTGGCCCTGGGGATCAATCCCAATGAAACCCTCCTGGCCAGTGCCGCCCTCACTCGGGAGGTGACCGTGGCCGTGTTCATCTCGATCTGGGTGCTGGTGATTCTCGGATCGGTGTTCAACGCCCTCACCATCACCCAGCCGGTGAAGGAGCTGCTGCGGGGCGTGCGCTCCATTGCGGGCGGCAACTTTGAAACCCGCCTGGCCATGCCCGTGGGCGGGGAGCTGGGGGAACTGTTGGAGGGCTTCAACACCATGGCCTCCCAGCTGGAGGCCTACAACGAAGCCAACATCGAGGAGCTCACCGCCGCCCAGGTGAAGCAGCAATCCCTGATCGCCACCATGGCTGATGGGGCTGTACTGCTGGATGAGGAGGGTCGGATCGTGCTGGCCAACCCCACCTCCCGCCGCCTGTTCCGTTGGGAGGGACGCAATCTGGAGGGGAATGATCTCGAGAGTGAATTGCCGGAACGGCTGGCCATGGAGCTCCATGGCCCCCTCACCTCCCTGATCATCGGCGAGAAGGAATCGTCGGATCTGCGCTGCAGCGTGGGTGATCCGCCGCGCACCTTGCGGATCGTGCTGCAGGCGGTGCGGGATGCCAGTGGCGAAAGCCTCAAGGGCATCGCCATGACGGTGCAGGATCTCACCCGGGAGGTGGAGCTCAACGCCGCCCAGAGCCGGTTCATCAGCAACGTGTCCCATGAGCTGCGCACGCCCCTTTTCAACATCAAGAGCTATGTGGAAACCCTCTACGACCTTGGCGACCAGCTGAGCGAAGAGCAGAAGAAGGAGTTTCTGGGCATCGCTAATGCCGAAACCGATCGTCTCACCCGGCTCGTCAATGATGTGCTGGATCTCTCTCGGCTGGAATCCGACCGGGAGTGGCAGCTGGAGCCGGTGGAGGTGGAGGTGGCGATGGAGCAAACCCTGCGCACCTATCGGCTCAATGCCCAGGAGAAGGGGGTGGCTCTGCAGCTGGTGAGCGAAGCCCAGCTGCCACGGGTGCGGGGCAACTGGGATCTGCTGCTGCAGGTGTTCGACAACCTGGTGGGCAATGGCCTGAAGTTCACCCCTCCCGGAGGGCAGCTCACCCTGCGGGCCTACCCCTGGCCCGATCACTGCGCCATTGACCCAACCACAGGTCCTGGAGAAGCCCCCAGCTGCCCCCTGAGCTCCCCTCTGCCCAAGGTGCGGATCGAGATCGCCGACACCGGATCAGGCATCAGCCAGGCGGATCAGGAGCGGATCTTCGAGCGGTTTTATCGGGTGGAGAATGCGGTGCACACAGAGGTGGGCACGGGCCTGGGCCTCTCCATCGTGCGCGGCATCCTCGAGAAGCACGGCTGCTCCGTGCAGATGGTGAGCGAACTGGGGGTGGGCACCACCTTCTGGTTTGATCTTGCCCTGGAGGAGGCCGACAGCGATGAGCTGGCCGTGCAGGCCGAGCGCCGCCGCTACCACGGTGAGCGGGTTCTGGCGGCGTAGGGATCAGTCGCGGTTGAACAGCCGGTGGGGCTGGTTGGCCTGGCAGCGCTTGCTCCACCAGCCCAAAAGAAACACCACGGCCATCGCCAGATAGCCCAGGGCCCAGGGGGCTCCCGTGCCCCAGCCCAGGTGGAACACGGTGTCGGCAGCGGTGAAGCGCCAGGCGTGCAGTAGGCCCAGCCAGGACGCGACGGCAGCCACCAGGGCGCAGAGGGCCGCGGCGAGGAAGCGCTGATCGATCACATACACCAGCATGGCGGCAAGAAGCATGGCGGCTACGATCTGACCTTGCTCGAGGGCGAAGGCGCCGCCGGCCCATACGTCCGCCTGCAGGAGTTTGGGGATCAGATCGGGAGAGAAGGGAGCCGTGGGGGTGCCGGCGCCTCCGGCCCGCAGGCCCGCCTTGAGGAGCATGGCGCCCCAGCCCGCCAGCCCCGGCATCAGGCCCAGGGCCACGGCGGGGGCATGGCGGGCTGGGGCCACCTGGAAGGCCTGAGCGGCGATCACCAGGGCGATGTAAAGCACGATCGCCATCCCCGCCTCGATGGGCACCAGCTGGCCCACCAGGCCAAAGAGCCCCAGCAGGCAGCCCAGGCCCATCACCAGGCCATTGAGCCAGGAGTAGCCCAGTCGGGCCCCCATGGCCTTCCAGCCCGGGTGGCCGATGTAGATGGTGGTGGGAAAGCAGGAGCCCAGCAGGGCTGCCACTGCGGTTCCGATGCCGTTAATGAGCAGCGAGGGCTTCTCGGGATACCGATCCCCCGCGGCTTCGGCGCTTTCCAAGTTTTGCAGCGAGCCGAGCACATTGAAGAGGCCCATCGGGATGGTGATCCCCAGCCAGGGAAGCAGCTGGGAGCGGGCCTCCCAGAGGGCACCGATCTGGGGAACGGGGAGGTGGAACCCCACGGAGGCCAGGTTGGCCTGCCAGGTTTCGCCATCCACCTGGAGGACGCCCGTGCTCCAGGCCAGCAGGGTGCCCACGATCACCGCCAGCAGGCCGCCGGGGATGGGGAGGCGGATCTTGCCGTAATAGGCCACCAGAATCACCGCCAGTACCGCCAGCCCCACCACGGGCTGGGCATAGGTGCGCAGGAAGAAGCCCAGGGCGATGTAGCCCAGGGCGATCCCGGCCAGGGTGGCGAGCAGGGCGGCCCTGGGCAGCCAGCGGCGCAGGGCGGCGGCGCAGAACGCTCCGGCAGATTCGATCAGGCCCGATCCCAGACAGGCCATCAGGCCCGCCTGCCAGGAGAGGCGCACGGCCGCCTCGGGGGTGGCGCCGGCGCCCAGGGCACTGAGCTTCACTGGCAGCATCACCAGAAACACATAGGCGAACAGACTCACGGTGTTGATGCCGTAGGGCAGGGCCGTGCGGCGGGAGCCCCCTTCGGCCTGATCGAGCTTGTAGGCCTGGATGGCATAGGCCACGTTGCCCACCACCAGGCTCAGGCCGGTGGCGGGAAGAATCACGCCAAAGATCAGGGAATCGGGGTAGCCGAGGACGCCCCGGCAGAGGGCGATGATCAGCAGGATCTGGATCAGGTTGTCGAGGCCGAGGCCCAGGAAGCCATCGAGATCGCCCCGCACCCACCAGCGCGGAGGGGAGGCCGGCCTTGGGGCGGGGGAGCCGGCGGGGGAAGGGGTGGAGAGAGTCATGGCAACAAAGCCTGCCAGGCCAAAGGATGGCAAATGTGACAACCCATTCAAAACACTGGCTGGCCGATGATGTTGCCGGGTGGGGCGTAGTGGCACACCAGCCGAGTGAGGCCATCGGAGCCGGTGGCGGCTGCGCAGCCCAGGGCCGTGGTGGTTCGCCACACCATCTGGGTGTAGTGGCCCACGGCTTGCCAGTTTCCGCTGCGGCTCACCTTGGGAAAGGTGCCGGGTTGAAAATCCCGCCGTTCCGCGGCCCAGAGCTCGGCCATCTGGGTGGGGCTGAAGCGGCCTGCTGTGCCCATCCAGAGGTTTTCGCCGCTGCTGCAGTGGCGAAACTGCCGGCTGGCCGCCAGGCGCTGTGCACAGTGCAGGGCTGAGGTGGCGAGCCGGTCATCCCAGCGCAGGGGGGGAACGCTCACCGCCAGGCGCTCGGCGTTGTGCACCCCCAGGATCTGGGCCATCGCTCCCGGGGGCAGCACCCGATCGCCTGGCGGCCTGGCCGCCCCTGTCCCCAGCAGGGCTACCGCGAGCACTCCAGCGGCCAAAGTCCCCGTTCCGGCCAGCGGATGGAAGGGATTCACCGCTTCTGAGAGGGGGCGATCGGGGTTGGGGGAGCTTGGGGGCCCCTCAACACTTCTCGCAGATCCTTCCAGGCCCTCTCCAAGGGCTTCCGGCGATCCAACGCCCCGCCTCCGCCGCTGGCCTTCTCACTCTCGAGTTGCACGGCCAGGCACTCGTAGCGGAGATCGCTGAGACCTGCCATGCGCCGCAGATGACGCTTCCAGCCTGGCTCTGCCATGCGTTCCAGCTTGTGGCTTTCGGGCACCAGGATGGTGGCGTCGAGGCCCGCCAACCCGGTGGGACTGAGACAGGTCTGCAGACGGGTGATGCTGCCGGGGGGATCGTCTGGCGACCGTCCCAGGGCGATCTGATCCCCCTTGGGCTTGATGCCAATGGGCCGGGGAGGGCCCATGGAGAGGATGCGCCTGTCCTTCAGGGCAAAGCTCGGAACCAGGGCAGCCACGGCTCCCATGTTCAACCCCTGGTTCGGATCGGTTTGCTCGCTGATTTCCGATCCCCTCCGGCTGCGCACCGGCATGAGGCGCAACGTCAACGGGGGGTCTCCCGATCGGGGCACCAGGCGGAACACACGTTGGGTGCCGTGGCTCAGCTCCCGGCCCTGTCGGGGCTGGGCACCAGCCTCCAATCCACGGATGCTGTACCCCGGTAAGCCAAGGGCCGTGGGGGCCTCGGCGATGGGCATCGGGGCGGCAAGGCTCACCACCTTGCCCACCAGAGCCACCACCGTGAGGAGGCCCATTCCCTGGAGCATGCGCCGCTGATGAACGCTCATCGGGTCCCCAGCCCAGCCACCTGCCGCGCCAGCCAGTAGACGTAGAGCCAGACAAATAATTGCATCGCAATCCCGGAGAAGACCAATCCCCCCCACTGCTCATGGAAGAAATCGAACCACCATTTCCGATTGGCCAGCGTGCTGTCGTTGATCAGGGCCAAGGCCATGATGCGTCCCGCGTTGCAGAGCAGGGCGATCAGAGGCGCGATCACCAGCATCAAGCCGTTTTGCCAGTGGTGGCGCATGGGGAAGGCCATGGCAAAGATCACGGCCACTACAAAGAGCTGCAACAGCATGTTGAGTCCCGCGCAGGCGTCCGACACCTTCACCCCAGACGTGGGCAGATAGATGAAAATGCCGGACAACTTGGAGGGGAAGCCCGAAAACCAGAGGAATTGATGGGTGATCCATGCTGTCACCGTCGACAACGGATGCAAAGGCGTCACCCAGCCCACCCAACGCATCACGGGCAAAAATCCCAACACCACCAGGGGGCGCAGGAACATCTGCCACTGGTTCCAGGGTACGGCCAGCAACACCAGGCCTAGCCCAGCCAGCAGAGGCAAGAGGCTGGAAGCAAAGTCAAAGGCCAGCATCCGCTGCCCCCGCGCCAGAACGAGCACCAGCAGGGCCACCCCAATCCAGCGGCCCGCCCTGGCTGGCCGGGGTTGCCATCCTTCCGGGAAGCCCTGGAACACCACCAGGGCTCCCGCCAGCACCAACGCCACATTGATGGCTTCATCCGGCAGTTGGGTAAGGAGGCTCAGCAGAAACAAATAAACGCTAAAAAGACCTGCGAGCACTACCCAGAGGCCCTTGTCATCGAGCATCCTCCAGCGGTTTAGGAGGCTGGATGGTGCTAGGGATGACAGGGGGATCGTCATGGCGCAAGTCTACTCTTGCCTCCATCGGCCGAGACTGTAAACCGCTCAAGCCCGGAGTTCGCGCATGCGTTTTTGAATCAGTTGCAGAGGGATCACACCTCCTCTTGGGTCATGAGCTTCGAGGGACAATCCACGCCATCGAGTCCCAGAGCTGTGCCTCGCAGCACCTCAGAGGGACGGCAGCCATAGGCTCGCTGAAAATCGACATAGAAGCGGCCCAAGGAGTTGTAACCGCATTCGGCGGCAATGGCACGCACCGTGGTGCTGCCCGGCTGGGCCTGTTGCAGCCGTTGCAGGGCCAGGATCATGCGCTGGTGGCGGATCCACTGCATGGGGCTGCAGTTGAAGCATTCCTGGAAGGCGTAGTGGAGGCTGCGGCGGGAATAGTTGCTCTTCTCCACCAGCACGGCCAGGGAGAGCGGTTGATCGAGATTGAGCCCGATGAAATCCAGGACCCTCTCCAGCCGACGGTCGGTGCTGGCGGAATCGGACAAGGAGGTGGGGGATCGCTGGTTGTCGCGCAGGCTTGGGAAGGCCAGGGCTGCGATCAGCCGATAGAGCTGCTGCTCAAGCAGGAAGGCTTCGAGGAAGATCTCTCCTAGCGTGCCCACCTGCCCGAAGGCCGGCAGGATCAGGTTGAGGGCGCGCACCAGGGCGGAGCACTGATGGTCGCCGTCGCTGGGCAGGCCCACCCCATTTTTCAGGGGCGAGTCGAAGGCCGGAGGGGGCTCCCAGCTGCCCGGCGCCATGGCCCGGGCCGTGGTCACCAACCGCAGGGGATCAAAAATGATGAGTGTGATACTGCAGCCCTGCTCAGAAACAAGGGTCCAGCAGTGGCCAGGGAGGATGACCGCCGTGTCCGAATAAAGGTCAAAGCACTTGGAGCCCAGGGTCAGAGCCGCATGGCCTCCGTGACCGAGACAGATCAAGGGGTGGGAATGGCCATTGCTTTCCAAGAGGTAGGGAGAACCAACGGTGGCCACAAGCTCCAGCGACCCAGCGGGCAGATGGCCATCACAATGAGACCATTCACATGGCGACGAGAGGGCTTCCAGGCGCCGCAAGGGAATGCCTTTGGAGAGTTTGCGCTGGCTTTCGGCCGGTGTCGTGGATCGCTTGAGCAGGGACTCAAGGGGGTGGAAGAGATCTTCAGTTTGACGAAGACGAGTCAACGGCACCACAACAAATCATTGACGGAAAATGGGAGAGGTAGTATGCGCATGGAGGGCTTCAAAAACAATCGAAAATGACATTTCAGACATCGGGGGTATCGCAGACGTGACTGCAACCACAGTTGCAGGCCAGGCCAGGCCAGGCTTTTCGCGTCGGTTGTCTTGTGTCCTGTATTTTTCTTGCACCTTTTAAGAATATGCCTGATCGGCAAAAGGTGGCTAGTTCAAATCGTGCAGAGTGAGTGCGGATTCGCGCAATTGGGCCGGCCCGTCGAATGCGTAATCTGCATAGTTGAAGCTTGAGACTTGCTAGGCCCTTTTTATGACAGGGGTCTGCCGAGCCCTGGGGAGGATTGGGCCTGGGGCGGAAGCGTGCCCTGGCGAAGCACCGTCGAAGGCTTGGCCCCATAGGCGCGCTTGTAGTCCACATTGAAGCGGCTCAGGGAACGGTATCCACAGGCCCCGGAGATGGCGGTGACGGTGTCGCCAGGCTGGGGATGGAGCAGGCGCTGGTGGGCGCGGGCCAGGCGTTGCTGACGGATCCACTGCATGGGGGAGCAACCGCAGTGTTCATGGAACGCATATTGCAGCGTGCGGCGGGAATAGTTGCTCACGCGCTCAAGGGTGGAAAGGGAGAGGGGCTCCTGAAGGTGGCCCAGGATGAAGGTGAGCAGCGGATCCAAGGGATGCTCACTCCGCAGGCTCGGGCCAGCACCGGCGGAGGGGCCAAGGGGAGGGGCGTGGCCATCGCGCAGGTCGGGGAACACGAGGGCGGCCAACAGGCGCAGGAGCGTTTGTGTGGGCAGAAGTGCCTGTAGCAGCGGCAGTTGGAGCGAGGCGAGCTGCACCATGCTTGGCATGAGCTGATGAATGGCTTCCAGCACGGCGCGGGAGTGGCCGTCGTCACTGCTGGCGAGCGACCGGGGTTGCTTCAGGGGCAGGGCATAGGGAGGGGCAAACCAGCCCGGAGGGGCCATGGCGTTGGCTTCTTGCAGCAGGTGTCTGGGATCGATGGGGAGCGCGGTGGCGCTGCAGTGCTGGGTTGTTAGGCGAAAGCTCTGGCCTGGCAGAAGCACCGCATCGCCAGGGGAAAGACGCATCCCATGGGCGTTCTGGGCGAGATCGGCGTGGCCGTCGTGGTGCAGAAGGAGCCAGTGGTGAGGATGGGGATCGATGTCCAGGAGGAAGGGGGAGCCAAGCCAGGCGGCGATGGGGAAGGCAGGCAGGGGAAAGTGACCGTCGTGATGCCACCAGCCGTCCGGCTCCGTCAGGGCTTTGAGATAACGCAGGGGGAGGACATTCCGGAGAGTCTGGGCGCTCTGCTCAGGGGAAGCGCTGGGCTGTAGGAGGTTTCCCAGGGGATGGGCCAGGGTGGCGGCTGGAGGCGTAGCACCCCTGTCCTCACTGGGTGAGGGCAGAGACGTGATTCCGTTTGCAGCCATTAATCCTGGTATTAGTTATGAGATCAACCGAGATACTTGCAGAGATTATTGCCTTTGACGATGCCCAACCTTTGCCTTTGCGCCGTGGGGTGGGTTTTGCCCAAAGACAGCTGGAAAAATGCGAACTCAACCCAGTGCTGATCTCTAATTTGTGCAAGTCATTGGGTTAACCTTCACGACTTCCCGCCCGCATCCGCTGCCTCCCTCGGCAGCGACGCCAGCAGGGCAGTGGGGAGCAGGGTCTGCAGCTCCAGCGGGGGCGCGCCGTGCTTGTGCGGCAGACGGGCCTCCCCCAGCCGTGACTGGTCAGTGAGTCGAGCGAGGGTGCTTGTCCTTGCCGGATGGGGCAGAATCAGCTGGTCAGCACGGCCGGAGAATGTGGCAGGGCGCCGATCACGGGTTCTCAACCTGAGCAGGCGGGTCCTCCAGCCCCTGGCCGCTTCCCTGGCTGTTGCCCTGTTGGTGCCGGCCCTGGGAGCCTGCACCCGCAAGCCCACCGAATCCACAGCCGTGGTGGCCCCGCGCCAGGTGTCGGCCCTGGGGCGCATCGAGCCGGAATCCAAAATCCGCCGCGTCTCCGTGTCCAGCTCTGTGAGCGGCGATCGGATCGAGAAACTGCTGGTGCAGGAGAACGATGAGGTGAAGCAGGGCCAACCCCTGGCGATTCTCAACAGCTACGGCTCCCTCAAGGCCTCCTTGGATGAGGCCACCGAAGTGGTGGCCGTGAACCGGGCCAAACTGGCCCAGGTTCAGGCCGGTGCCAAACAGGGGGAAATCCGCGCACAGCAATACCAAGTGGAGAGCCTGGAGCGCCAACTGGCCGCCGCCAAGCTCACAGGAGATCAGTCCGTGGCCTCCGCCAAGGCCAAAGCCCAGGAGGCCAAGCTCGAAAGCCAGCGCTTCGACAAGCTTTTTGCCGCTGGGGGGGTCTCCGAGCTCGAGCGCGACCGCTACCGCACTCGGGCCGGTACTACCCAGGCAGAACTCGCTAAGGCTATCGAAGATCGGGCAGGCGAAGAAGCCCGCCTGAGGGCCGATATCGAAGGCGCAAAGCAGACCCTGGAAAAAATCAAGGAGGTGCGCCCGGAAGATGTGGTCACGGCCCGCAACGAATTGCGCCAGTCGGAGGCAGCTCGGGAGCGTACCAAGCAGGAGTTCGACTTTGCCACGGTGCGCGCCCCCCAGGATGGCCGCATCCTCAAGATTTTTGCCTGGCCCGGCAGCAAGGTGGGGGATGACGGCCTGCTGGAAATGGCCGATACCAGCACCATGGTCGTCACAGCGGAGGTGTATCAATCCGACATGGGCAAGCTAAAGATTGGCCAGGGTGCCACCATCTCCGCCGACGGCTTCCAGGGAAGCCTCCGCGCCACCCTCTACAAGGTGCTGCCCCAAGTGCAAAAGCAAAGCACCTTTGCTGGCACCCCGGGGGAAAATATGGACCAACGAATCTATGAGGTGAAGCTTCGGCTCCAACCCAGTCCGGAGCAACAAAAACGCCTGGGCTATGCCTCCAACCTGCAGGTGAATGTGGTGTTCGATGCGGCGCCACCTCCCGCAGCCAAACCATGAACTCCGCCCTGCGCAAGGCGTTCAAGCGCACCCCCCTGGCCTGGCTTCAGGTGAGCCATAACCCCGTGAAGCTGGCCATCGGCCTGGCAGGGGTGAGCTTCTCCAACCTGCTGATGTTTTTCCAGCTCGGCCTCCTCGACAGCATCTACAACAGCCAGCGCAAACCCATCGATCGCCTGCGGGCCGACCTGGTCATGGTGAGTGCCGGCTACAGCAACATGGGCTCCCTGCAGGTGTTTGATCGCAGCCGGCTCTATCAGGCCCTGGGGGTGGAGGGGGTGGAAGGGGTGTCACCCCTGCACATCTCCCGGGCCACCTGGATCACGCCGGAAACCCGCAAGTCGTTTGATATCTACGTGTATGGGGTGAATCTCAACCGACCGTCCCTCGCTTTCCCCGAACTGGAGGCGCAGCTCTCCCGGCTCCAGCCCCTGCGCAATGCCCTGTTTGATCGCAACTCCAAAAAACAATATGGCGCCATTGCCGACGAACTGAAAAGCAAGGGACTCGTGAACGTGGAGGTGAATCAGAAACAGCTCCGCATCATCGACACCTTCTCCCTTGGCTCCACCTTCGCCGCCGATGCCAACCTGATCGTGGGCGAAAACACCTTTTATTTCCTCTTCCCGGAGAAAAATCCCAACAAGATCGAGATGGGCCTGATCCAGCTCAAGCCTGGCAGCGATCCGCTGGCGGTGCAACGGGCTCTGCAACCCCTGATGAGCAAGGATGTGAAGGTGCTCACCCGAGCTGAACTCTCGAATCTTGAGCTCACCTATTGGAAGCGCAACTCCTCGGTGGGCTTTATCTTCTCCCTGGGTGTGCTCGTTGGCTTCGTTGTGGGCAGCATCATCGTCTACCAGATTCTCTTCGGCGACGTGATGAACTCCCTGCCTCAATACGCCACCCTCAAGGCGATGGGCTACACGGATCGCTACGTGATCTCCGTGGTGATCCAACAGAGCGCGATCCTGGCTTTCGTGGGATTCATCCCTGGTGTGCTCACCTCCATGGGGCTCTACTGGCTGCTGGCCACGGTCACCAAACTCTCCGTGTTCATGACCACCACCCGGGCTCTGCAGGTGCTCCTGCTGACGTTTGTGATGTGTGTGGGCTCGGGCGCATTGGCCACCCGCAAGCTGGTGCAGCTGGATCCGGCGGATGTGTTCTGAGATGTCCACCTCTCTGGAGTCTGGCGGCGTCGGCCGGGAGCCGGTGATCTCCCTCAAGCACGTGAACCATTGGTTTGGCACCGGGGAAGAACGCAAGCACGCCCTGAAGGACATCACGCTGGACATCTACCCCGGCGAGATCGTGATCTGCACCGGCCCTTCCGGTTCGGGCAAGACGACGTTGCTCACCATGTTGGGGGGCCTGCGCTCTTGCATGGATGGGAGCCTGCGGATCCTGGGGGAGGAGCTCCATGGGGCGAGCAAGGAGCAGCTGGCCCAGCTGCGTCTGAATGTGGGCTTCATCTTCCAGGCCCACAACCTGATGATGTTTCTCACGGCCCGCCGCAATGTGCGCCTTTCTCTGGAGCTGCACGAGGCCTACCTAGAGCAGGATCTCGACCAGCTGGCGGCGGAGATGCTGGAGAAACTGGGGATGGGCGATCGGCTGGATTACTATCCCGCCAATCTTTCGGGGGGCCAGCGGCAGCGGGTCGCGATTGCTCGGGCGCTGGTGAGCAAACCACGCATCGTGCTGGGGGATGAACCCACCGCCGCCCTTGATAAGGAATCAGGCCGCACCGTGGTGGAGCTGATGCGCCAGCTCGCGAAGGAGCAGCAAACCACGATCATCATGGTGACCCACGACAACAAAATCCTGGATGTCGCCGATCGCATCATCATCGTCGATGAGGGAGCCCTGGCGTCCAAGGAACAGGAAGAGGCCTTCGTGGCACGGATGCGGGAGGGGGCAGGTTGACACCGCCTGCCCCCGGGAGGGAGGATTCCCGCCTCAGGTCCCTAACGTGCAGGCAGTAGCTTTTATAGGCTTCTCCTCTTCCCCATGCTCCCCAACATCCTGGCTCTGATCGGCCTGGATCATGGTCTGGATCCAAGCCTGGTGCAGGACTTGCTGCAGCAGTGGGGGTATGGCGTGATCTTTGGGGCCATGCTGCTGGAAAATGCCGGGGTGCCCCTCCCTGGGGAAACGGTCACCCTGCTGGGGGGCTACGCCGCGGGCAGCGGTCAACTGAATGTGCTTGGTGTGATGGCCGCCGCTGCGGGGGGCGCCATCCTGGGCGACAACCTGGGCTACTGGGTGGGGAGACGGGCCGGATGGGGCCTGATCCTGCGGGTGGGTCGGTTGCTGCGCCAGTCGCCTGAGCAGCTGGAGGCCTTGCGCGTGCAATTTCTTCGCCATGCCAATGCCTCTGTGTTGCTTGGGCGCTTTGTGGCCGTCCTTCGGGTGGTGGCGGGCCCCATGGCCGGTGCCGTGGGCATGCCCTATCCCCGCTTCCTCCTGTGCAACACGGCCGGAGCCCTGCTCTGGGCGGGCTCGATGGTGAGTCTGGCCTGGCTCGGCGGGCGCTGGATTCCCTTTTCTCAGATGGTGGGTGGCGTGATTGATTTTGGTCTGGGTGCCCTTGTTTTGCTGGGCTTGGTGGTTCTGGTGCCCAAGCTCATCTCCCGCCTGGAGCAGCGCCGCTCTGTAGCAACTCCACCGGGCAATATCGGCTAAACACGATCAGGAGGCATGGCCCGTGAGTCTTTTATCCGAGGACATCGTCGAGATCGCCGACTGTCGACATGGTCGGATGGCCTTTCTCCGCAATGACAACATCATTGGACGGTCCCTACGGTTGTATGGGGAGTGGGCGGAAGCGGAAATTGAGCTAGCAAAAGTGTTTCTTCGGCCTGGAGATCGGGTTCTGGATGTGGGTGCCAATATCGGCACCCATTCCATCGCTTACGGCCTTTTGGTGGGGGAGTCTGGGGAGGTGATCAGTTGTGAGCCCCATCCCTACATGTTTGAACTTCTCTCGCGCAACACACGGGAGAACAGCCCCAGTCAGGTCAAACTCATAAATACCGCTGTTGGGGCTTCGTCTGGCACCCTGTGGATGGATCTGCCGGCCCAGGAGGCCACACTGAATTTTGGGAGCCTTCAAGCCAGTGAGGCGCTCCCCGTCCAAGAACCAAAGAAGATGTGGAGCCAGAAAGCTCGCGTCCAGGTGGCTCGTGATTGCCTGGACAATCTTGACCAAGGCCCGGTCCGATTGCTGAAAATTGACGTGGAAGGAAGTGAGATCCAGGTTCTGCAAGGTGCGTCCCAGTTGCTCACCAACCACAGGCCAATTGTGATGGCTGAATCCAACACAACAGCCTATTCTTGGCCCGTGATTCAATCTCTTCAATCCCACGATTACGTGATTTATATGCACTACGCCCCCTCCTTTCACCCGGGGAACTTTCGCGGTGAACAGCGCAATATCTTTGGCCCCTGCGGGGAAGCCACTCTGGTGGCGATCCCGCAAGAGCAAGACAGGGAGGAGCTTGTTTCGGCTGCATGGAAGGCGACGCTCAACCCCATCCGCGATTTGGATGCCCTGGTGGCGGCGATGCTCCAGAAAGTCCAATACCGGGAATACCTGGCCTTCGCCTATGGCTTTGATCTCGCGGCTCTCGAAACCTTGAAACCTCGAGACCTGGAATGATCGGCGGTTGATCCACCGCTCGCCCCCCCATGCTGCCGATACGGTATTTCCGCTATCTGCTGTTCCCCCTGGGCTGCTGCGCCGCCGTACTAGCGATTGTGCTGGGGTGGCAGGGGCTGAGCGCTGCGTGGATCACCCTGGTGCTGCTGGTGCTGGAGGTGTCGCTCTCCTTCGACAACGCCGTGGTGAATGCCAGGGTGCTTGAAAAACTCACTCCGGGCCAGCAACGCTTCTTTCTCACCTGGGGGCTGGTGATCCCGGTGTTCGGCGTGCGCTTCGCTGGCCCGCTGCTGATGGTGGCCCTGGCCGGAGGGGTGGGCCTGAACCAGGCCCTGGATGCGGCCTTGCACAAGCCCGACGATTACCGGCACCTGCTGGAGCTGGCGGAACCCCGCATCTTGGCCTTTGGAGGCATGTTTCTGCTGATGGTGTTCCTGCGCTACTTCTTCGATGAGGCCAAAACCCTCCACTGGTTCCGCCCCCTGGAACGCCGGCTGAGCGATGCCGGCAAAGTGGAGGCCTTGGAGATTGCCCTGGCCCTGATCCTCTTGCTTGGCCTGGTGGCCTTCCTGCCCGGGGAGCGGCGGGGTGAGGTGATGGTGGCCGGCGTGCTGGGTCTTGTTCTGCAGCTGTTGAGCACCTCCCTGGCGCAAGCCTTCGGTGATGAGGAGCAGGCCGGAGCCAGGCTCGCCGCCGGGGGGGGGCTGGCCAGCCTGCTTTATCTGGAATTGCTGGATGCCTCCTTCAGCCTGGATGGCACCATCGGCGCCTTTGCCATCACCTCCAATCTGGCCTTGATCATGACCGGCCTGGGCCTTGGAGCCCTCTTCATCCGCTCCCTCACCCTCTTGATCACCCGAGAAAAAGCCCTCGACCAGCTCATCTTTCTCGAGCACGGGGCCCACTACGCCATCGGCGCCCTCGGGGCCCTGATGCTGGTTGGGATCTGGCTGAAGGAACACCACCTTCACCTGCCTGAATGGGTCACCGGGTTGATCGGTCTGGTGTTTCTGGCCCTATCTCTCGTCGATTCCCTCCGGCACCGCCAGCGATTCGAGGGCGCGGCTCCCGAAACCTAGGTTGTTCGCCGTTCCCGTCCCCGCCCCCCAACGCCGTCGCCGTCAGAGCCCGAAGTGGCGGCAGATCAGCCAGGGCACCGTGACGGCCAACATCAAGGTCAGCGGTGCCCCATAGCGGGTCATGTCGAGAAAGCGATAGCGGCCTGGGCCAAACACCATCAGGTTGGTCTGGTAACCGATCGGGGTGAGGAAGCTTTGGCTGGCCGCAAAAAGGATGGCAAAGATGAAGGCCATGGGCGGCAGGTTCAGGCCCTTGGCCAATTCGGTGGCAATCGGCATGAGCAGCACCACGGTGGTGCCATTGCTGAGGGCTTCGGTGAAGAGCTGGGCTAGCACGAACACCACCAGCAACACTCCATAGGCAGACCAACCCTGGAGTGACTGCAGGAGATCCTTCGCTAGGGCTTCGGCCAGCCCCGTCTTCTGTATCGCCACGGAAAAACAGGAGAGCGACCCCAGCAGCAGGATCACATCCCAGCGGATGGAGCGCTGCAGCTCCCCGGCCCGCAGGCAGCCGGTGGCCACCATGATCACCACCGCCAGCAGCACGGCCGCCATCAGGGGCAGTACCTTGAACAGGGGCAGCAGGATCACCAGGGCTCCGATGAGCAGCGCCAAACCTTTGCGGTTGGTGGTCGGCAGATCCTTTTCCAGTTCGTCCAGCAACACCAGGTCGTTGTTGGCCTGCATGCCCCGGATCGCATCCACCGGCGCCTGCAGCAAAAGCACATCACCGGCCTGAAGCACCACCTTGCCCAGCCGCTCGCGCAACACCTGGTTGCCCCGCCGCACGGCCATCAGGGTGGCGTTGTAGCGCTGGCGGAAGCGCAGGTCGCGGGGGGTTGCCCCCGCCAGGGAGGAGCCATTGGGCAGCAACACCTCCACGATGCGCTGGGTGGTGATCTCTGGGCGGGAGAGTTCCTGGATGGCCTCCTCCTGCTCCTCCGCTGGAGAGAGCACCACGGTGTGCTCCTGCTGGAGGCGCAGCAGGGTTTCCCGGTTGCAGCGGAGCACCAGCCGATCGCCCCCCTGCAGCACCCGCTCCGCCAGGGGGGCGCCGAAGATCTCACTGCCCCGTTGCAGCTCCAGCACGTCCACATCGAAGCGGCGCTGCAGCCGGCTGGCATGCAGGGTCTGGCCGATGAGCTCGGAGCCCTTGGGGATCAGCACCTCCGTGAGATAGCCCTCCCGTGCCAGCCCGCTCAGCAGGTCATCCCCCTCCAGGCCCCGATCCGGCAGCAGGCGATCGCTGGCCCACAGCATGTAAAGGCTTCCCAGCAGCCACACCGGGATGCCAATGGCGGTGAAGCTGAACAGGTCGAGGGAGCCATAGCCCAGTTGGCGGCTCACATCGCTGGCCAGCAGGTTGGTGGAGGTGCCGAGCAGGGAAATGGTGCCGCCGAGCACGGTGGCGAAAGACAGGGGCAGCAGCACCTTGGAGGGGGCGATGCGCCGGCGATGGCACCACCCCTCGAGCACGGGCAGAAGGGTGGCCACGATTGGGGTGTTGGGGATGAATCCCGACACCGGAGCCACCACACCCACCAGGAGCGCAATCATCCGTTGGGGGCTGCGCACCGCATCGGATCCAATCAGGGCCCGCAGCCGGTCCAGCCCGCCGCTGCGAAAGAGGCCCGCCGATACGGCAAAGAGGCCCATCAGGGTGATCAGGGCTGGGCTACCGAAGCCCTGGACGGCTTCATCAGGCTTGAGAACCCTGAAGGTCACCAGAAGGGCCGCCGCCAGGAGGCCCACCACTTCGGGTGCCAGCCAGCCAGTGACGAACAGCAGGATCGACCCCGCAAACACCGCCAGAGTGATCAGACCAGGCAGGGTGGCAGCCACCGAGAGAAAGTTGCTCATGGGCGCGGGGAGCAGGCATCCATCCTAAAGAACGGTTTGCCCATGGGGAAATAGGCTTGTGCCTCTTGTTCTGGGTCTCACAGAAGCCCACCGTCGTCACCACCCCGGTTTCCGTTGCCGTAGCGCTCCTCGTGATGGGCGCTGGGGGGAAAGCGCGCCATCGAACGACCCACCTAGTCCCAAAACCTAGGGTCTGCCAGCCCTCAGGCCTCCTTAGCCGACGAATGGGAGCAAAGGGCGTTAAGTTCCTGCCCAATTGGCTTCGATGCCTTGTCCGTCTCTCCCGTCCGGCCGTCCTGGCATGCCCTCACCCCCCAGGACTGCCTGCAACAACTCGAGGCAACGGATCAGGGTTTGAGCACGGCCCAAAGTGCTAAGCGCCTCGCCGATGGGGGCCTCAACCGGCTGGAACTGGCCGCTGGACGCAGCAACCTCCGCATCCTCTGGGATCAGCTCAGCAATGTGATGCTGATCATGCTGTTGGCCGTAGCGGCCGTGTCGGCGGGGGTGGCCTATGTCGAACAGAAATTTCCCAAAGATGCGATCGCCATTGTGCTGATCGTGGGTCTCAACGCCCTCCTTGGTTACCTGCAGGAATCCCGCGCCCAGAAAGCCCTCTTGGCCCTGCGGGAGATGGCCCAACCTCTCGTGATGGTGCGCCGCGACGAGGAGTGGCAGCGCCTGCCCAGCGAACAGCTCGTGCCAGGCGATCTCATCCGGGTGGAGGCCGGGGATCGGGTCCCCGCCGATGCCCGCCTCCTGGAGAGTGTGGAGCTGGGATTGCGGGAAGCCGCCCTCACTGGGGAAGCCGAGGTGGTGAACAAGAAGGCATCTCTCCTGTTGGAAAGCTCCACCCCCGTGCTGGAGCGCCTGAACTGCCTCTTTCAGGGCACGGAAGTGGCCCGGGGCCGGGGAACCGCCGTGGTCACCTCCACTGGCATGGGCACGGAGCTGGGCCAGATCGCCGAACTGATCAATACCGCCGGCGGCGAGACCACCCCCCTGCAGGAGCGGCTTGATGGCCTGGCCAACGTGCTGGTGGGCTCCGCCTTGGCCCTGGTAGCCCTCGTGGTGCTGGGCGGCTGGCTTCTTGGCCAGCCCCTGCTCAACCTGCTCGAAGTGGCTCTTTCCATGGCCGTGGCCATCGTGCCGGAGGGGCTGCCCGCCGTGATCACCGTCACCCTGGCGATCGGCACCCAACGCATGGTGAAGCGCGCCGCCCTGATTCGCCGTCTGCCGGCTGTGGAAGCCCTGGGCTCGGTGACCGTGATCTGCTCCGACAAAACTGGCACCCTCACCCAGAACCGCCAGGTGGTGCAGGAGCTGCGGGTGGGCTCCGAAGCGGTGACCGTTTCTGGCCAGGGTTACGAGCCCACCGGCACCTTCACGGCCCATCCCATTACCCCACCGGCCGGCAGCCACGCCGGCATGCGTGAGGGATCTCGCGATCTTCTGCTGAACGCGGGGGTGCTCTGCAGCGATGCTGAACTCAACAAGGAGGAAGACGGCCGTTTCGAGATCCTGGGCGATCCCACCGAAGGCGCTCTCCTGGTGGTGGCCGCTAAGGCTGGCATTGACGGCTTCGCCCTACGCAGCCATTACCCCAGGGAGGCGGAGATTCCCTTTAGCTCCGAGCGCCAGCTCATGGCGGTCTGGGTGCACGACAAGGATGGCCAGCTTCAGGCACCCCTTGGAACGGTCGCTGATGGCTCTCGCACCCTGATGATCAGCAAGGGGGCTCCGGAGGTGATCATCTCCACCTGTAACCGGTGGATCGATGGCTCCGGGGTGGTGCCAATGGAGGCCAATGAACGGCGCTGGTGGTTGGACCAGGCCAAAGACCTAGCCGCCAAAGGCCTGCGCGTGCTGGCGTTCGCCTGCGCCCCCCACCACCCCAGCCCCGAACTGGAGCTCCAAGACCAGGTGCTCATCGGGCTCATGGCCCAGTTGGATCCCGCCCGGCCCGAGG
Organism: Cyanobium sp.; assembly: GCA_040399515.1. Classification (GTDB taxonomy): domain Bacteria; phylum Cyanobacteriota; class Cyanobacteriia; order PCC-6307; family Cyanobiaceae; genus Cyanobium. The sequence continues at coordinate 11,016 of JBBASA010000005.1, read as the reverse complement.
TGGCCCTGGCCGTCAGCCGGTGCCGTGACGCCGGCATCCGTCCCCTCATGATCACTGGCGATCATCCCCTCACGGCCAAGGCCATCGGCACGGGCATTGGCCTGGCCACCCCCGACAGCGAGGTGGTGCTGGGGAGGGAACTGGAAAGCTTTGATGAGGCCCGCCTCAAGGACGTAGTCGCCCAGTGCAATGTCTACGCAAGGGTGGCCCCTGAGCAGAAGCTCCGCATCGTCAAGGCCCTGCAATCCAACGGCCAGGTGGTGGCCATGACAGGCGATGGGGTGAATGACGCCCCCGCCCTCAAGCAAGCCCACATCGGTGTGGCCATGGGCATCACCGGCACGGAGGTGAGCAAGGAAGCCGCCGACATGGTGCTCCTGGACGACAACTTCGCCACCATCGTCAATGCGGTGGAAGAAGGGCGATTGGTTTACGCGAACATCCGCCGCTTCGTCAAATACATTCTGGGCAGCAATGTGGGCGAACTCCTCACCATTGCCGCCGCCCCCCTGGTAGGCCTGTTCGGAGTGCCCATGACCCCTCTCCAGATTCTGTGGATGAATCTGGTAACCGATGGGGTGCCGGCCCTGGCCCTGGCCCTCGAACCCGGGGAGAGGGACATCATGCAACGTCCTCCTGCCGAGCCTGGCGAATCGATCTTTGCCCGGGGTATCGGCAGCTATATCCTCCGGGTCGGGGTGGTGTTCGCCGTCATCACCATTGCCCTGATGGTGTGGGCCTATCGCACCTACGGCCCCAACGGCCCATGGCGCACCATGGTGTTCACAACCCTCTGTCTGTCCCAGATGGGCCATGCCCTGGCTGCCCGCAGCGATCGGCCTCTGATCCAGGTTGCGCCCTTCTCCAACCCCTGGTTGATCTGGGCTGTGGTGCTTACCACAGCCCTCCAGCTGGCCCTGCTCTACGTACCAGCCCTGGCCAAATTCTTTGGCACCGTTCCCCTTTCCGCCCACGATCTGGGCATCTGCATCGGCTTCAGCCTGTTGCTCTTCCTCTATCTGGAGCTGGAGAAGGTGTGGCGCCTCTGGCGTCGCCGTGCCCGGGCCGATGCCTGATGGGCTGAGCGCTCTCAAAACCCTCGTGGAAGCCCTTCCTCGGCTGATTCAGGAGGGGGCAGATCGCCATCCCCTCCTGGGTTATGGGTTGATCACCGTTTGCATGTTTCTTGAGAACCTCTTTCCGCCGATTCCTGCCGAACTGATCATGCCCCTGGGCGGCTTCCTGGCCCACAAGGGCCAGCTGCAGATTGGGCCCGTCATCCTCTCCGGCCTGCTGGGGACGGTGCTGGGGGCTTGGTTCTGGTACGGGATTGGCCGCTGGATCAATGAGGAGCGGCTGGAACACCTGATCGGCCGCCATGGACGGTGGCTTGGGGTGACGCCGGAAAGCCTTCGCCAGAGCCGACGCTGGTTCAACCGCCATGGCGCCGCGGTGGTGTTCTGGGGAAGGCTGGTGCCTGGGGTGCGCACCTTCATCTCCGTGCCTGCGGGGATGGAACTCATGCCCCAGGCTCCTTTTCTGGCCTGGACCACGGCTGGAAGCAGCATCCTGGTGGTGATCCTGGCTCTGGCAGGCCAGGCCTTGGGGAAAAACTATGGAAACGTCTTGCGCTGGGTAGAGCCGATCAGTGGAATCTTGCTGAGGGTACTTCTGGTATCAGCCCTTGCAATGGGGCTTCTGTTGCTGCTGCGCCGCCGCCGTTCCCGATCCCGTTGAGCCTCCCACGGCCCGCTCTGGAACATCAGCGGTACTTCACCAATCCGCCTGGGTGGAGATAGGCCCCACCCTCATTTGCTCTCCCTGCCTTGGCCCGCTCTCCCTCCGAAGTGATCTGGAGTCGGCCTGCGGTGCGCCACTCATTCATGGACACCATCAGGAGCAGAACGCCGCCCATGCTTGCCATGGTCATCAGGGTGAGAGCTCCCCAGAGGCGCTTCCGTTTGAGGTCGGCAGACTCTCGCTGGTCCAACGGCAGGCCGCAGTCGGTGCAGATGAGCATGGGTGCAGCACGCCCCACCTTGGTGAGCATCCGGCAGCCGCAGCGACGACAGGCCATGGCCAAAACGCCAAAACAAAATTCTGACACCGGCGAAACAACTCCTTTGCTCATGGCGAGCCATAAACGCACCTTTTCGATGCCATAGGCAGTTCCTTGTAAAGGATTGGCCCAGCCCTGGCGAATCACCCCTAGCCTTGCCCGCCAACAGTGCCTCGCGGCCGGTCTCCCTCGTCGCCATGACCCTGCTCTTTGCCCAGACCGCCTGGTTGGTGCCGCTCTATCCCTTGGTGGCCTCCCTGCTGTCCCTGCTCTGGTCTCCTGGATTGATCTCCCGCACGGGGCCTCGCCCCTGTGGCTATATCAATCTTTTGATGGGAACCCTGGCCTTCGTTCACAGCGCCGTGGCCATGGTGGCGCTTCACTCCAATTCCACCGCCGGCTCCTCGGCCATCTATCGGCCTCTCACCTTCGGTTGGACTTGGCTAGACACCGCCGGCCTGCGCATCGGCTTCGACGGCCTCATCACCGAGCCTGCCCTGATCGCCATGACGGTGATCACGGGATTGCATGTGCTCGTGCAGATCTATTCCATCGCCTACTTGGAGATGGACTGGGGCTGGCCGCGGTTTTTTGGCTCCTTGAGCTTTTTTGAAGCGGGTCTCTGTGCCTTGGTACTCACGGATTCGCTGTTCTTCAGCTATGTGATCTTGGAGCTCCTCACCCTGGGCACCTATCTGATCGTGGGCACCTGGTACAACCAGCCATTGGTGGTGAAGGGCGCCCGCGACGCCTTTCTCACCAAGAGGATTGGCGACCTCATCCTTCTCGCTGGCGTGATTGCCCTCCTCCCCATCACGGGCACCTGGAATTTCCACCGGCTTCAGGGGTGGGCAGCCGACATGGCTAACAATCACATCCCCCTCAGTCCGAGCCTCACCTTGATCCTGTTGGCTCTGATCGCCGGCCCGATGGGCAAATGCGCCCAGATTCCTCTCCACCTTTGGCTTGATGAGGCCATGGAGAGCCCCCTACCCTCCACCGTGCTGCGAAACTCTGTGGTTGTTGTGGGTGGAATCTGGGTGTTGCTCCGGCTGGAGCCCATGATTTCCCTGAGCCCACTCGTACAGACCGTGCTGGTGGTGGTGGGTGGCACCAGTGCCCTGGTGGGCTCCCTCATCGCCCTGGCCCAGATTGATGTGAAGCGGGCGCTCTCCTTCCTGGTCACCAGCTGGATGGGCTTGCTCTTCATGGCCGTGGGCCTGGGTGGCATCAACGTGGCCGACCATCTGATGCTCGTTTACCCCCTGCCAATGGCCCTAATGCTCATGGCCGTTGGAGCCATCGTGTTCACCAATGTCACCCAGGACCTGACCCAGCTGGGCGGGCTCTGGAAGAAGCGCCCCCTGATGGGGGTGGCTTTCCTCACCGGAGCCGCCGGACTCATCGCCCTGCCGCCATTTGCTGGATTTGCTGCCCTGCGAGAGCTTCTGGCTGTGGCCTCCGGCAGCACCCACCCCATGCTCCTGGGAGGCATTGTGCTGATCACCAACGCCCTTGTCAGCGCTGGATTGATCAGGGTGTTCGGCCTGATCTGGGGGGGGCAACCCACCCCTTTCACCACCCGCTCGCCGGAAGCTCTTTGGTTGCTGGTGCTGCCCACGCTGGTTCTGATGGGGATGGTGCTTCACCTTCCCCAGCTCCTCGTGCGCAACGGTGTTTACCCCCTTACCCCTCTCGCGGGTTGGGGCCCGATGGCCTGGCCCCTGATCGCCAGCACCGTTGTGGGGGGTGGCCTCTCGGCCCTTTTCTACCTGCGGCCCCATCCCCTGGCCCACCTGCCTTCCACCCTGGGTGGCCTCCAGGACTGGCTGGCACACGATATGCAGACCGAGCGCTTCTATCACCGCACCATCGTCGGACTGGTGGTAGCCCTGGCCAAGCTCAGTGCCTGGTCGGATCAGCAGATCGTGGATGGTTTCAGTGGCACCACGGGTGAGGTGGCGCTCCAAGGGGCAAGGAGGCTCAGTCTCACCACGTCCGGCAGATCTCAGGCCTATGCCCTCACCCTGCTGCTTGGGATTCTGCTGATGGCCGCCTGGTTGTTTGCTAATCCCGCGTCTACCGAGCTCCTCCGCCCGCTCCGCTGATGCCTTCTTCTCTCTTGCTGCTGCTGTTGGCGCTCCCCATGGCCGCCACGTTGATCCTCCCGGTGCTCTCGGGAGACAACTCCGTACGGCTTCGTACCTTGGCCGCCCTGGCTTGTGGAGCCCAGCTGGTTGTGGCCTTGGCCTGCTGGCGCCTGCCTCCCGCCGATCTCCATCTGGCCTGGCTGCCCAAGCTCAAACTGGCCCTGGATCTGGGGCTAGATGGGCTTTCCCTGCCATTGGTGGTGCTGACGTCCCTGCTGAGCACTCTGGCCATCCTCTCGGCACCGGAGGACCAATCCAGGCCGCGCCTTTTTTATTCCCTGCTTCTGGCCACGAACGTGGGTGTGGTGGGAGCGTTTCTCGCCCGTAATGCCCTCCTGTTCGTGCTGGCCTTTGAAGTGGTGCTGATTCCAGCCACCCTGCTGGTGGCCATTTGGGGTGGTCCCCGCAGGGCCGGCGCTGCGATCCGTTATCTGGTCTATGGATCCGTGTCCGGGTTGAGCCTGCTGGCCGGTGTGCTGGCCCTGGGTTGGTTCAATGCCAACGGGGTGAGCTTCGCCTTTGAGGATCTGGCCCACGCCTCCCTCACCCCCTCAGCCCAGGCCTGGATCCTCGCCCTGCTGCTCTTGGGCTTTGGGCTCAAGTTGCCCGTCGTTCCGCTCCATGGTTGGCAGCCCTTCACCTATGCACAAGCTCCCATCCCCGCGGTCATGCTGCTGGGCGGGGCGGTGTCCAAGCTTGGGGCCTATGGACTCCTTCGCTTCGGGGTGGGGTTCCTGCCCGACATCTGGGCCGCCTGGTCCCCCTGGATCGCGGCCGCCGGAGCCGTTAGCGCCGTCTACGGGGCTCTCAACGCCATTGCCCAGACCGATATCCGTCGGCTGATGGCCTACAGCTCTCTGGGGCACATGGGATTGCTCGTGCTGGCGGTGGCGGCCGCTACCCCCTTGAGCCTGCAGGGGGCCGTGGCCCAGATCTTGGCCCACGGGATGATCGTCGCCCTGCTCTTTGCCTGCGTCGGGCTGATCGAGCGCAAGACCGGTACCAGCTCCATCCCCGAACTCTCCGGTCTGCTCAACCCCTTGCGTGGACTGCCCTTCACCATGGGCATGCTGCTGCTGGCCCTGATGGCCGCCGCCGGCATTCCTGGGCTGGTGGGCTTCCCGGCAGAGCTGATTGTGTTTGAGGGCAGCTGGGTGGCCTTCCCGAGGGCCACCCTGATCTGCCTGATCGCCTCGGGCTTCACAGCGGTGTACGCCGTCAGGCTCTTCAATCGGGTCGGCTTCGGCCGCCTCGATAACGCCAAGGCCAACTGGTCGTCCACCCGCTGGCCGGAGCGGGCTCCGGCCCTCGTGCTCACCCTGCTGATCGTGCTCTGCGGGATCTGGCCCCAGGCCATCACCGGTTGGAGTGAAGACGCCACAGCCTCCCTGGCCCTGCGGTCCTCCTCCTTCCCCACCCAGATGGCCTCGGCGACCCACCAGAGCGCGGCCATTGCCTCCGCTCCTCAGCTGTTGCCCTCATGACCCCCCCTACAGCCACGGTGGAGGATGTCCGCCAGGCGCCCCTCATTCCCCCTTCCCAGCACCCCTGGGCTGAAGTGATCCATCGGTTGGAAGCCGGCGGTTCCATGCTGCCCGACACCCCGGAGAATCTCCAGCAGATCATCGGCATCTACAAGGCCTATGCCGTGCCGATGGATTTCTACTGGCGCGATCTGCTTTACATCGCCGAGAAGGTGTTTCTCAACCCATTGCCGGCCTTTAAGTATTTCCCGAGCCAGGAGTATCTCGATCGCCCTAACTCTTACGCCGGTGATCAATCCCAGTTGCGCATCTGGCGTGGGGGGGAGAAGGCTCACCCCGAGCTATTGGAATTCATGGCCAAGGGGGAAACCGGAAACATGCCCAAGGTGTTGCATCACCTCTGGCACGATCGCATCAATATGGAATTCGCCGAAGCCTGCATGCAGGCCATGCTCTGGCACCAGGGCATGGGCGGACGTTTTTACGACTATCTCGAGACCGAGGCCTACCGGGCTAATGCGGATCGGGCGATCAAGGCCTATTTCCGCGGCAACCCCGCCATGCTCGGGTTGTATGCCCTGTTCCCTGAGATGTTCATGGAACAGGTGAAGCAGATGAGCTACTACGCCAACCTCGGGCTTTTCTGGGAAGTGATGGCCCCGGTCTTCTTTGAGATGAGCGACATCTACGATGAAGGGGGCTTCAAGGGCGTGCCTGATGCCATGGATTTTCTGGTGAATGGCATTTTCGCCGTGGCAGGCCGCCCGATTTACCACCATGTTTACGTGGGAGAGGAATGCATCGAGGTGATCCCCAAATCCGAGGGTTTCACGTGGCTTTATGAGGCGGCCCTGCCCTATGTGGAGGCGGTGTTCTACCGCACGGCCCCCTTCCGGGGCACCAAGAGCTACAACGCTCAGGCCAATCAGGTGCCAGCTAATCAGGCCGATTTCCACTACGGCATCCTCTACGCCGATGTGTATCCCGTGGGCTCGGCCGGAATCCCTCCCACCCTGCTGATGCAGGACATGCTCCATTTCCTCCCGCCCTATCTCGAGGAGATGTACAAACTGCATCGGCGCGGCGAGGAAGACCAGCTGATCCAGCTGGGCATTACGTTCCAGCGCTCCATGTACAACGTCACCTCAGCGGTGATCCAGGCCCTGCGCTGTGCCCTCCTCTACCCGCTGGATGATCCCGATCCTGAGCACCTCATGGCGAATCGGCGCTTCTTCGAAGCCCAAATGGATCGCTTCCTGCGGCCGGAAGCCCGGCTCGGAGCCATTCAATCCCAGGACTACCGCTGATGGCCAACATCATTGAAACGGCCAAAGCGGCCGGCTGTTTTTCCACCCTGCTCACAGCCGTCGAGGTGGCTGGCCTCACCTCTGCCCTCGAAAGTCCTGGCCCCTTCACCGTGTTTGCGCCTGTGGATGAGGCCTTCGCCGCCCTTCCACCAGGCACGGTGCAAACCCTGGTGGACAACCCACCCCAGCTGGCGCGCATCCTCAAATATCACGTGCTGGCGGGTGCCCACCGTCGCTCGGAGTTAGTGGATCAGCTGGAGTGGACCAGCCTGGAGGGTGCACCGGTGGCCATCCGCCGGGGTGATCCCTTTGAGGTGAAAAATGCCACCGTTGTCACCGCCGATGTGAAATGCGACAACGGGGTGGTACACGTCATCAATCGGGTGATCTTGCCGGGCTGACCCCCTGCAGAGGGCCTGGGCAAGTCACTGGGGTCCAGCACCCACAGCGGTTGCCCTGAACGGTTGGAACCGAGGGAGCATGTGAAAATCGGCCGACTTCTTACGCCTGACATGCGCCATCTGGCTCCCAGCCTCTCGATCCCCCTGCTGCTGGCCGGCCTTTTGGTGGGCTGTGCACCGGAGGGGGGATCGGGCGTACAAAGCGCCAAGCTCTCCGCCATTCAGGGCCGGGGAAAGCTGATCTGCGGGGTGGATGGCAAGTTGCCAGGTTTCAGTTTCGTGGGGCCTGATGGCACCTACACGGGCCTGGACGTGGACGTGTGCAAGGCTGTGGCAGCAGCCGTTTTCGCCGATCCCAAGAAGGTGGAATACCGGGATCTCAACTCCAGCGAACGCTTCGCTGCCCTGGCGAGCGGCGAGGTGGATCTGCTGTCTCGTAACACCACCATGACCCTGAGCCGGGATGCGGCTGGCGGCAACGCCCTGAGTTTCGGACCCACCACCTTCTACGACGGCCAGGGAGTGATGGCCCCCAAGAGCAGTGGCATCACCACGCTCAAGTCCCTTTCCGGCAAACCCATCTGTGTGGAGAGCGGCACCACCACCGAGCTCAACCTGGCGGATCGCATGCGGGAGCTGAACGTGCCTTACACCCCGCTGAAATTCCAGACCGGCGACCAGACCTACGCCGCCTATCTGGGGGGACGTTGCGTCGCCGTTACGAGCGACCGGTCCCAGCTGGCGGCCAAGCGCACGAGCTTCCCCAATCCTGATGAGCATGTGCTTCTGCCCGATGTGATGAGCAAGGAGCCCCTCACCCCAGCCACGGTCAACGCCGATCCCCTCTGGGCGGATGTGGTGCGCTGGACCGTGAACACCCTCTTCCAGGCTGAAGAATTGGGCATCACCCAGGCCAACGTGGCTGCCAAGGTGGCTGAGGCCAAAGCCAATCCCAAGCTGGCGGATCTGCGTCGCTTCCTTGGGGTCGAAGGCGACTTCGGCAAGCAGCTGGGCTTGCCGGCTGATTTTGTGCCCAAGGTGATTGCCGCTGTGGGCAACTACGGGGAAGTGTTTGACCGCAACGTCGGACTCCAATCGCCCCTGAAATTGGATCGCGGTGTCAACAAACAGTGGAAAGAGGGGGGGCTGATCTACTCCCCCCCCTTCCGCTGATCTCTGATGGTCCTCACGCCCCCCCCCCCCGTCCCCGAGACGGCCCCTCCCTGGTGGCGCGATCGGCGCGTAGTGCCCTGGTTGGTGCAGGCTGCCGTGGGATTGGTGGTGCTCCTGCTGATTGCCTTCCTCCTGGGCAATCTGATTCGCAATCTCACGGCGGCGGGTCTGCTGCTCACCTGGCGTTGGCTGTCTCAACCCGCCGGTTTCGACCTCGCTGAAACCATCGTTCCCTTCGATGCAGGCATGCCTTATTGGAGGGGATTGCTGGCAGGGCTCGCCAACACCCTCCGGGCCGTGGTCTGCGGCCTGGTGGGAGCCACCCTCCTGGGCACCCTGGCGGGGATGGCGGCCTTCAGCAGCAACGGCCTGCTGCGGGGTTTGGCCAGGGCGTATGTGGAGGTGGTTCGCAACATCCCCCTGTTGTTGCAACTGGTGTTCTGGTATTTCGTGGTGTTCCTGGCCCTCCCCAACGGCGCCGCAGCCCTCCAGCTTCCCGGGGTGGTGCTGGCCAAGTCGGGCCTCTATCTGGCAGGCCTGGGGGAGGGGCTGCGTTGGCAGATGCCCCAGTTGGTGAATGGGGTCTGGCAGGCCCCCCTGCGATTGAGTGTGGAATTCGCCGCCTTGCTCACGGGGCTGATCATCTATTCGGGGGCTTTCATCGCTGAAGTGGTGCGGGGGGGGATCGCATCGGTGCCGAAGGGCCAGTGGGAGGCGGCTTCGTCCCTGGGGCTGAGTTGGTTCACCACCCTGCGCCAGGTGGTGCTGCCCCAGGCCCTCAGGGTGATCGTGCCAGGCCTGAACACCCAGTACATCTCCCTGGCCAAGAATTCCTCCCTGGCCGTGGCGGTGGGCTTCAGCGATCTCTACTCGGTGGCCGAAACCACCTTGAACCAGACGGGGCGGGCCGTGGAGGTTTACCTCATCCTGCTGGCGGCCTATCTGGGGCTGGATCTGTTGATCTCCGCCTTGATGAACGGCCTCAATCGGCTCGTGCAGATCCGGGAGCGCTGAGATGAAACCCTTGTTGCGCAGGCTTCGTCACGAACTCTTTGCCACGCCAGGGGATGGCCTCCTCAGCGTGACTCTCCTCAGCGTGATCGCCCTGGCACTGGGGGGCTTCTTGCGCTGGGCCTTCCGCCAGGCTGAATGGGCCGTGATCCAGGCCAACAGCACCCTGTTTGCCGTGGGTCGCTACCCGGTCGACCAGCAATGGAGAATTTGGCTCCTCACCACCCTGCTGGTGGGGGCCGCAGGCCTGAGCTGGGGCCTGTTGCGATCCCATCCCCGCTCCGATCGGGAAGGGGTGCTCTGGCCCCGCAACGACCGTCTGGCGGCCGCTGTCCTGGCCGCCCTGGCCCTCTGGCTTCCCTTCGCCCTCAGGCTCCACCTGGGAATTCAGGTCCGCTGGTGGGCACTGGCGGGCCTGCTGTTTGGTCTGCGTTGGCTGACGGGGCGCCACGGCCGACAGCTGCCGGCGAAGGTTCTGCGCCTGGTGCCCCTGATGTGGCCGGCCATCTACCTGATCGGCATGGTTCTGATCAGCGGTGGCCTGGGCCTGGCCCCGGTGCCTCCTTCCGAATGGGGAGGCTTGCTGCTCACCCTGCTGGCAGCCAGTTTCGCCATCCTCCTGTGCTTTCCCCTGGGGGTGCTGCTGGCCCTCGGGCGGCGCAGTGAGCTCCCCTTGCTGCGCTGGGCTTCCGTGATCTACATCGAATTCATCCGCGGAGCTCCCCTGATCACCTTGCTTTTTCTGGGGCAGAACATCCTCGGATTCCTGCTCCCCGGAGGCCTGGCCCCCGAGCGCATCTGGCGGGCCGCCTGGGTGCTCACCTTCTTTGCGGCGGCCTACCTAGCGGAGGCTGTGCGTTCCGGCCTCGCTGCCGTGCCCAACGGTCAGGTGGAGGCGGCCCGCTCCCTGGGTCTGTCCTATCCCCAGGCCCTGCAACAGGTGGTGCTGCCCCAGGCCCTTCGTGTGGCCCTTCCAGCCATGGTGGGGCAATTCATCTCCCTCTTCCAGGACACCACCCTCCTTTCTCTCATTGGCCTGCTTGAACTGCTCGGCGTGGCCCGCACCGTGATGGCCAATCCTGAATTTTTGGGCAAGAACGCCGAGGTGTACCTCACCCTGGCCGTTCTGTTCTGGTGTTGTTGCGCAGCCCTTGGGCTGGGCAGCCGTGCCCTGGAACGCCGCCTCGATCCCCAGACCATTCCCAGCCGTTGATCACCCCACCGACCCCATGACCTCCCCTGTTTCCACCACCAGCTCCGTGATGATCGAGGCACGGAACGTGGAGAAGTGGTATCCCAACGGTTTCCATGCCCTTCGGGGCTGCGACCTGGAGGTGCGGCGGGGGGAGGTGGTGGTGATCATGGGCCCATCCGGATCGGGCAAGAGCACCTTCATCCGCACCTTCAACGCCCTGGAGGATTTCCAGAAGG